>CAVOXQ010000009.1:0-14439 GCA_963700485.1 uncultured Alphaproteobacteria bacterium
GGCTCGCTCTCGTCGACCCAGCAGATCTTTGGCGAGACGTTCGGCGTCGTGGACACGTTTCCGTTGTGGTTCGCCGTGATCGCGGTCTGCGCGGGCACGGCCAACTTCGTGAACGCGCGGCTCGTGGTGCGGCTTGGGATGCGCTATCTCATCACCGTCGCCCTTGGCACCCAGGTGATCGCCTCCGCCGCCTTCGCCGTGGCGAGTGCGCTGGGGCTCTGGCCCGAGGCGGCCTATTTCTGGGCCTATCTCGTGTGGACGACGGGCGTCTTCTTCATGACGGGCCTGACCATCGGCAACCTCAACGCTCTTGCGCTGGAACCGGTCGGCCATATCGCCGGCATGGCGGCCTCGGTAACGGCCGCAACCTCGACGGTGCTTGCCGTGGCAATCGCAGCCCCGCTCGGCCTGGCGTTTGACGGCACGCCGGTGCCGCTCATGGTCGGGGTGACGGTGCTGGCTGCGACCGCGTTCGGGCTGATGCGGCTGATACCGCGGCGTTGACGCAAAAGCGGGGCCGGATCAGGCGCGGGCCTTCACCACCTTTTCGGCAAGATCGCGCGCGATGGCGAAGGCGCCCTTGATCCGGTCTGCCTCGGTCTTCCAGTCGCGCAGCAGCACGATCTTGTTGCCGTTGACCTCGCGCCGCGGGCCTTGCGGCCTTCGGATGAAATCGACCAGCCCCGCCGGATTGGCGAACTTGTCGTTGTGAAACTGGATCGTCGCCCCCTTCGGCCCGGCGTCCAGCGCGCGATATGCCCGCCCGCTTGCACATCGCCTTGATCCGCACGACCAGCATCAGCGTGTTCACCTCCTTCGGGCAGCGGGCCGAAACGGTCGATCAACTCGGCGGCAAACCCTTCGAGCTCCACCTTGGTCGGCAAGCGACGACAGGCGGCGGTAAAGCCCCAGCCGCAGGTCGAGGTCGGGCACATAGTCTTCGGGGATCAGCACCGGCACGCCAAGGTTGATCTGCGGCGACCACTGGTCGTCGCATCGCCGTCAGCCCCTGCAACTCGCCCGACTTGATCTTGGCGATCGTCTCTTCCAGCATCGCTGGTAAAGCTCGTAGCCGACCTCCGGATATGGCCCGACTGCTCTTCGCCCAGAAGGTTGCCCGCGCCGCGCAGGTCAAGGTCATGGCTGACGCAAGGTTGAACCCCGCGCCAAGGCTGTCGAGGCTGCCCAGCAGCCGCAACCGCTTCACCGCCTGCGGCGTCAGCGGCGCGCGGGGCTTGGTCGTCAGATAGCAATAGGCCCGCGTCTTGGACCGCCCGACCCGGCCCCGGATCTGGTAAAGCTGGCTCAGGCCGAACATGTCGGCGCGGTGAACGATCATCGTGTTCGCGGTCGGAATATCCAGACCCGATTTCGACGATGCTGGTCGCCAGCAGCACGTCATGCTTGCCGTCGTAGAACTGGTTCATCCGGTCGTCCAGATCACCCGCCGCCAACTGGCCGTGGGCGATCACATAGCTGACCTCGGGCACATGGGTCGCGCAGGAAGTCCTCGATCTCGGGCAGGTCGGCGATGCGCGGCACCACGTAGAACGACTGCCCGCCCCGGATACCTTTCGCGCAGCAGCGCCTCGCGGATGGTGACTGTGTCGAATTCGGAAACATAGGTGCGGATTGCCAGGCGGTCCACCGGCGGCGTGGCGATGATCGACAGGTCGCGCACGCCCGGTCAAGCGACAGTTGCAAGGTGCGCGGGATCGGCGTCGCGGTCAGCGTCAGCACATGCACCTCGGACCGCATCTCCTTCAGCCGTTCCTTGTGGGCGACGCCGAAGTGCTGTTCTTCGTCGATGACCAGCAGGCCCGAGGTTCTTGAACCTGATCGCCTTGGCCAGCAGCGCATGGGTGCCGACGACGATGTCGACCGATCCCGTCCGCCATGCCGCCTCCGCGTCGCGTTGGCATCCTTCGCCGAAACAAACCGCGACAAGGGCCTGACCGATGATGGGAAAACCGCGGAACCGCTCGGCAAAGCTGCGGTAGTGCTGGCGCGCCAGCAGCGTCGTCGGACAGACGACCGCCACCTGCATCCCCGACATGCGCCGCCACGAAGGCCGCGCGCATCGCAACCTCGGTCTTGCCGAAGCCGACGTCGCCGACGATCAGCCGGTCCATCGGGCTGCCCCTTTCCAGATCGGCCACCACGTCGGCAATGGCGGACAGCTGGTCGTCGGTTTCCTGATAGGGGAAGCGGGCCGCAAAGGCCTCCCAGATCGAATGCGGCGCCTCAAGGATCGGCGCATGGCGCAACGCCGTTCCGCCGCGACCCGCATCAGCCGGTCCGCGATCTCGCGGATCCGCTCCTTCAGCTTGGCCTTCTTGGCCTGCCAGGCGCCACCGCCCAGCCGGTCGAGCAGCCCCTCTTCATGGCCATAGCGGCTGAGAAGCTCGATGTTCTCGACCGGCAGGTAAAGCTTTGCCGTTCTCGGCATATTCCAGCATCACGCATTCATGCGGCGCGCCAAGCGCCGTGATCGTCTCGAGCCCCAGATAGCGGCCCGACGCCGTGTTCGACATGCACGACCAGATCGCCGGGCGACAGCGTGTCGACCTCGCGCAGGAAGTTCTCGGCCTTCCGCTTCCGGCGCGGCTTGCCGATCAGCCGGTCGCCCAGCACGTCCTGCTCCGAGATGACGGCAAGCCCGGGCGGCCACGAACCCTGCTTCCAGCGGCCAGACGACAAGGTAAAGCGCCGCCTTGCCGCTCGGGCACCTCGCGGAAGTCGCGCGATCTCGCGCGCGCCCTGCACGCCCTTGATCGTCCAGAAGCCCCTTCAACCGTTCGCGCGCGCCCTCCGACCAGCTTGCGATCACCACCTGGCGCCTCGCTTGCGCAAGCGCGCGAATATGGTCGGCCAAGGCACCGAAAAGGCTGACGCTTTTCCTGCTGGCGCTCGGGCGCGAAACTGCGCCCGACCCGCGCCGCCCGCGTCCAGCACCCCCGGCCCCGGGCACTGCGGCAAGGGGCGACAGCTGCATCACCCGATGCGCTGCCACGCGCCGCTTCCCAGGCCGCGTCGTCGAGATAGAGCAGCCCCGGCGCGCACCGGCTTGTAGACCGTATCGATCCGCCCCTTGGCCCCCATCGCCTCGCGGCGCGCGTCATACTGGTCGTCGATCCCCTCCCACCGCGCCAGCCGCGCGGGCGTCACCTGATCGTCGAGCATCACCGAGGCATCGCGGCAGATAGTCGAACAGCGTCTCAAGCCGGTCATGGAAGAACGGCAGCCAATGCTCCATCCCCTGATGCTTGCGGCCCGCGCTGACCGCCTCGTAGAGCGGGTCGTCCGTCCCCGCCGCGCCGAATTCGATCCGGTAGTTCTGCCGGAACCGCGTGATCGCCGCCTCGTCCAGGATGACCTCGGACACCGGCGGCAAAGTCCACCACGCTTCAGCTTTTCGGTCGTCCGCTGCGTCTCGGCATCGAAGCGCCGCGCGCCGTCCAGCACATCGCCGAAGAAATCGAGCCGGACGGGCCCCCCCGGCCCTGGCGGATAGATGTCGACGATCCCGCCCCGCACGCGCATAGTCGCCCGGTTCGGCCGACGGTGGCGACCGGCGAAAAGCCCATCCGCGCCAGAAAGCCGCGCAGTCGCGCCTCGTCCACCCGGTCGCCGACCGTGGCGCGGAACGACGCCGCCCGCACCACCTCGCGCGCCGGCACCCGCTGGGTCGCCGCGTTCAGCGTGCGTCAGCAGGACGAACGGCCCCGGCAGCCCGTGCGCCAGCGCCGCCAGCGTCGCCATCCGGCGCGGCGGAGATCTCGGGGTTGGGCGAGACCCGATCGTAGGGCAGGCAATCCCAGGCCGGGAAGCTCCAGCACCACCACCTCGGGCGCCAAGAACGCCAGCGCGGCCCGCATCGCCTCCATCCGCTTGTCGTCGCGCGCGACATGGATGACCGGCGCGCCGCGCGGCCAGTTCGCGCGCGACAAGCCGGGCGTCAAAGCCCTCGGGCGCGCCGCCCAGAATGATCTGCACGGGGTCAGCATGCGCGTGACCTATCCGAGTCCCCGGCGGTGTCAATCGTCGTCAGGATCCGAGGACGTTGACATGCATGTTGTGCCACATGCCATACATCGCGGTGACGAAGATCGAGATCATCGCCGATCACCTGCGACCGCGACCGGTGACGGATCAGGCGGCGGTAGCAGGGCGTCGGCGCCGACCGCCCCGCTTGCGGCGATCCGCCGCGCGCTGCAGAGCGCTGATCGCCCCGACGACGGCACATCGGCGCGAGCAGCAGAAACACCGCCTGCGCGAATTCGATGTCGTAGTAGAAGGCCAAGAATGGCGAGCGCGGTCAGCACGAAGAAGACAAAGCCCATGATCCACAGGCCCGACACCTGCGCGATATAATCAGAATGCGGCTCGATGTTGATGCGGACCAGCGTCTTCAAGATCGGCCTCGGCCTGCCCGCCCTCGCGCCGCGCGCGCTGGATCATGTCGTAGGGCACGCCCAGCACCCAGTGACTGGTCGACGACCACATGACCGCCAGCGCGATCCAGTACCACAGGTTCGAGAACGAGCCGCATGTCGATGACCTCGAAAAGATCGTAATCTCGATCACGCACGTCCACTCCTGCCTGCGTGGCCGGGTCTGCGCTCGGTCCGCCGGGGCACCGGTTCCGGTCGCCCGTCGGCATTCCTACTCTTGAGGCGGCTGCTTTCCATGGCAGGCAGAAGCAAGCGCAAGCTTGCTGCCGAAGGAGATGCCGATGCACCCGACCTGCGCCGATTTCCCGCGACGCGCTTCCGCCGCCTCCGCCGCACGGCCGCGCTGCGCGCACTGTCGCAGGAAACCACGCTGTCGGTGAAGCGATCTGATCTGGCCGCTGCTTCGTGTGCGACGGCACGGGGGTCGAGCGCGCCGGTCGCCTCGATGCCGGGGGTGGCGCGGCTGTCGCGTCGACAATCTGGTGCGTCGAGGCGCGACCAGGCGGCGCGGCCTTGGCATTCCGGCGATCTGCCTCTTTCCCTACACCGATCCCGCGCTCAAGACCGAAGACTGCGAGAGGCCTGGAACCCCGACAACCTGGTCAACCGGGCGATCCGCGCGATCAAGGCGCGCGGTGCCGGAGATCGCGGTGATGACCGACGTGGCGCTCGATCCCTACAACACCAACGGCCATGACGGGCTGGTGCGCGACGGCATCATCCTGAACGACGAGACGGTCGAGGCGCTGGTGAAGATGGCGCTCGCCCAGGCCGACGCGGGTGCCGACATCCTTGGCCCCTCCGACATGATGGATGGCCGGATCGGGGCGATGCGCGCGGCGCTGGAGGCGTGCGGGCCACAAGGATGTGGCGATCCTCAGCTATGCCGCGAAATATGCCAGCGCCTTCTACGGGCCGTTCCGCGATGCGGTCGGGGCGCATCGGGCGCGCTGAAGGGCGACAAGAAGACCTACCAGATGAACCCCGCCAACCGCGACGAGGCGCTGCGCCTGGTCGCGCGCGACCTGGCCGAAGGCGCCGACATGGTGATGGTGAAACCGGGCATGCCCTATCTCGACATCTGCCGCACGGGTGAAGGACGCCTTCGGCGCGCCGACCTATCGCCTATCAGGTGTCGGGCGAATACGCGATGATCAAGGGGGCCGCGCGAGCACGGCTGGATCGACGGCGAGAAGGCGATGCTGGAAAGCCTGCATGGCCTTCAAGCGGGCGGGCTGCGACGGCATCCTGACCTATTTCGCGCCCGCCGTCGCTGCCCTGCTCGCCCGCGCTCCGGCGTAGCGGACCCGCGGGGATACGGCTTGGGGGCCGGGCGGCAACGGTTTGCCGCCGCCTGGCGGCCATGGCGTCGGATCTCTTCATCCCCCCCGGGGGGGGGCCGATGTTTCCCTGCAATCGCCCTGGGCGGCGCCTGTTTGTCGGCAGCCGCCCGCCCATCGCGCGGTTCGGGCGGTGACAGCAATCCGGAAACAGTCTATATGTTGTGTCAGGTGGGCCAAGACCCGCGATCAGGGCAGAATCTCAAGGGGCAGAGCATGACATTCACCACAAGACGGGTATTTCTGGGCGCGGCGGGTTCATCGCTGCTGGTGGCGGCCGCCTGCGGCAATGGCGTCGGCAGCGGCGCGGGCGCCCAGATCGACGCGCGGGTCGATGCGACGCGCAACTTTCTGTTCTCCACCTACCCCGGCACGACGGAATTGGAAGGCCGTGCATCCGGCGTGCTCTGGATGCCGCTTGTGACCGAAGCCGGGGTGTTCGTGGGCGGGGCCTACGGGCGCGGCGCGTTGCGCATCGGCAACGTCACGGTGGACTACTATTCCACGACCAAGGCCACCTACGGCTTGCAGATCGGCGCGCAGCAATACGCGCATGCCCTGTTCTTCATGACCGACGCCGCGCTGGCCGAGTTCCGCAGCAGCGATGGCTGGGCGGTCGGCGCCGATCTTCGCTATGCAACGCCCGATCAGGGCGGCGCAAGCATCGGCAAGGAATCGACCGAGCTTGATCCTGTCATCGCGTTGGTGTTCGGCCAGTCGGGACTGATCGCGGGGGCAACCCTGTCGGGCACGAAATACACCCGGATCATCCCGTGATCCGGGCGACCGGGCCTCAGGTCCGGTCGAACGCCGTCAGGCGCCGCAGCAGCGACGAAGTGTCCCAGCGGCCGCCGCCCATCGCCTGGACATCGCCGTAGAACTGGTCGACGAGCGCCGTGACGGGCAGTCGCGCGCCCAGCTCGGCGGCCGTGTCGAGACAGATGCCCAGATCCTTGCGCATCCAGTCAACCGCGAAACCGAAGTCGAACCTGTCGTCCAGCATGGTCTTGTGGCGGTTGACCATCTGCCAGCTGCCCGCGGCCCCCTGACTGATCACCTCGACCACCGCCGCCCCGTCGAGGCCCGCCTTCTGGCCAAAGGCCATGGCCTCGGACAACCCCTGCACCAGCCCCGCGATCGCGATCTGGTTCATCATCTTGGCCAGTTGCCCCGCCCCGCTGTCGCCCAGCCGCCGACAGATCCGCGCATAGGCCGCGATCACCGGCTCGGCCTTGGCATAGGCCGCCTCGTCGCCCCCGCACATGACCGAAAGGACGCCGTTCTCCGCCCCCGCCTGCCCGCCGGACACAGGGGCGTCGACGAACCCGACGTCCTTCGTTCCCGCCTCGTGCGACAACTCGCGCGTCACCCTTGCCGATACAGTCGTGTGATCGACAAGGACACTTCCCGCCGCCATGCCCGCGAATGCCCCGTCATCCCCGAGGCACACCGCGCGCAGATCGTCGTCGTTGCCGACGCATGTCATTACGAAATCCGCGCCAGTGGCGGCCGTGCGCGGCGTTTCCGCCGCCCGGCCGCCATGCTTTGAAACCCAGGCTTCGGCCTTGGCATGGGTTCGGTTGTAGACCGTGACCTCGTGCCCCTTGGCCGCCAGGTGTCCCGCCATCGGGCCGCCCATGACGCCAAGTCCGAGAAACGCCACCTTTGCCATGCTGTCCTCCCTGCCTGCCCCCGCGATTGCGTCCGCAAGGCGGATGCTCTAGTTAACGGCTTCGCCCAATCCGTCAAGCACCGGGTTCCAAATCGTCATGATCGTTGCCTTCCGCTGGCTGTTGCGCGTGTTCACCGGGCTTGTTCTGCTGGGGCTTCTTGGGCTCGTGATTCTCTATTATTTCCTGTCCCGTTCGCTGCCCGACTACAACGAGTCCTTCACCCTGTCGGGGGTAAGCGCGCCGGTCGAGATCATCCGGAACAACGCAAACGTCCCCCACATCTTCGGCAAGTCGGACGAGGACGTGTTCTTCGCGCTCGGTTTCGTCCATGCGCAGGACCGGCTCTGGCAGATGACGCAGTTGCGGCGCACAGCGCAGGGCCGCTTGTCCGAGGTTTTCGGCCAGCGCACCGTCCGGATCGACGAAATCATGCGGCGGCTGGATCTCTACGGCCTTGCCACGCGCTCCGTCGCCGCGCAGGACGCAGAGACGACGCGGGCGTTGCAGGCCTATTCCAATGGCGTCAACGCCTGGATCGGCCAAGTGAACGAGGGCGCGCGGGGCCGCGGTGCGCCCGAGTTCTTCCTGTTTCCGCCGGAAATCGCCGTCTGGCAACCGGCGGATTCGCTCGCGATCCTGAAACTGATGGCGCTCCAGCTTTCGACGCAGATCGACAGCGAGGTTCTGCGCGCGCGCGCCTCGCTCGCATTGCCCGACAGCCGGGTCCGCGACCTGCTGCCGGACGATCCGGGTGCCGCGATCGCGGCGCTGCCCGATTATGCGAGCCTTGTCCCGGGTGTCGTATCGGGTGTGGCCGGCCAGCGGTTCGCGGCCGACCCGCTGTCACCCTTTGCAAGGGCTGCCCTCGGTGGCGCGTCGAACGCCTGGGCCGCGGCGCCCAGCCGGTCGGCGGCCGGCGGGACGCTGCTTGCAAACGACCCCCATCTGGGCTTCACGGCGCCGACCCTGTGGTATCTCGCGCGGCTTCAACTTTCGAGCGGCGGCGTGATCGGGGCGACCATTCCCGGTGTGCCCGCCATTCTGCTCGGCCGATCCGAGACGCTCGGCTGGGCACTTACATCGTCTTATCTCGATGACCTCGACATTCATATCGAACAGCTCAACCCGGACAATCCCGAACAATACCGGACGCCCGAAGGTTGGAAGGCATTCGAAACCCGCCGGTCGATCCTGACGGTCAAGGACGCGCCACCCGTCACCCTCACCCTGCGGTGGAGCGAGACAGGTCCGGTGATACCGGGGGCGCATTTCGATCTCGCGGCGATCACCCCGCCCGGTCACGTCGCCTCGATCGAATGGACGGCGCTTTCGGCGGCCGACACATCGCTCTCGGCGGCGCTGCGCCTGATGCACGCGCAATCCGTGCCCGAGGGCATTGCCGCGGGCGCGCTTTTCGTTGCGCCGTCGCAAAACCTGATGCTTGCGGATCGCGACGGCATCGCGATGCAGCTGATCGGCGCGATGCCGCGCCGGGACGCCCGCCACCAGAGCATGGGCCGGATGCCTTCGCAGGGCTGGCTGCCCGAGAACCGATGGCAGGGCCTTTTCCCCTATTCGGACAACCCCCGGTTCGTTCAACCGGCCACCGGCATCCTCGGCAACACCAACAACAAGATCGTCGATGCGCCCTTTCCCCGCCATGTGACCTTCGACTGGGGCGATACCGAGCGGATCCAGCGCTGGCTGCGCCTGATGCAGACCCGCGAAGTCCATACCCGCGAAAGCTTCATCGAGGCCCAACTCGACACCGTATCGAACGCCGCGCGCACATTGCTGCCGCTGATCGGCGCCGATCTGTGGTTCACGGACGAGCCTGCGCCCAACGGCACGCCGGAACGTCTGCGCCAGCAGGCGCTGGAGATGCTCGCGGCTTGGAACGGCGAGATGAACGAACATCTTCCCGAGCCGCTGATCTATTCCGCATGGCTTCGGGCCCTGCAAGACCGGCTCATCCGGGACGAGCTCGGCCCCCTCGCCGACAGCTTCAACCACATGGATCCGGTCTTTGTCGAACGGGTCTTCCGAAACACCGACGGAGCGGGCGTCTGGTGCGACATTGTGCAGTCCTCGCCGGTCGAGACCTGCACCGACATCGCACGCAGCGCACTCGACGAGGCGTTGTTGTGGTTGGGCGAGCGCTATGGGCCAAGCCCCGAAAGCTGGCGCTGGGGCGATGCACACCAGGCCAAGCAGGATCATCCCGTGCTGGGCAATGTTCCGATCCTGCGCCATCTGGTCAACATCCGCCAATCCACGAGCGGTGACGATCACACGCTCCAGCGGGGCGTCACCAGCGGCGAGGATCCCGACCCGTTCATGAACGTGCATGGTGCGGGCTATCGCGGCGTCTACGATTTCGCCGATCCGGATTCCTCGGTCTTCGTGACATCGACCGGCCAGTCGGGCCATCCGCTCAGCCGCCACTATGACGATCTGGGCGAACTCTGGCGGCGCGGCGAATACACGCCCATGTCCCTCGATCCAGAACTCGCGCGAGCCGCAGCGGTCGGGATCACCCGGTTGTCGCCGCCATGACGGTGCTGCGATGCGATCGAGTCATCCTGCGACGGGCCCGGCCGGACGACCTCGCTGATGTCCATGCCCTTCTGTCGGACCCACCCGTGATGCGCTACTGGTCCTGCCCCGAGCATGTAAGCCTAGAGCAGAGCCGTGACTGGCTTGATGCGATGATCGGGGCGGGCGCCGATACCGACGACTTCCTGATCGAGCACGAGGGGCGCGTCATCGGCAAGGCGGGCGCGTGGCGGTTGCCCGAAGTAGGCTTCCTGCTGGGCACGAAATGGTGGGGCAAGGGCCTGATGCGCGAGGCTCTCGAACGGGTGATCGGTCATCTGTTCGACACCCATCCGCTTGCCGCGCTTACCGCCGAGGCCGATCCGCGCAACGCGCCCTCGCTCGGCCTGCTGCACAGGCTCGGGTTTCGCGAAACCCATCGTGCCGAACGGACCATGCAGTGGGGCGACGAATGGTGCGACAGCATCTATCTGCGGCTTGATCGGGTAGACTGGCGGCGCTGAGGCGATGCGTCACGATGCCCGGCCTCTTGACCTTTCCGCGGGCGCCAGCCACTCAGGCAACAAAATTTCAGGACATGCCCGGAGAAAGCAAGAACATGACCGGAGTTTTCGAAGACTGGGTCGGTCGCCGTGAAGAGGCAAGTGCGGCCATCACGATTGTTCAGGCCAACCAGATGGCCGCGACGCTGGACCTGCCGCCTGAAACCCGGGCCGCTGCGGGAATTGTCGAAGGCGGCACCCTGCCGCCGCTCTGGCACTGGATGGGGTGGACGCCCGACGCGCCGATGTCGGGCCTGGGCGAGGACGGGCATCCCGCGCGTGGCGGTTTTCTGCCCCCGGTGCCGCTGGAACGCCGGATGTGGGCGGGTGGCCGGCTGGTCTTTCATGCCCCGGCAAGGATCGGGGCGCGGCTCGACCGGCAATCGGAGATCGTCAAGATCAGCGAAAAGACCGGGGCCGCCGGGCGCATGGTCTTCGTGACCGTCCGCCATGAAATCGCATCGGCCGGGCGGGCGATCCTGTCCGAGGAACAGGATATCGTCTATGTGGCCATGCCCGAGCAATTCGCCCCGCCCCCGCCGGTTCCGGCACCGGACGCGGCATTGTGGACGCTACCCGTGGCCATCGACACCGTCCGGCTGTTCCGGTTCTCGGCGATCACCTTCAACGCCCACCGGATCCATTTTGATCTCGACTACGCCCAACGGACCGAGAAATATCCCGGCCTCGTGGTGCATGGTCCGCTTCAGGCGATCCTTCTGATGGAGGCGGCGCGGCGCCACCGGGACGGCGCGATGCCGAAGGACTATCGGTTCCGCGGGGTCCGGCCGCTGTTTCACTTCGATACCCTGTCGCTGACGGGGATGGCGGATGTGGCCGGCCGTCAATCGCTCGCGACGGTGCAGGGCGACCGTCTGGTGTGCATGCAGGCCGAAATCGGCTGGTAGGAGGCAGGAATGACAGCCGGTATCTTGCAGGGAATGCGGGTCATCGAAAGCTCGGCCTTCGTGGCCGTGCCGCTGGCGGGGATGACGTTGGCCCAGATGGGCGCCGACGTGATCCGGGTGGACAGGTTGCAGGGCGGTCTGGACGCCGGGCGGTGGCCGGTGACGGCGGAGGGGCAAAGCCTGTTCTGGGCCGGCCTGAACAAGGGCAAGCGTTCGGTCGCCGTCGATCTCGCCCATCCGGAAGGGCAGGAAATCATCGCGGCGCTCGCAGCCGCCCCGGGGCCAGACGCTGGGATGTATCTGACGAACCTGCGCAGCAGGGGTATCCTCGACTACCCGGCCCTGTCGGAACGCAGGCCCGACCTGATCATGGTTTCGTTGACCGGGACGCGGCGGGGGGAACCGGCGGTCGATTACACCGTCAATCCCAGCCTCGGTTTTCCGGTCGCAACCGGGCCGGAAGGATCGACGGAACCGGTGGCCCATGTCCTGCCGGCCTGGGACTGCATTGCGGGACAGCTGGTCGTCTCGACCCTGCTTGCGGCCGAACGGCACCGCTTGCGGACCGGGCGCGGGCAGCTTGCGGAATTGTCGCTGAAGGACGTGGCGGCGGCGATGATGGGTCATCTGGGTCTGGTGGGCGAGGTTCTGGTGAACGGGGTGGACCGGCCGAAATACGGCAACGCGCTCTACGGGGCCTACGGGCAGGATTTCGTCACGGCCGATGGTCGCCGGGTGATGGTGATCGGGCTGACCGACCGGCAATGGAGAGGTCTGGTGCGGGTGCTGGGGCTGGAGGAAGAGGTGGCGGCGCTCGGCCAGCGGCTGGGCCTCGATCTGGCCGATGAGGGCAACCGGTTCCGCGCGCGCAGGGATATCACGGCGCTCTTCGCGCCCTGGTTCGAGGCACGCAGCCTGGGCGTGATCGGCGCCGCCTTCGATGCAGCCGGACTGACCTGGGCGCCCTTCCGGTCGTTTGGCGAGGCGGTGCGGTCGGACCCCGATCTGGGGCCGGACAATCCGATGGTCAAGCTGCTCGACCAACCCGGCATCGGAACCTATCCGGTGCCGGGCAGCCCGGTCAACTGGGGCGCCCTGCCCCGGCTCGACCCGGTGCGCGCGCCGCGGCTTGGCGAGCACAGCGCCGAGGTTCTGGCCGATGTGCTGGGCCTGGCATCGGGCGAGATCGGCCGGTTGATGGACCGCCGAATCGTGGCCGGGATGTGAGAACGGATCGTCCCGCGCGGGGCTGAGCACCCCGAGCCCCCCGGGCGTGATGTCCTGATCCCGCACAGGGTTGGCGGACCGGGGCGCGCGTTCTCTCCGGTCCGCGCGGCCTGGCGCGGACCGAAAGGGCGATCAGAGATCGCGGAAGCGTTTTTCCTGGCGGGCAGTCCAGCGCACGACGAGGTGGTGGCCCGTGTCGGTTTCCGTTTCGGACAACACGACGCCTTCGGCATGCAGCCACGCGCGCTTGCGCCCCTCGGCGAAGGGCAGGTCCATCGCGCGTTCGGTCGCAGGTTCCTCGAAGGCGGCCGAGACGGCGCCAAGCAGACGGGGCAGACCTTCGCCGGTCAGTGCCGACACCGCAAAGACCGTCTCGCTGCGCGCGGCCTGGGTCACAAGGGCCTCGCGCGCGGGTGGATCCACGAGGTCCAGCTTGTTCCAGACCTCGTGGAGCGGGGTCGTTTCGGAAACGCCGAGGCTTTGCAGGATATCGCGCACATCCTGCGCCTGTTCTTCGGTTTCGGGATGCGAGATATCGCGGACATGCAGGATCAGGTCAGCCTCGAGCACCTCTTCCAGCGTGGCGCGAAAGGCCGCGACAAGCTGCGGCGGCAGATCCGATATGAAGCCCACGGTATCGGAGAGGATGACCTTTCGGCCCGAGGGCAGCGTGACCCCGCGCATCGTCGGATCGAGCGTGGCAAAGAGCATGTCCTTGGCCAGCACCTCGGCACCGGTCAGGCGATTGAACAATGTCGATTTGCCCGCGTTGGTATAGCCGACCAGCGCCACCACCGGGAACGGCACCTTGCGCCGCGCGGCGCGGTGCAACTCGCGCGTCTTGACGACACGATCGAGTTGGCGGCGGATCCGGATCACCTGGTCGTCGATCGCGCGGCGGTCCGCCTCGATCTGCGTCTCGCCCGGTCCGCCGACGAACCCGAAACCGCCGCGCTGCCGTTCGAGGTCGGGTCCAGGCCCGCACCAACCGGGTGCGTTGATAGCTGAGCGCCGCGAGTTCGACCTGAAGCACGCCTTCGCGGGTGCGGGCCCGATCGGCGAAGATCTCGAGGATGAGGCCGGTCCGGTCGAGCAGCTTGAACGCCCCAATCCTTTTCCAGATTGCGTTGCTGGACGGGGCTGACCGGACCGTCGACGAGCACGAGCCCGACCTCCAGCGCGGCCAGACGTGACTTGAGGTCGTCGACCTTGCCCGAACCGAACAAAGAGCCGGGCGCAATCCGGGCGACACGGACGATCTCGGCGCCGACAACCTCGATATCCGGAAGCGCTGCCGCCAGCGACACCGCCTCGGCCAGACCATGTTCGGGGGTGCGGCGGGCGCGACCGGATTTCAGGTCGGGGTGCAGGACATAGGCGCGCATGGGTTGCGCCCGGCGGTCGCGCGGATCGCGGCCGGGTGGGCGGACGAATGCCTCGTCAGGATCGTCGTCGGGGTCGGATATCAGTCTTCGCCCTCGTAGAGGTTGATCGGTGCGCCCGGCATGATCGTCGAGATCGCGTGCTTGTAGACAAGCTGCGACTGGCCATCGCGGCGCAGCAGCACGCAGAAATTGTCGAACCAGGTGATCACGCCTTGCAGTTTCACACCATTGATCAGGAAGATCGTGACCGGAACCTTTGCTTTCCGGACGTGATTGAGAAACGCATCCTGCAAATTCTGTTTGTCGGCAGCCATCGGTTTTTTGACCCTTGTTCTTTGTCGTTTCTTGTCGTTG
>CAVOXQ010000010.1:0-139655 GCA_963700485.1 uncultured Alphaproteobacteria bacterium
GGATTGAGAGATGGTGTCGCTTCAGGACGCTGCGACACGACTGATTGAGCACCTGATGGAACGGCCTGACGGTCCGATGGCGTTCCGGTTTGTGCTGCAGCCGGTTATGGCCGCCGCTGTCGCGATCAGGGATGGCATCCAGGATGGCAAGACGGGCGCGCCGCCTTACTTCCTCTCTATCATTCTTCCTTCGGAACGAAGAAAGTCGGCTCTGATCGAAGGTCTGCGCGCGACAAGCAGAATTCTGATCCTCGCGATCGTGCTCGACGCGATCTATCAACTGATAGTGTACCGAGCCTTCTACCCCGGAGAGACGATCATCATCGCTTTTGTCCTCGCACTTGTTCCCTACACTCTCCTTCGTGGCCCGGTTGCGCGTTTCGTCCGCATGATGGGTGATTGACCTGGCTCTGTTGATGGCGTGGATGCCCCCTCCTGACGGAATCGCAATGTGCCAATGTGATGATTGTTGAAGCCATCACAGAAGGAGAGGACATCCATGTCGGAAGTTACCGTCATCGGCGTTGACCTTGCAAAGCGCGTTTTCCAGTTGCATGGGGCCAGCGGCGACCGGTCGGTTGTGTTTCGCAAGAAGCTTTCGCGGGGCCAGGTGCTGGCATTCTTCTGACCGGCACGCGAAGTGCGTTGTTGCCATGGAGGCCTGCGCCACGGCCCATGGCTAGGGACGCGAACTGTAACCGTCCGGCCTGACCGCTCTGCCGGGAGTGCTGCGTAGAGGATAGTGTCAACTTTATCGGACAGTGGACACTTCGGGGTTGTTTGTGACGAAGCGTGGGACCGTCGGTCTGGTCGGACACGAGAAGCGGATGATCTGCGGTCAACGCGGGTGCCCGGTGTGTCGGTGAGCCAGGTTGCCCGGCGGTATGACGTGAACGCCAATCTGGTCTTTGCCTAGCTGCGCGATCCCCGGTTTGCGGATGCCGGTGGTGCCGATGTCGCGCGCTTTCTGCCTGTGGAGATCGTCGTGGAGGCGAAGGCGCCGATGGCGGTGATTTCGGCCGAGAACCACATCGAGATCGACCTGGCCGGCGGTCATTCTGCGCTTGATCCCGCCGGTCTATGTGAAGCCGTTCGTCAAGCGTCAGAAGAATGATGCGGCAGATGCTGAGGCCATCGTCGAAGCGGCGTTGCGCCCCACCATGCGTTTTGTCGCGGTGAAGACGGAAGACCAGCAGGCTCGCGCGATGCTGTTTCGCACGCGGCAGATGTTCGTCGGCCATCCATACATGCACAAATCGCGTAGGATTCGTTGGTTGAAATTCAGCGTGGCAGCTGGGCTGCATGCACTTCGGCGTAGCGCGCGATCAGATCCTTGAACCGGGGCGCCTCGCGCCCGAGACTCCTTCTCTCCCAGCGGATCACCTCCGGCGTCGATCGCGCGGCGCAGCTCCTTCGCCCGCTCCCGCGCCGCCGTCGCCGACCAGTCCGGCCAGCGCCCGAGTGTCATCCGCCGCTGCCGTCCGCCATGGCGGTAATCGAGTGTGAAGGCCCGGCTCCCCGAGCCGTAGATGCAGACCGCAAATCCCCGCACCTCGCTGTCAAAGATCCGGTAGTCCCGCCCCGCCGCGGGCACCAAGTCCCGCACCACCTTCTCCGTCAGGCGCACCCGGTTGACCATGCAACTCACCCTCCAAGCCGTCACTCCATGACGCGTGGATTCGCGCCCCAGGCAAGCGAAGCATGGCGCACAGGGTGGCGGGCTGGCGCAGGGTGGCGGTCATTTGGCGGAGGAGTGCCACCCGTGTGGGGGTTCGAGGGAATCGCCGCTCTTTCAGTCTTAAGCACTCTGTTTGATGGTGCAGAGGCCAGAGAAACAATTCCGGAAACAATTCAAGGTTGCGTGCGTGCAGCTGCAATCGCCAAAAACCGCGGAAAGCCACACAAAAGCACATCTTTCAACAAACTAGCGATCCCAATCCGGGTTAGGAGTTCGTTAACGATTGTTTCCGTGGGGTCGAAAATGTCTTCTTGCCGCCATCACGCCGCGCCGCATCCGATTGGTCTCATGCGGCACTTGGCGGCAATTTTGCTGGCGTTCATATTGATGGTTTCCGCAGCGGGAAGCGCCTTTGCACAGGCGGCGTGCAACCAGCTCAACTTCGATAACTCCATCCTGTCCGCCAGCCCGACGTCACTTCCCATTGGATCAAACTCGACGATTTCCGTGTCCCTGAGAAACAGTGGGGGCAACGCCGCCGGCTGTGCGGGCGTATTCGTCCGCTTCACGACTACCTTCGGGACCCTCTCGAATACCTCGAACGTGCTGACGAACAGTTCGGGTATCGCCAGCGTAACGCTGACCTCGCCGGTCGTCGGCAGCGCGTTGGTTTCGGCAAGTATCACGACCAACAATGCGACCGGTGCCCCAGGCGTCGGTAGCCCTCAGACGGTCGTATTCACATCGGCCAACACCGCGCCCACCGCCAATGCCGGGCCGGACCAGTCCGTGGCCTCTGCCGCCAGCGTCTCGCTGACCGGCGCGGGCTCGAGCGATCCCGAGGGCGGGGCGCTGAGCTACGCCTGGAACCAGACCGGCGGCACGCCCGTTGCCCTCTCCGGTGCCAGCACGGTCGCGCCGAGCTTCACCGCACCCACCCTTGTCGCCGGCGATCCCGCCGCCGTGCTGGTGTTCTCGCTCACCGTCACCGACCCGCTCGGGGCAAGCTCCACGCCTGACACCGTCACCATCACCGTCAACGCGCCGGCCAACACCGCGCCCACCGCCAATGCCGGGCCGGACCAGTCCGTGGCCTCTGCCGCCAGCGTCTCGCTGACCGGCGCGGGCTCGAGCGATCCCGAGGGCGGGGCGCTGAGCTACGCCTGGAACCAGACCGGCGGCACGCCCGTTGCCCTCTCCGGTGCCAGCACGGTCGCGCCGAGCTTCACCGCACCCACCCTTGTCGCCGGCGATCCCGCCGCCGTGCTGGTGTTCTCGCTCACCGTCACCGACCCGCTCGGGGCAAGCTCCACGCCTGACACCGTCACCATCACCGTCAACGCGCCGGCCAACACCGCGCCCACCGCCAATGCCGGGCCGGACCAGTCCGTGGCCTCTGCCGCCAGCGTCTCGCTGACCGGCGCGGGCTCGAGCGATCCCGAGGGCGGGGCGCTGAGCTACGCCTGGAACCAGACCGGCGGCACGCCCGTTGCCCTCTCCGGTGCCAGCACGGTCGCGCCGAGCTTCACCGCACCCACCCTTGTCGCCGGCGATCCCGCCGCCGTGCTGGTGTTCTCGCTCACCGTCACCGACCCGCTCGGGGCAAGCTCCACGCCTGACACCGTCACCATCACCGTCAACGCGCCGGCCAACACCGCGCCCACCGCCAATGCCGGGCCGGACCAGTCCGTGGCCTCTGCCGCCAGCGTCTCGCTGACCGGCGCGGGCTCGAGCGATCCCGAGGGCGGGGCGCTGAGCTACGCCTGGAACCAGACCGGCGGCACGCCCGTTGCCCTCTCCGGTGCCAGCACGGTCGCGCCGAGCTTCACCGCACCCACCCTTGTCGCCGGCGATCCCGCCGCCGTGCTGGTGTTCTCGCTCACCGTCACCGACCCGCTCGGGGCAAGCTCCACGCCTGACACCGTCACCATCACCGTCAACGCGCCGGCCAACACCGCGCCCACCGCCAATGCCGGGCCGGACCAGTCCGTGGCCTCTGCCGCCAGCGTCTCGCTGACCGGCGCGGGCTCGAGCGATCCCGAGGGCGGGGCGCTGAGCTACGCCTGGAACCAGACCGGCGGCACGCCCGTTGCCCTCTCCGGTGCCAGCACGGTCGCGCCGAGCTTCACCGCACCCACCCTTGTCGCCGGCGATCCCGCCGCCGTGCTGGTGTTCTCGCTCACCGTCACCGACCCGCTCGGGGCAAGCTCCACGCCTGACACCGTCACCATCACCGTCAACGCGCCGGCCAACACCGCGCCCACCGCCAATGCCGGGCCGGACCAGTCCGTGGCCTCTGCCGCCAGCGTCTCGCTGACCGGCGCGGGCTCGAGCGATCCCGAGGGCGGGGCGCTGAGCTACGCCTGGAACCAGACCGGCGGCACGCCCGTTGCCCTCTCCGGTGCCAGCACGGTCGCGCCGAGCTTCACCGCACCCACCCTTGTCGCCGGCGATCCCGCCGCCGTGCTGGTGTTCTCGCTCACCGTCACCGACCCGCTCGGGGCAAGCTCCACGCCTGACACCGTCACCATCACCGTCAACGCGCCGGCCAACACCGCGCCCACCGCCAATGCCGGGCCGGACCAGTCCGTGGCCTCTGCCGCCAGCGTCTCGCTGACCGGCGCGGGCTCGAGCGATCCCGAGGGCGGGGCGCTGAGCTACGCCTGGAACCAGACCGGCGGCACGCCCGTTGCCCTCTCCGGTGCCAGCACGGTCGCGCCGAGCTTCACCGCACCCACCCTTGTCGCCGGCGATCCCGCCGCCGTGCTGGTGTTCTCGCTCACCGTCACCGACCCGCTCGGGGCAAGCTCCACGCCTGACACCGTCACCATCACCGTCACGCCGCCAGTCGCCAGCGTCGACCGGGCGATCGTTCGCGAGACTTACAATGAGGTCACGGCAGCATTCATGAATTGGCGCATCGAGCGCATGATGTCCAGCGAACCGCGCGCCTATCAGCTGGGACGAGGTCGCAAGACCACCGGTGCTCCTCAAGTCTCAGCAACGCCCGGAACGAGCGACGGACCGATGTTTGGAAATGTATCGTTCTCGCTCGGCCGGACGTCCGATGAAGGCGGCTTGTACTTCTGGACCGAGGGCCAGTACTCGTCCTACTCGGACACAGACGGCGAACGGACCCGCGATGGCAGCTTCGGGATCATCTACTTCGGCGTCGACGCCCCGTTGCAGAACCGGTCGGTTGTCGGCGTCATCCTGCAATTCGATCAGGCCACCGAAGATGACGACGGCTTCACCGATCTATCGGGCACTGGATGGATGATCGGTCCCTACATCTCGTCCGAGATCTCGGACAACCTGTTCTTCAATGCTCGTATAGCTTGGGGACAGTCCAGCAACACCGCAGAAATCGACGTGTTCGAAGACGGCCGCATATTCTCCAGTGACTTCGATACGACGCGGACTCTCGCGAAGGCCTCGCTCTATGGCCGAAAGGAATTTGGCCAGATCACAGTCTTCCCCGAAATCGAACTAGCCTACCTTCGCGAGGACCAAGACGACTACGTGGCCTCCTTCGCGGATACAGTGGTTACCATTGACGGGCAGACCGCCGAGGGGACCTCGGTTTCTCTCTCGGCCGAGTTCGACTTTCCCCTGAGCCCGACAAACACCTCGGACATTGTCTTTGTCGAACCAAGCCTCCGGTGGCTGGATTACTCACTCGAGTCGGACAATGTTGACTCTGAGTTCTATGGTTCGGTTGAGCTCGGCCTGCGCATGAGCCGCGAGAACTGGTG
This sequence comes from uncultured Alphaproteobacteria bacterium, assembly GCA_963700485.1. Classification (GTDB taxonomy): domain Bacteria; phylum Pseudomonadota; class Alphaproteobacteria; order Rhodobacterales; family Rhodobacteraceae; genus Aliitabrizicola. Next base: position 5,434 of record CAVOXQ010000010.1, read on the forward strand.
GAGCACAGTGTCGATCTCTTACGACGGGATTGGCGCGAGCGATTTCGAGGCCTTGGGCCTAAACGCCGAGTTCGCCTACAAGTTCTAAGCGAACCGCTTCGGGCCGCATTCTTGGCGGATGGGGCCCGTGCCGATCGCATTCAAGTCATTGGCATCAACGGCACCGAACTGAACTCGAACGCGATCCGCGACCCAGACTGACCATTTCCAGTTGTCGGAGCAGCCACTGTCGGACAAGTTCAGCGAACAGTGAAGCCGAACCCGCCTTCTAAGCAGAGGGGGACGCGTGGACGACTTCTGATATCGGACGAGCGCCGATCGCGGGAATTGCCCTGACGTTGCCCCCTCCGCCTAATCCAGTTTGAGGTAGACTCTGGCCCAACCGAAAGGACCAGAGATGAAGCGCAGCAGGTTCACCGAAGACCAGATCATCGGCATTCTGAAGGAGCATGAGGCCGGGGTTTCCGTCGCCGATCTGTGCCGCAAGCACGGCGTCAGCGATGCGACCGTCTACAAGTGGAAGGCCAAGTATGGCGGCATGGATGTCAGCGAGGCCAAGCGGCTGAAGGGGCTTGAGGACGAGAACGCCCGTCTGAAACGGCTGCTGGCGGATGCGATGCTCGACAATGCGGCGCTGAAGGATCTCCTGGGAAAAAAGTGGTGACGCCCGCCGCAAAGCGGCAAGCGGTCGCGCATCTGGTGGCGGGCCACGGGATGAGCGAACGGCGGGCGTGTCGGGTGATCGGCTGTTGCCGGATGACCATGCGCTACGAGGCGGTCCGACAGGATGACCCGGTGCTGCGCGAGCGGCTGAAAGAACTGGCCAGGGTGCGCCGCCGGTTCGGCTATCGTCGGCTGCATGTGTTCCTGCGGCGCGAGGGCCATGAGGTGAACCACAAGCGCCTGTTCCGCATCTACCGCGAGGAACAGCTGCATGTGCGCCGTCGCGGCGGGCGCAAGCGGGCCATGGGCACACGGGCTCCGATGGTGCTGCCGCTGCTGCCAAACCAGCGCTGGTCGCTCGACTTCGTGTCCGACCAGCTGACCGATGGCCGCCGCTTCCGGATCATGACCGTGGTCGATGACTGCACGCGGGAATGCCTGGCCCTGATCGCCGACACCTCGCTGTCGGGCGCACGGGTGGCGCGTGAACTGGCGACGCTGTTCGACGCCCGCGGCAAGCCCCAGACGGTCGTCAGCGACAATGGGACCGAGTTCACCTCGAACGCGATCCTGAAGTTCGTGGATGACCGCAAGTTTGACTGGCACTACATCGCGCCCGGAAAGCCGACCCAGAATGCCTTCATCGAAAGCTTCAACGGCCGCCTGCGCGATGAGCTGCTTGAACGAGACGCTGTTCCCGTCCCTGCACCATGCCCGCGCCACGCTCGCCGCCTGGCGCACCGACTACAACACCGAACGCCCTCACTCCCGCCTCGGCTGGCAGACGCCAGCCGAGTTCGCCCGAACCTTCGCCCCGCAACGGGGCCTGACGCTGCGCAACCCGCAAAGCTCCGCGCCAGCCCCCGTTGCCCAACCCGCCCAAATGGGCAAAACTCAAACCCGGAGTCTCGCTCACGCTGGATAAAAGTTGGGGGCAACGTCAGCCCTGGCGGTAGCCCTCGCGGTATCCGCGGTAGTGATCGGGCTTCGTGAAACCGGGATCCTTCAAGGTCCAGAGTTGCAGGTTTATGATGCTGCCAAGGCCTTTCGGGCAGACCAAACACGCGCTCCGGACGTTGTGATCGTTACGATTGACGACGAAGACGTCGCCGCATGGGGCTGGCCAATTCCCGACGACAGGCTGGCTTCGATCCTTAGGGCCGCTTCGGAGGCAGGGGCCGAGGCCTTTGGAGTTGATCTTTATCGCGACCGACCTGTCGGTTTGAACCGCGCCGGGTTTGCTGGAGGCTGATTGAGGTTAGTTACGCGGCCATGGGTTCAGTTGCCAGAGCGGCGTAGAAGTTTGCTTCGGCTTCGGCGGGCGGGATGTTCCCGATTGGCTCGAGCAGACGACGGTTGTTGAACCAGTCGACCCATTCGAGGGTTGCGTATTCGACGGCTTCGAAGCTGCGCCACGGGCCGCGACGGTGGATGACTTCGGCCTTGAACAGGCCATTGATCGTCTCGGCTAAGGCATTGTCGTAACTGTCGCCAACGCTGCCGACCGAGGGCTCGATGCCTGCCTCGGCCAGCCGTTCGGTGTATTTGATCGACAGATACTGCGATCCACGGTCCGAATGATGCACCAACCCCATGGCCTTGACCGGGCGGCGTTCGTGGACGGCCTGTTCGAGGGCATCCAGAACGAACCCGGCATGAGGAGTGGTGCTGACGCGCCAGCCGACGATGCGTCGGGCATAGGCGTCGATGACGAATGCGACATAGACGAAGCCTTTCCAGGTTGCGACGTAGGTGAAGTCTGAAACCCAGAGCATGTTCGGCGCAGGCACGCGAAACTGGCGGTTCACGCGGTCCAGCGGGCACGGCAGCTTCTTGTCAGGGATCGTCGGCTTGTGCGGCTTTCCACGGATAACCCCTTGAATACCCATGGCCTTCATCAGCCTGGCCACCGTGCAGCGGGCGACATCGAAGCCCTCCCGCCGCAACTGCCGCCAGACCTTGCGCACGCCGTAGACCTGCCAGTTGGCGTCGAAAACGCGCTGGATGTGCGGCCGCAGATCCGCATCCCGCTTCGCACGGTCTGACAGCCGCGCCGGCTCGGCAAGCTTCGCAAGATGATCATAGTAGGTGGCAGGGGCGATCGGCAGAACCTCGCAGATCGGCTCGACCCCATGTTTGTCCCTGTGATCGTCGATGAAGGCGATCATGTCCTGTGTCGGCGGTCGAGCTCCGCCATCGCAAAATAAGCGCTGGCCTTGCGCAGGATCTCGTTCGCCTGGCGCAGCTCGCGGTTCTCGCGTTCCAGTGCCTTCATCTTCTCAGCCATCTCGCTGGAGACACCGGCCCGCTTGCCGCTGTTCACCTCAGCCTTGTTGATCCAGTCATTCAGGGTTTGCGGCGCGCAGCCGATCTTGGATGAAATCGACAGCACCGCCTGCCAGCGCGATCCATGCTGGCCCTGATTGTCCAGCACCAGCCGCACGGCGCGTTCGCGCACTTCGGGGGAAAACTTGTTCGTTGTCTTGCTCATGATGCTCCATCCTACTCAGAAGTTGGAGCCTCCGGCAAACCCGGCGCGGTTCAGTCACTGGTGTATTGCGAGCCCTGGTCCGAATGATGCAGCAGGGCATCGGCCTTTCCGCGCCGCCAGACGGCCATCATCAGTGCGTCCATGACCAGCGGGGCATCCCGGTCGGCCTTCATGGACCAGCCGACCACGCGCCGGGAGAACAGGTCCATGACAACGGCCACATAGAGCCAGCCCTCTGCGGTCCAGATGTAGGTGAAGTCGGCTAGCCACTTTTGGTTCGGCCGCTCGGCCTGGAAGTCCCTGTCGAGGATGTTGTCGGCAATGACCGACCGTTCCCCATCGTCCTTCGGCTTTCCACGGCGTCTGGGCCGCGCCCTCAGGGCGTTGACCCGCATCAGCCGCTCGATCCGGTGAAGCCCGCAGGCCAGCCCCTCTTCCAGAACATCGCGCCAAACGCGGCGCGCGCCATAGGTCCGGTCGCTGGCCTTGAAGCTCGTCTCGATCGCCATAACAAGCTTGGCGTCATGGAGCTCGCGGGCGCTGGTCGGACGATTGAGCCAGGCGTGGAAGCCGGATCGCGACACATCCAGCACTTCGCAGAGCCAACTGACGGGCCAGATGTGGCGGTGTTTGGCGACGAAGGCGGACCTCATGTCGCCTCTCGCGCGAAAAAAGCTGCCGCTTTCTTCAGGATGTCACGCTCCGACCGGAGCCGGGCGACCTCTTTCTTCAGCGCTGCAATCTCGGCCAGATCGGCCCGCATCTGCCCGTTCCCGGGAAACGCCGCGGCTGGCATGGCTGTCAGTTCCCGCATCCAGCGACGCAAGACGCTCTCGCCCACATCGAGATCACGCGCGGCCTGAGCCACCGCCACACCCCGATCCGTCACCAACCTTACGGCCTCGATCTTGAACTCGCGGCTGAACTTCCGTCTCGTCATATCCACTCTCCAGTTCCTTGGTCACGATCTTATCTTCGTGTCCACGAGACCGGCAGTAGGCCAGCCGGGCGATCTCCCGGATCGACAGCTTCTGCCGCAAGTGCATGCGTCGGATGATGTTTAAAAGTCCCATGTGGATCACTCCGTTGCCCCCGCCGCTCTCCGCTCCGGGGGAAGGTTCACATGGCTCAATTCTCAGTGGAAATTACGCGCCTACTCGGCTCAGTTCTGGGTGGAAATCAACAGGCCCCCGGCCCCGGAGGTGGTCCAGTGGCCGGCTTCGCCATCCGGAGCCGCTTCGCCGGCCACCCCGGCCGTAGCGCCAAGACCCGTCATGCACTAAGATCGAAACCGGACCACTCGATCGGGGCAGGCCAATCGACGGCGGCCATAAGGCGCGTGTGACATGAAGCTGACCAACCCGCACGCCACCCCCGCTACCGACTGCCTTGCCGGTCTTGCCGCAACACCCGATGGCCTGACCGCCACCGACGCTGAGCGGCGGCTGGCCGCGCATGGGCCGAACCGCCTTCCCGAAGTTCGGGTGCGGGGGCCAGTCGTGCGGTTTCTGCGGCAGTTTCACAATGTGCTGATCTACGTCCTTATCGGGTCCGCCGTGGTGACGGGGGCCTTGCAGCACTGGGTCGATACGGGCGTGATCCTCGCCGTGGTGCTGGCGAACGCGATTATCGGCTTCATCCAAGAAGGGCAAGGCCGAGGCTGCGATGGCGGCGATCCGGGGGATGCTTGCGCCGAAGGCCGCCGTGTTGCGCGATGGGCGACGGGTTTCCGTGGATGGGGTCGACCTTGTGCCCGGCGACATCGTCCTCTTGGATGCGGGCGACAAGGTGCCGGCCGACCTGCGGGTGATCGAGGCGCGGGGACTGGCCGCGCAAGAGGCGATCCTGACCGGCGAGTCGGTGCCGGTGGAAAAGGACCAGACCCCGGTCGCCGCCGATGCCGCCCTTGGCGACCGCCGGTCGATGCTTTGGTCGGGCACGCTGGTCACGCAAGGAACCGCGCGCGGGCTGGTGGTGGCGACGGGCCAGGGCCACCGAGATCGGGCGCATCGGCGGACTTCTGGCAGGGGTCGAGCAGCTGACCACCCCCCTTGGTCGCGCAGATGGACCACTTCGCGCGCTGGCTGTCGTTCCTGATCCTGCTCGTGGCGGGGCTGCTGCTCGTCTGGGGCTACTACGTCGGCCACATGCCATTTGCCGACCTGTTCATGGCCGTCGTCGGTGTGGCCGTGGCGGCGATCCCGGAGGGCCTGCCTGCGGTGATGACCATCACGCTGGCCATCGGCGTGCAGGCCATGGCGCGGCGCAATGCCATCGTCCGCCGCCTGCCTGCAATCGAGGCGATCGGCTCGGTCTCGGTGATCTGCACCGACAAGACCGGCACGCTGACCCGCAACGAGATGGTGGTGGCTGCGGCCGAGACGCCGGACGGCGCCTTTGCCATTGGCGGCGAGGGCTATGCGCCCGAAGGCGCCATCACGCCGGCGGGTGACCTTGAGCGGCTCGCCCGGGCGGCGGCGCTGTGCAACGACGCCGCCCTGCACCGCAAGGACGGGCATCTGGACGGTCGAGGGCGACCCGATGGAGGGCGCGCTTCTGGCCTTCGCGGGCAAGGTTCGCGGCGATCACGCCGCGCGGCGGCTGGATGCGATCCCCTTCGACAGCCGCCACCGCTTCATGGCCGTGCTGACCGATGGGCCGCAGGGCCGCGTGACCCATGTGAAGGGCGCGCCGGAACGGGTGCTGCGCATGTGCGGCGGCATCGACCGACATCACTGGCACGACCGGGCCGAGGCGTTGGCGCGGCGTGGCCTGCGCGTTCTGGCGCTGGCCGAACGTGCCCGAAGCGGGCGACCGGATCGACGCGGCCACGCTTGAGGGCGGGCTGACCTTCCTTGGCCTCGTCGGCCTGATCGACCCGCCCCGCCCCGAGGCGATTGCGGCCGTGGCCGAATGCCGGGCGGCCGGCATCCGCGTCAAGATGATCACCGGCGACCATGCCGGAACCGCCGCTGCCATTGCGGCGCCAGATCGGGCTGGCGAACCCCCACCGCGTGCTGACCGGGGCCGATCTCGACAAGCTGGACGACGCGCAACTGGCGCTGGAGGTGGCGGATGTCGACATCTTCGCCCGCACCAGCCCCGAACACAAGCTGCGCCTGGTGACCGCGCTTGCAGGCGAATGGCCTGTCGGTCGCGATGACCGGCGACGGGGTGAACGACGCGCCGGCGCTGAAACGCGCCGATGCGGGCATCGCCATGGGGCTCAAAGGCTCCGAGGCCGCCAAGGAGGCCGCCGATCTGGTGCTGGCCGACGACAACTTCGCCTCGATCGCCGCGGCGGTGCGCGAGGGGCGCACGGTCTATGACAACCTCAAGAAGGTGATCAGCTGGACCCTGCCCACCAATGCGGGCGAAGTCGATGGTGGTGGTGCTGGCGCTTGCTGCTGGGCCTGGCCCTGCCGGTGACGCGCGGTGCAGATCCTGTGGATCAACCTGATCACCGGCATCACGCTCGGCCTCGCGCTGGCCTTCGAGCCGACCGAGGCCGGCACCATGGCGCGCCCGCCGCGCGCCCGCAACGCGCCGATCCTGTCGGGCGAGCTGGTCTGGCATGTCGTTCTGGTGGCGCTGCTGTTCCTGGCGGCGGTCTTCGGCATCTTCACCTATGCCATCGACAAGGGCTATCCGCTGGCCCTGGCGCAGACCATGGCGATGAACACGCTGGTGGTGCTGGAGATCTTCCACCTGTTCTTCATCCGCAACATCCACGGCACCTCGCTGACCTGGGCGGCGGCGCGCGGCACCAGGGTGGTCTGGACCGTGGTCATCGCCATCACCGCCGCGCAGTTCGCCGTCACCTACCTGCCGCCCTTGCAGGCGGTGCTCGGAACACGGCCCAGTGCCGCTGATGGACGGCGTGTTGATCGTGGCCATCGGCGCCGCCTTCTTCGCGATCATCGAGATCGAAAAGCAGATCCGGCTCGGGCTGAAAGCTGAACGGTGCAAAGGCTGGAATGACGGTTAGCCAGGGGGCGTCGTAAGTGCGGTCGGCGGCTTTGCAGATCAGAGTTTTGAGCTTTACGAGTGCCATTTCGATGGGGTTCAGATCGGGACTGTAGGGCGGCAGGGGGAGGAACCATGCCCCGATGTCGCGCAGCATGGCGGCGGCCTTGAAGGAATGCCCCAGAAGAAGCACAAGCCGGAGGAGAGCGTCCGAACCATGTCTGGTCCTGCGACTTCGTCGAAGCGCGGACCCACGATGGAAGGAAGTTCCGTACCCGCAACCGACTGCTACAAAATGCGTCTGCCCGAAAAAGGGGATCCCTGGCTGGCACGCTGGCCATGCTCAATGCCAAGTGAGCCAAGTTCCTCATACGGCAGTGAGTGGAGATCAACGTCGTGGATCAGAAAGGAGCAGAGCCATTTAGGCCAGTTCCCCGCGGACATAGCGCCGACCCCGTAGCGCTGTAGGCGCTACGGGGCGAGCTGGTGGTCAGGCCATGGCCTGATCGAACATTGCCTTCAGCGCATCCTTGGTCGAGTGGGTGTCGGTCTTGGCAACGACTTGATCGCCTTTCAGCAGCACGAGGGCGCCACGACGGGTGATCCCGTATTGCTTGGCGAGATCCGTGTCCTTGTAGGTGTCCCAATCAACCACGAAGAACGCCAGCCGTTCAGCATAACCGGGGTTCTCGTCACGCAGGGCGGATATGGTGCGACCCTGTGCCTGGCAACTGGGGCACCAGGAGGCCGAGAAATCCAGCACGACGGTCTTCCCGGCGGCGAGTTCGGCCTGAACGGCTTCCGGGGAATAGGGGGTAGCATCAGCGGCCCAGGCCATAGGGGCGACAAACGGCAAGGTGATCGTGAGCGCGAGGAAGGTGCGGCGGTTCATTGGGGCTCCTTGGGTTACAACAGACGTTGGGTCAGAACAGGATGGACAGGTCTTGCAACCAATAGGGCAACACACGGATCAGCCAAGCCTCGGCGACGTGGTGCAGGTTGAAGAACAGCATCAGGCCAACGATCAGGAAGACGACGCCCATCACCGGTTTGGCTTGAGCTGCGATGCGACGCATCAGGGCCTGACGTTTCTTCAAGGCGGCCCGGGCACCGTAGCCAAGCGCAATAATCACCGATGACACGCCGAGCGCGAAGGCGGTCATGATCGCACCCGCCCAAGCTAGGCTTTCCCCTTGGCTGGCCAACGAGATGGCCCCGCCGAGAGTGGGCCCGACGCAGGGGCTCCACACCGCGCCCAGCAGCGCACCACCCAGAAACTGGCCGCCGAGGCCGCCCCGGTCAATCTGGTCCAGGCCGCTGTCGGCGCGAGCAGCCATGCCTGCGGTCGCGGTGGCAAAGGATGCGTTGAACTGCGGCACCACGAGGACAAGGCCGAACAGCACCATCATCACGGCTGCGATCTGGGTCACCATATCGGGTGTGAGGCCAAGGCTTTGCCCCGCTGCCGCCACCCCAAGCCCCAACCCCACAAAGGCAAATGACATCCCCGCTGCCAGAGCGACCGGGCCCATCCGATGGGCCTGCAGCGCGGACGCCAGCACGATGGGTAACACCGGCAAAACGCAGGGGTTGATTAGGGTCAGCAGGCCCGCGAGGTATCCAAGTAGAAATCTCCATGGCTTCAACGTCGCGCGGAGGATTAATCCTGTCACCCAAAACCTTCGTGATCCTGCGTGACTAGTCGGCTTGTCACCGATCGATGGCGTGCCCCGCGCTCACCCAGAGTTGACTCAAGCTTGATTGGTGGCGCTGCCAGATCCAGCAGACACTAGTTTATCGTTTCGGACTATTACCACGTCGCTGGTGGAGGACATGGCAGATGGGTCGGAGGCGTCGGGTCGCATATGCGCCGACGAAATCCTATGACAAGGCCACCGTCGATGTGCCGGACCGCACGATCGACGTGCTGTCGACGTGCTGTCGAACGGCAAGAACGTCTGGTCTTTCCAGCCGGTGCATGCCGCGACCTGGCTGAACCCCCGCACTGGGCTGGAATTGTCGGGCGCAGCCTCGATGCTGTTCGCGACCAGGAACTCGGCCACCGACTATCGGACCGCACCTGCCGTCGAGCTGGAAGGTGCCGTGCTTCAGCACCTGAAATCCGGCTGGGCCTTTGGTGCCACCGCCTATCACTACGAACAGATCGACGACGACAGCGGAAGCGGCGCCGAAGGGACGCGTGCGGCCCTGGGCGCCAACTCCCTGCGCGCGCGGGTCAGCGCGGCCGGACCCATCGTGACCTACTCGGGTGGGACGCTACTTGGCGGCCAGACCAGTTTCAGGTTGAAATATGTATCAGAGTTCAACGCCCCGCGGCGCTTCGAGAATGACGTTTTGACCTTTAGTGCGACCGTGGCATTCTGACCTGCCTCCAGCCCGATCTGTGAACAAGAGCAGAAAGTGGAACAGATGATCAGGACAGCCAGGTTGCTTTTCATCATCGGCGTCTTGTCGGCGGCAGCGCCGGCGCTGGCCCATACGGGCGAGGAAGCGGCCGGCGGCTTTGTCACCGGCTTTCTGCATCCGATCCTCGGCTGGGATCATGTCGCCGCCATGGTCGCCGTCGGCCTTTGGGGCGCGTTCCTCGGCGCTCCGGCGATCTGGCTCCTGCCGGTGACCTTCCCCCTGGTGATGGCGCTTGGCGGGGCTGCCGGCGCCGCGGGCCTTCCCTTGGCGGGCATCGAGGCCGGCATCGCCGCCTCGGCCCTCGTGATCGGCCTCGCGGTGGCCCTTGCCGCGCGGCCGCCGCTCTGGGTCGCGGCCGTTGTCGTCGCGATCTTCGCGGTCTTCCATGGCCATGCCCACGGAACCGAGATGCCGGCCGCGATCAGCCCGCAAGCCTACGCCGCCGGATTCGTGATCGCGACCGGGCTGCTGCACCTGGGCGGGATCGCGCTGGGTCTGCTTGCCCGCACAGCCGCCGGCATGGTCGTGGTCCGGGCCGCGGGCGGGGTGATCGCGGCGGCGGGCGTCGGTTTCCTGATCGGGGCGATATGAGCCTTCGGGTCCGGCTTTCCCTTGCCGTTCCGGTTCTCGGCCTCGCGCCCGGGGCCGCGTTCGCCCATGACGCATTCGGCGATCTCGGCCCGTTCTTTGGCGCGCTTCTGCATCCGCTGGCCGATCCCGCTCAAGGGCTCCTGCTGGCGGCGACGGCGGTTCTCATGGCGCGTCAGCCGGTCGCCGGGGCACGGGTGGCCTATGGAGCGCTGCTTGCCGGTTGTCTGTTGACCAGTTTCGTCCAGGGGCTTTGGCCGATGACGGGACCGTCGGTGCAGATCATCGGCGTGCTGGCGACGGCGTTCGGCCTTCTCGCCCTCTGGGGCGGCGCGCTCAATGCCGGTCTTCTGGCCATCGTCGCGGGGGGTGCGGCCGTACTGGCCGGCATGGCTGTGGACGAGGCGACAGGCGTTGTCCGGCAGGATCTGCTTGCCGCACTGGGCGGGATGGCCGGCACCGCGATCTTCGTGCTTCTTCTTTGGGCCGCGCTCGACGCGCTTCAGGACCGGCTTGGCCGTGTCGCCGGCGCTGTCGCAGCCTCATGGGTCGCGGCGGTCGGGATCATGGTTGCGGCCGTGCCGGTGCCCGCGACATGATCCTTGGTCCGGTCTTTCGGTCTCCACTGACGCATTTCGTCGTTCTGGGCGGGCTTATCTTCGCGCTCTTCGCCGTGCTCGACGACACGGCTCCCGCGCCTCCGCCCGATGCCATCGTGCTGACACCGCAGGAAGCCGCGCGCCTGGTCGACGAGTTTGTGGCCACCTGGCGGCGCGCGCCAACGCCGCAGGAGCTTGACGGGATGATGCAGAGCTGGGCGCTCGAAGAGGCCTATGTGCGCGAGGCGCTGGCCCTGGGCCTCGACCGGGGCGATGGCGTGATCCGGCAGCGATTGATGCTCAAGATGCAGTTCGTTGCCGAATCCAGCGCCGCGGCAAGAACGGCGGATGATGCGACGCTTCAAGCCTTTCTCGACGAGAACCACGAGGATTTCGCGCGGCCTGCGCGCTTTTCCTTCGACCAGATCCTGCTTGAGCCTGGCATCGCCCCCGACGCGGTCGAGGCGCTGCGCGCGGAACTCGACGCCGGCACCGATCCGTCTGGCGTCGGGGCCCGCACGCTATTGCCGCCCAGCCTGCCGCTGATGCCCGCCCCGCTGATCGACCGTACGTTCGGGTCGGGCTTTGGCGCGGCACTTGCCGCGCTTCCCGAGGGCGCCTGGTCCGGGCCGGTCTCCAGCGGCTATGGCCAGCACCTGGTGCGCGTGACCGACAGCACACCGGCCCGGCGCCCCGCGCTGGACGAGATCCGCGGCCAGGTCGAGGACGCATGGCGCGGTGAAACCGCCAGGCAGATGCTCGAGAGCTTCGGCGAAGCGTTGCTTGATCGCTATGCTGTCAGCTTGCCTGTGGCCTCCGACGTGCTGGCGCAATGATGTGGCGGCTGCTCGCGCTGATCGTCGCGCTGCTCGCATGGGCGACACCGCAGGGCGCGCGGGCGCATGCGCTCGACCCCGGGTTCCTTGAGCTGCAAGCCCTGGGACAGGATGCCTGGCGCGTGACCTGGCGGGTGCCGAACCTGTCGGGCTCGCCCATGCCCATCACGGCCTTGCTGCCAGACACTTGCGGCTCCGATCCACCGCCGCCGCCAAAGTTCGACGGCCGCGCCTGGGTGGCCGGTTGGATGGTGACGTGCCCGGGCGGGCTCGAGGGCGGCAGCATCATGATCGAAGGGTTGGAACGCACCCGCACCGACGTGCTCGTCCGCTACGGACTGCTGCCGGGCGACACGCGTGTACAGAGGCTCACCGCGACGCAGACGGGATTCGTCATTCCGCCCCGGGCAGGGCCGCTAGACATTGTGACAAGCTACATCGGCCTCGGGGTAACCCATATCCTCGAAGGCGTCGACCACCTGATGTTCGTCTTCGCGCTGGTCCTTCTGGTGCGCGACCGGCGGCAGCTTTTCTGGGCCATCACGGCTTTCACAGTGGCGCACAGCATCTCGCTCGCGGCGGCGACCCTGGGATGGTTGCGCATCCCCTCGGCCCCGGTCGAGGCAGTGGTGGCGTTGTCGATCGTGTTTCTGGCCTATGAACTGACGCTTCCGCCCGAACGCCGCGACCCGATGACCCTGCGCGCGCCCTGGCTCGTGTCCTTCGGGTTCGGGCTGATCCACGGTCTTGGCTTCGCCAGCGCGCTGCGCGAGATCGGCCTGCCCGAGGGCGACATTCCACTGGCACTTCTGGCCTTCAACATCGGGGTGGAGCTGGGCCAGATCCTGTTCATTCTCCTGGTGCTGGCAATCGGCGCGGCGGCCTCTCGGCTCTATCGGGCGAGTCCGGAAAACCGGTCGAGGATGGTCCTGGCATCAAGCTATGCTCTGGGTTCGATCGCGACGTTCTGGACCATGGAGCGCCTGATCGCCTTTTGATCCTGCGTGCGCCCGATATCCCCCCCCGAAACGCAAGCATGCGAGGAACGGCATGCTGTCGCCCGTCGAGTTCGGGCGGCGCCAGAAGATCACACGCGAAGGTGTCCAAGAAACTTTGGGCTATTCAGATATCGTCGCCTCGGATGATGATATCACCGGGGTTCACACCGATGCGCAACTGCAAGGAGGTCGGATCGTTCGCCAGTCTCGACTGAATTTCGGTAGCGCAATCAGCGGCATCGAAGACGCTTGCGAAATCGGCCAGCGTCCCTGTCCCCCATCAGCTTGACGATACGGCCGTTGTTCCGGTCGATGGCCGGGTTGAAGACGCTGTCGCGCAGCCGGTTCAACTGCGCGAGGGTGGCGACTTCATCCTCGGCCATCAGCCTTGAATACCCGGCGACATCAGAAATGAATATTGCGGCAAGGCGGCACATTGTCCGTTCGGTTTCCATCCGCCGAACCTACAGGATTTGTGCGTCAGGGACATGCCGAACACGGAAAGCATGCCTTTTCACGGCCATCTCGGACACGGGTTCCGGGCCCGGTTCGGCAACTGCCACCCGGACAGCGTGCGGTCGGATTGGGCCGGGTCCGCAGACTGGTAGCGTGCCTTCTCATAGGGCTGGAAGAAGAAGCCGCCCGCCTGAAGAGGCCCGCGTCGTTCACGCCCTCCATCGCCGCCATCATCTTGTAGGGGATTGCTGCGACGAAGGCATGGTCGGCCTGCCACTCCATGCCGGCCCCGCGATCCGCGGTCACTCCCGAGAATACGGTTCCGCGGGGAACGGCGATCAGGTTGAATTGCAACATATCCGCGCCGAACTCCATGGTCCGGCCGAATACCGGCGAGCCATCCCTGGCGACGGGTCGGAGCCCGCGTGCACATCGTACTGTCCTTCGAGGGCCATGTCGTTTCGGTCGAGGGTCGTCTGTTCAGTGGATGACAGCCGCCGCCAGGACATCGCCAAGCGTGGCTGCAATGCAGGCCGACGAATGCGGGGCGGCGACGCGCGACAAGATCCCCTTTCCCGGTGCGCCTCCCGTATCGCGATTTACCGCAAGCGCTTGCAGGAACCCGGCATAGGGGTCGGTGCCGTCAAGCCTTGGCTGGTACTCGAGCCGTCCTTCCTTCTGGCTGGCAAGATAGATCGTCTCGCCTTCCTTGATCGTCTCCATCAGCTTGATCGTGTCGAGCGTCTCGGGGTCGATCGCCGTCGGATCCTCTGACAGGATCACGAGATCGGCAAGCTTGCCGGGCACCAGCGATCCTTTCCGGGCTTCCTCGAAGTGCTGGTAGGCCGGCCAGATCGTCAGCGCCTTGAGCGCCGTGATCACATCGACGCGCTGGTCGGGCCCGATGATGTCGCCGGACCGCGAGCGGCGCGTCACCGTGGCGTCGAGGATCCGCATCGCATCGGGGAAGGCGACGGGCGCATCGTGGTGGCTCGAGAACATCATGCCGCGCTTGCGCACCCAGCCGGTCGGCGAGATGTTGTCGGCCGCAGCCGGACCCACCGTGCGGTCGCGGTGCCAGTCCCCCCAGTAGAAGGTGTGCATGGGAAAGAGCGACGGGAAGACGTCAAGCCGGTTGTAGGCATCCACCTGGTCTTCGCGCATGAACTGGCCATGGATCAGGACCGGGCGGCGATCGGCACGCCCGTATTTGGCGGTCGCGGTGTCGATCGCGGCGATCAGGTAATCCGATGCACCCTCGCCGTTGGCGTGAACAAGGATCTGGATACCGTTCGCAAAGGCCCAGTCCACCGCGTCGAAGATCTGATCGGGCGTCGCAGAGGCGTAGCCCCGGTAATCGGCGCGGTATCCCGCCGGGGGATTGTAATACGGGCGATCGCGCAGCGCGGTAAAGCCCTGCGGCGAACCGTCGATGGTCAGCTTCGCACCACCCACCCGGAACCGGTCCTTGTAGTCCCGCGACGCGGTCTTGGCGATGAAGTCGCGGTCCACCAGCACGTCCGGATAGGTGACCACGTCGATGTCGAGCCCTTCCTCGGTCGCCACGGCCTGCATCAATTGGGCGACCGCCGGGGTCGAGCGCCCCTCCTGCGCGGTGGTATAGCCGAAGGACGCCACCAGTTCGGTGCCCGCCCGGAAGATGGCGCGACCCGCGTCGGCATCGAGGTTCCCCAGCATGGCAAGCGCAACCATGGCGCTTGCGTTCTCTTCCATCACGCCGTTTGGCTCGGAGCTGCCTTCACGCCGCCGGATGACGCCGCCTGCGGGATCGGGCGTGTCGGCGGTGATGCCCGCAATCTCGAGCGCCTTGGAATTCGCCACGCCAAGATGGCCCGACTGGTGAAGGACGTAGATCGGGATCTCGGTCGAGATGGCGTCGAGATCGTCCCGCGTCGGATGGCGCTGTTCGGCAAGCTGGGCGTCGTCATAACCGAACCCCATCAGCAGATTGGCGCCCGCCACGCGCTCGGGATAGGCGGCAAGATAGGCGCGCATGACCTCCTGCAAGGCCGGAATATCGTTCACCGTGCCGTCCGGCGCGGGCAGCAGGTTGGCCGACAGCGCCTGGATGCCAACCATGAAGACATGCCCATGCGCATCGACGAAACCGGGGATCATCGTGCGCCCGGCAAGGTCGATCATCTCGGTGTCCGGCCCCCGGAACTCCATGACCTCGTCCAGCGGACCCACCGCGATGATCACCCCGTCGGACTCGGCGACAGCTTCGGCACGCATGCCGGCGTCTTCCATCGTCAGGATCGGCCCGCCGGTCCATATCTTCTGCGCCACAGCGCCGTCGCCGCCGGGAAGCGCGCTGTGCTGCGCGCGGAAGTAGTCCCACGCATCGACTTCGCGCCCGTCAGGCAGAACACAGATGCCCCGCTCGCCCGCAGCTTCCTGAACATTGCGATAGGTTCCGCCCTCGTCGACGCAGAACCGGGCCGCCGGATTGGCCAACTGCTGCTGGGCCATGACAGGCGCGGCAAGTGCCAAAAGGACGGCGGTGATCGCGAAGGCGTAGAAGCGACGCATCATGGACTTCTCCCTGTGGTTCCGACAGTCGGCGCGGCTCGCAAGATGTTCGCACATCATTCTGAAGATCGCGTATCTCGACATGCCGAGGCCGCTTCAAATCTGTCGCGTCATGCAACAAACTGCTTGAGAAGCCCCGGGCAACTCGGTTCAGGTTCTGGTTGTGTCGAAAAGCATCCCCTATACACGCGGCTTTGTCCTTCTGGCGCTCGTGCCGCCCTTCGTTGCCGCAGGCGGCAATCCGCGAGAGGCTTTCGCTGCGACCGACCTGCCCGCGCTGGAAAACCTGAGGGGCGATCACATCCTTCCCGCTTCGGCCTATTACGCCCTGCTTGAGGAGATGACCCGCCAGTTGGGCGACCGGCACTTCCCGGCACGGGCCGGCATGGCCATCGCGCGCAGCGGACTGCCCGTCCTGCGTGACGCGCGCAACACGTCAGGCACCATCGCAGAGTTTCTGGTGCGTCTTCAGATCGTGTTCAGAAAGACCGTGACGAACGCTGTCTACCAGCTCTCATCCGACGGCATGCGGGCCGTCCTGAGGCTCAGGCGGACTGGGGTCGCCGATGTCTCGACAGGCAAGGTCGATGCCCTAAACCTCGCAGCCTTCGTGACGATCTTCCGCGACGAGATCGACGGAGGAAACATCGCGGGTCTTACCGCCAGCATTCCTGATCCGGCCTTCATGCCGCGCGACATCCTCGACCGAACCATGCTGATGGGCAGTCGTCAGGGCGGAATGGAAATCTCCTTTCCCTCGGACTGGTTGCTGACCCCCATACGTCACCGCTGGCGAGGACAGCGGCAGGACGCCGACCGCATCTCGGGCGAACAGCGCGACCTGTCTGCAATCGCCTTTCTCGAGGAGCGGATCAGAGCGCGCCTGTCGCATGGTCCCGTTCTTCTGCCCGACATCGCCGCCGATCTCGGCGCCTCCGTCCGGCAGCTTCAGCGGGCCCTTGCCGCAAGCGGCACCACCTTCCGGCAAGTTCTTGCGCGGCACCGGCTCGAGACGTCGAAGACACTTCTGGCGACGACCGATGCCCCCATCCGGAAGATCGCGCTCGACTGCGGGTTCGCGTCGCCACAGGCGTTCTCGCGCGCGTTCTCGCACACCTATCGCGAAACGGCTTCGATGTTCAGGGCAAGGAGATCCGGCGACCGGCAGCGGCCACGTCAGGGCTCGACGGCATGAATGGCGGTCGTGGTCGTCACTCCGCGCCCCCTGGCGGGCAAGGTGGGCGGGCCGGCGCTGCGCCACGACCGCCCAGACAAGCGGCGTCCAGGCATTGCCTGCGGCGGCCGCAAATGCCCATCTCCCCTTACTTCGCCCGCGGGCTGGTGATCGCGCGATGCGATTTCAGATCCTTGCATGGGCATGCTCGGACCCATGGCGCATGCCTGCTCCCGTCGATCACCATGGTGGTCGGAACCGCCGCCCCGCAGGCCAGACGCTCTGCCTTCCGGGCGAACACGGCGTTGTCGCCCCATCGCTTCAAGCGGTTGCAGACCGTCGTCGCCGGGTGATATCGCTTCACCGCAAGCCATTGCAATTGATCAGGATAATGATGCTCGCCATCCACCGGCCATCGAAGCCGGGCCTGCCCGTCCTCGGGAAAACGCACCCCCCCGGATTGGTTTCCGATCTTCGGACCCTCTCGCGATGGACGGGCCGCGGGCGCGCCGGCCGCGCATCGGTCAGCCCGTGGAGGGTGCCCACCGTCCAGTCACCTCGCGGAGGCTGACCCGTCTCGCGGACACATGATTAATGGATGCAGGGCCCGATTAATGGATGCAGGGCCCGGACATGAACGGTCCACGCTCCAAACGGGCATCCGGGGGGCGCTCGGGGGCCTGTGTCACGGTTGGGATCGCCGGCGAAGGGAAAGGTGCGACCGCCGAACCCCTCGTCACACACTCAAAGGATCAGGTCACTCAAAAAAGGCGAGGATACACGCCGACGGTCGCAAGCCCCTTCTGACATGCCGGGGCGGCAAATCCTGTCATGTTCACGATCGGCCCGGTGTCTTTCCCGCTGATGGTCGGGCGCTTGGCGATCCTTTCGCGGGTGCCACGGCAGACATCCCGGCGGGTCATGCCAGTCTTGCCGATGCGGACGTCCCCTTGCGCGGCGCGCCGACCACCGGATAGAGCGGCCGTCCCCAATCCTCTTCCGGGTTGTCGAGCATCAGGTCGACCATCACCGGCATCAGGAACCCCAGGATCGCCGCGCCGTCCCTGACCTGATCGCGGTTCACATAGCTGCCCCAGGTCGTGCCGCCATGCATGATCTGGCAGCGCAGCACATAAAGCCTGTCGAACACGACAAGCAGCACACGGGCCGTGTCGTTGTCGACCATCGACCGGCGGACCGCATTCGCGGACGCCGCGAACTGCTTCTGCCAGTCCTCGCCTCCGACAATTCCGTTGGCGTTGAGCCAGAACGGACGGAACACATAGCGATTCTCGAGCAGTTTCCGGATCGGCCCCTGGAACCTTTGGGACACCGCCGCATGCAGCCGCGCGGACCCGTCGAGCCGGACGACCCGACGAAGAAGCTCGGCGAACTGGCGCCGCTCGCCCAAGGGTGTCTCGGCATCCTGTTCGTCGGCATAGGCCGCGTTGAAGGCGATCCAGAAGAACAGGAAAGCCGCATCGGGGTCGTCGATCTCTTTCTGCGCCCGGCCGATCCACGAAATCGCCCGGTGCACCCTGAGCCCCATCGTCTCGGGGAAACCGCCACGCAGACGGCGTTCCTTCTCCTTCAGGTCGGCGAACGCGAGATCCGGCATCCTTGCCTCGTGGCTTGCATCCGGTCATCTCGCGCGGGAATTGCGGCGGCGATGGGGCAAGGCTGCGGAGTTTGCGGGCCGGCACCCGGCGGCAGGCCCACGGCGCCGCAGATCGGCGCGCGCGATCCCGGGCCAGGACAATCCGCCTGTGGCACACCCGGTCGCCGGGCCATCCGCCGCACCAGACGAAAGAGGCCGTGGCGACCGGGCCCCGGTCGCCACAGATGGCATTCAGCCCTCCGGCGGATGGATCGGTCTGCGCCGGGCCGCGATCACTCCGCCGCGTGCAGGCGGGTGACGCCCGAACCGGCGGCCACGGCCGCTTCCTGACTGCGCAGCGCATCCTCGCGCTCGCCGATCCCCGCCGCCTCGGCGCGGTGGACGCGGTCGCGCATGAGCGGTTCGGCGCGCAGGCTCAGGATCAGCAACAGCGCGATCAGCGGCAGAATGTCGATCGCTCCGGCCGCGATCCAGGCATGCATCGCGGCGCCGAAGGCCTGCGCGCGGACAGCCTCGCCAAGGCTCATCGGGGCCGGGATCGGCACCGCGACGGGCTGATGCAGATCCGACCATGCCTGCGCCTGCGTGACCCAGTTCTGGGTCGGCTGGTCAAGGCCCGCGATATCGTCGCCCTGGATCCGGACGATGCCGGTGGTCTGCACGACCACGCTGGGGTCGAGCGATCGAAGGTCGGTCACCGCCGTGGACACGTCCTGCGCGGCAGAGAGAAAGGCCGTCTGGTCGCCAAGCGCTGCAGCGCTGCGCAGGGCCATCACGGCCTTCTCGCCGCGGGCACGGATCGCGTCCGCTTCGGTGTCGAGCGCGACAAGCGACTGGGTGGCGGCATCAAATCCCTGCGCGGCCATCGTCAAGGTCGCAAAGCGCGGCCCTTCGCCGGCCCGCCCGAAGGCGCCCGAGGCCTCTTGCGCGGCCATGCCGCGATAGCCCGCCGCCGTGGACGAGGCCGAACCGATCAGCGGGCTCAGGTCGGATTGCGCCGCAGCGGTGGCCAGGGCCGCGCTGATCGGCTCCACACGCTCGACCAGTTCCGCCGAAAGCGCGCTCTGACCCGCCATCGAGACGACAACGGCTTGCGCGCTGGCGCCGATGGCGACCGCCGTCAGGGCAAATCCTGCAAGCACGAGGGCGGTCGTGCCGATGATCGTGCGCGCACGGCTTGCCGCGCCGATGGCGATATGCCACCCCACGCCCAGCGCCCCGGCGAGGACCAGCCCGCCCGCAGCCGCGATCACGGGATGACCGCCCGCGGCAAGATAGCCGAGGCTGGTGCCCAGGGCCGCGAAGGCGGAACATCCGATGGCGGCACATTGTGCGAGGTGCGTCCCGCGCTCGTAGTGGGTGGGGGTATCTTGGGTCGTCATCTGTGGGTTCCTTCTGGATCGATCGGACGGGGGTCGGGCAGGCCGGTCATCATCGCGGCGTGCAGTAGCCGGGCATCAGGCCGACGTAGGGCCCGGCCTGCTGCTGCGGGATGCGGTAGAGGCCGTCGGGGTCATAGCGGGCGCAGCGGCCGGCGAGCCGGGCCTCGATCAGCTTGACGCCCAGATCCTGCCCGTTGACCGAGCAATGCCCGACCTGGCGGTCATGGGTGACGGCACCCGTCAGCGCGCAAGTGACCGTCTCGCCACGCACGACATCCCGCATGAACGACGCCGCCGCCTCGCCGCGGGCCGTGCCGAGTTCGTCCGCCGTCACCCCGGACAGCCGCACCGGAACGCCCGAGACCTCGATCGTGTCGCCGTCGCGCACATGGGTGACCGCGCCCTGAAGCGTCAGGCCGGAGCCGATGGACGGGTCCGCCGGCAGCAGCGCCGCCAGTGCCATGACAACAAGGGCGCAGGCCGAGCCGGGTTCGGCGCGCGTGCGGTGGGTCTTGGAAAAGATCATCACTCACTCCTCGAGATGCGTCGGGCGGGATTCTGGCGAATCGCCATCGCCCACAAAAAGATTAATGGGATGTGATGGTGGCAATTCCTGACATGGAGGGTGCCGACCCTGCCGCGCGCTCCCGCACCGATGCCACCACGCGGCCGGCGGATCTGATCGTCCCGACGGCCGGCTCGCCCCGGCCCCGAGCCTCGCGACGCCGCTGACTCCGGCCGGCCACACTGCCGAGGGGGTGTTGCCGGTCGGGGCGAAAACCGCTTCGACCGCCGGGGAAAGCCGCGCTAGGCTGGCCGATACGAACCGTTGCGGGGTGCCCATGTCGCTAACCAAGGCCCGAGATCTTCTGAGGTTGGCCGAAATGGCTGCGGCGCGTCACTCCGGCGTCTCGCTTGCCGAGATCGTCGAGGAATTCGGATCCGATCACCGGACGGCGCAGCGGATGACCCGGGCCCTCGAGGACGTCTTTCAGGGCGTCGAGGTGAACACCGACAGCGATCGGAGGCGGCGCTGGAAGCTGCGCGACACCAGCCTTCTGCGGCTGCGCGGCATCGGCGACGGCGAACTCGCAGCGCTGGAGATGAGCATTCGCCGGGCAGAGCGCGAGGGGGCCGTCAACGAGGTCAGGACGCTTGCCTCATTGCGCGACAAGCTGCTGGCGACCATGCCCGGACCGCATGCGCGCCGTGCCGAGGCGGATGCCGAGGCGGTGCTGGAGGCCTATGGCTACGCGTCGCGTCCCGGTCCGCGCGTCCGCAGCGTCCCGCTGGTGCTCGACACGATCGCACAGGCACTGAAAGGCCCCTTCTCGCTTGTCGTGGCCTATGCCGGCCCAAAGGACAACCAGCCGAGGGACCGGCTGCTGGAGCCGTATGGCCTGCTTCTGGGAACGCGGCGCTATCTCGTCGCCCGCGAACACGGCAAGTCCGGGCGGTTGCAGCACTTCCGCCTCGACCGGATCCGGGCCGCCCGCCTCGATGCGCAGACCTTTGTGCGCGACGCGGAATTCGACCTCTCGGCGCATGCCGCCCGTGCTTTCGGATCGTTCCACGCGGAAGGGGAATACGGCGAGGTGGTCTGGCGCTTCACCCCCGCCGCAGCCGAAGCCGCAAGGGAATTCGTCTTCCACCCCCGACAAGTCCTGTCGGAAGAGGCCGACGGGCACCTCACGGTCAGGTTTCACGCAAGCGGCTGGCTCGAGATGGCCTGGCATCTCTACCAATGGGGCGATCAGGTCGAGGTTCTGAACCCGCCGGAACTGGCGGCCCTGGTCGCCAAACACCGCCGCGGCGATTTCCCCGCGATGCCGTGATCCGTCCGGGCCGCGGGTCCGGACCCGGCGGCCGGCCCGACCGGCCGCCGCCTGACCGGCAAGGATGCAGACAGCGGCTGCGGGCGCCCCTCGCGCGGCACCGCGCTGCCCGCGCCCGAAGGCGTGCCGTCACCACCCGCCCCGCTCCCGCGGCCCCACACGCGATTGTCAGGCCCTCGCCACCCGCCGGATGATACCCTTCATCATCATGGAAAAAGGAGATCGGCATGACACGCATGACGGCACGCGACTTTGATCAGGAGCTTCTGGATCTCTATGATTTCTATGCCCACGGCAAGATCACCAAGCGAGAGTTCCTCGACAGGGCGGGCAAATGGGCGGTCGGCGGGCTGACCGCCGGGGTGATCCTCGGCATGCTCTCGCCCGACTATGCGCTGGCCCAGCAGGTCAGCGAAAGCGACCCGGCGATCGCCACCGAAACGGTGACCTACCCGTCGCCCAATGGCCATGGTGAAGTGCGCGGCTATCTCGCGCGTCCCGCAAATGCCACGGGCACGCTCGGCGGCGTGGTCGTGGTCCATGAGAACCGCGGCCTCAATCCCTATATCGAGGATGTGGCGCGCCGGGTGGCCAAGGCCGGCTACATCGCGCTCGCCCCCGATGGCCTGACGAGCGTTGGCGGCTATCCCGGCAACGACGAGGATGGCCGCGCGTTGCAGGCGAATGTCGATCCGGCCAAGCTGATGAACGATTTCTTCGCGGCGGTGGAATTCCTGATGCAACATGACGCGGTGAACGACAAGGTCGGCATCGTGGGGTTCTGCTATGGCGGCGGGGTCTGCAACGCGGCCGCGGTCGCCTATCCCGAACTGGCCTGCGCCGTGCCGTTCTACGGACGTCAGGCCGCGGCCGCCGATGTCCCCAAAATCAGGGCGCCGCTGCTGCTCCACTACGCGGGGCTCGATGAACGGATCAACGCCGGCTGGCCGGATTACGAGGCGGCCCTGCGGGCGAACGACAAGGTCTACGAAGCCCATATCTACGAGGGCGTGAACCACGGCTTCCACAACGACACAACGCCCCGCTATGATCCGGCGGCCGCCGCGCTGGCCTGGGAGCGGACGCTGACGTGGTTCGGCCGATACCTGACCTGAGCCGGCATCAGGGCCATGCGCCGGTGATCCCCTCGTCACCACCGGCGGCCCCTTTCCAGACTGGGGCCTGTGAACCCTGCCGCCGGATCGCGGTCCGCGCCCGTGGCACCCACGCACCTTGCGCTGCGCGCGATCCGGCATCGCACCCGCCGCGCGGGCGCGGCCCGAGGCTGCGTCCTGCCGGCGGCGAGGCCCGCACGGCGTCAGGGCCGGCGATGCAGGATGAACGGGATCGCGCCCACCAGTGCCAGGATGCGGGCAAAATGATGCACCGCCACATAGGCCGGATCATAGCCGAGCGCGAGCCCGATGGCCGCCATCGCCTCGACCCCGCCCGGCGCGAACGCGATCCAGACCTGCGCCAGCGGAAGCCCCGTCAGCAGATGCGTCAGCGCCGCGAACACCAGTGAAACGAGCACCGCCGAAGCCACCAGCAGAATGCCCGCCACGGCCATTCGTCCAAGGGCGGCGGGCGTCACGGCGGTCAGCCGCGCGCCCAGTGCCGTGCCGGTGATCACGAAACTCGCCGACACGGCCCAGCCGGGGGCCGGCCCATGCGCCACTCCGGCCACATGCGCCCCGGCGCTCAGGACCATGCCAGCCAGCAGGCAGGCCGCCGGAATGCCGGCACGGGTGCCCGCCAGCCCAAGGGCGAGTGCGGCCGCCAGCAAGAGCGCCAGCGGTCCAAGACCCATCGGCGGGGCCGGGGCGAGCGTCCCGCCCGCATCCAGCAGCAGCGCGACCGGCGGCACGAGCGTGACAAGGATCAGCAGACGCATCACCTGAAGGATCAGGATCGCGGTGGCGTCCCCATGCCCGTCCAGCGCCAGCGCGATGGCGTTCGACATGGTGCCCGGGCTGGTGGCCAGCAGCGCCGTGCTGCGATCCATGCCGAAGCCGCGCTGAAGCAGCACCATCCCGGCCCCCAATGTTGCCGCGAGCGAGGCCATCAGCATGGCAAGGCTGACCGACCAGGCGCCGATCTGGCCCAGCGCCTCGCGCTCCACGCCCGCGCCAAGCGAAATGCCGATCACCGCGAAGGCGAGGTCGCGCAGGCGGGGATGGACGGCGAGCGGCACGCGCAGGGTGGCCGCGATCGCCACCGCAAGGCTCGATCCGATCAGCGCCGCCGCGGGCAGGCCAAGGCCCAGCGCCAGAACGGCCCCGGCCCCGCCTATGGCAAGGGCTGCAAGGTGCGGCCCGACCGCCCTATGCGTCGTCGGCCACACGGCGGGCCCGGCGCGACAGCCAGATCGGTGCGAAGATGACGCCGAAGGCAAGGACGTAAAGCACGATGCTCGTCGCATCCTCGGTCAGGATCGTCCAGTCGCCACCCGAGATCGACAGGGCGCGCCGCAGATTGTTCTCGAACAACGCGCCCAGCACGAAGCCGAGGATCACCGGGGCCAGCGAGAATTCGAGCTTGCGCAGGAACCACCCGAAGATGCCCAGCAGCGTGATCAGGAACAGGTCATGGGGGTTTCCGACGATCGTGTAGATGCCGATGAAGGCCAGGATCGCGATCAATGGCGTCAGGTAGTGCTGCGGGATCGTCAGCAGCCGTGCGAACAGCCCCACCAGCGGCAGGTTGATGACGAGCAACGCCACGTTGCCGATGTACATCGAGGCGATCAGCCCCCATGCGATTTCCGGTTTCTGGGAAAACAGAAGCGGCCCGGGCTGCACGTTGAACATCAACAGCGCGCCAAGCAGGATCGCCGTCGTGCCCGACCCGGGAATGCCGAGCGTCAGCATCGGCACCATCGCCCCGCCCGCCGCGGCGTTGTTGGCCGACTTCCGGCGCGGCCAGGCCCCGGATATCGCCGTGCCCGAAGGTCTTCGATCCGTTCGGCCCCGCGATGCGCTTCTCGGTTCCATAGGCGACCGCCGAGGCCACCGAGGCGCCCGTTCCAGGAAGAACGCCGATGATGAAGCCGATCAGCGACGATCGCAGGATCGTCCAGCGAAGCTGCACGATATCGGCCAGCTTCACAAAGCTCTTGTCCACCGGAAGGGTTTTCAGCGTCCCCTTCACCTGCTGCTCGACAAGATGCAGCAGCTCGGCCATCCCGAACAATCCAACCACCACGATCAGGAAAGTCGATGCCCGCCAGAAGGTCGGGGATGCCGAAGGTATAGCGGGGCACGCCGGTGTTCGCGTCGATCCCGATCGTGGCCAGCATCAGGCCGATCAGCGCGCCCAGCAATGTCTTGACCGTGCTCTTGCCGACCAGCGAGGCGAGCGAGGCGAAGGCGAATACCATCAGCGCTACATAGTTCGCAGGCGAGAATGTCACCGCGACCGATGCCAGCAGCGGTCCGAACAGCGTCATCAGCACGACCGAGATCGTGCCGCCGATGAAACTCGCCACCGCCGAGATCGACAGCGCCCGTCCCGCCTCGCCCTTCAGCGCCATCGGATGACCGTCGAGCGTGGTCATGACCGCGCTCGAATCTCCAGGCACGTTCAGCAGGATCGACGATATCCGCCCGCCGTATTCGGCGCCGTAGTAGATGCCGGCAAGCAGGATCAGCGCGCTTTCGGGCGGAAACCCCAGACCATAGGCGATGGGCAGAAGGATCGCCACGCCGTTGATCGGGCCAAGGCCCGGCAAGGCGCCGATCAGGGTGCCGGCAAAGCAGCCGAGCATCACCAGCATCAGGTTGAAGGGGTCGAGCGCGACGGAAAAACCGGTGGCGAGGCCCGACATGATATCGCCCATTATTCGGCACTCCCTTCAAGGCGGGC
This sequence comes from uncultured Alphaproteobacteria bacterium, assembly GCA_963700485.1. Classification (GTDB taxonomy): domain Bacteria; phylum Pseudomonadota; class Alphaproteobacteria; order Rhodobacterales; family Rhodobacteraceae; genus Aliitabrizicola. The sequence continues at coordinate 30,884 of CAVOXQ010000010.1, forward strand.
CAGAACGCGCTCGACGATCTCGCCGTCGGGCAGGTTCAGTTCCATCAGCGTGACGCAGAGCAGATACCCGAGCACGCCGGCCCCGAGGCCAAAGCCCAGCGCGCCAAGTCGCGGCGCGCCCAGTGTCAGCGCCACGATGGTGCCGAACAGGATGGTGGAGATCACAAAGCCCAGCGGCTCGTAAAGTTCGGCATAGGCGAACAGCAGCACCACCATCAGCGCCAGGCGGAACCAGGCATAACGCGTCACGGCAAAGGGTTCGGCGTCAGGCCGCCAGAGGATGTAGAGAATGCAGGGAACGGCCACACCCGCACAGGATGCGCGGCCAGCTTTCGGGGCCCAGGGGATCGTACTGGAACGGTGCCGAGATGATCGTCCATGCGATGATAGCCATAGGCCAGCGTCACGATCAGCAGGAAGCCGGCGAACAGGCGGTCGGCCATGGTGTCTTTCCCCCGGGGATGGATGCGCCGCAGGCCGCCACCGGTCCGGCGGCGGCCGTCTTGGTCGTGATCAGGTCAGTTGATCAGGCCGGCGTCCTTGGCGATGGTGCGCAGCAGTCGCCATGTTCTCGTTGACCTTGGCGGTCAACGTCGTCACCGGCGAGGTTGAGCGGCAGCAGGCCCTTGTCGGCCTGCACCTTTGCGAAGGCCTCGGTGGCATAGGCCGCCTTGAACGCATCGACCCAGACGTTGTAGTCGGCGTCCGATACCTTGCCGCCCATGTAGAAGCCGCGCATGATCGTCCACTCGACGTCGAAGCCCTGCTCCCGTGCGGTCGGGATGTCGGCAAAGATGCCGCCCAGCCGCTCGGTCGACATCGAGGCCAGAACCCGCATCGTGCCCGCCTCGAGGTGCGGGCGTCATCTCGCCCATGTCGCCGGTGTAGACACCGATCGAGCCGCCCAGCAGCGCTGCGATCGCATCGCCGCCGCCATCGAAGGCGACATAGCGCATGGCCTTCGGATCGGCGCCCGCGCCGCGCATCAGAAGGGCCGCCTTCATCCAGTCCTGCGAGCCGACCGAACCGCCCGCGCCGACCACCACCGAGGCCGGATCCTTGGTGAACTCCGCCATGAGTTCGCCAAGCGTCTGGTAGGGGCTGTCGGCGCGCACGATCACCGCGCCGAAGTCGGCGCCCGCGGTGGCCAGCCAGCGCACGTCGGTTTCGTCGAACTCGCCATACTTCCCGGTCGCGATGTTCAAGAGCGAGCCGGTGGAAAAGGCCACGATGGCGTTGCCGTCATCGGTGCGGGTCGTGTTGAAGAGGCTGTAGGCGACGGCCCCGATGCCGCCCGGCATGAAGCTGACCTCGATCGGCGATCCCATGTGCGGCTCGAGGCCGGATTGCGCGATGCGGCAGGTCAGATCGAAGCCGCCGCCGGGATTGGCCGGGGCGACGCATTCGGGTCGGTAACCTCGGCCAGCGCCGGCAAGGCCAGCGTGACGGATACGGCGAAGGCGCCGCAGAAGCGAGCGATTGTCATTTGGGTCTCCTCCCTGTCGAGACATGCGGGCATTCCCCCGCGGTGATGAGACACTAGGGGTCAAGACTGACCGCCGCCTGAGACCTGTCTGTCATCCGGCTGACGTCAGACTGACCGGACGCTGACACACACTCGCCATGGCTATCGCGGCGCGGCGATTCGGACCTAAGACTGCCAGCCATGCGCGTGCTGCTGATCGAGGATAACGACGAATTGGCCGAGACGATCGTCGATCGTCTTCGGTCCGAAGGGCCATTCGGTCGACCGCGAGGCCGACGGAAACGAGGCCAACGAACTGCTGCGCCACGCGCGCTTCGACATCGTTCTGCTGGACGTGAACCTGCCCGGACAAGAACGGCTACGACATCTTGCGGTCATTGCGCGCCCGCGGATGACACGACCCCCGTCCTGATCCTGACGGCTCGGTCGCAGATCGATGACCGGGTGATCGGGCTCGACGCAGGAGCGGACGACTATCTTGTGAAACCGTTCGACTTCCGCGAGTTGCTGGCCCGTTGCCGTGTTCTGGCCCGCCGCCGTTCGGGCAGTGCGACCAATGTCTTCACCGCCGGGTCGCTCTCGTTCGACCGTGCGGCCAAGCGCGCCACGGTTGCGGGGCACGATGCCGATCTGCGCGCGCGCGAAGTGCAATTGCTCGAAGTGCTGATCGACAATCTCGGCCGGATGCTGACCAAGGAGGAGGTGGCCGACAAGCTCTACGGTTTCGACGAAAGCCCGAGCCTCAATGCGGTCGAGCAGATCGTGACCCGCCTGCGGCGCAAGCTTCACGGCACGCCCCTGGTGATCAAGACGGCGCGGGGGCTTGGATACATGGCCTATGTCGCCGATGAGGACTGAGGGCGCAGCTATTCGCTGCAGCGCCGCCTTCTGGCGCTCATGGCGCTCGGGTTCGCGGTGCTGCTGCTGCTGATCTCGCTCCTGCTGTGGACCTATGCGCGCGGGCGCCGCCAACCGCACCTATGACCTTCTGCTGGCGGGGGCCGCGCTTTCGGTGCTCGAACGGGTGTCGCCCGGCGCCGAGGGCCCGTCGGTGGACCTGCCGTCGTCGGCGATGGACATTCTGGCGCTCGCCCCGGATGACCGCGTGACCTACCGGGTGTTCGTGCCGGGTGCCGGCACGATCACCGGGGCCGGCGACCTGCCGCTGCCGCCCGACATTCCGCTCAGAGGCAACCCCGGTCTTCTACGATGCCGTCTACGGCGTGCCCCATCGGTTCGTCCTGCAGGGACGGCAACTCAATTCGCCGGGCGGACGGCTCTGGGTCGCCGTGCAGATCGGCCAGACGCTCGAGGCGCGGCGGGCGCAACAGCTTTCGCTCTTCCTGAACGGCATGGCGGGGCTGGCGGTGGTGTCGCTGATCGGTCTGGGGTTCGTCTGGCTCGCCATCCGGCGGGCGCTGTTCCCGCTGCGCCGGATCGAGGCCGACCTGCGGGCCCGTGCCCCCGGCGACCTTACGCCCGTCGAAGGCGCCACCCCGCGCGAGATCGGCGGGCTGTTCGAGGCGATCAACGGTTTCATCGCGCAACTCGACCGCAACCGCAAACTGACCGAAGGCTTCATCGCCGACGTCGCCCACCAGACCCGCACGTCGCTCTCCGCGCTTCAGGGTCATCTCTCGCTGGCGGTGGATACCGCCGACCCGGCACAGCTGCGCGGACGCCTCGTGCGCGCCGAACGGCAAGCCGAGCGGACGGTCCGCCTGACCAACCAATTGCTCGCCAACGCCATGGTCATCCACCGTTCCGATCGTGCCACGCTGCGGCCGGTCGCGCTGAAGCCGGTGGTGCGCGACACGCTGGCCGAAATGCTCCGCGACAGCCGGATGCGCGACATCGCGCTGACCTTCGATGCCGATCACATCGCGGACGGTCAGGATGTCGTCGTGGCCGATGCGATGTCGGTGCGAGAGGCGCTGCGCAACCTGATCGACAACGCCGTGCGCCATGGCCCGTCCGACAATACCATCGACATTGCCCTTGCGGTGCGGGGCGACACCCTCGTTCTGACGGTCGAGGATGCCGGGCCCGGCATTCCCGAGGCCGACCACGCGCGCGCCACCGAACGGTTCACATCCATCTCGCCCGACACGGCCGGTTCGGGTCTCGGTCTTGCCATCGTGCGGGCGGTGGCCGAGGGGCATGACGCGACGCTGACCCTCGGCACCTCGCGCCATGGCGGGCTTGCGGTGTCCATGGCCTTTCCCCGGCCCGCGCGGCCCGCGCGCGCCCGGATGGCGACGGTCGCGGTGCTCGGGCTGGCGCTGTTTGTCCCGGGACATGCCGATGCGCAGGTGCTGACCATCTTCAGCGCCACCGACACCCCCGCCATGACCCCTCTTGTCGAGCGGTTCGAGGCGCTCAACCCCGGTGTCAAGATCGCCTACAAGGAATTCCAGACGCTCGCGCTGCATGGCGAGATCCTGGGCGGCGGCGCTCGCCGACGTGGTGATCAGTTCGGCCATGGACCTTCAGGTCGATCTGGTGAACCGCGGACTTGCGCGGCGGCTGGACATCGCCGAGGCGGCAGCCCTGCCCGACTGGGCGATCTGGCGGTCGGAGCTTTTCGGCTTTACCTTCGAGCCTGCGGTGATCGTCTACAATCGCGCGGCCTTCCGCCCCGACAGCCTGCCCAGGGAGCACCGCGAACTTGCCAACTTCATCCGCGACAACGAAGCCGCACTCTACCGCCACATCGGCATCTACGATCTGCGCGGGTCGGGCATCGGATACCTCTACGCCACGCAGGATGCCGTGCAGGGCCTTCAGGCCCAGCGCATCACCGAGGCGCTGGGTCGGGCCGGCGTGCGCACCTATTGCTGCACCTCCGCCATGGTCGAGGCGACAGCCTCGGGCGAGATTTCCATAGCAATCAACGTGATCGGATCCTATGCGCTGGCGCTTGTGGAAAACGATCCGCGCGTCGACGTGCATTTCCTTTCGGACTACAACCTCGTGATGGCGCGCAGCGTCTTCGTTCCGGCGACCGCACCCAACCCCGAACTTGCCGAGCGGTTCGTGGCCTTCCTTCTGTCCGAGGACGGCCAGCGCCTGATCGCCACCCGGTCGCAGTTGCTGCCGATCCGCCCCGTCACCGACATCGACACATGGGCCTTGCAACAGGTGCGCGCCCAGGCGGGCAGTTTCCTGCCGATCCGGCTCGGCCCCGGCCTTCTGACCTATCTCGACGCCCTGAAGAAGGAAAACTTCCTCGCCGGCTGGGAGGCCTCGGTGCGCGCGCTTCCCTAGGGCGCTGCCGCCGTCACCTCGACCTCGACGAGGAATTCAGGCCGGGTGAAACCCGCCACGATCACCAGCGTGGAGGCCGGAAGGCGGGCTGTCCCGGTCAGCCAGGCATCCCGCGCGGCCATGTAGCCCGCCATGTGCGACCTGTCGGTGACAAAGGCGTTGATCCGGACCACGTCAGTCGGGCCCCATGCCGGCCTCGGCCAGGATCGCCGCGCAATTGGCAAAGCACAGCACCGCCTGCGCAAGGGCCGTTTCGGGCACGACATCGTCGATGCCGATCCCCAACTGGCCCGAGGTCATCACGATCCGCGCGCCGGGCGGCACCTCGACCCCATGGGCATAGCGCGCGAAGGGCGGCCGGATCGAGGCCGGGGCCAGCACCCTCATCGCCCCGATCCCCGGCGGGGCGCACAGGACTGCGGTCCCGCCTGCCGGCACACCGCCATCGGGGCCCTGTCTGCCAGAAAAACAGGCATCGACTCCGCCCCCATGCACGATACTGTATCGTCTGACTCCGATTTCTGCATCCCGTGCCCCGGTTCCCCTCGCCCGTCTCGGCCTCCGCCCTAGGCTTGGCCCAACGAGAATCATCAGGAGGTTATCATGGCATCGATTTCCCGCACGCTCGGGACGACCGCAACCCTTGCCGCGCTTGGCGCATCGCTGGCATTGCCGGCCCTCGCGCAGAACGTGCCCGTGGTGTTCGGCACCAACTGGCTGGCCCAGGCCGAACATGGCGGCTTCTACCAGTCGGTCGCGGACGGCACCTATGCCGCCTGCGGGCTCGACGTGACGATCCATGCCGGGCGGGCCGCAGGTGAACAACCGGGCGCTGATGCTGGCGGGCAAGATCGACTTCAACATGGGCGGCAACCTGCTGCGACGCCTTCAGCGCCGTGCAGGAAGGCATGCCGATCGTCGTCGTCGCCGCCAGTCTTCCAGAAGGACCCGCAGGTCATCCTGACCCACCCGGGCAAGGTCGACGTCGTTCGAGGACCTGAAGAACGCTGCGACGCTGCTGATCGGCGACGACGGCTATGCCACCTTCTACCAGTGGATGATCAAGGCCTATGGCTTCACCGAGGAACAGCGCGCAGCCCTATACCTTCAACCCCGCCCCCTTCATCGCCGACGAGAACGCGGGGATGCAGGGCTATCTGTCCTCCGAGCCGTTCATGGTGGAAAAGGAAGGCGGCTTCAAACCCGATGTCTGGCTGATCGCCGATGCGGGCTATTCGACCTACTCGACCACGATCGAGACGATGGCCGACACGATCGCCAGCAAGCCCGATCAGGTGAAATGCTTCGTCGAAGGGTCGATCAAGGGCTGGTACAACTACCTCTACGGCGACAATACCGCCGCCAACGCCATGATCAAGAAAGACAATCCCGACATGACCGACGAGCAGATCGCCTTCGCCATCGAGAAGATGAAAGAGGCACGGGATCGTCGATTCGGGCGACGCGCTGACCGCTCGGCATCGGGGCGATGACCGAGGCGAAGGTCGAGGATTTCTACGACAAGATGGTCGAGGCGGGCGTGGTCGCCGGCGACATCGACTGGAACATCCTCGATCACCACGGCCTTCGTCAACCAGGGCGTCGGCATGGACCTGAAGACAGATCAGCAACGCTGCCGGGGCGGCCGCGCCGCCGGGCCGCCTTCGCCACCGGAGCAGCACGATGACCCCGCACCGCCCGCACCTGCCCCTCGGCCAGCGCCCGACCGTGCTGGAGATGCAGGGCGTGGACAAGACCTTCAACGGCGACGGTGATCGCGCTGCAGCGGGATGACCCTGACCGTGAACGAGGGCGATTTCATCTCGCTGCTCGGCCCGTCGGGCTGCGGCAAGTCCACCGCGCTGCGGCTGATCGCGGGGCTGATGCCGCCGACGCCGGGCCGCATCCTGTGGACGGGCGGCGCGCAGACGCGGCGATCTGGGCGTGGTGTTTCAGGAACCCACGCTGATGCCCTGGGCCACGGTGGCGCAGAACGTCTGGCTGCCGTTCCGCCTGCGCGGCACAATCGCTGCGCGACGCGGTGCGCGCGAGATCACTCGAGGCGCTCGCGCTGGTCGGCCTCGACACGCTTCGCCGACGCCTATCCGCGCGAGTTGTCGGGCGGCATGAAGATGCGCGTCTCCATCGCCCGCGCGCTGGTCACCAACCCGCGCCTCATCCTGATGGACGAACCCTTTGCCGCGCTCGACGAGATCACCCGCCAGAAGCTGAACAACGACCTGCTCGCGATGAAGGCCAAGATCGGCTGCACGGTGATCTTCGTGACCCATTCGGTCTTCGAAAGCGTGTTCCTGTCGGACCGGATCGTCGTGATGGCCGCCCGCCCGGGCCGGGTGATCCGCGAACTCGCGGTCGACGCACCCTATCCGCGCGACATGGCCTTCCGCACCTCGGCCGAATATGCCGCCCACTGCCGCGCCGCATCCGAGGCGCTGCATCGAGGCGATGGGAGAGGCAGCATGACGCCTGGCCGACCGCCTCTGCCGCCGACACCGCCGCCCCGGTCGACGCCGAAGAGGCACGCCGCGCCCGGGCGCGCGCGGATCGAGGGCGTCGGCGCATGGGTGCTGCCGGTGCTTGTCGTCATCGGCGCTGGCGCTCTGGCTGTGGGACCGGATCGTGGTCTGGAACGAGATCCCGCATTACATCCTGCCGGGGCCCGGCCTCGTGCTGCAGACGCTGGTCACGGACTGGCCGCTCCTGTTCGACGCGCTGCTGGTGACGCTTGCAGATCACGCTCATGGCGCTGGCCGTCGCGGTGGTCGGCGGCGTCGGCCTCGCGATCCTCTTCACCCAGTCGAACTGGGCGGAGATGAGCTTCTATCCCTATGCAGTGATCCTTCAGGTGACGCCGGTCGTCGTCGATCGCGCCGCTGATCTTCATCTATGTCGACAACCGCATCGCGGGCCTGCTGCTCTGCGCCTGGATCGTGGCCTTCTTCCCGATCCTGTCCAACACGACGCTCGGGCTGAAATCCACCGACCACAACCTGCGCGACCTGATGACGATCTACCGCGCGATCCGCTGGCAGCGCCTGCGCTATCCTGCAATTGCCCTCGGCCCTGCCCTATTTCCTCGGCGGGCTGCGGATCGCGGGCGGGCTGAGCCTGATCGGGGCGGTGGTGGCCGAATATGTCGCCGGCACCGGCGGCATCGGTTCGGGCCTCGCGTTCCGCATCCTCGAGGCCGGCTACCGGCTCAACATCCCGCGCATGTTCGCGGCCCTGCTGCTGATCGCGCTGTCGGGCGTGGTGATCTTTGCCGGCCTGTCGCTTCCTCAGCCACATGCTGCTGCGCAAGTGGCACGAAAGCGCGATCAAGCGGGACATATGAGGATTTCCTCTCTCTGCCCGATGGCCCGCGGCTGCGGCTCCAGAACGTGACCATCCCGGCCTGCCTGCTGGGCCAGCCCGGCGACCTTGTGCGCACGTCGATCACCATCGACGGGGCAAGGATCGGCGAGGGCGAATGCGTCGGGGTCGACATGGCGGGGCGCGATGGTGCTGCCGGCCTTCGTCGACATGCACACGCATCTCGACAAGGGCCACATCTGGCCACGCGCTCCCAATCCCGACGGCACCTTCATGGGCGCGCTGACCACCGTCGGCGCCGACCGTGCCGCGCGCTGGACGGTCGAGCGATGTGCGCCGCCCGCATGGAGTTCTCGCTGCGGGCCGCCTATGCACACGGCACCCGCGCGATCCGCACCCACCTCGACGCCATCCCGCCGCAGGACGGGATCAGCTTTCCCGTCTTCTCGGCGACTGCGCAGCGACTGGGCCGGGCCGGATCGAGCTTCAGGCGGCCTGCCTGATCGGCTGCGAGGCGATTTCTCGACCGACGGCGCCGTTCGCGCGACACGGCCGATCTCGTGGCCGCGCATGGCGGGGTGCTCGGCATGGTCACCTATCCGCTGCCCGACGTGAAGGACCGCATCCTGGCGCTTCCTGCGCATGGCCGACGAGCGCGGCCTGTCGGCCGATTTCCATGTGGACGAAACCGGCGATGCCGCCTCGAACACGCTCCGGCTGATCGCCCAGGCCGTGCTGGAGACGGGTTTCGACCGGCCCGTGGTGGTCGGGCATTGCTGTTCCGTCTCAGTGCATGGACGAGGCCGCAGGCGCTCTCGACGCTCGACCTGGTGGCGAAGGCGGGGCTGAACGTGGTCGAGCCTGCCGATGTGCAACCTCTACCTTCAGGATCGCACGCGCGCACCGCACACCGCGCTGGCGCGGGATCACGCTGGTCCACGAGATGAAGGCGCGCGGGATCAACGTCAGCTTCGCCTCCGACAACACGCGCGATCCGTTCTATGCCTATGGCGACATGGACATGGTCGAGGTCCTGCGCGAGGCGACCCGGATCGGCCATCTGGACCATTCCGGCCGCGACTGGATACACAGCGTGCTGACCAACCCCGCGCGGGCCTGCGGGTTTCGACCGCCCTCGCTTGCGCCCGGCGCGCCGGCGGATCTGGTGATCTTCCGCGCGCGGACCTGGACCGAGCTTTTCGCCCGCCCCCAGTCCGACCGCATCGTGATCCGGGGCGGGCCGGCAGATCGACCGCACGCTGCCCGATTACGCCGATCTCGACCCGCTGATGGAGCCAGCATGACCCTTGCCGCCGCCCGCAAGCCGCCCTGTCGCATCTGGACATCGACGACAACCCGGTTTCGGTCCGCTCCAAGAGCCGCGATTTCTTCTGGTATTCGCCGGTCCTCAAGGCGCGGCTCGACCATGTGATCGCCGATTTCGTCGTGGCCCCCCGGACCGAGGCCGAGGTGATCGAGGTGCTGCGCGTCTGCCATGCCCAGGACGTGCCGGTGACCACCCGCGGCGCGGGCACCGGCAACTACGGGCAGTCCATGCCGCTGGCCGGCGGCGTGATCCTGCACACGAAGCACCTCACCGCCGTCAAGGCGATCCATCCCGGCCGCGTGATCGTCGAGCCCGGATGCCTGCTGAAGGATCTCGATGCCGCCTGCAAGGCCCATTCGGGACAGGAGCTTCGGATGTTCTCGTCGACCTGGGCGACGGCGACCATCGGCGGGTTCATCGCGGGCGGATCGGGCGGCGTGGGTTCCTGCACCTGGGGCGCGCTGCGCGATCTGGGCAACATCATCCGCCTGCGCGTGGTCACGATGGAGGCCGAACCGCGCATCCTGGAGTTCACCGGCGAGGAACTGCACCGCGTCAGCCACGCCTACGGCACCAACGGCATCATCACGGAAATCGAGATGCCGCTGGCCCCCGCCTATGACTGGATCGACCTGTTCGTCACCTGCGAGACCTTTCCCGAGGCGGCGGCATTCGGCATGGAACTGGCCAACGAGGACGGCATCCTGAAGAAACTGGTCACGGTGTTCGAGGCCCCGATCGCGCAAGGCTATTTCCAGCGGGTCGCGCCGCAGTGCGACCCGGGCCAGCGCGCTGATCGGCCTGATGATCGCGCCCCATGCGATGGACGGGTTCCTGACCTTCCTCGCGCGCCGCCCCGGGGCCCGGCTGATCTACCGGTCCGACGCGCACGACTGGGCCGCGCGAACCGGGCCCGGTCTACGAATACGGCTGGAACCACACCACGCTGCGTGCGCTCAAGGTCGATCCGTCGATCACCTATCTTCAGGTCCGCTACGGCGCGCCCGATCATCTGGCGCGGATCGAGGCGATGCGCGCGGCCTTTCCGGGCGAGGTGATGCAGCATCTCGAGGCGATGCGCGAGAACGGGCGGACGGTCTATGCCGGGCTGTCCCTCGTCAGGTTCACCACCGAAGCGCGGCTGGACGAGATCGTGCGGACCCACGAGGCGCTTGGCTGCATGGTCTTCAATCCGCACCGCTACACGCTGGAGGAAGGCGGACGGCAGACCGTCGACGCCCGACAGCTGGACTTCAAGCGCGAGGCCGATCCCAAGGGGCTGCTGAACCCCGGCAAGATGATCGCCTGGGACGATCCGGACTGGCGCTATGACCGGGTGTACGATTACCCCGGCCTGAGGGCGGCGGAATGATCGCGGACCGGGCAAGGGGGGCGTTCCGCCCCCCTCTTGGCTGGCGCCAATTCACCCCCCGAGGGTATTTCTGCAAGAAAGAAACCGGGAGGCGCGCATGATGCGGGCGCTGGTGCTGTTCGCCCATCCCTGCGAGGAGAGCTTTTCTGCAGCCTTGCACCGGAATGTGGTGCAGGCGGCTGGCCCGGCGGGGCTGGGAGGTGGACGATTGCGACCTGAACGCCGAGGGCTTCGATCCGGTGCTGGGCGCCGCCGAGCGGCGCGGCCTATCATGAGGTCGGCCCGAACACCGCGCCGGTGCAGTCCTATGTGGACCGCCTGCGGGCCGCCGAGGCGCTGGTGCTTGTGTTTCCGGTCTGGAACTTCGGCTTTCCGGCGATCCTGAAGGGGTTCTTCGACCGGGTCTTCCTGCCCGGTGTCAGCTTCCGGCTCGAGGACGGCCGCGGTCGCGCCGAACCTGACCCATATCCGCAAGCTCGCCGCCGTCACGACCTATGGCGGCACGCGGATACGCGCGATCCTGGCCGGCGACCCGCCGCGCCATGTCGTGCGCCGGGCGATCTGGCATGTCTGCCGCCCCGAGACGATGCGCTATCTGGCGCTCTACGACATGAACCGGGCGACCGAGGCCAGACGGGCCGCGTTTGTCGACCGCGTGGCGCGCGAGATGGAGCGTTTCTGATGCGGGCACTGGTGGTCTATTGCCACCCGAGCCAGGGCAGCTTCACCGCCGCCGTGCGCGACGTCGTGCTGGACAAGGCTCGCGGCTGCGGGGGCAGACGTGCGGCTGAACGACCTTTATGGCCGCGGATTTCACCCGGTGCTGACCCCTGCGGAATGGGCCGGCTATCTGGATTGCCCGGCCAACCGGACGCCCGTCGCGCGCGATGTGGACGACATCCGCTGGTGCGACACGCTGATCTTCGTCTATCCGACCTGGTGGTACGGGCTGCCCGCGATCCTGAAGGGCTGGCTCGACCGGGCGTTGTTGCCGGATGTCGCCTTCCGCATGCCCGACGATGCGAACGCGACGATCCGGCCCGGGCTGCAGCATATCACGCGGCTGGGCGTCTTCACCACCTGCGGGGCGAGCTGGTGGCTGACAAGCCTTGTCGGGGCACCGGGACAGCGGACGCTGTCGCGCGGCGTGGGCCTGCTTTGCGCGCGGGGAAAGCGCAGCGTGTTCGCCGCGCATTACCTGATGGACAGCTCCACCCCCGAAAGCCGCGCCCGCCACCTCGCAGAGGGTCGCGGCGAAGATGGACCGCCTGATCGGCCGCGCGCCCCGCAGCCGCGAGGCCACGGCATGAGCGCGCGTGACTGGACCACGCTTCGCGCGCCCGATTTCGCCGCGCTCGATCCGCTGCGCACCATCGCGCTGCTGCCCACGGCGGCGATCGAGCAGCATGGGCCGCACCTTCCGGTCGGCACCGACACGCTGATCGCCGAAGGGATGCTCGCGCGGCTGCACGGCGCCTGCCCCGACGATCTGGACCTGCTGATCCTGCCGGTGCAGGCGATCGGCAAGTCGAACGAACACCTCTGGGCGGCGGGCACCCTGACGCTGTCGGCCGAGACGGCGCTGGCCGCCTGGCGCGAGGTCGGGCTGTCGGTGGCGCGGGCGGGGTTGCGCAAGATCGTGATCGTCAACAGCCATGGCGGCAACCTCGACCTCGTCTCGATCCTGTCGCGCGAGTTGCGGGTGCGGGCCGGGATGCTGGCGGTGAAGTGCCAGTGGACCAGCTTCGGCACGCCCGAGGGCCTCTATCCGCCGCGGGAACTGGCCCACGGCCTTCACGGCGGCGACATGGAAACCTCGCTCATGCTCGCGTTCCGTCCCGAGACGGTAGACATGGGCCGGGCCCTCGATTTCGCCTCGAGCGCCGAGACCGGCGCGATCCCGCCCACCGGCCCGGTCAGCTATGGCTGGATCGCCCGCGATCTGAACCCCGCCGGGACGGTCGGTAATGCCGCCGCCGCGACCGCCGCCAAGGGAGAGGCGACGGCCCGCCATCAGATAGCCGGCCTGATCTCGCTGCTGCGTCATGTCCGCGATCACGCGATGGAGGGTTTCACGCCGGTCTGATGCGGGGCGCGACCAAAGTCGTCTGGACAGACCCCGCCACGGCATCGCCAAATGCCCCATCCGGCGTTCGGCGCCGGCCACGAGGGGGAGAAACCGATGCTCGACCAGACACCCGCCACCGTGGTGGCCCAAGTCCTGAATGACCTGAACGATGCCCTGACCAAATCCGATCCGAAGGCGGCCGCGCGGCTGTTCGAGGCGGACGGCTACTGGCGCGACCTTGCCAGCCTGACCTGGAACATCAAGACGATGGAGGGGCAGGATCAGATCGAAGCCATGCTCACCGCCCAGGCCGGCCCGATCGCGCCCGGCCATTTCGCGATCACGCCCGGCGAGGCGGCCGAGGACGGGGGCGGCTTTCACCAGGCCTGGATCGACTTCGAGACGGCGCATGGCCGGGGTCACGGGCACATCCGCATCCGCGACGGCAAGATCTGGACGCTGCTGACCACGCTGAAGGAATTGAAGGGACACGAAGAGCACAAGGGGGCGACCCGGCCGCAGGGCGTGGCCCATGTGCTGGAACGCGGTCGCAAGACCTGGGCCGAGGAACGCGCCGAAGAGCAGGCGACGCTCGGTTACGAGACGCAGCCCGAGGTGCTGATCATCGGCGGCGGACAGGGCGGGATCGCACTCGGCGCGCGGCTGCGCCAACTGGACGTGCCAACGATCATCATCGAGAAGAACGCCCGCCCCGGCGACAGCTGGCGCAACCGCTACAAGTCGCTCTGCCTGCACGATCCGGTCTGGTACGACCATCTGCCCTATATCCCCTTCCCCGCCAACTGGCCGGTCTTCGCGCCCAAGGACAAGATCGGCGACTGGCTGGAGATGTATACCCGGGTGATGGAGCTGAACTACTGGGCCTCGACCACGGCGACGAAGGCCAGCTACGACGAGACGAAGAAGCAATGGGAGGTTCACGTCACCCGCGATGGCAAGGACGTGGTGCTGCGACCCAAGCAACTGGTGCTGGCCACCGGCATGTCCGCCAAGGCCAACTGGCCTGTGTTCAAGGGTCAGGACGTCTTCAGGGGCGAACAGCAGCATTCGAGCACCCACCCCGGCCCGGATGCCTACAAGGGCAAGAAGGTGGTCGTCATCGGCTCCAACAACTCCAGCCACGACATTTGTGCGGCCTTGTGGGAGGCGGGGGCGGACGTCACGATGGTGCAGCGCTCCACCACCCACATCGTGCGGTCCGAGCCCCTGATGAAGCACGGGCTGGGTTCCCTTTATTCCGAGGAAGCCGTTGCGGCGGGGGTGACGACAGACAAGGCCGATCTGATCTTCGCCTCGATCCCCTACAAGCTTCTGCCTGCCTTCCAGAAACCGATCTACGATACCATCAAGCAGGAAGACGCGGCATTCTACACCGCGCTCGAAAAGGCGGGGTTCCTGCTCGACTGGGGTGCCGACGGGACGGGCCTGTTCATGAAATACCTGCGGCGCGGGTCGGGTTACTACATCGACGTGGGCGCGAGCCAGTTGATCATAGACGGCAAGATCAAGCTGAAGTCCGGATCGGATGTCAGCCACCTGACCGAAACTTCGGTCGTGCTGAAGGACGGAACCGAACTGCCCGCCGATCTTGTCGTCTATGCCACGGGCTATGGCTCGATGAATGGCTGGGCGGCCGACCTGATCAGCCAGGAGGTCGCCGACAAGGTGGGCAAGTGCTGGGGCCTGGGGTCGGACACACCCAAGGATCCCGGCCCCTGGGAGGGCGAGCAGCGCAACATGTGGAAACCCACCGCGCAGGAGGGTCTCTGGTTCCACGGCGGCAACCTGCACCAGTCGCGGCATTATTCGCAGTTCCTCGCGTTGCAACTGAAGGCGCGGCAGGTGGGCATCCCGACGCCGGTCTACGGCCGGGACAAGGTCCATCACCTGAAGTGAACCGGGCCGCACGCGCGGGCGGCGCCGCCCCCGCGCGCGCCGCGCACAAAACCAAGGCATCCGCCCCCAAGGACGGATGCTTCGTCGAGGAAACCGTGGTGGCGGGCGGCGATATGTGAAACGACTGGTAGCGACGTTCCTGACCAGCGGTTCCCATGTCGATCCTCGCCAGCATCCATCACCTGACCCATTATCAATACGACCGGCCGGTGACGCTCGGTCCGCAGGTTCTTCGCCTGCGTCCCGCGCCGCACAGCCGCACCCGGGTGGTGTCGCACAGCCTGAAGGTCGGGCCGCAGCCGCATTTCGTGAACCACCAGCAGGATCCCTACGGCAACTGGCTGGCGCGCTACGTGTTTCCCGAGCCGGTGCGCGAGCTGAAGATCGAGGTCGACCTGGTCGCAGACATGACGGTCTACAACCCGTTCGATTTCTTCGTGGAAGCCTCGGCCGAGGAATTTCCCTTCCACTACGCCGAAGACATCGCACCGGATCTCGTGATCTACCGCACGCCGGAGCCGGCAGGCCCGGGGCTGCAACGCTTTCTCGACGGGGTCGACCGAAGCCCGCGGCGCACGGTGGATTTCGTGGTCGACCTCAACGCGCGCGTGGCCCGGCAGGTCGGTTATGTGATCCGGATGGAACCCGGCGTGCAAACCCCGGAACAGACCTTCGCCGCGGGCACCGGGTCATGCCGCGATTCAAGCTGGCTGCTGGTGCAGGCACTGCGCCACCTCGGCTTTGCCGCGCGATTCGTGTCGGGCTACCTGATCCAGTTGAAGCCCGATCTCAAGGCGCTCGACGGCCCGTCGGGCACCGAGGTCGATTTCACCGACCTGCACGCCTGGTGCGAAGTCTACCTGCCGGGTGCCGGATGGATCGGGCTCGATCCCACATCGGGCCTGCTGACCGGCGAAAGCCACATCCCGCTGGCGGCCACTCCGCATTACCGCAACGCCGCGCCGATCTCGGGCCTTGCGAGCCATGCCGAGGTGACCTTCGGGTTCGACATGCAGGTCGCCCGCGTCGCCGAGCACCCCCGTATCACCCGCCCGTTCTCCGACGCGGCCTGGGCCGATCTGGATGCGCTGGGACGCAAGGTGGATGCGTCGCTGGCGGCGGGGGACGTGCGCCTGACCATGGGCGGCGAGCCGACGTTCGTGTCGGTCGACGATTTCGAGGCCGGCGAATGGAACACCGATGCCGTCGGCCCGACCAAGCGCGAGTTCGCCGACCAGTTGATCCGCCGGCTGCGCGACCGCTTCGCGCCGGGCGGTTTCCTGCACTACGGTCAGGGCAAGTGGTATCCGGGCGAGACGCTGCCGCGCTGGACGTTCTCGCTGTTCTGGCGACGTGACGGCAAGCCGATCTGGCGCGATGCCGACCTGATCGCCACCGAGGCCGCAGATGGCGGCGTGACCCCCGATCAGGCACAGTCGCTGCTGACAACGATCGCCGCCGAACTGGGCGTGCCGACCGAAAACGTCGTGCCAGCCTTCGAGG
This sequence comes from uncultured Alphaproteobacteria bacterium, assembly GCA_963700485.1. Lineage (GTDB taxonomy): Bacteria > Pseudomonadota > Alphaproteobacteria > Rhodobacterales > Rhodobacteraceae > Aliitabrizicola. The sequence goes on from CAVOXQ010000010.1 coordinate 47,157, forward strand.
ATCCGGCCGAGTGGATCGTCAAGGAAGGCAACCTGCCCGAGAACGTGACACCCGAGAACTCGCGCCTGAAAGATCCCGAGGAACGCAACCGCATCGCCCGGGTCTTCGCCCGCGGGCTGACCGAACCGTCGGGTTTCGTGCTTCCGGTGCAGCGTTGGCAGGCCCGAGCCGCCAAGACCTGGGTGTCGGAAAAATGGAACCTCCGGCGCGGCCACCTCTTTCTGGTTCCCGGCGACAGCCCCGTGGGCTACCGCCTGCCGCTGGGCGCGCTGCCGCATGTCCCCGCCACGGACTATCCCTACATCAACCCCGCCGACCCGTTCGAGGTCCGGGGCGAACTGCCGGACGCCCCCCCCGGGCTGCGGGAACAGACGCGCGCGCATTTCACCGCCGCCGAGGCCGGCCAGGACCGGATCGAGCAGACCATTTCGGATCTGGCGGGCAGCGTGCGAACGGCGCTTTCAGTCGAGCCGCGCGACGGCCGGATCTGCGTGTTCATGCCCCCGGTGGAGCGGGTCGAGGATTATCTCGATCTGGTCGCGGCCGCCGAGACGGCGGCGGCGAAACTGGGCCTGCCCGTCCACATCGAGGGCTATCCCCCACCCCATGATCCGCGCCTGAACGTCATCCGGGTGGCCCCCGATCCGGGCGTGATCGAGGTGAACATCCATCCCGCCGGAAGCTGGGACGAATGCGTGGCCACGACCGAGGCCGTCTATGACGAAGCCCGGCAGGTGCGGCTTGGCGCCGACAAGTTCATGATCGACGGCAAGCATACCGGCACGGGCGGGGGCAACCATGTCGTCGTCGGCGGCCTGACCCCGGCCGACAGCCCCTTCCTGCGCCGCCCCGATCTGCTGCGCAGCCTGATCCTGCACTGGCTGCGCCATCCGAGCCTCAGCTATCTGTTCTCGGGGCTGTTCATCGGGCCCACCTCGCAGGCCCCGCGGATCGACGAGGCGCGGCATGACGCGCTCTATGAGCTTGAGATCGCGCTGGCGCAGATCGCCCTGCCGGGGACCGGCGCGCAACCGAGGCCCTGGCTGGTCGACCGTTTGCTGCGCAATCTGCTGGTCGATGTCACCGGCAACACCCACCGGGCCGAGATCTGCATCGACAAGCTCTATTCGCCCGACGGGCCGACCGGGCGGCTTGGCCTGGTGGAGTTCCGGGGCTTCGAGATGCCGCCGAACCCCCGCATGTCGCTGGCCCAGCAGCTTCTGATCCGGGCCATCATCGCGCGCATGTGGCACGCGCCTGCCACGGGCGCATTGCCACGGTGGGGCACGGCGCTCCATGACCGCTTCATGCTGCCGCATTTCGTCTGGGACGACTTCCTCGACGTGCTGCGCGACCTCGGCGACCACGGATTCGCGATGCAGTCGGACTGGTTCAAGGCCCAGGCAGAATTCCGTTTCCCGTTTTGCGGCGAAGTCACCTACGAGGGCGCGCATCTGGAGCTGCGCCAGGCGCTGGAGCCCTGGCATGTGCTGGGCGAAACCGGCGCGATCGGCGGCACGGTGCGGTATACCGACAGCTCGGTCGAGCGGCTTCAGGTCAAGCTCTCCACATCCGATCCGGACCGCTACATCGTCACATGCAACCGCCGCCGCGTGCCGCTGACCCCCACCGGCACAAACGGCGTCGCGGTGGCCGCGGTGCGCTACAAGGCGTGGCAACCATCGCTTTCGCTGCACCCGGTGCTGGAGGTGAACGCACCGCTGACCTTCGACATCTTCGACACCTGGACAGGCCGGGCGATCGGCGGCTGCACCTATCATGTCTCCCATCCGGGCGGGCGCAACTACGACACCTTTCCCGTCAACGGCAACGAGGCCGAGGCCCGCCGTCTGGCCCGGTTCGAACCGCATGGCCATTCTCCCGGCGCCTACGAACCGCCCCCGGAAACGCCGCACCGGGAATTCCCGATGACGCTCGACCTGCGCCGCGGGCCGGGGATCTGACATGGTGCAGGCGCAGGCGTTTCAACCGCCCGGCCCGCTTTTCGCGGCCTACCGCCCGCCACCCGGCGTTCCGGATGAACTGATCGACGGGACCGGCGCGATGCGCCCGGTCTGGGCCCCCCTTGTCGCCCATCTCGAGGCGCGGGCGCCCGGCACCTTCGCTAGCGACATCGCGCGGGGCGAGCAATACCTGCGCGAGGCAGGCGTCTTCTTTCGCAACTACGGCGCAACCACGCTGTCGACCCGCGACTGGCCGTTCAGCCCGCTGCCGATCCTGTTGGCCGAAAGCGAATGGGCGGGGATCACCGAGGCGCTGGCCGAACGGGCCGATCTTCTGGAATTGGTGGTGGCCGACCTCTATGGCGAAAACCGGCTGGTCGCCGAAGGCCACCTGCCCGCGCAGATCATCGCGGACAATCCCGAATGGCTGCGCCCGCTGGTCGGGATCCGGCCCCGCTCGGGCCACTTCCTGCATTTCGCGGCTTTCGAGATCGGGCGCGGGCCCGACGGCCGGTGGTGGGTGCTGGGCGATCGCACACAAGCCCCGTCAGGCGCGGGGTTCGCGCTGGAAAACCGGGTTGCGGCAAACCGTGTCTTTTCGGATCTGCGCGACCGCGCCCGCGTTCACCGCCTTGCCGGGTTCTTCCGCGTTTTCCGCGACGCGCTGAACGGGCTGCAATCGGATGCCGCAGCCCATGCGGGCGGCAAGGCCGCGATCCTGACGCCCGGACCGATGACAGACACTTATTACGAGCACGCCTATATCGCCAGGTATCTGGGCCTCGATCTGCTCGAAGGTGGCGACCTGACGGTCGAGGACGGCCATGTGCGGGTGCGCACCGTGTCGGGGCCAAGGCCGGTCGAGGTTCTGTGGCGCCGCCTCGACGCCACCTGGGCGGACCCGCTGGAGTTGAACGAGGCATCCTACATCGGAACGCCGGGGCTGATTTCCGCGCTGCGCACCGGCAGCGTGACGCTGGTCAACGCACTTGGCGCGGGCGTGCTGGAAAGCCAGGCGATGCTCGCATTCCTGCCCGGCATCGCCGAGGCCCTGACCGGCAAGCCCCTGAAAATGCCGAACATCGCAACCTGGTGGTGCGGCCAGCAGGCGGAACTGGCGCATGTCCGCGCCAATGCCGGGCGGATGCTGATCGGGCCGGCACTGGCGACCCGGCTGCCCTTCGAGACAGAAGATGCCTATGCCCTGGCCGGCGCGATGCGGCGCAGCGACCAGCCGCTCGACAGCTGGCTCGTGGCGAACGGCGCGGGCCTTGTGGGGCAGGAACTGGTGACGCTTTCGACGACGCCGGTCTGGCAGGATGGGGCGTTGGTGCCCCGGCCCATGACGATCCGCGTCTTCCTGGTGCGCACGCCCACCGGCTGGCAGGCGATGCCCGGCGGTTTTGCCCGCGTCGGCAGCCAGCCCGACACGACGGCGATTTCCATGCGCCAGGGCAGTTCGGTGGCCGATGTCTGGGTCATGGCCGAGGCCCCGGTGCGCGACGAGACGATGCTGCCGGTACCACGGGCCACCTTCACGCGCATCGAGGCCGGCGCCCTGCCCAGCCGCGCGGCCGACAACCTCTACTGGCTCGGGCGCTATGTCGAGCGCACCGAGGGGCTCTTGCGGCTTGCCCGCGCCTTCAACGCCCGTTGGGCCGAAAATGGCGCCGATCCGCTCGGCGACGCGATCGCGGCCCAACTCGCGCATTACGAGACGGACCCGCGCGTTCCGCTTCCCGAGGGGCTGATCCGCACGCTGGGCCATGCGGTCGACGCCGCGGGCAACATCCGCGACCGCTTTTCGGTCGACGGCTGGGCCGCGCTCGACGATCTCGAAAAGACCATGGGCCGGATGTCCGATACCGTGACACCGGGCGACGATGCCGCGCTTGCGCTGGGGATCCTGCTGCGCAAGGTCGCGGGGTTTTCGGGCCTCGTCCACGAGAACATGTATCGAGCGACCGGCTGGCGGTTCCTCACGATCGGGCGCTCGCAGGAACGCGCGGCGATGACGGCCGATTTTCTGGCCGCCTTCACCGCGCCCGAGGCCCCGTCCGGCAGCCTGGATCTGGCGATCGAGATCGGCGACAGCGCCATGACCCATCGCCAGCGGCATTCCGTCATGGCCAGCCCCGAAAGCGTCGTCGACCTGCTGGCCCTCGACGCGCGCAATCCCCGCTCGATCCTGTTCCACCTGACCGAGATCCGCGCGCAGGCCGACCTGTTGTCAGAGGGCCGCCCCGCCGGCCAGATGACCGAACTGGCCCGTCGTATCCTCGCGCTTCAGACAGGGGTGGCGATCAAGCCACCGGGGTTGCTGACGCCCGACGCGCTGCGCGGGCTGCGCGACGACATCCTCGCGCTGTCAGGCGTGCTCTACGACGGCTATCTGCACTAGGTCGGGCCCGATGATCTACGATATCTCGCTGCGCATCAGCTATCGCTACACCAGCCCGGCCATCGGCGGGCGCCACCTTGCCCGGCTCATCCCCGCCGACGGGATCTGCGGGCAGCGCCTGATCGCGACACGGCTGGATATCTCGCCGCAGCCGGATGAGCGGGTCGATCGCACCGACTTCTTCGGAAACCACGCAACCGACTTCGCCTTCCGAGGCGCGCTTGACGAGGTTGCGCTGCACCTGCGGGCACGGGTCGACCGGCACGGCCCGCCGCCGGTTGCCTTTGCCACCCCGCGCCAAGCGCTCGGGGCCGAAATTGCCGCCGACCGGCGCCTGTCCGGCGATGCGCCGGTCCATTTTCTGGCCCCCTCGCCGCTCGTCCAGCAGGATGCGGCCATTGCCGCCTATGCCCTGGCGGCGAGCGGCGGCACGGAAAGTACGCTCGAGGCGGTCGAGGCGCTTGGCCGCGCGCTGAACCGCGACATGCTCTACGACCCCGGCTCCACCGAGGTCGACACCCCGATGACCACGGCCTTCGCCGGGCGCCATGGTGTCTGCCAGGATTTCAGCCACATCATGATCGCCGGGTTGCGCAGCCTCGGCATCCCGGCGGGCTATGTGTCGGGGTTCCTGCGCACCGCGCCGCCGCCCGGACAGGCCCGCCTCGAAGGGGCGGATGCGATGCATGCCTGGGTCGATGCGTGGTGCGGCGCGCGGGCGGGCTGGGTGGGCTATGATCCGACGAACGCGATCCCGGCCGGAACCGATCACATCGTCGTCGCCCGCGGACGGGATTATTCCGATGTCTCGCCGATCAAGGGGGTGCTGCGCGCCTCGGGCAGTCAGACCGGCGCCCAGGCCGTCGACGTGATCCCGCTTTCCCCCTGACCGCGCCCCGTCCGCGCGGTGCCCGCAAGTGCAGCCTTTCCGCTGCGGGACGTCCGGAAAGACCCGCCAGACCACCCGCACCCGCGCGCTTGCTAGGGCCTCTGCCCCCAGCCGGCCTCAGGCCCCGATCCGGACTTCGGTTTTCGGGTCGAAGGCCACCGCCTTGTCCATGTTGACGGCAAAGTCGAAAAGCTGGCCCGGCCGCACCTCGGCGTCCGCCCGCATCCGCGCAATGCAATCACGCCCGCCGATCGTCGAGGTCACGAAGGTATCCGAGCCTGCGGGTTCGGTGACGCGAGACAAGGTTGGGGAAAGACTGGATGTTGCCCGACTTGCGGTCGGCACCCTCGGGGTCGGTGATCGCCTCGGGTCGGATGCCCAGCACCACGACCCGCGCCGACCCAGTCGCGCAAGGCGCTGTCGGAAAACCGCAGGTGCCGCACCGCGCCCTCGGCATCGGTGATCTCGGCGTGCGGCGCACCGTTCATGCTCGACCACCTTCGCCTCCATCAGGTTCATCGAGGGCGAGCCCATGAACCCCGCGACGAACAGGTTCGCCGGCGCATCGTAGATTTCCTTCGGCGTGCCGAGTTGCTGGACATAGCCCTTGTTCATCACCGCGATCCGGGTCGACAGCGTCATCGCCTCGATCTGGTCATGGGTGACATAGACGATCGTCGTGCCCAGCTTCTGGTGCAGCTTCTTGATCTCGGTGCGCATGTCGACGCGCAGCTTGGCGTCGAGGTTCGACAGCGGTTCGTCGAACAGGAACACGTCCGGGTTGCGCACCAGGGCGCGCCCCATCGCGACGCGCTGCCGCTGGCCGCCCGAAAGCTGCCCGGGCTTGCGGTCCAGCAGTTGCTCGATCTGCAGCAGCTTGGCCACCTCGGCCATCGCCTGGTCCCGCTCGGGCTTGGGTACGCCGTGCATCTCCAGACCGAAGGTGATGTTCTGCCCCACCGTCATGTTGGGGTAGAGCGCGTAGGACTGGAACACCATCGCGATGTTGCGCTTGCGACGGATGCACCCCGTTCACCACCTGGCCCTTGATCGCGATATCGCCGCTGGAAATCGCCTCGAGCCCGGCGATCATGTTCAGCAGCGTGGACTTGCCGCAGCCCGACGGCCCGACAAGCACCAGGAACTCGCCCTCCTCCACCGAGATGTCGACCTCGTGCAGCACCTCGCACCGCGCCGTAGGATTTGGTCACGTTCCGGATATCCAGAAAACCCATCGCTTCAGCTTCCTTCCCTGCGCTGCGGGGGCGCGCCCGGCCTGCTGGCCGCAATCCCGCCGTCCTGTCCGATCTGCACGCGCATCCCGGTCATCCCTTGACGCTCCCCGCCATCAGACCGCGCACGAAGTAGCGGCCCGGCGACGATGTAGACGAGCAGCGTCGGCAGCGCGGCAAGGATCGCGCCCGGCGAAGTGGACGTTGTATTCCTTCACGCCGGTCGAGGAGTTGACGAGGTTGTTCAGCGCCACCGTCATCGGCTGGAATCGAGATCCGCCGAACGAGGCGCCGAACAGGAAGTCGTTCCAGATGTTGGTGAACTGCCAGATCACCGAGACCACGACGATCGGCCCGGACACCGGCAGCAGGATGCGCCAGAAGATGCGGAAGAAGCCCGCCCCGTCGATCTGCGCGGCCCGGACCAGCTCGGTCGGGAACGCGGCGTAGTAGTTGCGGAAGTAGAGCGTCGTGAAGCCGATGCCGTAGACCACGTGCACCAGGACCAGGCCGGGCGTCGACCCGGCCAGCCCCAGCAGGCCCAGCATCCGCGCCATCGGGATCAGCACGATCTGGAACGGGATGAAGCAGGCAAACAGCATCAGCCCGAACAGGATCGTGTCGCCCCGGAAGCGCCACTTGGTCAGCACGTAGCCGTTCAGCGCGCCCAGCACGGTCGAGATGACGACGGCCGGCACGACCATCAGGATCGAGTTCAGGAAGTAGGGCCGCAGCCCCGTCGGCTCGACCCCGATCTGCGCGGTGGACCAGGCCGAACGCCAGGGCTCGAGCGTCCAGACCGCGGGCAGCGCCATCATGTTGCCGCCGGTGATCTCGGCCAGCGGCTTCAGCGAGTTGACAGCATGACGTAGAGCGGCAGCAGGTAGAACAGCGCGAAGAGCAGCAGCACAAGATAGATGCAGCGTCCGCGTGACGCGCCCGGTGCTGACGGCGGTGTCCTGGCGTGGCGGCGCTCATCACTTCTTCTCCTTCAGCTCGGCGTAGAGGTAGGGCACCATGATCGCGGCGATCGTCATCAGCATGATCACCGCGCGACGACGCCCCGATGCCCATCTGGTTGCGGGTGAAGGTGTAGGAATACATGAAGGTCGCGGGCAGTTCGGTCGCCCGGCCCGGCCCGCCGCCGGTCAGCGCGATCGACCAGGTCGTAGGACTTGATGGCGAGGTGGCTCAGGATCACGAAGGCCGACAGGAAGGCCGGGCCGCAGCAGCGGGATCACGATCCGCCGGTAGAGCTGCCAGTTCGACGCCCCGTCGATCTGCGCGGCCTTCAGGATCTCGTTGTCGATGCCGCGCAGGCCCGGCCAGGAACATCGCCATGACGAAGCCCGACGTCTGCCAGACCGCGGCGATCACGATGGTGTAGATCGCCATGTCGCTGTCCTTGATCCAGTCGAAGCGTGAAACTCTCCCACCCCCACAGGTGCATCATGTGCTCGAGCCCGATCCCGGGATCGAGGAACCATTTCCAGGCCGTTCCGGTCACGATGAAGACTAGCGCCATCGGATAGAGGTAGATCGGCCGGAGCACGCCTTCGCCCCGGATCTTCTGGTCGAGGAAGATCGCCAGCATCAGGCCGATCACCGTGCAGATGACGATGTAGAGCGAGGCGAAGATCGCGAGGTTGACGATCGCCGTGTACCAGTGCGGGCAGCGCCCAGAGCTTCGAGTAGTTCTCGAAGCCGACCCAGTCCGAAGCGACGGCAGCATCTTGGTGTCGGTGAAGCACAGATACAGCGTGAAGAGGATGAAGCCGTAGACGAAGACCAGCATCACCGCGAAGCGACGGCGCCAGCACCAGCTTCGGGATCCAGTCCTGCAAGCGGGTGCGGAAATCAGCTCCGCGGCCGCCATCGTGCCGTCCGTCAGTCCGGCGTCCTCTTCGCAGGAGGGGATGCGCGGGCGAAGGCGGCCGGAGCCGGCCGCCGTCCCCACGCCTTGTGGCTACTGCGCGGCCTCGACCGCGTTCGACCAGCTCCGCGGCCGCCGTCTGCGCCGTCGATACTCGCCGTTGAAGTGCGCGGTCACCACGTCATAGATCGCGTTCTTCACCGAGGCCGGCGCCGCATGGCCATGCGCCATCGACCCGAAGAGCATGCCGTTGGCCGTTGGCTTCGGCGAGGTCGGCCATGCCCTTCTTGCCGCAATCGTCGAAGGCGTCGTTCGGAACGTCGGTCCGCGCCGGAACCGAGCCCTTGACCACGTTGAAGGCCGACTGGAACGTCGGGTTCATCGATCGCCGAGGCCATCGCGGCCTGCGCGTCCTTTGCGCCGCGTCGGCCACGTTGAACATCGCGAACTGGTCGGAGTTGAAGGTCACCGAGCCCTTGCGTGCCCGGGAAGCGGATGCAGACGAAGTCGACGCCCGGCACCTTGCCGGCCTTCAGGAACTCGCCCTTGGCCCAGTCGCCCATCATCTGCATCCCGGCCTCGCCGTTGATCACCATCGCCGAGGCGAGGTTCCAGTCGCGGCCCGAGAAGTTGTCGTCGACATAGCTCGCGCAGCTTGACCATGCGGTTGAAGGCCTCGACCATCTGCTCGCCGCCGAGTGCCGCCGGGATCGAGGTCGATCATCGAGGCCTTGTAGAAGTCCGGCCCCATGCACAGCACGACCGCGTCGAAGATCGTGGCGTCCTGCCAGGCCTGGCCGCCATGGGCCAGCGGCGTGATGCCGTTGGCCTTCATCGCGTCGAGCACCGCGACCAGTTCGTCCCACGTCTCGGGCGCCTTGCCGCCGGCCGCGTCGAGCGCGGCCTTGTTGATCCAGACCCAGTTGGTGGAGTGCACGTTGACCGGGGCGGCGATCCACTTGCCGTCATACTTCGAGAACGCCTGCAAGCGCGGCCGGAACGACCGCGTCCCATCCCTCGGCCGTCGGCGGTCGCGGTCAGGTCGCCCAGCGCGCCTTCCTCCGCCCAGTCCTGGATGTCGAAGCCCAGCATCTGCACGGCGGTCGGCGGGTTGCCGGCCGTGACGCGGGCGCGCAGCGCGGTCATCGCCGCCTCGCCGCCACCGCCGGCGACCGGCATGTCGACCCAGCCGATGCCCTGTCCGGCCAAGATCGTCCTTCAGCACGTTCAGCGCGGCCGCCTCGCCGCCGCTGGTCCACCAGTGCAGGACCTCGACATCCTCGGCCGCCGCCGCCCCGACCGTCAGGCCAAGCACGGCCGTCGCCGCCAGAAGGCGGGATTTCATCAGTGTCATGCTATCCTCCCAGATATGGCGCCGCTTCGCGCGGCTTACAATTTATAACGTTGCAAATGGCCCTTCTGTCAACCCTGTTGCGCAAGACGAAGGCATTGATCGCGAACAGGTTTTCAATCCCGATCCAGCCCCGCGGGCAGCCCGGCGCCCTCGGGTGCCGAATCATGTGTTGCAACGATATAAATTTGTGGCATTGATGGCCTTGTGCAATTCCGCGACCGGAGGCGAGGGTGGAGGAAGGCAGGCTTTCAGAGGGCCGCACGGACCGGCCGTCGAAGCCGACGCTGCGCACGGTTTCGGCCCTGACGGGCTTTGCCGTCACCACTGTCTCGCGCGCGCTCGCCAATGATCCGCGCATCGCCCAGAGCACGCGCGATGCGGTCGCCCGTGCGGCGGCGGACATCGGCTATGTGCCCGATCGTGCGGCCCAACGCCTGCGCACCGGGCGCACCCAGGTCATCTGTCTCGTGCTCGATCCGCACAGCGAGATCCTCGGGTTTTCGGGCTCGATGATCGCGGGCATCGCCGAGGCGCTGCGCGCCACGCGCTATCACATCTCGATCACCCAATATGCGCTGGAAGAAGATCCGATGCGCCCGATCCTTCACATCGTGCGCAACCAACTGGCAGACGGGATCATCTTTGCCCGGACCCGCCCGCAAGATGAACGTGTAAAGTTCCTTCTCGCCCATGACTTCCCGTTCGTGACCCATGGCAGGACCGAGCTTTCCGCCGCCCATCCCTGGTTCGATTTCGACAATGATGCCTTCGCCGACCTTGCCGTGCGTCATCTGGCGGCCAGGGGCCGGCGGCGGCTTTGCATCCTGCCACCCGCCGGCACCTTCACCTTCGCCCGCCATCTGACCGAGGGGTTCGCGCGCGCCGCCCGCGACACGGGCGTCGCGTGGGAAATTCCGAACGAGGTCGACCTGAACAGCGCGCCCGACCGGGTGAACGACCATTTCGCGCGCCGCCTCGCCGCCCCGGACGCCCCCGACGCGATCATCTGCCCCGGCGAGATTGCGGCCATCGCGATCAACGCCGCCATCGCCGATGCGGGCCTGACGCTCGGCCGCGAGATAGACCTCGTGGCAAAGCAGACCTCGCAGGTCTTCGATCTGTTCAGGCCCCGGATGGATGCGATCTACGAGGACATCCACGAAGCCGGCGCCGAAATGGCGCGATTGCTGCTGCGGCGGATCGCGGGCGAGCCCCCGGCGCGATTGCAGATGTTGCAGGCCCCGGTGCCCCGGTTCTAGGAACCGGGCGTCAGCACGTCCTGCGAAACCTGTCCACGATCACGTCGAGAACCTCGTCAGGGTCGCGCCGCCACCAGTTCGCGGCCGAAAACACCTCCACTTCGCAGAACCCGCCATAGCCCGCCCCCTCGACGGTCCGGCGCAGCGCCCGCAGGTCGGCCACCCCGTCACCCATCATGCCCCGGTCCAAGAGCACATCGCGGGTATCGGCCAGCCAGTCGCACAGGTGATACCCGAGCAGACGCGAGGCCCCCGCCCGCCGCAGTTGCGCATCAAGATCTGTATCCCACCAGACGTGGTAGACATCGACAGCAATTCCCACGTTGGCCGCCCCGACCGCCTCGCAGATTTCAACCGCGTCGCGCACGGTGACAAGGCAGGACCGATCTCCGCCGTAGACCGGGCTCAGCGGCTCCAGCGCCAGCGCGACGCCCCGTGCCGCCGCATGGGGCGCGGCCTCGGCAACACGGTCCGCCACCCGTTTCAGGCTTTCGCCAACACCCTTCGTATCCGGCTCGACACCGCCGGTGACGATCGTCAGGACCGGCGCGCCAAGCTCCGCCGCCATGTCGATCGCGGCACGGAATTCATCCATCACCACCCCCCGCCCGCCCGGCGCAAGCGGCCCGACCAGGAACGGCGCCCGGCACAGACCCGCCACCTGCATCCCGGCCGCCCGGACCCGCGCGCCAAGTTCCGCCGCCCGCGCCCCCACCTCGCGCCGCCAGAACACGATGCCCCCGAACCCGCGCTCCGCGCAGGCATCAATTACCCGCTCGGGCGACCAGCCGGCGCCATGTCCGTCAAGGTTGTGACCAAGGCTTGCGGTGTTGAGTGCAAGCGCCGAATGATCCGCCATGAAGTCCCGCATCAGGCGCCGTAAAGCGCCAGAAGCCGCTTCATCCTGTCCACCGCCCGCTCGGGGTCGCGCAACAGCCCGCATCCGTCCGCCAGCCGGAAGGCTTCGGTGAAATAGGGCAGCGGGCGCATCGCCTGCGCGCCATTCAGCATGATGAAATGGTCCTGAAACCCGTTCAGCCAGGCCAGAAAGACCACCCCCGTCTTGTAGTGCCGCGTCGGCGCGCGAAAGATCAGCCGCGCCAGCGGCACCGTCGGGTCGAGCGCGGCGCGAAACCCCGCCACGTCGCCTTCGCCCAGCCGGTCGACCGCGTGGGCCGCCACCGGCGCAAGCGGATCGAAAATCCCGAGCAGTGCATGGGAATGCCCGAGCGCATCGCCTTCGATCAACTCCGGATAGTTGAAGTCGTCGCCCGTATACATCTTCACGCCGGTCGGCAGCCGGCGCCGCATGACGATCTCCTTGTCCTTGTCGAGAAGCGAGATCTTGATCCCGTCCACCTTCGCGACATTCCCCTCGATGACGGCCAGCGCCGTTTCCAGCCCCTCCTCGAAACGGGCGGCACCCCAGTATCCGGCCAGCGCCGGATCGAACATCTCGCCCAGCCAGTGCAGGATCACCGGCGCGTCACAGGCCGCGAGGACGTCGCCATAGACGCGGATGTAATCCTCGGGGCCCCGCGCCGCGCCGACCAGCGCCCGGGACGCCATCAGGATGATCCGCCCCCCCACCTTCTGGACCGCCTCGACCTGCTCCAGATAGGCGCGCCTCACCTGGTCCAGCGTCCATGCCCCCGGCCCGAGGTGATCGGTCCCGCAGCCATTGGCGACCAGCGCCTCGGGCAGTTCCGCCCTCGTCCGCGTGATCAGCTCCAGCGCGCCGGGCCAGTCGAGGCCCATGCCGCGCTGGGCCGTGTCCATCGCCTCGGCGATCCCAAGCCCCAGTCCCGCCAGATGCCGCCGGAACGCCATCGTCCGATCCCAGTCGATGCTCGCCCCGCCCGAGGGATCTTTCGCGGTGAACGGATCGGCCACGACATGGGCGGCCGAATAGACCACCCGCGCCGGGTGCGTTCCCAAGACCGCCGGCGGCAGCGGCGTGCCCGTCAACGCATAGTCGCTCATCCGGCCCGTCGCGTCCGGCAATGCGATCCTCATGTCCATTCCCCCCTTCAGAACCGCGAGATCAGAAGCCCGCCATCAGCGGAAATCGCCTGTCCCGTCGTGTAGGGCAAACGCCCCGATGCAAGCGCCGCGATGATCCGCCCGATTTCCTCCGGCTCACCCACCCGTGGCAGCAGCGTCAGCCCCTCGGCCGCGCGCCGCCGGTAGCCCTCGATCACCGGCGCCGTCATGTCGGTGGCGATCAGACCCGGCTGCACATCATAGACCGCGATGTTCTCCGGCCCCAGACGGACGGCGAAGGCCTTCGACACCATCGCCGCAGCCGCCTTGGATGCACAATACTCCGCCCGCTGCGCCGCCACGGCCACGGCGTTCGACGAGGTGACGTTCACGATGGAATGGAACAGGGCCGCCGCCCGCTCGCGGGCCAGAAGCCTTTGCGCGAAGGACTGCGACAGAAAGAACATCGCCTTCGCGTTCACCGTCAGACAGCGATCCCAACTCGCCTCGCCGACCTCAAGCAGATCGCCGCGCGCCATCACGCCCACGCCCGCGTTGTTGACCAGCGTCGTCAGCGGCCCGAGCGCCGCCTCCACCCCGTCGAGGGCGGCCTCGTGCGCGGCCAGATCACTCACGTCGAAGGCGGTGGCCACCGCCGGCCCCAGCGCCGACACCCGCGCCACCGCCGCCTCGAGCGCCGGATCCCCCGGCAAACCGTTCAGCGCCACCGCGAAGCCCTCGCGCGCAAGCGCCTCGGCGGCCGCCAGTCCGATCCCGCGGCCCGCCCCCGTGACAAGTGCCACCTGCCTCATCCGCATGCGCCCTTCCTCGTCAGCTCCCGCGCGGTAATCATCCGCTGGATCTGGTTGGTGCCCGCGTAAATCTGCGTGATCCTGGCGTTACGGTAAAGCCGTTCCACCTCGAAGCCCCGGATATTGCCAGATCCGCCGAACACCTGCACCGCTTCTCCGGCGCGCGCGACGGCCCCGGTCATGCAGCAGGCGACCCTTGCCTTCGTCCCCAGGGCAAGCGGCAACAGCGCCCGCTGCCGCATTGAACCGTGCCGGACCAGAAGGGTCGAGATCAGTTCCACGCGGCCGCACCGGTCCGCGATACTGGCATGGCCGCGCGACAGTTCCTCCATCACCACGGCAAGAGCGAGGGTGTCGCGGCCCGGCCCGCCGATCGCTTCGGGCACGCCGATGCCGAACAGCCCGAGATCCGCCATCTGCCCGAAGGTCTCGGCCGGAAACCGCTCGTCGCGGTTCAGCGCGCAGGCAGCGGGATGGATCACCTGATCGGCAAAGGCGCGCGCCAACTCGCGCACCGCCTGATGGGTCTGGGTCAGGTGCATGGGCCGGCTCCCGAACACTTAGTAACTATCCAGTTACATTATTGAGGGGACGTGCGCAAGGTCAAGCCCCTTGCAAACCGGATGCGGATACGCCCAGTGTTCCTCAAATGGCTACATGGGGAGGACCGCGTGCAGCCGTCCACGAAATGCAGGTTCGGTCGGGTCGATCTGGACGTCACGAGCTTCGGCTTCGGCACCGCTCCGGTCGGCAATATCTTCCGGGAAATCGACGAGGCCGCGTCGGACGACATGTTCCAGCACGCCTGGGATGGGGGCGTGCGCTATTACGACACCGCACCGATGTATGGTCACGGACTGGCAGAACTGCGCACGGGGCAGTCGCTGCGCTGGAAGCCGCGCGATGCCTATGTGCTGTCCTCCAAGGTCGGTCGCCTGCTGAGGCCGGCGAAGCGGGAAAGCATCGACTTTGCGCCCTGGACCAACGCCGCTCCCTTCGCGATGGACTTCGACTACAGCTACGACGGGACCATGCGCTCGGTCGAGGACAGCCTGCAACGCATGGCGCTGGAACATATCGACATCCTCTTCATCCATGACATCGACGTGTTCACGCGCGGCAAGGACCAGCCCGAGGTGTTCCGGCAGGCGATGGACGGCTGCTGGAGGGCGCTCGAACGCCTGCGCGCCGACGGAGCGGTCAAGGCAATCGGCGTCGGCGTCAATGAATGGGACGTGTGCCACGAGGCGCTGAAACAGCGCGATTTCGACTGCTTCCTGCTCGCGGGCCGCTACACCCTGCTGGAACAGGAGGCACTGGACGAATTCCTGCCGCTCTGCCAGGCCCGCGGCGCTGCGGTGGTCGTCGGAGGCGGCTTCAACTCGGGCATCCTCGCCACGGGCGCGAAACCCGGCGCGAAATACAATTACGCCCCCGCCCCACAACCGATCCTCGACAAGGTGGCACGGATCGAGGCCGTCTGCCGCGCCCACGCCGTGCCCCTGCCAGCGGCCGCCCTGCAATTCGTCGTGGCCCATCCCGCGATCCCCTCCTTCATCGCAGGCACCCGCACGGTCGAACAGTTGAAGCAGAACCTCGCGTGGTTCAGCCACCCGATCCCGCCCGCGTTCTGGTCCGATCTGAAAACCGAAGGCCTTTTGCGGCAGGATGCTCCGGTTCCGGCTTGAGGGGCTTGCAGCATTCCGTCGTCGCACCATAACCTGCAACCGGAAACCGGGGGATCGATCGCATGACTGTCGGGGCCGAATTCGACGCCGTTCGGGCTGTTGCCATGGATTATCTCGAAGGGATGATCTGGGGGCAGACGGACCG
The DNA here is from genome assembly GCA_963700485.1 of uncultured Alphaproteobacteria bacterium. Lineage (GTDB taxonomy): Bacteria > Pseudomonadota > Alphaproteobacteria > Rhodobacterales > Rhodobacteraceae > Aliitabrizicola. The sequence continues at coordinate 62,757 of CAVOXQ010000010.1, forward strand.
GATCGAGAAGGCGTTCCATCCGAAGGCGATCCAGGTCGGGCATTTCGGGCAGACCTACGAATTCCTCTCGCGGCAGGAATTCGTGGACTGGATCAAGACGGCGAAAACCGATCCCGTGGGCACGCCCTATGTCGCGGAAATCATCTCTGTCGAGATCACCGGCGACGTCGCGGTGGTCAGGGTGACCGATACCTGTTTCGGCGCGGATTTCACGGATTACCTGGTAATGGTCCGGCACGACGGTATCTGGCAGATCGTGACCAAGGCGTTTTTCGTGCATGGCGGCGCGGATCAGGCGTGATCGGGCCCCGCGTTCTTCCCCCCGGCCACCACGGCCTCGACTCCCTTGAACCCGGAGACCGGATCGAGACGGGCAGCGCCACGGTGTCGGATGACATGATCGACCATTTCGCCGCCCTGACCGGCGACAGGTTCGAGATCCACATGAGTGTCGAAGGTGCCGCGCGCCACGGCTTTCCCGCGCGCGTCGCCCATGGCCTGCTGGTGCTGTCGCTGATCGACGGGCTGAAGAACCAGGCGCCCGCCCAGATCAGGGCGCTTGCCTCGCTGGGCTGGGACTGGTCGTTTCGCCGCCCCGTGTTCGCGGGCGACACCATCCGCGCGGTTCTGCGCGTCGAGGCCAAGCGCGCCACCGCCAACCCGGCCCGCGGCATCCTCACCCTCGCGGTCGAGGCGATGAACCAGAACGACGAGATGATCCAGCGCGGCACGAACCGCCTGATGGCCTACCGCTAGGCGCGCGCCCCGTTCATCCGAGGTCAGGACAGATTGAGATCGTCGTAGCAAATTTCTGAATATCTATTTGTTACATTATCTTAGCAAGTGTCCCACGCATTGGGAACCGCCCCGTTCCGCCCCCTTTCAGCGGATCAGGATCGCCCGGAAATCGTTCACATTCGTTCCCGTGGGCCCCGTCACGAACAGATCGCCCAGCCGATCGAACGCGCCCCAGGCGTCATTCGCCGCCAGCATCGCCGCCGGGTCCACCCCCAGCGCACGCAACCGCCCCGCAGAGCCCCCGTCCGCAAAGGCCCCCGCATTGTCCTGCGACCCGTCGATCCCGTCGGTATCGGCCGCAAGCCCCGCAAAGCCCACGCCCTCGGCCGCCAATGCCAGCGCCAGCAGGAACTCGGTGTTGCGTCCGCCCCGCCCCGCGCCCCGCAACGTGACCGTCGTCTCGCCCCCCGAAAGCATCACCACCGGCCGCGCGAACGGCCGTCCCCGCGCCGCAACCTCACGCGCGATGGCCGCGTGAACGCGCCCGACATCGCGCGCCTCGCCCTCGATCGCGTCCGACAGGATGGCCGGCGCGATCCCCTCGCCTGCGGCCACCTGCGCCGCAGCCTCGAGCGACAGCCGGGCCGAGGCGATGACCCGCACCTCCTGGCCCGCGAAGGCAGGATCATCCGGCAGGGGCGCCAGACCGGCCTCGCCCTCCATCCAGGCCGACACCCGGGCAGGCAGTTCGATCCTCCAGGCCCGGGCCATCGCCCTCGCCTCGTCCCGCGTCACCCGATCGGGAACGGTCGGGCCCGAGGCGACCTGCGCCGGGTCATCGCCCGGCACGTCCGAAACGATGAGGGACACCACCCTGGCCGGAGCGGCCGCAGCCGCCAGCCGCCCTCCCTTGACCCGGCTCATCTGCTTGCGCAGCGCGTTCATCACCGAGATCGGCGCACCCGAGGCCAGCAGCGCCCGGTTCAGCGCCTGTTCGTCCCCGAGCGTCAGTCCTTCGGGCGGCGCGGGCAGCAGCGCCGAACCGCCACCGCAGACCAGCGCCACCACGAGATCGTCCTGGACCAAGGCCGCTTGCCGCCTCGAACAACGCCTGGGTCGCGGCCAGTCCGGCGGCGTCCGGCACGGGATGCGCCGCTTCGATCACCTTGATCCGGCGGCAGTCCGCCCCGTAGCCGTAGCGCGTCACGACCACGCCCGAGAGCGGGCCGTCCCAAAGCCGCTCGAACGCGGCGGCAAGCTGCGCCGCCCCCTTGCCCGCCCCGACAACGACGGTTCGCCCCTTGGGACGCGGCGGCAGATGCGGGCGCAGCGCCGTCTCGGGATCCGCCGCCCGCACAGCCGCCTCGAAAAGGCGCGTCAGCAAAGCCCGGTCTGCGGCCTCCATCACATTTCCACGTCGAAAACCTGAACCCCGTCCGGGCCACCCGCCGTCTCTGCCACGATCCGCGCGCCGATCTGCCGATGAACGGGATCCGCCAGATAGGCGTCACGCACGGCCAGATCCCGGAAATCGAACCAGAAGACATCGTTGAAACCCCTGACAAGGGGTGTTTCGACGCTGATGTTGGCGAAGCTGCGGAAATCGAGGATGCCGTCGATATGCGCGTCGAGCGCCCGCAGTCGCTGCATAAAGCGCGCTCTTCGTCGCATCGGTGACCCCGGGCTTGAACTTCAATGCAACCATGTGCCGGATCATTCGCCCTCCTTTTCCCCGAAGCGGGGTTTCCTCTTTTCACGAAAGGCCGCGAGACCCTCTTTCAATTCATCCGACGCGGCTGCGATACTGCCCGCCAGCGCCTCGATGACCCGGTCCCGTTCCTCGCCCTCGGCCGCGTTGACGAGCATCTTGACAAGTTCGCTCGCGCGTTCGCCGCGCCCCATCAGCCGGACCGCGACGGCCTGGGCTGCGGCCAGACCGCCACCCGTCGCCACGACCTGATCCACCAGACCAAGGGACAGGGCCTGTTGCGCATCGAAGACCTCGCCGAAAAGGGCCATTCTGCGGATGTTCTGCGCCCCGAAACGACGCACTGCGCGCTGCGTGCCCGACCAGCCGGGAATGATGCCCAGGCCGGTTTCCGGCTGTCCCAGCGTCACATGGGCCTCGGCGATGCGCAGATCGGCGCAGGCCGCAAGTTCCAGCCCTCCGCCAAGGGTGTGGCCGTTGAGCACGGCGATCAGGGGCTGGCGCAGCCTGGCAAGCGCGTCGAAGGCGGCATGGCCGTCACGCACCCAATGGTTGCCGAATGCCTCGGGGGACCATCCGCTCCACGCAGCGATGTCGCCGCCCGCAGAAAACGCCCTGCCGCCCTCGGCCGTCAGAATGACGGCGCGCGCCTCCGACGCCTCGATCTTGCGGCAGAGCGGGATCAGGCCATCCACCATGTCGGCGTCAAGTGCGTTCAGCTTTTCCGGACGGCGGATCGTGATCCGGGCGATGCGATCCTCGATGCGAAGGTCGATTGTCATGCCGGGTCCAGCGCCAGCCCGAACGGATCGGCGCGGAACAGCGCCTCGTCCATGATCCGAAGATCCGGCGCGACGGCCAGAGGGGTGGCCGCCTGATCCAGCACATCGCGTTTCAGATCGAGGCCGGGCGCAAGTTCGGTGATGGTCAGCCCCTGATCCAGAAGGCGGATCACGCAGCGCTCGGTAACATAGGTCACATGCTGCCCCTGCATCCTTGCGCGCCTTCCCGAGAAGCTGACCTGATCCACATTGTCGACAAACTTCGCCACCCTGCCCTCCTTGGCGATCACGAGTTTGCCGTCGACCAGCGACATCTTGGCGCCTGCGTTGAAGTTGCCGGAAAAGACGATCTTCCGCGCGCGGGCGGTGATGTCGACAAATCCGCCGGCCCCCGCGGTCCGGTGCGGCGTGGCGGCGAGGCGGGAGACGTTGACCGATCCTTCGCTGTCGACCTCGAGGAAGGACAGCAGCGAGCAATCGAAACCGGCCGCCTGAAAATAGATGAACTGGTGGGGCGAGGCGACGAACGCCTCGGCATTCGACGCGCAGCCGAACTTGAAATCAAGCAAGCGGAACGCCGCCCACCGCGCCCTGTTCGATCACCCAGGTGACCGCGCCGTGCAACCCCTCTTCGATCAGGACGCGCGGCACGTTCGCACTGATCGCCAAAGCCGATATTCACGGCCCAGCCCTGCTTCAGCTCCTGCGCCACGCGACGGGCGATCACCTTGGCCGGATTGAACTGCGGAATGCGGAAGGTGTGGAGCGGGCGGAACAATTCGCCGGAAATCGCCGGATCATGGGCGGTGGCGGTGGTTTGCAACTGGTCGGGCGCCTCGACGATGACGTCGACGAGGATGCCCGGCACGCGGACGTCGTGGGGTTTGAGCGTTCCGTTCTGGGCGACGCGCTTGACCTGCGCAATCACGAGGCCGCCGGAGGTGCGCGCGGCGAGCGCCATTTCCATGGCACCCAGCGTGGCACCTTCATGTTCGAAGGTAAGGTTGCCGTTCTCATCCGAAGTGGTCGCGCGGATGATCGCGACATCCGGGTGGATCGCACGGAAGTAAAGCCAGCTTTCTCCGTCGAATTCAACTTTCTTTACAATCGGTTCCGCCCGTGCCTTCAGGTTCATTGCACAACCGTCCCGGTCCGGGTCGACGAAGGTGTCCATGCCCACCTTGGTCAACACGCCCGGGCGCTTCGCCGCGCCCTCGCGGAGCATGTCGAACACGATGCCGGACGGCACGTTCCAGGCGGCCAGTTGCTCGCCCACGATCATCTGCCAGATCAGCGGCGGTTCGGCATCGGTCGGCCCCGAAGGATAGGATCCGCCGATGATCCGGGACAAAAGCCCGGGACGCGCGATATGGTCAACGCCCTTGGTGCCGAACATGTCGCCCGCGGCAATCGGATGGATGGATGTCAGATTCCGAGGAAATCCTGTCTTGTCAAAGCGTTCCCCCAAAGCCTTGAGAACCGCGTCGGGGCAGCAGAGGCCGGATGAGGAATTGACGGCAATTGTCGCGCCGTCGGCGATCAGGGCCACAGCCTCGTCTGCGGATCTGATCTTTCCCATTGCGGCCCTCGTCTGTGCGGTTGCAATTTAAGTAACTAACTGGTTATAAACATAGTCAGGCCCGCCAGGGTGATCAAGGCTTATTTCCCGGCATCGTTCCATCCCGAAAGCCGCAAGTTCAAAGAAGAAGGGAGGACTGCATGAACATCTACTTCCAGAAGACCCATCAGCGGGCGTTCGGAACCTATCCCTTGAAGGGCGAGGTGCTGGCGCAGGCCATCGAGGCGGCGGCCGAGGCGGGCTATCGCGCCTTCGACACCGCGCAGATGTATGGCAACGAGGCCGAAACGGGCGCCGCCCTGCGGACGACCGGGCTGGCGCGGGACGATCTCTGCATCACCACCAAGGTGCATCCGGACAACTTCAACGATGCGAAATTCATTCATTCCGTTGAGAAAAGCCTGAAAGCCCTTCAGGTCGACAAGGTGGATATCCTGCTATTGCACTGGCCGCCGGTGGGGGGTGACATCGCGCCATCGCTCCGACTGTTGCAGGAGGCGCTGCGGCGCGGCTTGACCGACAACATCGGGGTCTCGAACTATACCGTGAAGATGATGAAGGATGCGCTGACCATCATCGATGCGCCGCTCGTGACCAACCAGGTCGAATTCCATCCCCTGCTGAACCAGGACATCCTTTTGCGGGGCGCGGAGGACGCAGGGATTCCCCTGTCGTCCTATTCCTCGGTGGCGCGCGGCGAAGTGTTCAAGCATCCGGTCTTTGCCGATATCGCAAAGGGCTACGGGAAGTCCGCCGCGCAGGTCGTGTTGCGCTGGATATTGCAGAAGGGGGTGTCGCTGAACACCATGTCGACCAATCCGGTGAACATCCGCGCGAATTTCGACATCATGGATTTCACCTTGTCGCATGTCGACATGGCCCGGATCGAGGCAAAGACCCTGACCGGCTACCGCATCGCGACGCGCGGGGTCGTGCCCTGGGCGCCGGTCTGGGACTGACGATCGGCGCTGCCTTGAAGGCGCCCGGTTTCGCCGTGGCATCCGGATTGCGACAGAATGGGTCGCGCAGACCGGGCGGAAGGCCCGGCCCACGTTATCCGCATGCCCCCCGACATCGAATGCAGGCGACGCGGCACGACGCCCGCATCTCCGGTTCGGCGCGAAAGGCGCCTAACCGTTGCCCCGGATCAGGTCCGCCGCCCGCTCGCCGATCATGATGGTCGGCGCGTTGGTGTTGGAGCCGACGAGGCTCGGCATGATCGAGCTGTCGCAGATGCGCAGACCATCGAGGCCGTGGACGCGCAATTGCGGATCGACGACCGCCATCTCATCGAGCCCCATCTTGCAGGTGCCGACGGGTGATAGGACGTGCGGCCGTACTGGCGGGCATAGGCCTCGAGCTGGGTCTGCGTCCTCACCTGATCGTCGGGAAAGCGGACGGCGCGGATGTAGGGCCGCAAGCTTGGCTGGCTGAACATCTCGCGGCTGATCCTCAGCGCCCTCGACCGAGCAACGCAGATCGTCGGGCTCGGCCAGGAAATTGGGATCGACCACCGGCCTGTCGGCGGGATCGGCGGAGCGCAGCGTGACGCTGCCGCGCGACTTGCGGCCGCAGGGTATAGGAGTTCAGCGTGATCCCCGACGAGCCTTTCGGCACGCTGGGCACGCCGGCCTCGGCCCCGGCCCCGGCCAGAAAATGAAACTGGAGGTCGGGGCGCGGCTGGCCGGGCCGCGAATGCCAGAAGACGCCGCCCTCGACCACGTTCGAGGTGACGGGGCCGGATTTGAACAGCACGTATTGCAGGCCCGCCCAGAATGCCCAGAGCGGCTTGTTGTACTTGTCGAGGCGAATGGTGGCCGGTAAGTTCGGCCACGATGTCGATCCCGTAATGGTCGGTCAGGTTCTGCCCGACGCCCGGAAGATCCTGCACGATGTCGAGGCCGTGCCGGCGCAGATGGTCGGCTGGACCGACACCGGACAGCATCATCAGCTTCGGAGAGCCGATGGCGCCAGAGGTGACGATGACCTCGCTGTCGGCGAAGGCGGTCAGAAGATCGCCATCGACCGCATAGGACACGCCGGTGGCGCGCGTGCCCTCGAATGTGATGCGCTGGACCTGCGCCTTGGTCACCACCGTGAGATTTGGGCGTTTGAGCGCGGGACGCAGGTAGCCCACGGCGGCGGAGCAGCGGCGGGCGTTCCGCGTGGTGGTCTGGTAGACCCCGGCACCTTCCTGCACCGGCCCGTTGAAATCGGGGTTATAGGGAATGCCCATTTCCTGGCACGAGCGCAGGAAGGCGCGGGTCATCGGCTGCGGATCGGGGTGTTGGATACACCAAGCGGGCCCTCGGTGCCGTGCCATTCGCCCGAAAGGATCGCATTGCCTTCCGAGCGCAGGAAATACTTGCGGATGTCGTCAAAGCCCCATCCCGTCGCGCCTTCTTCGACCCAGCGGTCGTAATCGGCGGGGTGGCCACGGGTGAACACCTCGGCGTTGATCGAACTGCCGCCGCCAAGAACGCGCGCCTGGGCGTAGGGGATCTCGCGGTTGTTGGCGTGTTTCTGGGGTGCGGTCGTCAGGCCCCAGGTTAGCGGGCCGGTCGTCATCCTGGCAAAGCCGACGGGCATGTGGATGAGGGGGTTGGTATCCTTGCCGCCGGCTTCGAGCAGACAGACCCTCGTCGCCGGATTCTCGGTCAGACGTGCTGCCAGAACACAGCCCGCCGTGCCGCCGCCGACGATCACATAGTCGAAACCCTGCGCCATTCCCTGCCCCCGGTCACGCGATCCAGTGCGACCGTTTGCCGATCTCGATATGGACAGACTTGATCTGGGTGTATTCCTCAACCCCGTAGACGCCCGCCTCACGGCCCCAGCCAGATTGCTTGAAGCCGCCGATCGGAAGCTCGGGACCGCCGGCGAGCGTGGTGTTGACCCAGAAGCGCCCGGCGCGGACGCGGCGCGTGACGACGAGGGCCTTGTCGATGTTCTTGGTCCAGACCGATGCGGCAAGGCCGTAGACGGTATCGTTGGCGATCGTGATCGCCTCGTCCAGCGTGTCGAACGGCATCACGGTGAGGACGGGTCCGAAGATCTCGTCCCGCGCGATCGACATCTCGCGCGTCACGTCGGCGAAGATGGTGGGGGCGATGAACTGGCCGGGGCCGAGGGCGAGGGCCGTGCCACCCGCCACGAGGCGCGCGCCTTCGCGCTGGCCCCGCGCGATGAAATCGAGGATCGTGTCGTTCTGCTGGGTGGTGGTGATGGCGCCGACCTGGGTCGCCTCGTCGAGCGGATCGCCGACCCGGACCCTGGCGAGTTTGGCCGCAACGAGCGACTCGAAGGTCGCGGCCACGCTGCGCTCGACGATCAGGCGGCTGCCCGACACGCAGCACTGGCCGGTGTTGAAGGCAATGCCGAAGGCCACGCCATCCGCCGCATCCTCGAGATCGGCATCGGCAAACACGATCTGGGGGTTCTTGCCGCCCAACTCGAGGCCCAGTTTCTTGAAGTTGCCCCCTGCCGCCTTCAGGCAGGACCGCCCCACGGCGGTGGACCCGGTGAAGGACAGCATGTCGACATCGCGCGTGCTCGGCCAGCGCCTGCCCGATGGTGCCGCCCGACCCGGTGACGACGTTGTATACCCCCGCAGGCAGGCCCGCCTCGGCCAGTACCTCGGCCAGGATCAGGGTCGTGGCAGAGGTGACCTCGGAAGGCTTCGCGACGATGGTGCAACCGGAGGCGAGGATGAAGGGCACCCGTTCGCACAGGATGAGGAAGGGGAAATTCCACGGCGTGATGAGGCCGACGACGCCGATCGGTTCGCGCGTGACAAGGCCGAACATCGCGTCGCCCAGGTTGTTGAAGCTGTCGCCATGCAGGCTGCGCGCAGAGCCCGCGGCATGTTCGAAACATGCGATGCAGCCCTCGATCTCGGCCCGCGACTGGGTGATGGGCTTGCCGTTCTCCAGCGTCTCCCAATAGGCGATCTCGTCGCGACGGCGGCGCAGGATTTCGGCACCACGCAGCAGGACGGCGGCGCGGGCGGCGCCCGCAAGGCCGGACCAGCGGCGATCCTCGAAGGCGCGCCGGGCGGCGGCAACGGCGGCATCGAGATCCTCGGACGTGCATCTGGGGATGCGCGTGACGGGTGTTCCATGCGCCGGGGACTGGCGCAGGAAGGTTTCGCGGACCCCCGCCGCAATGAACTGCCCGTCTATGTAGAAGCCGAAATCGCGGGGCTCCGCGGGCGGCGACAGGCGGGTGCTGGTCTGGTCCATGATGTCCTCGGGCAGGGAATCGGGGCTTGTTGCAACGTTACAATAAGTAACCGGACAGTTAGTTCAAGCAGGATCACCCGGGTCATGGGGGTCGGCACCGGACTGGCGCGGGGGCAACGGCAACGCTGCCTTGGGGGATGGCCTTGCGAAGGGCGAAACCGAGCGGCGCAGGGTGTCGTCGCAAACGGCCAAGCCGGCCCCGGACGTGGCGATCGTCCTGCGCGCTGCGCGCGCGGGATGTCTGGCATGGCCGCGACAGAGGCTATCCCCGTTGATGAAGCGCCCCCCGGACGCCGGTGCGATGTCCGGCAGGTTCATGCCACGGCCCGTGCGGCGCGGTGACCGACGATATTCGGGGCGGAGCCTGCCCCCCGATGCACCAAACGGTTACTGCCCACGACGGTCGGGGCCCAAGCCCGAATGGACCCGTGGGCCGCCGTTTGGCGCGTGCAACCGCTTTGACCGGAGGCCGCAAAGACGTGTATGCAGAGATCCTGGGCGCCGCGCGCGCCCCGGTGCGACGGGTGAGGCTGCGTATGGACAGGGCCATGACGGACAAGCCCAGGGTTCGGGACGCCGAGGCGACCCGGGCGCGCATCCTTGCCGCCGCCAAGCGCGAGTTCGCCAAGAACGGGCTGGGAGGCGCAAGGGTGGACGTGATCGCCGAGAAGGCCAAGGCCAACAAGCGGATGATCTACCACTATTTCGAGAGCAAGGAGGGGCTTTTCCAGCAGGTTCTGGAGGCGGCCTACATCGACATCCGGTCAGCAGAGCAGAAGTTGAACCTCGACCATCTGGAGCCGCGCGAGGCGCTGGAGCGGCTGGTGCGGTTCACCTGGGACTACTACCTGAAGAACCCCGAGTTCCTGACGCTGGTGAACAGCGAAAACCTGCACCGGGCAAAGCACCTTAAGAATTCCGAGGCGGTGATGGTGGTCAGCCGCAAGTTCGTCTCGATGGTCGGCGCGCTCCTCGAGCGGGGGGTTGCGGCGGGGGTGTTCCGCCCCGGGGTCGATCCGGTGCAGTTGAACATCACCATCGCGGCCATCGGATATTATTACCTGACCAACCGCTTTACCGGCTCGATCGTGTTCGAGCGCGACCTGATGGATCCCCGGGCGCTGGAGGCGCGTCTGGCCTTCAACATCGACACGATCCTGCGGCTGGTGCAGGCGTAGGGACGGCGTCAGCCCCGCGCCCCCAGCGCGCGGATCATCCGACGGGAGCGGCGCAGCGCGGTCAGGCCCGCGCCGAGGCAGACGACCCAGAGTGCCGCGAGAAGCAGGCCGCCCTGCCCCGACCAGATCGGTTCGGCCAGCGACACGAGCGCGGCCCCGGTCAGCACCGCCATACGCTGCGGTTTGGCCATCGGGCCGCTGAAGTCGGGCGGCAAGCCGGTCGCATGGCCGAGTTCGCGCAGATAGGCGGTCAGGATCGCCAGGCCGGCCGCCGCCCACCCGAGCGCGGGCACTCCGAGCCCGTGGCCAAGCCCCGCGAGGATCATGAGGTCCGACAGGCGGTCGGGCGCCTCGTTCCAGAACGGACCGTCGGGCGCGGCCTTACCCGCCTCGACCGCCACGAGGCCGTCGAAGAGGTTGCACAGAAGCCGCATCTGGCACCCGCAGGCCGCGACAAGGAGCAGGCCCGCACGCGGCCATCCCCCGGTCTGGCCGACCATCAGAAAGGCGAGGCCGGCGAACGCGGCAAAGACCATGCCCGCGCCCGAAATCTGGTTGGGGGTGATCGACGTGGCGGCGAGCCGCCGCGTCATCGCGCGGGCCCAGTCTGTATCGCGGCTGGACAGGGGGCGGCGGCTGCCGGGCGGGGTCATGTCAGCGACCAGCCGTGGCGGACGAGGTGGAAGAAGATCGGTGCCGAGAAGATGACGGAATCCAGTCGGTCGGTCATGCCGCCATGCCCGGCGATCAGGTGGCCCCAGTCCTTCACGCCCCGGTCGCGCTTGATGGCCGACATCACCAGACCGCCCGCGAAGCCCATCACCACGATCACGGCGGCGAGCGCGCCGGCCTGCAAGGGCGAAAAGGGGGTGATCCACCACAGGCCCGCGCCGATCAGAACGGCGGTGAGCCCGCCGCCCACCAGCCCCTCGACCGTCTTGGACGGCGAGACGTTCGGGGCGATGGCGGTGCGGCCGATCAGCTTGCCCCAGACATATTGCGCCACGTCGCTGGATTGCGCGACGATGATCAGGAACGCGATCAGCAGCACGTTGCGCCCCTGATAGCCGGGGATGTGCAGGCTGAGCAGGGCGGGAACGTGGCTGATGCAGTAGACGCAGATCATCAGGGCCCATTGCACACCCGCGATCCGGACCAGAAAGCCTGCCGTCTCGCCCCGCAGGACGGCCAGCACCGGGATCAAGAGGAAGGCGTAGACCGGGATCAGGATGGAATAGAGGCCGTACCACTCGGTCCAGATCAGATAATACTGGACCGGCAGAACCACGAAGAACGCCGCCGCGACCGCCCAGTGATCGGCGCGCCGGGTCTCGGTCAGGGTCATCACCTCGCGCAGCGCCGCGAAGGAGCAGAAGGCGAAGAGCACCGTGGCCCCCGCCTTGCCGAAGACCAGCGCAAGGCCCATCAGCACGATCATCACCCACCACGAACGGATACGGTCGTTCAGGTTCTCGATCGCGACATTGGTGCGATCGGGCGAGTAGCGGCGCTGGAGCAGGCGGCCGATGACCGTCGCTACGATCGTCAGGGCGCCAAGCGCGACGAGGACGATCGCGAGATGGGCGGGAGGCTGGGTCATTGCGGGGCTTTCGCTGGCGCGCGCAGGGCGAGAAGCGCCGCTGCCGCGCGCTCGAGGAATACCTGCTTCGGCTCGTCGGCGCCGAGATGCAGCGCGGGGCCGAAGGTGATGGTCACGCTCAGCGGGATCGGGAATGACCTCTCCCTTCGGCATGACGCGGTTCAGGTTCTCGATCCAGACGGGGACGAGATCGATCGCGGGACGCTCCTGGGCAAGGTGGTAAGGCCCGCTCTTGAACGGCAGGAGCGGTTCGGGCCCGGAATTGCGCTTGCCTTCGGGAAAGAGGATCAGCGAGACGCCGGTATCGAGCGCCTCGACCATTTGAGCGACCGGATCCTCGGTGCGCTCGGCGGGATTGCGGTTGATCAGCACGGCGCGGAACACCTCGCGCCCGATGAAGGCGCGCAGCCGCGAGGTCAGCCAGTAGTCGCTGGCCGCGACCGGCCGCGTGCGCACCGCGGAGCGCGTGCGGCAGGACCGACCAGACCAGCACGAAATCGCCGTTGCTGGCGTGGTTGGCGAAATAGATGCGCTGGCCGGGGCGTGGCGCCGTGCCGGCCCAGACGGCATGGGCGGCGGTGATGAAACGGGCGAAAAGGATGATGGCGGTCGCCACGATCTCGGAGAGCATCCGCGTCACGTCAGGTCCGATCCATCTGCGGGCCAAGCCCATCGGCGCAGGTTAGACCCAGCCGGCCGGCGGATGCAACGAAACCGTTGGGTTCAGGCGATGTCGTGGCGGCGGTCGTTGCGCGGCTCGCCCAGAACGGCAGCGGGCAGCGGTGGCAGGCCACGCACAAGATCGGCCGCCCTTTCGCCCACCATGATGGTGGGGGCGTTGGTGTTGGACGAGGGTATCAGCGGCATCACCGAGGCGTCGCAGACCCGCAGGCCCGCCAGATCCGCGCACACGCAGGTCCGGTCCCACGACCGCGGCCTCGTCACTGCCCATGCGGCAGGTGCCGACCGGGTGGTGATCGGTCTTGGCAATGCGGCAGGCATAGTCGAAAAGCGCCTCGCGGCTGGTGACATCGGCGCCGGGCAGCGCCTCGCGCCGGACAGGTAGGGTTGCAGGGCGGGTTGGCGCGAGAATGTCGCGCGCCATCTGAAGTCCCTTGAGTGACAGATCGAGATCGGCGGGTTCGGCCCAGTAGTTCGGGTCGATCAGCGGCGCCGCCAGTGGGTCGGCCGAGGCAAGGCGGACCGTGCCGCGCGATTTCGGGCGCAGGAACGGCGGTGTTGAGCGTGACGCCCGCCCCGTCGATCCGGACGATGCCCTTCTCGATGCCCGATCCCTGCCCGAAATGGAACTGGATGTCGGGCGACCGGGCGGCGGGGTCGGCATACCAGAACGCCCCCGTCTCGAACAGCGACGAGGCGGCGGGGCCGGAGCGGGTCAGCAGGTATCGCAGGCCCGCAAGCAGGGTGCGGTCGAGACGCTGAACGCCGTCATAGCTGTGCGGACCGGAACATTCGGCCAGCGCGCAGAGGTCGACGTGGTCCTGCAGGTTCGCGCCCACCCCGGGCAGGTCATGGACGATCGGGATGCCGAGCCGGCCCAGCGTGTCGGCCGCGCCGATGCCCGACAGCAGCAGAAGGCGCGGGCTGCCGATGGCGCCGGAGGTGACCAGCACCTCGGCGGCGGCGACGTGGCGGGTGACTGTCTTGCGGTGCAACGACCTCGACGCCCGTCGCCCGATGGTTCTCGATCACGATACGGAGCGCCTGCGCCCCGGTCAGGACAGTCAGGTTCGGGCGGGTTCGGCGCGGGCTCGAGGTAGGCCGTCGCGGCAGAGGAGCGGCGCACGTCGCGCTGGGTCAGTTGGTAGTAGCCCGCCCCGCCCTGCCGGGCCCCGTTGAAGTCGGGATTGTAGGGCATGCCATAGTCCTGCGCGGCCCGCAGGAAGGCATCGCAGATCGGCAGGGTCGCGCGCGGCATCGAGACGCCGAGCGGCCCGTCGCTGCCGTGCCAGATGTCGCTGAAGCGCTCGTTGCCTTCGGCGCGGCGGAAGTAGGGCAGCACCTCGCGATAGGACCAGCCGGCGCAGCCCGCCTCTTGCGACCATCGCGTCGTAGTCGCAGCGCGTTGCCGCGGGTGTAGATCTGGGCGTTGATGCTGGACCCACCGCCGATGACGCGGGCCTGGGTATACCAGAGCACCCGGTTCTTCATGTGGCGCTGCGGCACGGTCGACCAGCCCCAGCTGGCGATCCCCTTGGTCATCCGGGCGAAATCCGGCGGGCCAGTGAAACAGCAGACCGCGATCCCGCCCCCCGGCCTCGAGCAGCAGCACGCGGATGTCGGGGTTCTCGGACAGCCGTGCCGCCAGGACGCACCCCGACGAACCGCCGCCCGTGATGATGTAGTCGAACTCCGCCACGGCCGCCCCGATTGTAACCCGTTGGTTACATGAGGGGGCGCGAGTCGGGCCGAAGTGTCAACCCCCGCTGCGGGCCCGGAGCCGGGCCGCGCCGGGCGCGGAAACCGGGATACCGACGGGTGGGGCAGGAAAACCGCGCACCTGCCCCATGCGGGCTTGGATCGCGCGCGGCTGCGGGCCAGTATCGCCGCAACGACAATGTGGCGGGGAGGATTTCATGCGGGTTGCGGTCGTGACGGGGGCGGCGGGCGGAATGGGGCGCGCGATCGTGGCGCGCCTTCTGGCGGACGGACTGGCGGTCGCGGGGGTCGACCTTGACGGCGACGGCCTGAGGGTGATGGCGGACGAGCACGGACCTGCGTTCCTGCCGGTGGTGGCCGACCTGACCGAGGCAGAGGCGATCCGCACCGCCTTTGAGGCGGTCGTCTCGCGGTTCGGCGGCGTGGATGCGCTGGTCAACAACGCGGGCACCTGCCTCATGTCGGATTTTCCCGAGATACCGCCCGACGAACTGGACCGGCAGATGGCGATCAATTTTTCGTCGGCCTTTCTGTGCTGCCAGCGGGCGGTGCCGCTGATGCTGGCGCGCGCCGGGGTCAAGAAGATCGTCAACATCTCGTCCAATGGGGCCTATAATTTCGATGTCTTCGATCCGCCGCACTACCGGGCCAGCAAGGCCGCGATGGACACGCTGACCAAGGATCTGGCGCGACGCTATGCCGCCGACAGGATCGCGGCGAATTCGCTGGCCCCGGCGATGACCGAGACGCCGCTTTTCGGCGTGCTGAGCGAGGCTGTGCTGGCACGCGCGATCGCCGCGATGCCGCATGGCCACGCGATGCGGCCCGCCGAGATCGCGGCCTGGGCGGGCTTCCTGATTTCTGAGGCGGGAGACATCTGTAGCGGCAACGTGATCATCCTGAACCAGGGCCGCGATGTGCGCTAGGTATAGAGCGCGGGGGCCTTCCTGAGATGGGGCCATTGCGCGGGACAATGACCAAAGATCACGAAGGCGCCACGCGCGCCAGCCAGTGCCATCAGGCGGGCCGCGCTGGCCTGGGCCGCTTGCGGATCATGGGCGGTGTCGAAATTCTCGTCGATCTCGGCGGGGCGGGAGATCGCGTCGCCGGTCAGCAGGACCGGGCCCGTCCGGGGCAGGTCGACCATCAGGGCGAGCTGCCCCGGCACATGGCCGGGCACCAGCAAGAGCGCGATCCCCGGCCCGAGCGGTGTATCTTCCGCAAGGGTGACATAATGGCGGTCGGGCCAGGTCATCGGGCGCTGCGCGCCGAAATAGAGCGGGCGCGGTTCGGCCCGGTCGGCGGCGGCGATCACGATGGGGGCTTGCGGGAAATCCGCGATCCCGCCGACATGGTCGATATGGCTGTGGGTCATCACCAGTACATCGACATCGCCCGGACGCAAGACCGAGCAGCGAAAGCTGATGGGCGGGCAGGTTCCGGGCATCCAGCGTCACGACCTCGCCGAAGCTGCCCAGACCGTCCCGCGCGCTGGCGGCGGCGGTGTCTTCGGCATAGGCGGCAGGAAAGCCCGTGTCGACGAGGACAACCTCGTCGCGGTCGGTGCGGATCAGGAAGCCGACGATGCCGATCACGCGGCCGTTGGCGTGGACCTTGAAGAGCCCGTAATCGAGCACCGCGAGCGATACCGGCCGGCCCCGAACCAGGTCTTCTGGCTGCATGCGATTGCCCCCCACACAAAGAAGGAGCCCCGCCGGTGAAGGTGAAACTCCATACCCTGTTCGAATATCTGCTGGAGACGACCGAGACGCAACCCGAGGCGGTGGTGGGGCTGTCGCTGTCGCAGCCGCCGCGGCTGGGCGATTTTCTGGCCGATCTGGACCCCGACCTGCCGCTCGACTGGAATGGCGCCTCGTTTCGCGGGCTGCCAGCGCTGCGCGAGGCGGTGCTGCGCCAGGCCGGACTTGAGGGGATCTGCGCGCCCGACGACGTTCTGATCACCGCGGGCGCTGCGGAGGCGAATTATCTTGCGCTGCGCCAGTTGGTCGGAGCGGGCGACGAGATCGTGACCGAAACGCCCGGCTGGCCGCAGGTGGGGGTGATGGCAAAGGCGATCGGCGCGCGGCTGGTCGAGGTAGCGCGCGACGAGAGGCGGGGATGGGACTTGCCGCTCGATGCGCTCGAGGCGGCGGTGAACGAACGGACGCGCCTGATCTTCCTGAGCAACCCCAACAATCCGACCGGGCGCCTGCTGGACGAGGCTGCCCTCGCCCGGATCGCCGCGATCGCCGAACGCGCCGGCGCCTGGGTGCTGGTCGACGAGGTTTATGCCGGGCTCGAATGGGACAGGCCGCGCGCGACCTCCATCGCGGCCCTGACGCCGCGCGGGATCACCACGGGCAGCGTGTCAAAGGCGCTGGGGCTGCAGGGGCTGCGGACGGGGTGGATGATCTGCCGCGACCCGGACGTGATCATGGATGCGGTGATCCTGCGCGAAAACGCGAGCGAGATCATGAACATACTTGGCGAAACGATTGCCGAGATCGCGCTGCGCCCCGACCGGCTCGCGGTGGGACTGGACCGGGCGCGGCGGCAGGGCCGGGCGAACCTCGACCGGCTCGACCAGTTCGTTGCGGACCAGCCCCGGCTGTCGTGGGTGCGCCCCGAGGCCGGGTTGATCGGCCTGGCACGGCTTGCCGGAGGGATTGCGTCTGACGCCTTCGCGCGCCGACTGCTGGCACCGCCCTACCGGACCTTCCTTCTGCCGGGCACGGCCTATGGGCAGCCCGGGCATATCCGGCTGGGCGTGGGGGGCGGGGCGGAGGCCCGCCTCGACGAAGGGCTGGCCCGCCTCGCGCGCCTGCTGGCCGAGTGGGAGTGATCCGCGGCTATTGCAGGACCAGGTCGCCCTCGGGGCAGCGCGCGTCGAAGAACACGCCATCGTCGAGGACGTGCTGCACCGTCAGGCGGACGACCTTGTGCTGGTCGGCCGAATAGGCATAGACCAGCGCCAGATCGCACAACTGGTTGATCCGGCGCGGGATGCCGCCGGTGGCCTCGAAGATGAGATCGCTCGCAGCCTGACTGAAGATGTTGACGGTCTGGCCGGTCGTCTGAAGCCGGTGGGCGATGTAGGCGCGGGTCGCCGCGGCATCGAGTGCGCCGAGATGATAGGTCGCGACGATCCGCTGGGCGAGTTGCGACATCGAGGGGCTTGTCACGCGGTCGCGCAGTTCCGGCTGGCCGACAAGCACAAGTTGCAGCAGTTCGTCCTTGCCGCTGTTGATGTTGGTCAGCATCCGCAGTTCCTCGAGCGCCTCGGCATTCAGGTTCTGCGCCTCGTCGAAGATCAGCACGACACGGCGGCCGGCGGCGTATTCCGAGATCAGGAAGGTCTGGAAGACGGAAACGAGTTCAGGATACTGCGCGCCCGCGGGCGCGGTCTGGCCAAGCGCCATCATCGCCCAGCGCAGCATCTCGTCGGGGTTGGCATGCGTGTTGGAAACCAACCCGATGCGGATGTCCTCGCCCAGCGAATGCAGCAGCTGCTGGATGAGCGTGGTCTTGCCGGCCCCGATTTCGCCGGTGACCATGGTGATCGGCGCGCCGGTCATCACACCGAATTCCAGCGCGGCATAGGCGTGTTTGTGGGCCGGCGACCAGAACAGGAAATCAGGATCGGGCACCAGCGTGAAGGGGCGTTCCCGGAAACCGAAATGCCCGGAATAGATGGCGTCGGCCGAAAGGCCCGGCGGGCGACGATGCGCCGGCTGAAGGTCATCGAAGCCGGGGATCGGGGCGGGTTCGGCGCGCGACCAGGGGGTTGTTTCGGCAGGCGCCATACCCGTGGCGTCGAGCGCCGATGTCGCAAGCAGCGTCCCGGCGATACGCGCCGCAGGGCGCTTGCGAATGCTGCGGAACGACCAGTCGGGCACCGCGTCAAAGCGCGGAACGGTGGTGACGGTTTCCACAAGGCGCGCGCGCCGTGGCGGCCAGACCGGCGCCCCCATGTGGACCGGGACAGCCTCGACCTTCGTGTAGACTGCGTGTTCCGACATCGCTCGCACCCCTTGGCTGGATCGGCCTGCACGGGCAGGTCCGAACTGTCTGCCGCCGCATCGCGCTTCCGGTATGCCCTCGTCCTGCGCGCCATCCCCAAAGCCGCCTCGCATCGGGCGCAGGGGGGAAAAGCACCGGGATCAAGGGAAACTGGAAATCGAATTCGACTACAGGGAGAGTTAGCCAGCCGTTAACGGCAAGCCTGCGGCGCATCGGCGGCGCCGATCAGGCCGATTTGAGGCAAGTCTGTGGCGAAAGAATCACAACTTCAGGCGGAAACCACGCCGCGCGCGCTGCCGGCGATCAGGATCGCCGCATCCGTCAATGGCACCATCGGCGGGGCGGCCGAGGCCGCCGCGAGATAACGGGGATCCCAATCGGGATTGAACTTGGCCTTGAATGCCCGCAGTCCGGCGAAGTTGTAGAAATGGCCGCCATGCTGGAAGATGGCGGCGCCGAACCGGTTCCAGATCCGCGTTCCGCGACGGGATTCAAGACCCGAGAGCGGCGCCATGCCCATCGAGAAGCTGTGCACCCCCTGCCCCTTGAGCCGCAGCATCAGTTCGATGAACAGGTAATCCATGACGCCGGGCGGGGCATCGCGGACATGGCGCATCAGGTCGATGGTCACATGCCCGACGACCTCGGTTTGCAGGATGTTGGCGAAAGCCAGCAGCCGGCCCTGCTGGCGCACCAGCACCAGCGGCCAGCGGGCCAGCCAGTCGGGATCGAAACGGCCGACCGAAAAGCGTTTCTCGCGCGTCTTCTTGGCAGAGAGCCAATCGTCCGAGATCTCGCGCAGGGCGGCGATCAGCGCGGGACCGTGGGGCGGCAGGACGATCTCCATCTCGAAACCGTCGCGCAGGGCGCGGGCATGGGCGTGGCGGAGCTTCTTGTGGGCCGGCCCGTCGAGTGAAAACCGGGTCAGATCGACCACCCCCCGCTCGCCCAGCTTGTGCAGGCTGAGGCCGAGGTCAAGCATCAGCGGCAGATGCCGCTCGCCCACCTCGTAGAACACCGGGCGCATCCCCGCACGCCGCGCCATGTCGACGAAGGCCCACCCCAGTTCCGAGGCGATATCCGAAGGCCCGACCGGCCCGCCCAGCGCGATCCAGGATCGCCCGTGGACGCCGAACATCACGAACCCACGCCCGTCGTCGGAAAACAGCAGCGACTTGTCCCCGGTCAGGGCAAGACAGGCCTCGGGGTCGCGCTGCGCGGCGACTATGCGGGCGGCGTGCCGAAGCTGGGTTGCATCGGGGCGCGCCGGATGCAGGCGCGGCACCCGCAGCAGAAGCGTGAGCGCGGCGATGGCCACCAGCAGCGCCAGCACGAGGCCCGCGCGCAACGCGCGCGGCGCGCTCTTGTCGGTGGCGAACTGCCACCAGAGTTCCGACGAGAACGGCGTATCCTTGTGGGCAAAGACGAGAACGAAACCGACCGACAGCAAAAGCCCAAGCATCAGCAGGAACCACACCGGCGAGAACGCGCCATGCACCAGGCTGGTGCGGCGGTGGAACTCGCGCCGGAACGGCAGCAGGATGAGCATGGCGATGCCGAGGGTCAGCGCGCTTTCGATGTCCCACATGTCGACAAGCGCCACGACGATCCCCGCCGCCATCGCGCCCAGCGCCAGCCAGTAGGCGCCAAGGCTGCGGCGCGCGACGCCGAGCGCCAGAACGATCAGGACGGCGCCAAGCACGCTCGACATCAACGCCCCGCCTTCCAGCAGGACCAGCGGGAACATCTCTTCAAGGGCCCGGCCGGCTTCGGTCGAGGGCGGGATCAACGCCGCGAAGGACATCCACAGCCCGGCCCCGAAGATCATCACCGACAGGACGACAGGCGCCATCGGGCTGATCGCGCCGAGGGTGGAGCCGGTGGTGGCAAGCCAGCGGCCAAGCCGGCCGCCGGGCTGCCGCCCGGACGCGCTGCGCATCACCACCAGCGCCTCGTAGAGCGCGAGCACCGCCAGCGCGAGCACGAAGGGCAGCACGAAGTAGATCAGGCGGAACAGCAAGAGCGCCGCAGCCGCAGTCTCGACCGGGATCGAGCGGGGCAAGGCGGCAAGGATCACCGTCTCGAACACGCCGACGCCGCCGGGGACATGGCTGAGAATACCGGCCATTGTCGCCGCGGCGAAGATGCCGAGGAACGGCGCAAAGCCCAGATCCCCAGAGGGCAGCAGCATGTAGAGCGTCAGCGCCGCGAAACAGATGTCGCCCAGACTGAACAGGGCCTGCCCGACCAGCACGGGCAGCGAGGGCGCGTGAACCGTGAAACGGCCCAGCCGGAGGCTGCCGCGCCGCGCGCCCGCGATGACGAGCGGCAAGATGGTGATGGCGATCAGGCCCAGCGCCGCCCAGCGCACCGTTTCGGGCGATAGCGGCGAAAGCCCGACCGTCAGGTTGGGATAGAGCGCGACCGCCGCAAAGCCGATCATCGAGGCAGCGACACCATAGGACACGGCCGCAAAGGTCGAAACCGCCGCCACGTCATAGGCATCGAGCCCGAAGCCCGAGTAGATGCGATAGCGCACCGCCCCTCCCGACACGGCGCTGAGGCCGATCGTGTTGCCGAAGGCATAGGCCATCAGCCCGCCGGTCAGCGTCACCCCCAGCGGCAGCGGCTTGCCGATATGACGCAACCCCGACCAGTCGTAGCCGACAAGGCACAGGTAGCCCGCGAGCGTGGCAAGCGCCGCGAGAACGAGCGTGGAGGATGGCGTGGCGTGGACATGGCGCAGCACATCGGCGAGCTTCACGTCGGCCAGAAGCGTCGAAACAGCGTAAAGACCGAGGCCGAACAGGGCGACGGCCAGCACATAGGGGAACGCCGTCCGGACAATCTGCCAGCGGCCCGCAGCCTTTTCTCCCATTGGCATGATTCTAAAACAGCACCCTGGCACGATCGGTCGCGGCACTCTTGCCGAAACCGCGCCGGTGGGCAATGCGCGCGCCCCGGTTCAGGGCGCGTCGCGAAGCCGGAACCGCTGGATCTTGCCGGTGGCCGTCTTGGGCAGGCTTTGGGCGAAGACGATCCGCCGGGGATACTTGTAGGGCGCGATCACCGCCTTCACATGGTCCTGCAACTGCTTGGCGAGCGTCTGGTCCGGGGACGTTCCCTGCGCCAGCACCACATGCGCCTCGACGATCTGGCCCCGCTCCTCGTCGGCCGCGCCGATCACCGCGCATTCAAGCACGGCCGGATGCGACAGCAGCGCTGCCTCGACCTCGGGACCGGCGATGTTGTAGCCGGCCGAGATGATCATGTCGTCGGACCGGGCGGCAAAGTGGAAACAGCCTTCCTCGTCCTGCCAGAAACTGTCGCCGGTCAGGTTCCAGCCATCGCGCACATAGGCGGCCTGGCGCGGATCGGACATGTAGCGGCAGCCTGTCGGCCCGCGCACCGCAAGGCGCCCGACCTCGCCGCGTGGCACCTCCCGGCCGGTATCGTCGACGATCCTGGCCTCGTAGCCCGTCACCGGGCGCCCGGTGCTGCCCGGGCGGTGGTCGTCGAAGCGGTTGGTGATGAAGATGTGCAGCATCTCGGTGGCACCGATCCCGTCGAGCATCGGCTTGCCGGTGCGCGCGATCCAGTCGTTGTAGATCGGCGCGGGCAGCGTTTCACCCGCGCTGACGGCGGCGCGCAGCGACGACAGGTCGGCCCCCTCGTCCATCGCCTTGAGCATCACGCGGTAAGCGGTGGGGGCGGTGAAGCAGACGGTGGCGCGGGTGGACTGGATGATGTCCACCATGTTGGGCGGTGTCGCCTGTTCCAGCAGCGCCGCCGCCGCCCCGAAGCGCAGCGGAAAGATCGCAAGGCCGCCGAGCCCGAAGGTGAAGGCGAGCGGCGGCGAGCCCACGAAGATGTCCTCGGGCGTGACCCGGAGCACCTCCTTGGCATATCCGTCCGCGATGATCAGGAGATCGCGGTGGAAATGCATGGTGGCCTTCGGTTCGCCCGTCGTGCCCGAGGTGAAGCCAAGCAGGGCCACGTCGTCGCGCCCGGTCGGCGGCGGCGCGAAACGGACCGGTTTCGACAGCGCGACGCGGTCAAGTTCCGCATCGTGGTTGGCGGTGCCGTCAAAGCCCACCACTTTGCCAAGCCAGCGTGATCCCTTGGCGCAGGTCACGAGTTCGTCCATCAGGCGGGTATCGCAAAGCGCATGGCCGATCCGGGCCTTGTCGACGATCTGCGCGAGTTCTCCGGCGCGCAGCATCGGCATGGTGTTGACCACGACCGCCCCGGCCTTGGTCGCGGCCAGCCAGCATGCCACCATGGCCGGGTTGTTGGCCGACCGGATCAGCACCCGGTTGCCCGGCATGACGCCGTAATCCTCGACCAGGGCATGGGCGATGCGGTTCGACCAGTCGGTCAGTTCCTTGTAGGTGCGCCGCCGTCCATTGCCGATCAGCGCGACATGATCGCCAAAGCCGCGCTCCACCATCCGGTCGGTCAGTTCCACGGCCGCGTTCAGCCACTCGGGATAGTCGAAGCCCGCCTGCGGCAGATCGGGCCATTGGTCGGCTGGCGGCAGCGTCTCGCGCGTGTAGGGATCGCTGTGTCCCGAAGGTCCAAGTCTTGTCATGGTTTCGCTTGCCCCAGATTGACGATTTCAGCGTCCCGTCGCCACGTCCGGCACGACTGCCGTCGCCTCGATCTCGACCTTTGCCCGGTCCTCGACCAGCGCCACCACCTGCACCAGCGCCATCGCCGGGATAATGCCGCCGATCACCGCGCGATAGGCCTGGCCCAGCTCGCCGAGGCTGGCCAGATATTCGCGCTTGTCGGTGACATACCAGGTCAGCCGCACGAGGTGCTCGGGACTTGCCCCAGCCTTCGGCCAGCACGTCCACGATGTTGCGCAGCGCCTGCCGCGACCTGGCCCGCGAAATCGTCGCGTCTCGAACTGCTGATCGGCGTTCCAGCCGATCATGCCGCCGGTGAAGATCATCCGGCCCGATCGCCGCGACGCCGTTGGAATAGCCCGGCGTGGCCTTCCAGTGCGCGGGATGAAGGAACTGGTGGGGCGATGTCATGGGGCAGTCTCCGTCAGATGGGCGGCGAGCCTGCGGCGGATGCCTCGGGCCAGGGGAAGCCGCCCCGCCGCCGGTGACCCAGACCAGCGTCAGGTCGGCCGTCAGGCGATGCTCGCTCCCCGCAGGCCGCGGTGAGGCGCGAAGGCGCACCGATGCGCCGTCCGACCCGCGACCACGGCAGCGTGAAGTCCAGCACGCTCGCCAAGACGCGACGGCGCGCGGAAATCCGTCTCGATCCGCGCGGTCGGCACGCCGGTACCGTTCGTCCATCATCGCGCGAAGGGATAATCCACCTCATCGCGGAAGAAGTTCTCGACGACCGAGTTCGCCATCTCGAAATAGCGCGGATAGAAGACGATCCCCGCCGGGTCGCAGTGGTTGAACTCGACGCGGATCTGGCGGCAGTCGCTCATCCCAGCACGCTCCGCGCAATGACGATGCGCTGCACGTCGCGTGCACCCTCATAGATCCGCAGCGCCCGGATCTCGCGGTAAAGCTCTCGACGACCGAGCCAGTGCCGCACCCCGTCGCCGCCGTGCAGCTGAACGCGCCATGTCGATCACCTCCTGCGCGGCCTCGGTGGCGTAAAGCTTGGCCATCGCCGCCTCGCGGCTGATCCGGGCGGCGCCCATGTCCTTGGTCCAGGCGGCGCGGTAGACCAGCAGCGCCGCCGCGTCGATCTTCAGCGCCATGTCGGCGAGGTGCCCCTGCACCATCTGCAACTCGGCCAGCGGCTGCCCCTGGATGCGCCGCGCCGGTGACCCGCGCCAGCGCCTCGTCCAGCGCACGGCGCGCAAAGCCCAGCGCCGCCGCCCCGACCGTCGAGCGGAACACGTCCAGCACCGACATCGCCATCTTGAAGCCCTCCCCCGCCGCGCCGATCAGCGCAGCTTCGGGCAGCACCACGCTCTCGCAGACGCAGCCGCGCCAGCGGATGCGGCGCGATCACCTCGATCCGTTCGACCACCGACAACCCCGGCGCAGTCGGCAGGCATCAGGAACGCCGACAGCCCGCGCGCGCCCGGCGCCTCGCCGGTGCGGGCGAACGATGACATAGACATCGGCGATCCCGCCGTTCGAAATATAGGTCTTCTCGCCGCTCAGCACGCCAGCCGCCCGGCACCCGCGCGGCCGTCGGTCGCGGTCGCGGCCACGTCCGATCCCGAGCCCGGCTCGGTCAGCGCAAAAGCCGCAATCGCCTGCCCCGCCCGGGTCCGCTCCAGCCAGAGCGCGCTGCGTCGGGCGTGCCGAACAGGCTGACCGCACCCATGCCCAGCCCCTGCATCGCAAAGGCGAAATCGGCCAGCCCGTCGTGCCGCGCCAGCGTCTCGCGGATCAGGCACAGCGTGCGCACATCCAGCCGTCGCCCTCGGTCCCGCGCCCGAGTGCGCGCAGCCAGCCCCCCTGCCCCAGCATCGCGACCAGCCGCCGGCAGGCCGCATCGACGTCGGCGTGATCGACCGGCAGATGGGCCGCGCACCAGGCGTCCAGCGCCGCCGCCAGTTCGCGGTGGCGGGGCTCGAAGAAGGGCCAGTCGAGAAAGCTCCGGTCGGGCATCGGTCTTCTTCTGTTCCCAAATATCCTCCGGGGGTGCGGGGGCTGGAAACCCCCGCTTGCCCGTCAGTCCCCCGCAAACACCGGCTTCTTCCTTGGCGACAAAGGCCCGGTAGGCCCGCTCGAAATCGCGGGTCTGCATGCAGATCGCCTGGGCCTGCGCCTCGGCCTCGATCGCCTGGTCGAGCCCCATGTTCCATTCCTGGATCGAGCTGGGTCTTGGTCATCCCATGCGCGAAGGTCGGCCCGGCGGCCAGACGCGCGGCCAGGTCCGCGCCGCCGCGTCCAGCGCCTCGGGCGCGTGCAGCGCGTTCCAGAACCCCCAGCGATCGCCCCTCCTCGGCGCTCATGATGCGCCCGGTGTAAAGCAGCTCCGCCGCCCGGCCCTGCCCGATGATCCGGGGCAGCATGGCGCAGGCCCCCATGTCGCAGCCGGCAAGCCCGACGCGGGTGAACAGGAACGCGCATTTCGCCTCCGGCGTCGCCAGCCGCAGGTCGGCGGCCATCGCGATGATCGCGCCCGCGCCCGACGCAGATGCCGTCGACCGCCGCGATCACCGGCTTGCCGCAGGCCATCATCGCCTTGACCAGATCGCCCGTCATCCGGGTGAAGGCCAGCAGATCCTTCATCGGCATGCCCGATCAGCGGCCCGATGATGTCATGCACATCACCGCCCGAACAGAAGTTGCCGCCGTTCGAGGCGAAGACCACCACATCGACATCGCTCGCATAGGCCAGCGCGCGGAACAGTGTCGCGCAATTCGGCATAGCTTTCGAAGGTCAGCGGGTTCTTCCGCTCGGGGCGGTTCAGGCGGATCGTGGCGATCCGATCGCTGCACCTGCCACAGGAAATGCTTCGGCTCGAAGCCGGCAAGGGCCGTCATGCGCGTGCCTCCCATGCGCTTGAGAATGTCGGTCAGCGTGTCGAGATCGGCCTCCGACAGGCCGGCGAGAACAGCCGGGCGACTTCGGCCTCGTGGTCTGCCGCCAGGCCTTCGAACTGCGCCAGGCCCTCGGGGGTCAGCGCGACATAGACCGTCCGGCGGTCGGTCTCCGACGGCGTGCGGCGCACCAGGCCGTCCGCCTCCAGCCGGTCGACGACCGTCGTGGCATTGCCGTTCGAGACGAGCAGCATCCGCGACAGTTCCGACATGCGTCACGCCGTCGCGCCGGCGGTAGAGCGCGGCCATCACGTCGAAGCGCGGCAGCGTCGTGTCATGCCGGACCCGCAGGAATTCGCGCAGGCTGCGACTCGGCCGTGCGGGTCACGCCCAGCAGGCGGATCCACATCTTCAGGCGGCGCTTGGACAGCGGATCGCTCATGCCTCGCCCCCGGAAATCGCGATCGCCTGGCCGTTGATCCCTTCGGCGCCGGGCGCGCACAGCCAAAGCGCCGCCGCGGTCACCTCGATCGGGGCGAAACAGCCGGTTCTGCGGGACAACGCCTCGAGCGCGGCACGCGCCTCGGCCGGGCGTGCGGCCGGTCTTTTCGGCGATCACCTGCGATCGAGCGTTCGGTCATCTCGGTGTCGAGAAAGCCCGGGCAGATCGCGTTGACGGTGACCGGCCGGCGGGCGACCTCCAGCGCAAGCGAGCGCGACGAGGCCCACGAACGCCGTGCTTGGCCGCCGCATAGGGGGCGATCTTGGCATAGCCCTTGAGCCCGGCGGTCGAGGCCACGGCGATCAGCCGGCCCCAGCCGGGCGAACTGCGCGCAGCCCTTCGCGAAGGGTCAGGAACACGCCGGTCAGGTTGACCGCCAGCATGGCGTTCCACTGGTCCAGCGTGGTGCGGTGCAAAGGGCGCGCTGTCGGCTGCGCCCGCATTGGCGATGACGATGTCGACAGGGACCCGCCTGGCGAACAGGCCCTGACGCTCGACTCTCGTCGGTCACGTCGGCAAGCAAGGGCCCGGATGTTGGGCATGCCGGGCCGCAGTCGCCTCCAGCGCGGCGACGCCGGCGGCCGCGATCACCACCTCGGCCCCCGGCCGCGCGCAAAGCCCCGCGCAAGGTCGGCCCCCGCGCCCGAACCGCCACCTGTGATCAGAACCCGCCTGCCCTGCCATGCGTCATGCCCGGATCGCCTCCTGCTCGCGCTCGGCCAGCCGCCGGACCTGTTCGCGCCCCGGCCAGATAGGGCAGCGGCCAGTGCGGTCTGCGGCGTCGCCCATGCCGGATTGCCGCATGCAGCGTCCAGTAGGGATCGGCCAGATGCGGACGGGCAAGGCAGACCAGATCGGCGCGGCCCGCAAGCAGGATCGAGTTCACGTGGTCGGGTTCGGTGATGTTGCCCACCGCCATCGTCGCCAGCCCCGCCTCGTTGCGGATCCGGTCGCGAGAACGGGGTCTGGAACATCCGCCCATAGACCGGCCTGCGCCTCGGTCGAGGTCTGGCCGGCCGACACGTCGATGATGTCGGCCCCGCCGCCGCGAACATCCGCGCGATTTCGACCGCTTCGTCCGGGGTCACGCCCGTCGTCGCCCACCCAGTCGGTCGCGCTGAGATGCGGACCGACATCGGCTTGTCCGCGGGCCAGACCGCGCGCATGGCCGCGAACACCTCCAGCGGATAGCGCATGCGGTTTTCCAGGCTGCCGCCATAGTCATCGGTCCGGATGTTCGATATCGGGCGAGATGAAGGACGATATCAGATAGCCGTGCGCCGCGTGCAAGTTCGATCATGTCAAACCCGGCGCGGCGCGGCCATTTCGGTCGCGGCCACGAATTCGTCGCGCACGCGGCTCCATGTCCGCTCGGTCCATCTCGCGCTGGGCACGGGGTTCCGCGGCGACCATGGCAGGGCGGAGGCCGACATCATCGGCCAGTTGCCCGACAGGCAGCGGGGCGTCCATCTCTTCCCAGCCGAGCTGGGTGGACCCCTTGCGCCCGAATGGCCGATCTGGCAGCAGATCTTCGCCGTCGTCTCGGCATGGACGAAATCGACCAGCCGCTTCCACGCCGCCTCATGCTCGGGCGCATAAAGGCCGGGGCAGCCGGGGGTGATGCGGCCCTCGGGCGCTGACGCAGGTCATTTCGGTATAGACCAGCCCCGCCCCGCCCTTGGCGCGTTCGGCATAATGGACGAGATGCCAGTCGGTCGGGCAGCCGTCGACGGCCTTGTACTGCGCCATCGGCGAGACGACGATGCGGTTCTTCAGCGCTCATGTCGCGCAACCGGAACGGCGCGAACATCGGCGCGCGGCCCGGCTGCCCCCCGGCCTGTGCCTGAAACCAGTCCTCGGCCGGCCGCAGCCAGTCGGGATCGCGCAGGCGCAGGTTCTCGTGGCTGATCCGCTGGCTGCGGGTCAGCAGCGAATAGGCGAACTGGACGGGCGGCATGTCGAGATAGCGTTCCACCTGCTCGAACCATTCCAGGCTGTTGCGCGCCGCCGATTGCAGGCGCAGCACCTCGACCCGGCGTTCGT
Organism: uncultured Alphaproteobacteria bacterium; assembly: GCA_963700485.1. Lineage (GTDB taxonomy): Bacteria > Pseudomonadota > Alphaproteobacteria > Rhodobacterales > Rhodobacteraceae > Aliitabrizicola. The sequence continues at coordinate 91,026 of CAVOXQ010000010.1, forward strand.
CCTGATAGCGCTCGAAGGCGGCCTGCATCGTCGGTTCGGAGTGCAGGTATTCCGCCAGCGCAATCGCACTGTCGAAGGCCAGCCGCGAGCCCGAGCCGATCGAGAAATGCCCGGTCGCCGCCGCATCGCCCATCAGGACGACATTCTCGTGATACCACTTGCTCGCAGATCACCCGCGGGAAATTCATCCAGACCGCCGAACCGCGCAGATGGGCGGCGTTCGACATCAGCGCGTGCCCGCCCAGATGCGCTCGCGAAGATGCGCTGGCAGGTCGCGACCGTCTCTTCCTTGGACATGTGCTCGAAGCCCCAGCGATCCCAGGTCTCTTGCGTGCATTCGACGATGAAGGTCGCGGTGTCGGCGTCGAACTGGTAGGCATGGGCCCAGACCCAGCCATGCTCGGTCTTCTCGAAGATGAAGGTGAAGGCGTCGTCGAACTTCTGATGCGTGCCCAGCCAGACGAACTTGCACAGGCGCGTGTCGATGTCGGGCTTGAAAACCTCGGCATATTCTGCGCGCACCGCCGAATTGATGCCGTCGCAGGCGACGACGAGATCGTAGTCGCTTGCGGTAATCCTCGGCCGACTTGAACTCGGTCTCGAATTGCAGATCGACGCCCAGTTCGCGCGCGCGCTCCTGCAACAGGATCAGCATCTGCTTGCGCCCGATCCCGGCAAAGCCGTGCCCGCCCGAAACGGTGCGCACGCCGTCATGCACCACGGCGATGTCGTCCCAATAGGCGAAATGGTCGCCGGATCGCCGGCGCTGATGACCGGATCGTTCTTCGCCATCCGGGCCAGCGCGTCGTCCGACAGCACGACGCCCCAGCCAAAGGTGTCGTTGGCCGGTTGCGCTCCAGCACCGTCACCTCGTGCGACGGATCGCGCAGCTTCATCGAGATCGCGAAGTAGAGACCCGCCGGACCGCCGCCGAGGCAAAGTACCTTCATGGCCCGCATCCTTCCAGCTGTCCTGCGCAAAGCTAGCCTGCCACCTGGACAAAACAATTTCAAGCTTGAAATTTCTATCTTGGCATCGGCGCCTCCCGCGCGCAATATCGCGCGATGGACAGCCCGCACGATGCCCCGACCGCACCCGCCCCGCCCATCGGGATCGTCGGCCTTGGCACGATGGGTCTCGGGATCGCTCAGGTGTTCGCACAGGCCGGCCACCGGGTGTTGCTGACCGATGCGAGCGAGGCGGCCCGCGCCAGTGCCAGGGAAAGGATCGCGGCCGATCTTGCGCCGCGCGTCGCCTCGGGGAAACTGCCGGCACAGCAGCGCGACGCCCTGCTCGCGGCGATCGAGGTGGCGGATGACCTGGGCGCCCTAGCCGAAGCCCACCTGACCATCGAGGCGATCGTCGAGCGGATGGAGGCGAAGAGCGATCTGCTGCGCAGCCTGGAAGGGGTGGTCGCCGGGGACGCGGTCCTTGCGACCAACACCTCGTCACTTCCAGTGGGCGCGATCGCGGCGCGGCTTCGGTGGCCGGAACGTCTGGTGGGGCTGCATTTCTTCAACCCCGCGCCCGCCATGAAACTGGTGGAACTGGTCGCGCCCGATGGAGCCTCGCCCAAGGCGGTGGCCCTCGCCCGACGGCTGGCGGAAGGCGCGGGCAAGGTCGTCGTCGATGCACCGGACCGGCCGGGTTTCATCGTGAACCGCTGCGCCCGGCCCTTCTATGGCGAGGCGCTGGCCCTTGTCGACGAAGGCCGCAGCCCGGCCGAGGTCGACGCCGCGATGATCGCCGGGGGCTACAGGATCGGTCCGTTCTCGCTGATCGACCTGATCGGGGCGGACATCAATCTGGCCGCGACCGAGGGGCTTTCGGACGCGATGGGCGGACATCCGCGCTATCATGTCTTCGACCGACTGCGCGCGCAGGTGGCCTCGGGCGATCTGGGCCGCAAGACCGGACGCGGCTTTGTCTTTCCGGGGGCGATCGGCGATCCTCCGGCGGACGCCGCGACGGTTGCCCTGCGGATCGAGGCGGTCCTGGCGAACGAGGCGGGATGGCTTCTGGCCGAAGGCGGCGCCACTCGCGACGAGATCGACCGGGCGATGCGGCTTGGCCTGAACTTTCCGCGCGGGCCGTTCGAGGCGGTCGCGCGCCATGGCGCGGACCGGGTGCGCGCGATGCTCGACGCGCTCGAGCGGCGGGCGCCGTCGGAATTGAAAGGGCGCTACACCGTCGCGCCGGCATTGGCGGAGGGATCATGACCGAGGTGTTTCTCTGCGCGGCGCGACGCACCCCGATCGGGCGCTACGCCGGGGCGCTGGCCCTCGTGCGGCCGGACGACATGGCGGCCCATGTGATCGACGGCTTGCTGGACCTGCATCCCGGACTGGCGGTGGACGAGGTGATCCTCGGCTGCGCGAACCAGGCCGGCGAGGACAACCGCAATGTCGCGCGCATGGCGGTCCTGTTGTCCCGGCTGGGCGAAGGGGTTCCGGCGCTGACGGTGAACCGGCTCTGCGCAAGCGGTCTTGACGCCGTGATCATGGGCGCGCGCGCCGTGCGCGACGGTGCCGGTGTGGTGATCGCGGGCGGAGTCGAAAGCATGACGCGCGCGCCCTTCGTCACCGGCAAGGCCGAAGCCGCCTTCTCGCGCCAGGCCGAGATGCACGACACGACGATCGGCTGGCGCTTCGTGAATGCACGGATCGCGGCCGCCTATGGCACACAAACGATGCCCGAGACGGCCGAAAACGTCGCGCAGGAGCACGCGATCTCGCGCGCGGATCAGGATCGCTATGCCTTGCGCAGCCAGCGCCGCTACGACGCCCGTTGGCATGGCGCCGACATCCTGCCGGTCGTGGCGGCCGGGAAACGCGGCGAGGCCACCGCCGTCAGCCTTGACGAACACCCGCGAGAGACCACGTTAGCACGGCTGGCGGCCCTGCCCGCGCCCTTTCGGGCCGGCGGCAGCGTCACCGCCGGAAACGCCGCCGGGATCAATGACGGCGCGGCGGCGATGATCCTTGCCTCGGCGGACGCGGTGCGGCGCCATGGACTGGTGCCGGTGGCGCGGATCGGGGCCGCGGCCAGCGCGGGCGTTGCCCCGCGGGTGATGGGGATCGGGCCTGTCGCTGCGCTGGAACGGCTCGGAGCACGCACCCGACGACAGGCGCAAGACTATGACGTGATCGAAGTGAACGAGGCTTTCGCAGCGCAGGTTCTCGCCTGCACCCGCGCCTGGGGTCTGGCCGATGACGATGCGCGCGTGAACGCGAAAGGTGGCGGCATCAGCATGGGCCATCCGCTGGGCATGAGCGGGGCACGGATCGCCGCCACGGCCGCGCGGCGGCTTGCCGAAGGCGGCGGGGCGGCGGCGCTCGCCACGCTTTGCGTCGGCGTCGGGCAGGGCGTCGCGCTGGAACTGCTTTCGGTCTGACATGCAGGCTTTCGCGGCCCCAACCACGGCCTTCACCCACCCCCGGAACAGGGCAGCAGAATGACGGAAAATGACGCTATGGCAGATGGCTCCGGCTATTTCCTCTATCATTCGATCGGCCAGTATCCGGGCAAGGCCGAGGCCCTTGCCTGCGCCATGGCCCGGTTCGCCGATGTCTGGGGGGCGGCGGATGACGGCCAATGGGGCCATGCCCTTGCCCGGCGCGCCGATTTCATCGCGCGCTGGCGGGCGATCATCGCGGCGCCCGAGGGCAGCCTCACCACCTGCGAAAGCGTCACGCAGGGTCTCCACATGCTGATGACGGCCCTGCCCGAGGAACGGCTCCGCGGCAAGCGCGTGCTGGTCGCGGCCGATTGCTTTCCCTCCAACCACTTCCTGTTGACGGGGTTGCAGGCGCGCCTCGGCTTCACGCTCCACACCGTTGCCCTGCGGCAAGGCGCACGCTGGGTCGAGGACGAGGATTTTGCAGCGGCCTGGGGCCCGGATGTGGCGGTGGCACTCCTGACATGGGTCAGTTCCACCACCTCGCACCGGATCGACCTCGAGGCGCTCGTCGGCCACGGGCGCCGCATGGGTTCGGTGATCGGGGTCGACATCACCCAGGCGGCAGGGTTGCTGCCCTACAGCGTGACAGCCCCCGCAGTCGATTTCGCCCTGTCGACAAGCCTCAAATGGATGTGCGGCACGCCCGGCGCGGGCATCCTGCAGGTGGCCCTCCCCCTGATCGCCGCGTGCCGGCCCGAACTGCGCGGCTGGTTCAGCCAGCCCGACCCATTCTCCTGGGATCTCGACAGCTTTGCCTATGCGCCCGACATCCGGCGTTTCGACAATGGCACCCCCGGCGTGATGGCCGCTGCGGCGTCGCTGCCGGCGCTCGACTGGCACGCGGCGCAGGACCACGCGGCGATGCTTGCGCAAAACCGCCGGATGACGGCCCGGATCATCGAGGCGGCCGAAGACCTCGGGCTCGATCTCGTCACCCCGAAGCCAGAGGCCGCGCGCGGCGGCAGCGTGATGGTGCACCTCGGCGCGCCCGATCAAGCCCAGGCAACGCTGGCAAGGCTGCGCACCGGCGGCATCCATGCCGATGCCCGGGGGGCAGTCCTGCGCGTCTCTCCGGGGGTTCTCACCACCGAAGCAGGCGTCAACGGTCTGATCGCGGCGCTCGGCGGGATCGGGCGCTGAGGCACCCGGCTTCTTCTGTTCTCAAATATCCCACGGGGGTGCGGGGGTGTGAAACCCCCGCTCCGCGGCCGGGGCCGGGGGCGACGTCAGGCAAAGCTGCGGATCGTGGCCAGCGCGCCGTCGAGCGCATGGCCCTCTTCATCCGCAAGCGCCGCCTCGCGCAACCGCCGCGCCCAGTCGGCGGCATCCTCGCGCGATGAGACGAGCGCGTATGCCCGCCATCACGCGGTCGAACTTCGACAGGCCGCGCGCGTGGGTGTCGGAATAGCCCTTGATCAGGCGGCGACAGCGGATCATTTCCACGGCAAGGTCATAGTCGCTGCGGCAGATGGGCCATCGCCGCGGCAAGCCAATGCGTCAAGATGCGCCACTTCCTGCGCGTGGCGCAGCGTGCGCACGGCGCCAGCCGCGCAGACCGCCGACGAGGTGCAGCGTCACGAATGCCGCGCAGGCTGTCGGTGCGCAGCCGGCGGCCCTTGTTGAACCAGCGGTCAAGCCGCGCCATCCAGCGAGGATCGGCCGCGATCCTGCGCGCCCAGCCGCGCCGGCAGCAGGCCCGACGATCTCTTCGGCGCGGGGGTGCAGGAATTCGGTCAGTTGCATCAGGTGCGCCTCCCCGACGCCCATTTCGCCCGCGGATCCGCTCGAAGCGGGCGGCGGCGCGTCTTCAGGTCGGCCACCCGGATCACGTCGTCATAGGCCATGGCGTTGGCGATGTACTTCGCCGCCTCGCGGGTAAGGCGGCAGTCGCGCGCGGCGGTCGTCGCGCGCCCGCATCCGCTTCCAGCCGGTCGAGATATTCGGCGCCATAGGCAAGATCCTGGAAATCGACGACCTTGCGCAACCCCGGCCGGGCCATGTCGCGAACGGCGTCGGGCAACTGCCGCGATCCGCGCGGTCAGCGCGTCCCACTCGGCCACGAGGTCGGCCGGGCCGGCGGCGATGGCCTGCTTTGCCGGCGCCGGGGGCTGGCCGGACCGGCCGTCGATCGCGGACCCGTGGCCACGGAAAAGCCCGCGTCAAAGGCACGCAGCGAGGCTTCGACCCCCTTGCCACCCGCGCGGATCGCATCCTCGAAGGCCTCGCGCGGAAACGGCAGCGCGCCCGGACGCGGCGAGCGCCCCGAAAAGGCTGGCCGAGATCACCGAGCCGGCCGCGACGGCGGCGCGTCGAAATCCGCCGCGCAAACATCTGGCGCGCCGCGATTTCGGCGGCGGCCAGCATCTCTTCGGTGACGGCGATGCCATCGCCCGGCACCATCTTCTCGGACACGGCCAGAACCCGGTGGGTAGAGGCGATCAGCGACGGTGCGGTCCGGCGTGACGAACCCGCGCATGATCGCCCGGCCCGCCTCCATCATCTCGGCCGCGATCAGGATGTCGACGTCGCCCGCCGCGGGCATCAGCGAGAAGACCGGAGGCCGGTCGGCGGCGGGACACATCTCGACATAGTAGATCGTGGCGCCCGTGCGCTGCGACACGCCGGCCACCGATGTCGCCTGCGCCGCATAGCCGTTGGCCCGCGCAAGCATCCTCGATCCAGTTGGTCAGGACGCCGCCGCCCTGCCCGCCGACCGCGAGGATCGCAAGCTTGATGACGCCCGTCGGGACCGGGGGCGGCGGGGCCGGGGGCAAGGGGTTCGTGCCGGGTCATGCGCCCGCCCCGAAATCGAGCCGCCGGGCGGATCGGCGCCGTTGCAGCCAGCCGATGATGCGGGCGCGGAACCCGGCACGACGCCGCTCCATGGCCGGCGGGATTATGCACCACGTCCGCCCGGTAGAACGACGGGCAAAGGATGGCGGCATCGGCCACCTCGCCGCAGTTGCCGCAGCCGACGCAGGACTGGTCGATGCGAGGCCACCGGATCGTCGCGCAACGGATCGTCCAGCCGCTTGAGGCTGAGCGAGGGACAGCCCGACAGCCGGATGCAGGCGTGATCGCCGGTGCAGACCTCCTCGTCGACGCCAAAGCGTGGCGCCTCGACCCGACGCCCCTCGCTGATCGCCTGTGCCTTGCAGCGGCTTTTCGCGGCGCTGGTGGTTCAGCATGCATTCCGACGAGGCCACGATGACCTTCGGCCCCGCCGCGTCCGTGGTCAGCGCCTCGCGGAACAAATCGCGCAGCTTGCCGACCTCGTAGGTGTTGGTCGATCTCGCGCACCCAGTGGCACGCCGATGCCCCTGAGCGCCCGCGAGATCGGATGGCCGGTGGCCTTGGTCGCGTTCGTCGGCCCGCGACGACATGATGTCCTGCCCGCCGGTCGCGGCGGAATAGTAATTGTCGACGACGACGGCGAGGCCGTCGGACTTGTTGAAGACCATGTTGGTGAAGGACGACGACAGACCGTTGTGCCAGAATCCGCCGTCCCCGATGATCGAGATCGGGCGGCGCTCGCCCCCGCCGTCGAAGGCGGCGTTGGCGGCGGGGCCGAGGCCATAGCCCATGGTCGCGCCGCCGATCTCGAACGGTGGCAGGGCGCCGAACAGGTGGCAGCCGATATCGGCGCTGATCTGGTGCTTGCCAAGGTCTTTCTGGACCAGCTTCAGCGCCGCGAAGATCGGCCGCTCGGGGCAACCGGTGCAGAATCCGGGCGGGCGGATCGGCACCGTCTTCGACAGGTCCGGAACGGGCGGGCGATCCTCGTTCGGGGCGCGGATCCGCGCCGGCAGCGAGGTGCGGGGCTGCCTGCTTGAGAAAGGCGGTCACGCCGTCGAGCATGACCTGCCCGGTGTATTCACCCGCCATGGGGAAGATGCCCTTGCCGTGCAGGCGGGTGGCGGACCCTGCGCGGTAGAGGAAGGTGGACAGCGCCTGCTCGATGAATTCGGGCTGGCCCTCTTCCACGATCAGCAGGTTTTCCTTGCCTTGGGCAAAACTCCAGAAACTCTTTATTAACAATAGGATATGTGACATTCAGGACGTAGAGCGGCACCTGCGAACCGCCAAAGAGATCGGCAAGCCCGAGGCGCTGCAACGCCCGGATCACACCGTTGTACATGCCGCCCTGAAGCACGATCCCGAACTTGGCGTCGGGCGGGGCCGAACACCTCGTTCAGGCGATGTTCGGTGATGAACGTCTCGGCCGCGGGCCAGCGGTTTTTCACCTTGTCCTGTTCGTGGGCGTAGGACATCGGCGGCAGGACGACGCGCGCGAAATCGCTTTGCGGGTTCGACAGGGCGTCGCGAACGCTGAGCGGCGGACGCCGGTTGTCACGCGCGGTGAACTGTCCGGTGACGTGGCACGACCGGATCCGGACCATCAGCATCACCGGCGTATTGGATGCCTCGCTCAACTCGAACCCGTCCGCGACCGCCTTCACGATCGAGGGCAGGTTCGGGCGGGGATCGAGCAGCCAGAACTGTGACTTCATCGCGAAGGCATGGCTGCGTTCCTGCATGATCGACGAGCCTTCGCCGTAGTCTTCGCCCACGATGATCAGCGCGCCCCCGGTGACGCCCGAGGAGGCGAGATTGGCCAGCGCGTCGGACGCGACGTTGACCCCGACCGATCCCTTGAACGTGACGGCCCCGCGGATCGGATAATGGACCGAGGCCGCCAGCATCGCCGCTGCGGCCGCCTCGTTTGCGTTGGCCTCGTAGCGCACGCCAAGTTCGGCCAGCAAATCCTCGGCGTCGGCGAGGACGTCCATCAGGTGGCTTATCGGCGCGCCCTGATAGCCGCCGACGTAGCCCACCCCGTTTTCGAGCAGCGCCTTGGTGATGGCGAGGATGCCCTCGCCGGTGAAGGTTTCACCGGCCCCGAGCCTCAGATCCTCGATTTCCGCCTTGAACGAGCGTTCTGCCATCGCCCCTCCCCTACCGCTACTTCGCCGGTTCTCGGGCGGACCAGAGCAAGGGTCCGCCATCTTTCTCGTAGGCCATCCCGTCGGGGTAGCTGATTGCCTCGAATTGCAGGCCCCAGGGTGCCACGAAATACAGGATCGACTGGCCGGCGACGGGCCCCTCCGAAATGTCGATGGGCCCCGCGAACGTGTCGACCCCCCTGGCCCGCAGATACTCGGCCACCGCCTTGATGTCGTCGACATAGAAGGCGATGTGGTGGCCCCCGATATCGCTGTTCCTGGCAGTGACAGTCCGCTGGTCAGGCGCGGCATACTTGAAAAGCTCGACATTGCTGCCGAAGCCGCAGCGTTCGAGGGCGATGCTTTCGATCACCGCGCGCGGGTCGACGTCGAGCACATCGGCCATGAACGTGCCCTTGTCGTCGCTGAACGGCCCGAACCGGGTCACGGGAACACAGCCCAGCACGTCGACGAAGAAGGCTTCTGCCGCGGGCAGATCGGGCACCGTGATGCCGATATGGTCGATGCCGCGCATGCCGGGCATCGGTTCGGCGAAGGCGAGGGTCGCGGGAAGCAGGGCGACGGCGGCAAGAGGAAGGCGCATGACGGTCAATCCTTGTCTGCCGCGGCCCGGCGCGGGCGGCCGCGTGGTCCCGTCGTCAGATCTCGTGCTTGCGGATGTTGAGCAGCATCTTTTGCAGCGTGCCGACGAAGGCGCGGCGTTCTTCGTCGGGAATGCCGCGGAACATCCGGGCATGGGCGTCGGCCATGTGCGGCCACAGGGTCTCGAAGGCCGTGCGCCCCGCATCGGTGATGTAGACGCGCGTCGCGCGGCTGTCGGACGGATCGGTTTCGCGCCGGATCAGGCCGTCGAGTGCGAGCGCCTCCAGCGCGCGGCTGAGGGTGGATTGCTCGGCCACCGCATAGACCGCCAGTTCGCGGATCAGCGGGCCGTCGATGACCGAAAGAACGGCCAGCGCGCGCATCTTTGGCGTGGTCAGGCCGAGGCCCGCCATTTCCTCGCGCAAGGACGCGTTGTAGCGGCCCATGATGCGGTTCATCAGGTAGGGCGCAAAATTGGTCAGGCCGATCTCGCCCAGACGCTGTTCGATGCGGCGCTGCGTCGGTCACGCGCCCAGCGCCTTTGCCGCGAGAAAGCCCGATCCGCCGCCAAGGCCGGGACCGGGGTGGGTGGAGGCACCGATGTGGCGCAGCCCGCGCAGACGCGAGGTGCCGTTGGTGGAATGGGCGAACGGGCGCCAGAGGAAGAACTGGTCGATGCCGAGCAGGCCCCGCCGTAGGGGTCGCCGCCCACAAGGTTGACGTTCATCGCGGCGAGATCGGCGGGCGAATAGGCCCGGCGGGCGAGTTTCATGCGGTCGAGACCCTTGATGTGGCGGGACAGGATCCGCTCGATCCGGTCGGCAAAGGCCTCGCGCGTGGCTTCGGTCCAGTCGGGGGTCGGTTTCGATCTCGCCCGCCGCATCGCCCTTGATGACACGGGGGGCATCGGGGATCTGCAGCCAGAGAATCGCCTTGCCCGGCGGGCAGCGCGACGGGTCGAGCCGGTGCGGCTGGCCGACGCAGATGGTCGGCGCGACCGGCAGCAGGCCACGCTCGGCCTCGTTCGCCGATTTCGAGACCGAGTCAATTCCGTCAGCCAGGTGAATCAGCGCCACCTCGTCCAGTCCCGGCGTCAGCCATTCGATGTCGTCGTCGAGGGCATAGTGCAGCTGGAAATTGCCCCGGCCGTGGCGAAAGGCCGCCGCCGCTGCCGCATCCTCGGGCAGGTTCACCCCGCGCAACAGCCGGTTCATCAACTGTCCGGGCGCGACCGAGGCCAGCACCGAGTCCGCGGCGATCTCGGTCTCCCCCAGGCCAGCGTCACGCCGGTCACGCGCGCCCCGCTGACTACGATACCGATCGACATCGGCCCCGCGTCCGGACCTCGCCGCCGTTTTCCTCGATCAACTTGCGGAACGCCTCGGCGGCCTGCCCCGCGCCCCCCTTCACGACCGGGGCGCCCGCCGCCTCGAGCGCGAAGGCAATCACCCGGCCCATCTGGCCCGAATAGGCGCTTTCCGGGGTCAGGCCGCAATGCAGCACCCAGGGCGCCCAGAGCGCCTGGACCAGCGGGGTCTGATAGCCCGTCGAGCCAACCGCGCGGCGGGCCCGAGCGCCGCGCCGAACCATGCCGCAAGCCCGCGCGGGCCGCGCCGCCACGCCTCGCCCGCCACCAGCTTGAGCCGTGCCGCCAAGACCAGAGCGCACCGCCCAGCACCGCGAACAGGAACGGCGCCTCGGCCTCGATCGCGCCGACATCTGCTGCGTGGCGGTCGCCCTCGCCGCGGCGCGAGCGCATTGAACGCGGCGATGTTGCGCGCCCGGTCCGTGCTGAGGACCAGCGCGCTTGCCATCCGGCCGCAGCACCGCCGTGGGGTGTGGACGTGTGGCAGAATTCAAGCCCGTGGCGCGCAAGGTCGGCCCCGAGCGCGGCATGGGCAGGCGAGGTCAGGAACAGCACGAAGGTCGCCGCCATCACGTCATGGCGATAGCCCGGCACCGTGGCCTCTTCGGTGAGCATGCAGCCGCCGATCCGGTCTTCCCGCTCCAGCACCACGACCCGCGCGCCCTTGCGGGCAAGCAGCGCCGCCGCGACCAGCGCGTTGATGCCGGAGCCGATGATGACATGATCGGCGGCCACCCCTCAGCCCTTCGGGACAAGCGCCAGCGCGCGGATCGGCGACCCGGTGCCATGTTCGATCTTCAGCGGGGCCGCGATCAGGATGGCGCCCTTGGCCGGCAGCTTGTCGAGATTGGCGAGCGAGGCCAGGCCGAAGCGATTGTCCTTGTGCAGCAGGTTGTGCGCCGGGAAGGGCGGCGTCATGCCGCCTGCCTGTCCGGCGTCGGTGCCGATGCACTGGCTGCCCCAGCCGACGATCCCCTTGCCGATGAGATATTCGATGACCTCGGCCGTCGGTCCCGGGGTGTGCGGCCCGGTCTCGTTGGCGTTCAGGAATGCCGCCTCGTCCTGCGCCCGCGGTCCCAGTCGGACCGCAGCACCACCCATTCGCCGGCGTTGATCGCGCCGTGGCTGCGTCTCCCACGCCTTGACGTCCTCGATCGTCAGCAGGAAATCGGGATCGGCGGCGCATTCGGCCGAGAAGTCCAGCACGTTGACCGGCGCGACCAGCTTCTGCACCGGCAGCGTGTCGGTATAGCCGTCCGGCATAGTCCTTGCCGGTGATCCAGTGGTGCGGCGCATCGAAATGCGTGCCGGAATGTTCACCCAGCTCCAGCCAGTTCCAGGCCCAGAACGGCCCATCCTGGTCGTATTCGCTGATCCGGTGGATCTCGATCGGCGGGGTGTCCTTGGCGAAATCCGGCGGCAGCTTCAGCAGCGGCGTGTTCGGCCCCAGCACGCCCGAGCAATCCACCACCTCGATCCCGCCCGAAAGCAGCATCGCGCCAAGGTTTTCCAGAACCTGTGCAGAGGCCATTCCCATCTCCCTGTCGGCGCCGGGTTTCAGGCCCGGCGCGATGAATCAAGCTAGACATATTTAGATGCGTTTGCAAATATCCCTAGCGTCAAGACGGACGGGGAAAGATGACCGGCAGCTATCGATGCCATCCTGATCGGGGCCGGCCACAACAGCCTCGCGGCGGCCCTTCACCTGGCGGCGAAGGGCTGGCGCGTCGGCGTGTTCGAGCAGGCCGCGGTCGCTGGGCGGCGCGGTCAAGACCGGCGAATACACGCTTGCCAGGGTTTCGCCATGACTGGGCGGCGATGAACCTGTCACTTTTCGCGGGATCCCCGTTTTTCAAGGCATACGGCCCGGAATTGCAGCGTCAATGGCCTGGATTTTGCGCCCGTTGCCGATTGCTTTGCCTCGGTCTTTCCCGATGGAAGCTGGCTTGGTGTCTCGACCGATATGCGAGGCGACTGCGGCGCGCATCGCCGCCGCCTCGGCCGCGGATGCCGAGACATGGCGACGGCTGGTTGCTGCGCTTTCCCGCCGAGGCCCCGCATCTCTTCGGGCTGCTGGGCAGTTCGATGCAATTTCGTGCGATTGCATATTTCATGCTTAAAACGCTTCGGGCCAAGGGGATCGCGGGCACGCTCGACATGGTGCGTTTCCTGCTGTCCTCGCCCCGCGACTGGCTGGGCGAGACGTTCGAGAACCCGAAGGTCGCGGCATTGCTGGGCGCCTGGGGCATGCACCTCGATTTTGCGCCCGATGTCGGGGGCGGCGCCCTGTTTCCCTATCTCGAAGGCATGGCCAAACCAGTCCTTCGGCATGGTGCTGGGCAAGGGGGGCGCGGATACCGTGATCCGCGCGCTGGTCGCCGCGATCGAGGCGCGGGGCGGCACCGTGGAATGCAATGCACCGGTCGCGCGCATCCTGCATGACGGCGGCTGCGCAACGGGGGTGGAGCTTGCGGATGGCAGCAAGGTTGCAGCACGCCGGGCGGTGATTGCCGGGGTTGCTCCGCGCGCCCTGTTCGCGACTGACCGGTGGCACGGGCGACGCGCGCTTCGACACGGCGATGAAAGGCTTTGCCCACGCGCCCGGAACGATGATGATCCACCTCGCGATGGACGGGCCTGCCCGACTGGACGGCGGGCGCCGATCTGAAGCGGTTCGCCTATGTTCATCTTGCGCCCTCGCTCGACCAGATGGCGCGGACCTATGCACAGGCGCAGGCAGGCCTGCTGCCGGACGAACCCGTGGTGGTCGTGGGCCAGCCGACCGCCGCCGACCCCTCGCCGCGCGCCCGAGGGCAAGCATGTGCTGTGGCTGCAGGTGCGCATGGCGCCGGGCGATCATCCGGGGCGACGCGGCGGGCGACGATTGCCGCGACCGACTGGACCGGGGCCGCCGGACGCGTTTGCCGACCGCGCGCTGCGACCTTGTGGAGCGCCATGCGCCCGGAACGCGGGCCAAGATCCTTGCGCGCCGGGTCGTAAGCCCCGTGGATCTGGAGGCCGACAACCCGAACCTCGTCGGCGGCGATCAGATCTGCGGCAGCCACCACCTGTCGCAGCACTTCGTGTTCCGGCCCCTGCGCGGGCGCGCCGACGGCTCTACCCCGATCCGGGGCCTGCACCTGACCGGCGCCGCCGTCTGGCCCGGTGCGGGAACAGGTGCCGGTTCGGGCTTTCTTCTGGCCAGAAAACTGGCAGGACTGAACATGACGAGAAACCAACAACAGGGATACCGACCATGAACCTCAACCGCCGCAGTCTCCTGAAGCTTTCCGCCGCCACGATGACCTTGGGCCTGGCCGGCCTGCCGTCCTTGCGCGGCCATTGACGAACTGGTGATCGCCTACAACGTCAACCTGCCCTCCTGGGATCCGACCGTGGGGCCGAGTGCGGTGAACCCGACGATCCAGGGCATCTACCAGTCGGTGTTCGACCAGTTCATCCACCAGAACCCGGATCTCACTCCGGGCCCCGGCCTGCTGACCGAGTGGGGCTGGAACGAAGACAGGACCAAGGTCAGCATGACGGTGCGCGAGGGCGTGACCTGGCATGACGGCAGCCCCTTCACCGCCGAGGATGTCGCCTGGTCGCTCGAACCGCGCGGCCCCGGAAAGCACCGGCAACCCGATCCAGTTCATCTGGTCGACGCTGGGCAATTTCCAGGTCGAGGGCAATACGGTCACGGCGGACGTGCTGCAGCTTCGAGCCCACGATCTTCAAGTGGATGTATTTCCTGACCGGCTACGTCCTGCCCAAGGCCTATTACGAAAAGGTCGGCGCGGAAGGTTTCGAGGCCGCCCCGATCGGCACCGGGCCCTACATGGTCGACAGTTTCGAGCGCAACGCCTTTGTTCGCCTGAAGGCGAACCCGAACTACTGGGGCGGCAAGCCCGACTTCGAGACGGTGACGATCAAGTTCGTCCCCGATGCCGCAGCCGCGTGGCCGAGGTCGAATCGCGGCAACAGCCATGTCACGCTGGAAATGCCCTACGAGGAATACGACCGGCTGAAGGCGGGCGGCACCTTGCCGGGCTGGTCGCGGCACCGATCTCGGACATCGGGATGATCTTTCTGAACGACATCGACGTGATGCTGGACCCGAACGTGCGCAAGGCGGCCGCCCATGCGATCGACAAGCAGTCGATCATCGACCGGCTTCTGTCGGGCTACGGAGTCACGATCGACACGCTGGAGACGCCGGAATACGACGCCTACGATCCGTCGATCACGGTGCCCTACGACGAGGCCAAGGCGATCGAGCTGCTGGCGGCTCGCGGCTATGGCCCCGACAACCCGGTCAAGTTCAAGATCCAGACCACCAAGGGCTTCAAGCCCAAGGATTACGAGATGATCCAGGCCATCGTCGGCCTGTGGCGCAAGGTCGGGATCGAGGCCGAGATCGAGGTCTACGAGATCGCCAAGCACTACGAACTGCGCGCGGCCGACCAGCTGGCCCCCGCGGCGTTCTACAACTGGGGCAATTCGGTCGGCGATCCGACCACCTCGACCGGCTTTGCGATGTTCGGGCCGTCGCCGCATTCGGTCTGGGACGGCGAGGACCTGATCGACATGATCGGGCCGCTGTGGGGCGAGACGGACGAGGCCAAGCGGATCGCGGGCTGGAAGGCCGTGGACACGCTATATCGCCGAGAATGCGCTGGTGATTCCGCTTGCTGCAATATGTTCAGCCGATCCTGGCCGCGCCGGGTGTGGTGGTGACGCCGCATGCGTCGGGCGCGCTGTTGCCCGCATCTGATGACGCGGGCCTGAGGACAGCGGGGGGTTTCGCGCCGCCCGGGATGCCTGGGACGTTGGCCAGAGACGGCGCAAGGCCGCGGACATGGCAATGCACTTCTGCGCACCGTCCTTCTGCGCTTGCTGACAACGGCGATCACGCTTTTCGGCGTGGCCGTCATCGTCTTCGTGGTGATCCGGGTCGTGCCCGGCAACCCGATCGCGATGATGCTGCCGCCGGGCGCGACCGAAGCGGACATCGCGCGGCTGACCGCGCTTTACGGGTTGGACAAGTCGATCTTCCAGCAGTTCGTGATCTGGGCCTGCGGGCGTGCTGCACGGGGATTTCGGCACCTCGATCACCACGCGCCAGCCGGTTCTCGGCCTGGTGCTGGGGCGGCTGCCGGCCACGCTGGAGCTGTCGGTGATGGCGCTGGTGATCGCGGTCATCCTCGGCGGGATGTTGCGGCGCTTACCGGCACGCGCCTGCGCGGCACGCGGACCGGAGGGCGCGATCGACGTGGCCAACGGAATGGCGCTTGTCGGTGCCGGATTTCCTGTGGGGGCTTGTGCTGATCCTGCTGTTCGGGGTGCTGATGCCGGTCTTCCATATCTCGGGCCGGGTGACGCCATCGCTCGATCTGCCCTTCGCCACGCAACTTCTACCTCTTCGAAAGCCTGCTCCGGCTGCGGTTCGATCTCTGGGCCGATCTGGTCGCCCACATGTTCCTGCCGGCCCTGGCGCTGGCGATCCCGCTTGCGGCGATCATCGGGCAGTTGCTGAAGCAATCGCTGAAGGAAACGATGCACCTGGACTACGTCACGCTCGCGCGCACCAAGGGATACAGCGAAACCCATGTGATCACGCGCGAAGCCTTGCGCAATGCGATCCTGCCGACGCTGACGCTCGTCGGCGTGCAGTTCACCTTCCTGATCGGCGGCACGGTCATCATCGAGCGGCTGTTTTCCTATGAAGGGCTGGGCAACATGGCCATCGACGCGGTCATCAACCGTGACCTGCCGCTGATCCAGGGGATCGTGATCCTGTTTGCGGTGATCTTCACGCTGGTGAACCTGGTCGTGGACCTGACCTATGCCAGCCTGAACCCACGGCTGCGCCATGGCTGACGGGCGCTCGCAGGTCGGACGGCGCGCGGGCCTGCGGCTGTGGCTGTCCGCGGGCTGGCTTGCGGTGCTTGCGCTGGCCGCGCTGCTCGCGCCGTGGATCGCGCCGCACGACCCGCTGGCGCAGGATCTGTTTCTGGGCCGCCTGCCGCCATTCTGGATCGACGGGGCGGAGCCCGGATACTGGCTGGGCACCGACAGTCTCGGGCGCGATGTTCTGAGCCGGATCCTCTATGGCGCGCGGGTGGCGCTTGCCGGTGGCACTGGTGGCCGGCACGATCACCTGCCTGATCGGCGCCGCGCTGGGGCTGATGGCGGGTTTCCTGCGCGGCTGGGTCGACATCGCCATCTCGCGCCTGATCGACATCTGGATGGCCTTTCCGCCGGTGCTGTTCTCGATCCTCCTGATCGCCGTGATCGGTCCGGGGCTCACGTCGATCATCATCGCGATCGTGGTGATCGACTGGACCCGCTTTGCCCGGGTCGATCCGGGCCGAGGCGATGGCGACAGGGCGCGATGGATTATGTGGCCTCGGCGCAGGTGGCCGGGCGCACGCGGATCGGAACGATGCTGGCCGAGATCCTGCCGAACGTCCTGCCGACGATCGTGGTTCTGCTGACGCTCGAAATGGGCATCGCCGTGATCGTCGAGGCGATCCTGAGCTTCGTGAACCTGTCGATCTCGACCGATGATCCGACCTGGGGCGGCATGATCTCGGAAGGCCGCGACCGCGATCCATCAGGCCTGGTGGGTGCTGGTCTTTCCGTTGGTCGACCCTGTTTCTGACCGTCCTGGCGTTCAGCCAGCTTGGCGAGGGCCTGAAGGACCGCTTCGATCCGGTGCTGCGATGAGCTTTCTTGAAATCCGGGGGCTGTCGGCGAAGATCCGGGGCGCGCCCGACCGGCTGCTGCGGCGATGTGCTCGATCTCGGTCGGCACGGGCGAGGTGCGCGGCCTTGTCGGCGAGAGCGGTGCGGGAAAGTCCATGATCGGCAAGGCGGTGCTCGGCATCCTGCCGCATGCGGTCGAGGTGGTGGCCGGCCAGATCCTGCTTGACGGCACGGATCTGCTGGGCCTGCCGCCGGCCGAGCGGCGCCGGCGCATCGGCGCGCAATGTGCGCGCTGATTCCGCAGGACCCGCTGACCGCGCTCAACCCCTCGCGCCGGATCGGACCGCAGATCACCGACCGTCTGGTCGACATCCTCGGCTGGTCGCGCATCGACCGCCGATGCGCGCGCGCTGGCCTTGCTTGGCCGAGGTGCAGATCGCCGATCCCGACCGGGTGATGCGCAGCTATCCGCACGAATTGTCGGGCGGCATGCGCCAGCGCGTGCTGATCGCCTCGGCCTTCGCGGCCGAGCCGAGGCTGATCGTCGCGGACGAACCGACGACCGCGCTCGACGTGACCGTGCAGAAGCAGATCCTGCGGCTGATCGCCGCGATGCAGGCGCGGCACGGCACGGCGATCCTCTTCGTGACGCATGATCTTGGCGTCGTCTCCAAGGTCTGCCAGAGCCTGACCGTGCTTTATGCCGGACTGGTGGTGGACAGACGCGCGGTGCGGGATTTCTTCCGGGCCCCCGGCCATCCCTATTCCGCGCGCGCTGCTGGCCGCGACGCCAAGGTATACCGATCCCGAGGGCTCGCTGATGCCGGTGCTCGGAGGCGGTGATGGCGGCGGTGCAGGCCGAGGTCGCGGCGGCGGATGCGGGGTGGCGCGGTGGCTGAACCCCTCTATCGGTGCACGACCTGCGCCTTTCGCCTGCCCGACCTCGACGCGCAAGCCGCTGATCGGCACCGCGCCGCGGATCGAGATCCTCAAGGGGATCTGATCTTTCGATCGCGCGAGGGTCGGTCGTCGGGCATCGTCGGCGGATCGGGATCGGGGAAATCAACGCTCGGGCCGGGCCATGGTGCGGCTTGCTGGAACCGACGGGCGGGTCGATCGCTTTCGACGGGCAGGACATCACCCATCTGGCGGAAAGCCGCGCTGCGGCCGCTGCGGCGGCGATTCCAGATGATCTTTCAGGATCCGATGAGCTCGCTCAATCCCCGTCACCGGGTGGGCCGGATCATTGCGGGGCCGTTGCGCCTGCACGGGTTCGACGGGATCGACGGCCGCGTGGAGGTCGCGCTCGATCAGGTCGGCCTGCCCCGCGGCTTTCGCCACCGCTATCCGCACGAGCTGTCCGGCGGGCAGCGCCAGCGGGTCGGCATCGCCCGCGCGATCGCCCTGCAGCCCGACTTCATCCTCGCCGACGAGATCGTCTCCGGCCTGGATGTGTCGAGCCAGGCTCAGGTGCTCAATCTGCTGGAGAGGCTCGTGCGCGACCTTGGCCTGACGCTGGCCTTCATCAGTCACGATCTGTCGGTGGTCCGCCGCCTGTGCTCGCAGATCGTGGTCCTGCATCAGGGTCTGATGGTCGAGCGGGCGCCGACGCCGACAGCTTTTCGCGGCGCCGCAGGCGGCCTATACGCGGGCGCTGCTGGCGGCCATCCCCCTGCCCGACCCGGATCAGCCCTGGCGATAGGGCCCGTCCCGACATGCAGCCGGGCAAATCACTTCGGGCCCGAACGGCCGGCCAGGGGCAGGATGTCGCGGGTCCATGCGCGGGAAACCGCACCGCACCTCGCCACAGGTCTACTCGTGGGAACAATAATTCGATAAGTTGGTCCTCGGGGTCGATGTCTGCCATAATTTTGCCTGAGTCGCGTTGGCCGCGCGACGGAGGTCGATCGCGATTTTCAGGGGTCCGCTGCCA
Organism: uncultured Alphaproteobacteria bacterium; assembly: GCA_963700485.1. Taxonomy (GTDB): domain Bacteria; phylum Pseudomonadota; class Alphaproteobacteria; order Rhodobacterales; family Rhodobacteraceae; genus Aliitabrizicola. The sequence continues at coordinate 110,038 of CAVOXQ010000010.1, forward strand.
TGGACGACACGAACGGCATCAATATCGGGGCCGACGAGCCTGTGGAACATGAGACGGTTCTGCACCTGCTCAAGTCGGATGATTGGCAAAGGCGCCTCGAGGAGGCGCGTTTGTCGCGATCGCGGATTCTTGCCGACCGGGCGCCCCTGAAGCCGACCGTCCGCCCGCCGCTTGTGCTCGACAGCCGGCCCTCCATCCTCGAAGACGACATTCTATCGGGCAAGGTCGTGCCCATGACGCCGCCCGCCGCTGCGGCGCGTCCGGGTTTTGCGCTTGCGGGCTTTCCGCCGCGCGCCCCCGGTGCGCCGAAGCCTGCGATGCGTGGCCCGCTGGGAAATTCGGGGCTGGGAAATCCTCCGCCCGGGCCGGTGGCGCCCAGTCGTGCGGCGCTGACAATTCCCGCGCTGTCCGAGGCGCCCGCCGCCGGACCGGCCCCAGCCCCGGTTCAGGCGCAGGTGCCGGCCCCGCCGCAGGTGTCTGCGGCGCCGGGCGGGTTAGGCCTGCGGATTGTCGGCGGATTTGCGATCGGGCTTGTGGCCGGGGTGGCTGCGACCTCGATCATCTGGATGACGCGGCCCGCAGCGCCCCCCGCCCCCGCGCCTGCCGCAACCGCCGCGCTGGTCGGGCCGTCGGCACCCGCCAGCCCGCCGGCCCCTGCCGCGCAACCCGCCGCAACGGTGTCCGGCCCCACCGCCCCGTCTCTGGCGGCCGCGCAACCGGCGGCCCCGATCGCACTCGCCCCGGGCCTGCCCGGACAGACGGCCGAACCCGTTTCGCTGGCGATCGCAGCGCCGCAACCGGCGCACAGGATCGTCGCGCAGCCGCTCGTTCAACCGGGCGCAGGCGGCGCGAGCGCGGACGGGAGGCCGGCGCAGGCCGAGGCCCCCGCAGGCGCACCCGACACCAAGAGCACGATGATCGCCAGCATCACGCAACTGGCGTCATCGGCAGCGACGTCGGGCGGCGCACCCCGGATGCTCCGGATGGCCCCGATCCCGGTCGTCTGGTCCGCCCCCCGTCTTGGCGCCGCCAGTGCAAGGCACCCGCGACGCCGCCCCGACCGGGGCGCAGGCCGCGCCCGTGCGTCCCGCGGCCGGCCTCGCCCCCGAAGAAATCGGGCTCGCCTCGGTCGGTCCCGGAACCGCCGCAGCGATGCCTGCGAACCTCGCGCGCCCAAGCGGCGGCGCCGCGGCGGCCCTGGGGGGCGCGGCGCCGCTGGACACGGCGCCACGCGCGATGGACCTTCCTCCGGCCCCCCGACTGGCCCCCGCAACCAGCCCTTCCCCCGCCCCGCTGCCCGGTCAGGGCGACGAAGCCTTGGCGCCGACGGGCGTGATCGTGAAGGTGATGACCCCAACCGACAGCGAAAAGGGCATGGTCCTTGCAGTGTCGGAACAGGCACAATCTGCCGGCTTTGCCGTCAACGAACCCGTCGAGGTGCCGTTCAAGGTCAGCGCGACCCATGTGCGCTACTACCATGCGACGGATCGCGAGGCCGCCGACAGGCTCGCCGCCCGGGTGGGGGGCGAGGCGAGGGATTTCACCGGATCGGACAACCAGACGCCGGAGGGGACGATCGAACTCTGGATGCAAGGGTCGGCGCCCAAGGCCGCCAAGGCGGCAAAGCCCAAGCAGGCGCTCAAGGCCCGGCCCGCCGAGGTGCGCAAGGTGGTCCCTGCCGCACCGAAGGAAGACCCGCAGATCAAGGCCCTGCGCGACCGGTTGCTGAAGAAGGTTCAGCGCGTGACCAAATCCTGACTTCGGGTCAGGCCCGGGCGCTCGGGTTGGCCGCCTGCGCCCGTCGCGTGCTGCGAGGACAATCAGAACAGATGGCCAATGAAGGTATCGAAAGATGAATCGCATAAAAGGAATGATCGGGGCGACCGCGCTGGCCGCGGCGTTGAGCAGCGGTGCGCTTGTGGTCGCACCCGGGATGGCGCGGGCAGAGTATACGCTGGAACAGCTTCAGGTGATCGACAGCATGATCTCGAAGCGCCGCTACAAGGCGCTTGTGGCCTTTCTCAAGGACAACCCGCACTTGCTGACCGTGGACGATCCGCTGGCGCGTGAATTGCGGACGCTTGTGTCCGAGATCGACGACCGGAAGATCCTGCGCAATCAGACCCGCACGGTCCGGCTTCAGACCAGCGCCGCGATCGCCGAGTTGCAGGCGCGCTCCGCCCCTGCGGCCGCCATTTCGACGGGCGCTACAGTCGCCCCGGCACCGTCAGCCCCGGCTCCAGCCCCGGCCGTGAAGCCCGCGGCGGCAGCACCGGCCCCGGCACCGACAACTCCGGCCGCAGGCACAGGCACAGGCACTGGCACTGGCACTGGCACTGGCACTGGCACTGGGGCGGGCACTTCCGGGGGAACGGCAAGTTCGGGTTCGGGTGCCGGAGGCGACACGGGTGGCGGTACGAGCTTCAGCGGCGGAACGACCGGCGGCTCGGGCACGACCGGCGATACGACAGGTACGGGAACGACAGGCGGCGGAACCGGCAGCGGATCGGGCGGCACGACCGAAGGCGGCACCTCTGGGGGGGCGTCCGGTGGCGGAACGGGCGGCGGTGGCACGTCGGGCGGCGGCACCGATGGGGGCGCATCCGGCGGCGGAACGGACGGCGGCGGCACGTCGGGCGGCGGCACCTCTGGGGGGGCGTCCGGTGGCGGAACGGGCGGCGGTGGAACGTCAGGTGGCGGCACCGATGGGGGCGCATCCGGTGGCGGAACGGACGGCGGCGGCACGTCGGGCGGCGGCACCTCTGGGGGGGCGTCCGGTGGCGGAACGGGCGGCGGTGGAACGTCAGGTGGCGGTACCGATGGGGGCGCATCCGGCGGCGGAACGGACGGCGGCGGCACGTCGGGCGGCGGCACCGATGGGGGCGCGACCCCCTGATCCGCGCGCGGCAACCTCGGTCAAAGGCGTGTCGGCCGACGCGGGGCCCAAGCCCTCTTGCGGTCGGGCTGCTTCTGACTGACGATCGGGCGTCGGCGGTGCGGGCGTGCCCGCCCTGTGCTCCGGGGAAGGTCGAACATCATGCGCGATGGAATGGGTCTGCCCGACAGCGGAACCTTCGTGGGGCGCGTTTGGCGTGCCGCGGTCGGCCCCTCTGTCGTCGTGCGGCGCGGCGGGCGTCTGTGGGACATCACGTCGCGGGCCTGCCCGACACTGAGCGCGCTCTTCGATGCGGCCGATCCGGCGGCACTGGCGGCGAGCCTGCCGGGCGAAGAGATCGGGGCGCCCGACACCATCGCGGCAGCCAGCATCGAGGCTTCGCCGGACCGGACGCACCTGCTTGCGCCCTGTGACCTTCAGGCGATCAAGGCCTGCGGCGTGACCTTTGCCGGCTCGATGGTCGAGCGGGTGATCGAGGAACGTGCGGCGGGCGATCCGCGCCGCGCGCAGGCCATCCGCGAGCGCGTGGCGGCGGTGATCGGCGACAGTCTGCGGGGCCTCGTGCCGGGCTCCCCGAAGGCGGCGGAGGTCAAGCGGCTCCTGATCGCCGAGGGGCTGTGGAGCCAGTATCTCGAAGTCGGGATCGGTCCCGACGCCGAAGTGTTCACCAAGGCCCAGCCGATGAGCGCGGTGGGCTGGGGCGCGGCGGTCGGGCTTCACCCTGTCAGCCGCTGGAACAACCCCGAGCCAGAGGTGGTCCTCGCGGTGAACGGCGCCGGCCGGATCGTGGGCGCCAGCCTCGGCAACGACGTGAACCTGCGTGATGTGGAGGGTCGCTCGGCACTGTTGCTGGGCAAGGCCAAGGACAACAACGCCTCGGCCGCGATCGGCCCCTTCGTGCGGCTGTTCGATGCGGGCTTCGGCCTTGCCGAGGTCCGGGCGACGGAGCTTGCGCTGCGGGTCGAGGGCGAGGACGGCTTTGTGCTGACCGGGGCCTCCTCGATGGCGGAGATCAGCCGCGATCCCGTCGATCTGGTGGCGCAGGCCTGCGGGCGGCACCATCAATATCCCGATGGCTTCATGCTTTATCTCGGCACCCTCTTCGCCCCGGTGCAGGACCGCGATGCGCCGGGTCAGGGTTTCACCCATCATGCCGGGGATCGCGTCAGCATCGAGGCGGCGCCCCTGGGCCGGCTTGTGAACATCGTGCGGCTGGCGACCGAGGCGCCGGAATGGCGGTTCGGCACCGGCGCGCTGATGCGCAATCTGGCGGGCCGGGGGCTGCTCTGACCGGGCATCGCCGGTTCTGTCACCGGCGTGTGCGCAACACCTGATCCGCAGGGCATCTTCCCTATCTGTCTGCCGCATCCCTCGCGCCCGGCAGCGCGCGCCTCGCCCTGCCCGGTTTCTTTCTTGCCAAATACCCGCGGGGGGGGAAGCCCCCCGCTTAGGGGGGCTGGCGGGGGGCCTGCGGCCCCCCCTTGCGCCGCGCGGCCCGGGCGATGGCCTTGTCGGTGTGGCCCAGAAGCCGTCAGGAACCGGGTCCGGCAGAGGGGGCGGCGGCCATCTCGCCAAGCTCCAGCGTCTGCGGATCGAACAGCACGAGGCACCAGATCACCAGCGGCAGGGCCACGAAACCGCCGATCGGACCCCAGAGCCAGACCCCAAAGATCAGGGCGAGAAAGACCAGCAACGGGTTGACCGCGACCTGCCGGCCGACGAGGCCGGGGGTGGCGAATTGTCCCTCGATCGCATTCAGCACGACAAAGCCCACGGCCGGTGCAAGCGCCATCGGCCCGTCGAATGCGGCGATGCCCGCGAACAGCAATCCGATCGTCGCGATCGCCGGGCCGAGATAGGTGATGAAGTTCATCAGCGCCACGATCACCCCCCAGAGCATCGCATTGGGCAGGCCCATCACCTGGAACGCGAGGCCCGACACCGCACCCAGCCCCGCGTTGATCAGGCTGATCGTCAGGAAATAGCGCGACACGAGGCGTTCGGCGCGGCGCAGGCGGGCCGTGATCTGCGCGGGGTCGGCCGCCCCCCCGCCCGCGATGTGGCGGCTGATCCAGGCGTAGATCTCCTGACGGGTCAGCACGAAGAAGAAGAGCGTCCCCGTGAAGATCAGGAATTGCCCCAGGATCGCCGGCGCGAGCAGGATCGCATCGGTGACGGTGGGCAGCACCGGCTCATCGGGCGGGGCCGGTGCAGGGGCGCTGCCCGGTTCGGCCGGATCGCTTGCGGCAATCGCCTCGTTCACCTCGTCGCTGGCCTGCCTGAGGCTGCGCCCGAGGTCGCGGAATGTCTCCATCGCGTCGTCAAGGTCGCTCATCACCTTGGGCGCCTGATCGACGAGCTGGCCGACCACGGGTTGCAGCGCCATGCCGACCGCGCCGACCACGGCCACGATGGCAAGAACCGCCCCCAGCGCGCCGATCGCCGGGCGCAGGCCAAGCCGGTCCCACGCCCCAAAGAGCGGCGACAGCACGATGCCGGTGACGAATGCGAGCAGGACCGGCGCAAGGATCGCCTCCACCGCGTCGAGCGCGGCGAAGCCGAGGATCGCCGCGATGACGATCATCGCGATCTGGGACGCCTGCTGAAGCTGCATCCTGCCCCCCCTTTGCCCGTATCTGGCAAGCGCCGCCGCAAGAAAGGGCGGCGGCCACGTCCCTATTGATGCCTGAGCGCCTCGATCGGGTCCAGCCGGGCCGCGCGGCGGGCGGGAAAATACCCAAAGGCGACACCGACCAGCGCCGAAAAGCCGAAGGCCAGCGCGACGATCCGCAGGTCGGGGGCGAAGGGAATGTCCATCATCGCCGAGGCCGCGGCGGCGAGAGCGAGGCCAAGGACGATGCCGATCACCCCGCCCAGGACCGACAGCACCACCGCCTCGACCAGAAACTGCTGAAGCACCTGGCGCGCCTGGGCACCGACCGCGAGGCGGATGCCGATCTCGCGCGTCCGCTCGGTGACCGAGACGAGCATGATGTTCATGATCCCGATCCCGCCGACCAGCAGGCTGACGGCCGCCACCGAAGACAGAAGGCCGGTCAGCACGGTGGTGATGCCGGTCAGCATCGAGGCGATCTCGCGCATGTCGGTGACGCTGAAATCATCCTCGTCGGTGTCGCCGATCCGGCGCTGCTGGCGCATCAGGGCCGCGATGTCGGCGATGCCGCGCGCGGTTTCCACCCCCTCGGCCAGCGCGATGCGGATGTTGGACACCTCGCTGTCGCCCTGGATACGGCGCTGGACAGTGCGGATCGGCATCAGGATCGTGTCGTCCTGGTCCTGGCCGAACGAGGACGCGCCCTTGACGGCGAGGATGCCGATGACCTTGCAGGAAATCGACTTGAGGCGGATCGTCTCGCCCACCGGATCGCCCGACCCGAACAACTGCTGCCGAACCGTTTCGCCCAGCAGGCAGACGGCGGCGCCGCCGCGCTGTTCGGCCGCGGTGAAGGCGCGCCCAAGGGCGATCGGCCAGTTGGTGACGTCGAGATACCCGTTGGTGGTGCCGGTGACCGAGGTGGTGATGTTGGCATTGCCATAGACGGCGGTCTGCGCGGTGGAGACCGCGGGGGCGACGGCGGCCACGACCGACAGCGCCTCGAGCGCCGCGGCGTTGCCCAGCGTGAAGGCGGGCGCGGTATCGGAGGTGCCGGGGCCCATCATGCGCTTGCCCGGGCGCAGCACCAGCACATTGGTGCCGAGCGACTGCACGTCGGCCGCCACACGGGTCGACGACCCCTGCCCGACCGTGACCATCGCGATGACCGCCGCGACACCGATCACCACGCCCAGCACGGTCAGGAACGAGCGCAAGAGGTTGCGCCGGATCGCGAGGAAGGCCAGACGGACGGTTTCCCAGATCATGCGACGGCGGTCCGCGCGGTGACCGGCTGATCGGACGAGATCCGGCCGTCGACGAATTCGACGAGCCGCGCGGCGAAGGCGGCCATCGTCTCTTCGTGGGTCACCATGATGATCGTCAGCCCCTCGTCACGGTTGAGCCGCGTCAGCAGTTCCATGATCTCGACGGAGCGGTGGGTATCGAGGTTGCCGGTGGGTTCGTCGGCAAGGATCGCGCGGGGTGTGCCGGCCAGGGCGCGGGCGATGGCCACGCGCTGCTGCTGGCCGCCCGACAATTGCGAGGGGTCGTGGTGTTCGCGTCCGGCGAGGCCGACGCGGGCCAGTGCCGTGCGGGCCATTTCCTCGCGTTCGGGGCGGGGAACGCCCTTGTAGATAAGCGGCAGCTCGACATTCTCGCGCGCGGTGGTGCGGGGCAGCAGGTTGAAGCCCTGGAAGATGAACCCGAGGTAGTGGCGGCGCAAGAGCGCGCGCTGATCGCGGTTGAGGCCCGCAACCGGAAGACCATTGAACAGGTAGTCGCCGGAAGTCGGGCTGTCGAGGCAGCCGATGATGTTCATCGCGGTCGACTTGCCCGAGCCCGAGGGGCCCATGATCGCCACGAACTCGCCCGCCGCGATGGACAGGTCAATCCCGTCGAGCGCGCGGACCTCGGCCTCGCCGGTGCCATAGACCCGGCGGATGTCACGCAACTCGATCAGGGGTGCGGGCTGCGGCATGTCAGCCTGCCGGGGATTGTTCGGTGATGACGGCATCGCCTTCGGCAAGCGGACCGGCCAGGATCGCGGTGAACTGGCCGTCGGTGTCGCCGGGGGTAACCTCGATCTGTTCGGGTTCCTCGCCGCGCAGCACCCAGATGGCGTGGCCGGCCCGGGCGAGGCCGGCAGTGTTGCCGGCGGGCGGGCGCGGCAGGATCAGCGCGAGCAGCCCGCCGCTGCGCCGGGTCGTGCGGGCTTCGGCCGGCGGGGCGAAGCGCAGGGCGGCGTTGGGCACCAGAAGCGCATCGTCGAGGTGCGCGACCGTGATCGTGGCGGTGGCGGTCATGCCCGGACGCAGGGTCAGGTCGGAATTGTCGACGCTCAGCACGGCCTTGTAGGTGACGACGCCCTCGGTCGTTTCGGGGGCGAAGCGGACCTGCGTGATGGTGGCGGGAAAACTGCGACCGTCATAGGCATCCACGGTAAAGGTGGCCGCGTTTCCCACGGCAACGCGCCCGATGTCGGCCTCGTCGATGTCGACGCGCAGTTCCATCCGGCTCAGATCTTCGGCCAGCGTGAAGAGCGTGGGGGTGTTGAGCGACGAGGCGACGATCTGGCCGGGTTCGGCGGCCCGGTCCAATACCACCCCCTCGATCGGCGAGCGGATCATCGACTTGGCGAGGTCGGTGCGTTGAAGCGTCAGGTTCGCCTCGGCAGTGCGTTCGTCGGCGCGCGCGATCTCGATTTCCGCCGCCGCGCGGCGGAACGCGGACTCGTATGTCACGATGTCACGTCGGGCGGTGATGCCGCGCTTGTCGAGCGTGGCCTGCGTCTCGTAGTTCTCGCGCGCCTCGCGCTCGGACGCTTCGGCCTGGGTCACACGGGCCCGGGCGGCGGCCAGGGCGGCTTCGGCATTGGCAACCTGCGCGCGCAGCTTGGTATCATCGAGTCGGGCCAGAACCTGCCCGACCTCGATCCGGTCGTTGAAGTCGGCATCAACCGTCACAAGGGTTCCCGACAGTTCGGACGAGACTTCGACCTGGGTCGTGGGCTGGATCGTGCCGGTGGCCGTGACGGTCACCACGAGGGGTCCGCGCACAGCCGGGGTGGTGGCATAGGCCTGGCCGGCGTCCCCCGCGAGGCGGCCTTGCACGACCACCGCGCCCAGCGCCAGCGCCGCCGCGAACAGCCCGCCCCGCAGCAGCCAGCGCATCCGGCGGCGCGCGGGGCGGGCGGCCGCCAGCACGCGGGCCATGTCATCGGTGGGTTCGTTCATGTGCCGGCCGGCCCCGCGAAAAGGTTCGTCATGAAGTTTATACGAACCAAGCTAGGGATTCCGGCGCGCCAGCGCGAGGGCCGGCGCGCAATGTCGCGCCGCCGCTCAGATCCCGCTGGACCGCCACGCGGCGCGGTCCAGCCACGCGGGGTTGATCTCGACCCCCCAGCCGGGTGCGTCGGGCACGGTGACATGGCCATCCTCGACCGCATAGGGATCCCCGAGGAAAAGCCCCTCCTGCCACGGATAGTAGTCCGGCCCCTCGATCGACAGTTCGAGATACCGGCCGGCGTTCGGGATGGCGCGCAGCAGGTGCATGGTGCACATCGTGACGAGCGACAGGTTTGCGGCGTGGGGCGTCACGGGCAGGCCCGCCGCCGCGGCCATGGCGCAGACGTGCAGCGTCCGCGTCATGCCACCGAGATACATCACGTCGGGCTGGACGATATCGACCACGCGGGTGTCGATCATCGTCTTCCATGCGGTGAATTCGCAGTCCTGCTCGCCCCCGGTCACATCGAGCGCGAGGGCGCGCGTCACCTCGCGGGTCTGGTCGAACTCCCAATAGGGGCAGGGTTCCTCGAAATGCCCGATGCCCTCGGCCTCGAGCATGCGGCCGACCTCGATCGCGCGGGCGGGCGAGTAGCAGGAATTGGCATCCACCAACGTGTCGATGCCGGGGCCCAGCGCGCGGGCGACAAGCGGCACGATCGCCTCGGTCCGGCCCGGCCATTCGTCACGGTCGCGGCCACATTCGGCGCCGACGCGCCATTTGAAGGCGGTAAAGCCTTTTTCGTCGCGCAACCGCAAGAAGCGGTCCCGCTCGGCCTCGGGGGTGATGTCGCGCTTCATCGAGCTTGCGTAGGCGCGCAGCCGCCCCGGCGTGCCGCCGAGCAGGCTGACCACCGGCTTGCCCTCGAGCTTGCCGCGCAGATCCCACAGCGCGGTATCGAGGCCGGTCGTGGCACGGCGCAGGTAGGAGCCGGGATACTTGTGCTCGCGTTCGTTGATGAGCGCCAGCGTATCGGCAAAGTCGAGCGCGTCGGTTCCGAGCGCGTGCGGGGCGATCTGGCGGTGGAAGACGTCGGTGGTGATGTCGGCATTGTAGGTGGACAACTGTCCCCATCCCTGGTCGCCGGTATCCGTGGTGGCGCGGACGAATCCCACGAAGGGGGTGCTGAAGGTCTCGAGCCTTGTGATCTTCATGGGAATTCGCCCTTTGCGTGCAGACGGTTGATTGACTGGTCAATAAACGGGCGTCGCGGCGATGAAAAGCCTGTCTTTGCGGCCGGGGCTGCCCTGGTTGTCAGGGCTTTCACGGCGGGCGGGCGGCAGCGTCGCAGGCCGTCGTTGACACGACGTAAGGCAGCGGGGAATGTGGCGGCGCGGGGATCGAGCCCCCGGGGGGATGATGCGTCACGCAAGCTTCGCAATCGTCACATATCGCTACGGCAGCCCGGAAGACGGGCGCGCCTTGCCGGGGCACATGCCCCGGCCGGGTCTGAAAGACATGGGAGTCACGTCGTGAAGAAAATCGACACTACTTTGAACCGCCGGATCTTCCTTCAGGGAACGGCGATCGGCGCGGGCATGCTGGCCGCCCCCGCCTTGATTTCGAGCAAGGCGCTCGCCTCGTCGGGCGAGTTGAACTTCATGGGATGGGCGGGCTATCCGTCCTTCACCGAAACGGTGTTCCCGGCCTTCACCGCCGCCACGGGCATCACGGTGAACTTCAACGAACAGCCGGACCAGGACGCGATGTTCGCGCAAGGCAAGCTGGCGTTGCAGACCGGCGGCACCGACGTGATCGAACCGACGCTCGACCGCGTTGCGGGCTGGACGTCGAACGGGCTGTTGCAGGCCTGGGACACGAACAAGCTGGCGATGGACAATTATGTGACCGGGCTGGCCGATGGCGGCGCGGGCGAGCGCGCCACGATCGACGGCGGGCGGATGATCGTGCCCTCGGTCTGGGGCACCGAGGCGCTGGTTCATTCGGTGGCCGATTTCCCGACCGAATACGGCAAGGCGAGCCTTGGCGATCTGTTTGCGGCCGGCAATGAAGGCAAGGTCTGCGTGCGCGCCCATTCGGCGCTGGCCGCCATGGGGCGCTACCTCGACGCCGAGGGCAAGCTGCCGAAGCCGTGGCTGGACAGCTACAAGGACGAAGCGACGATGGTCGAGTTGTGGGACATCGCGCTGGCCGAGGCCATCAAGGCCAAGGGCAATATCGTGCAATGGTGGTCGGGCGAGAACGAGGCGCAGGCCGGTTTCATCGCCAACGGCGCCACGCTTGGCCTGTGCTGGGACTCGACCGGCTACAACCTGCGCGAGCAGGGCTATGCCTATGTCCCGCCCAAGGAAGGCGCCTTTGCCTGGAACCAGGGCGTGGTGCTGATGAAGAACGCGGCCAACCTCGACCAGGCGCACGAGTTCGCCAAGTGGATCTCGGGCCCCGAAGGCTCGGCGATGTGGGCCAGCGCGTTCTCGGCCAACCCGGTGGGCAAGGGCGGCATCGACCTGATGGACCCGAGCGTTTCGGAATACTACAAGGGCGCGTTCAACGAGGATGCGCTGTCGAAACTCTGGTGGTGGCCGGACCAGGAAGCCTGGTTCATCGCCAAGCGCGGCGAATACGCCGACAAGTTCAAGGGCGCCTGAGCCCCTCGCACGCCTTCCCCCGCCGGCGCATCCGCGCCGGCGGGGATCGACATCACGGCAGCGCACAGGCGGCCGCAATAATCAGACCGGCACGGGGGCTTCAGACAAGCGAATGAGCGCAGGGGTTGACCTTGACGGGGTATGTGCGGATTTCGGGAATTTCCGGGCTGTCGACACGGTATCGGTGAACATCCAGCCGGGCGAGTTCTTTTCCTTTCTGGGGCCGTCTGGCTGCGGCAAGACGACGATCCTGCGAATGATCTCGGGCTTCATCTCGCCAAGCCGGGGCGTGATCCGGATCGGCGGCAAGGACATGAAGGATGCCCGCCCCAACCAGCGGCCGACGGCGCTGATCTTTCAGAACCTCGCGCTTTTTCCGTTGATGCCGGTGTGGGAGAACATCGCGTTCGGGCTCGAGGTGCGCGGCGTGGACAAGGCCACGCGGCGCGCGCGCGCCGAGGAATTGCTGCGCCTCGTCGATCTGCCGGATGCGGCCGACAAGGCGGTGAGCCAGCTTTCGGGCGGCCAGAAGCAGCGTGTCGCGATCGCGCGGGCGCTGGCTGTGGAGCCGTCGGTCATGCTGCTGGACGAGCCTCTTTCGGCGCTGGACCTGAAGCTGCGCCAGCACATGCGGGCAGAGTTGCGCGCGATCCAGAAGCGCACGCAGGTGACGTTCATTTACATCACGCACGACCAGGGCGAGGCGCTGGCCATGTCCGACCGGGTGGGGGTGATGAGCCAGGGCAAGTTGCAGCAGGTCGCCACCCCGCGCGAGATCTACAACAGTCCGGCCAACGGGTTCGTCGCGTCCTTCGTGGGCGAGAACAACATCTTCGCTGGCCAGATCGCCGAAACGCGCGGCGATCACGCGGTGTTCCGGACGGCGAGCGGCACGTTCGAGGCACGGGTCGGGCCGGGCATTGTGCCGGGGGTCACCGCGCGGCTTTACCTGCGGCCGGAACATGCGCGGCTGATGGCCGCCCCCGGGGCCGGAAATTCGATCGCGGTCGAGATCAGCGACGTGGCGTTCGAGGGCAATTTCATCAGCATCCAGACCGTGGATGCGACCGGGCAGACGATCGTGGCCGAGGCGCGCAACGACGGGTCGAACACGATCCCGGCGCGGGGCGAAAAGCGCCACATCGTCTTTGACGCGGCGCATGCGGTGATCCTCGCCGGTGACATTTCCGCCGAGGATCCCGACGAATGAAAGACCTGCTGTCGCGCTACGGGGCGCTGCTGACGACCGTCTTCTTCGTGCTGACAGGGTTCTGGCTTCTGATCCTCGTTGTCTTGCCGAACATCTACCTGTTCGAGACGTCTTTCCGCCCCTATCTGCCGATGGCCGAGGTCGGCGGGCCAAAGGATTTCTACAGCTTCGACAACTATCTGACCTTCTTCCAGAGCCCGATCCATATCAGCGTGTTCTTCTGGACGATCATCTACAGCAGCTTCGTGACGATCATCTGTTTCGTGATCGCCTATCCGATGGCGTTCTACCTGTCGAAGATCGCCGACAACAAGCTGTTGCCGACGATCTTCCTGCTGCTGTTCATTCCCTTGTGGGTGTCAGAGGTGTTGTGCCGACGTGGCCCTGATCGTGGAGACGCTGGGCAAGGGTTCCGGATTCAAGGTCTCGGGACGGGGAGAGCTGCACTTGTCGATCCTGATCGAACGCATGCGCCGGGAAGGATACGAGTTCCAGGTCACCCGCCCGCAGGTGATCATGAAGCAGGAGGGGGGCGAGATTCTGGAACCCTATGAGGAGCTGACGGTCGATGTGGAAGAGCAGTACATGGGCACGGCGATCGAGATGCTGGGCAACAGAAAGGGCCAGATGCGGGAAATGAACCAGGGAACCGGCATGGCACGCATCGTCTACAGAATCCCGACCCGCGGCCTGCTCGGGTTTCGCTCCGAGTTCCTGTCGGCTACCCGGGGCATGGGAATCATGAACTACGTGTTCGACGGCTACGGCCCTCATGCCGGCGAAATCCGGAACCGCAAGAAGGGGGTGTTGGTCGTGAAGGGGCCCTGCACGACCGTGGCCTATGCCCTCTTCAACCTGCAGGAGCGCGGCAGGCTCTTTTACGGGCCCGGCGCCAGGGCCTATGCGGGTCAGATCCTGGGCGAGCACTGCCGTGACAACGACCTGGTCGTCAACCCGGCAAAGGGGAAGAAGCTGACCAACATACGCGCTGCGGGCTGCTGACGAGAATGTTGTGCTCACCACCCCGGTTCACATGAGCCTGGAGGAGTCCATCTCCTACATCAATGACGACGAACTGGTCGAGATCACGCCCCAGGCCGTCCGCCTCCGCAGCGCTTCGAGGTCCTCGCGCCGACGCCGGTGATCACGATGTGTTGGGCGAACTCGGCGTAGGGGGCGAACATCGGATCTCGTCGTTTCGGGGTGATGATCCGCAGCCCCCAGCCCTTGGCGTGCAACTGGGCGAGCACCAGATCGGCGGCCTTCGACTTGCCAGACCCGGTCTGGCCGGCGATGACTCCATGGGGCTCGGCCCAGGAGATCCCAGCGCATGTCCGATCCCTCCATCAGGAGGCCCACGTAGACCTCGAACGGGTTGGTTGGCATGTGGGTCGGGTCGAACCCGAGGCGATCCGGGAGTCGGAAGTGCGACGGCACGATTCGCAACACCCCGGTCTCCACCTCCAGCGCCATATCTGGACTCGGCGCCCCACGACGCCCGGAGGAACTCCGGGATCACATTCCGAGGGGCCTTGTCGGTGTCGGCTGAGAACGATCCCGGAAGTCCGACGGTGAAGAACTCCAACGGGCCCTGGCGGCCCCGGCCAGCAAGGGCGGGATGTCGCCGACACGTCGTTGACGGATGCACACAGCGCATCTGCCGGCACCACAGCGGCCACTCATAGGCCACCCGGTCCGCTTCCGGCGCGCTCGGCCCCGGAGGCATCAGCTGGGACCACACCACCCGGGAACCGGTGCGGAACTCGACGAGAGGGACGTTCATCAGGCCGCCTCGATCTCGGTGAGCCCCTCGACACATTCGCCGAGACAGCACCAGTGGCTTTCGGTGGATCGTCCGTTGAGCCGCAGCTCATCGTCGAACAGCCACGCACCGCCGAAAGGCTCGAGCGCTTCCCGGAGCCGGTTGATCTCGTCACACCGGTCGATGTCGACGGCGGCGACGACGGCGTCCACCAGGTCGACCAACGCCTGGTCCACCAGGCGGCTCATCGGGACTGACCCCGAGTGACACGCCGGGCCCGACGTCGGTAGTACCCCGGGCCTCGGAACCGGTTGAGCTGCTGGCAGGTCCAGACGCTCAGTCCGATTCCGCTGGCCACTCCCGCTCCGAACACCGTGATCGTCATCTCCATCTCGCCAATTCCTCCTGTCATTACTGCCCTGCTCTACGATCATGTATCTCAAGTTACCCAATAAACCCAAGTAAGTCTAGAATTCTGTCAAACCCGAGGTAGCCCAGCGGTCGACTAGGCTCTTGCTGTGGGTCTGAACACCGATGACTCCCGAGCCCCGTACATGCAGATCGCTGAGCAGCTGCGCAGCGAGATCGAAGCCGGTACGTACCAACCGGGGGAGAAGCTGCCGACCGGGCGAGAGCTGGAGCGGCAGTGGGCCGTCTCGATCAACACCGTGCAGCGGGCCCTCGACCTGCTCCGACGGGAGGGCCTGATCTACGGCATCCAGGGCAAGGGCAACTTTGTTCGCTCGGATGTCGAGGTGGCGACCGATCAGGACGGCCAGGGCGATGGCAACCTGCGCAGCGAGGTGGCCAAGCTCGGTGACGAGCTCCAAGACGTCAAGAAACGGTTGGCCCGTCTCGAACAGAAAGCCAAGCGATCCGGCTAGACCCCATGCGATACCGCCGCCGCGAAGCACGAACCGACGCCAACCGACCGGGCCGCTATTGGCCTGTCGAGTGTTGGTCCGGCGCCCGATCTCGCTTGCTGCGGTGTGGTGGATTCCCATGTCCATCATCGTCACGGGAAGCCGAGATGCAGTACGAGACCACCTCTGCGGCACGTTTGCTTCATTTCTGTCCACGGCGGTCTCGCTGGGATGAAACGAAGCTCAACTGAGGAGTGAATGCGATGTCGGCGGACACGCCAAACGATCGAAACCGGCGCAAGAAGCTGGCCATGATGCGCAAACAGGCCGGACTCAACCAGTACGAGCTGGCCGAGGCCATCGGGGCCAGCCGCTCCAGCATCTACCGGTGGGAGAAAGGCCCCGAGAACCCACAACCCCGCTACCTGCCCGCCTGGGCCGAGGCGATCGGAATACCCGTCGACGAGCTGTTCGAGATCCTGTGGTCGGGCGACGACGTCGTCGGAAGCGACGCCCCCGACCAGACCAAGCGCCAGGCAGTGTCGGTCGCAAGCCCAGCCGACACCGACGACATCGCAGCCGACCTCGTCGCCGCCGGCGATCCGAGCGATGACCTTGCCGAGATGCCGAGCTTCGAAGAGTCCGTTGTTTCACTGCTCGGGCTCCGGGAACTACTCGACGGACCCCCACCACTGCCACCCGTCGTACTCGCCATGTCCTCGTTTCGAGGCGCCGACTCCATCCGGACCGGCCGTAGCGCCGAGGTCGACGATGTTCCGAAGAGCTTCGTCCAGGGCGAGGACGACATCTCCAACGACGTCTTCTTCGGCAAGCGCGACACCATGCTGGCCAACCAGATCTCCGCTGCACTCAGCCGAGTCGGATTCCGCCACCCGCTCTACGTCGAGGACAGAATCGTCTGGCAGGCCCTCACCGAAAGCGACGGCGCAGCCGACGAGCCGCTGACCATCCGCCAATACGGCGAGGAGCACACAATCGGCGTCCTCATCGTCGTCGGCCTGTGGTCGAACCTTCTCGCCACCGGGTTGGCCGACTGGTCCGGCTTTCCAGAGTTCCAGATGGCTGGCGACCCCGCCCACCACGACACTCGCACGATCCGAATCTGTGGACCCGAGGGTCTACGGATCATCGACCTCAACGCCTCACCCGAAACCGACGAACTCGGGGGCAACCCAGCGGTCATCGTCGCCCGCAAGTTGGCCAACATGCACACGATCCTGGTCGGGGGCGCAACCTCGCTCAGCACACTCCGCCTCGCCGAACTGTTGGCCAAGGACGACATCTGGCGGGACCTCGCCCGCAATACCCACAAACGGGTCCTTGACGAACCGGCGGCCGGCGGCGCGTGGGTCGCCATAGAGTGTCCAAACGCCCCACGCTGGAAAGACCGATGCCGAGTCGTCGGCTCCGACCAGATCGACCAACCGATCGACCGACCCCTGAGCGAGATCCGGAGGACCTGAACATGACCGCCACCAACGACCTCACCGGACGAGTCGCCATCGTCACCGGAGCCGCCCAAGGCGTCGGCGAAGCAACCGCCCGAGCCCTCGCCGCCCGAGGAGCATCACTCGTCCTCACCGACCGCAAAGCCGACCAACTCGAAGCCGTCGCCAAGGAACTCCACGACCAGGTTCCTGCCGTCGCCGTTGTTGCCGATCTCTCCGACCCAGCAGGTCCACCACAGGTCATCGAGGGCGCACTCGACGCCATGGGTCAGGTCGACCTGCTCGCCTCCGTCGCCGGACTCGGCCTCCGAGGCACCATCCTCGACACCACCGTCGAGCTATGGGACGAGATGATCAACCTCAACCTCCGCTCCCACTTCCAACTCATCCAAGGCGTCGCCCGCAACCTCGTCGAGCGGGACGCCCCCGGCTCCATCGCCGTCGCCGGCAGCATGAACGCCCTCGGCGGCCAGTCGAACCTCTGCGCCTACTCCGCAGCCAAGGGCGGTCTCGTCACCCTCGTTCGCCACTGCGCCCACGCCCTCCTCCCGCATCGCATCCGAGTCAACATCGTCAACTTCGGCTGGATGCACACCGCAAGGCGAAGTTGAGATTCAGGCCTCAGCCCATGGCCAGGATGAGGCTGGCTTCTGCAGGCAGCATCCGAGCTGCCGTTCGGACGATTGATCGAGCCGCCGAGGCGGCCCGGCTACTCGAGTACCTTCTGACCGACGACTCGGGCGTCATGACCGGATCGACGATCAACTACGACCAGTCCGTGCCGAGTCCACCTCAACCAAGACCCGTCTTGACCGGCTCACGACCTAAGATTCGTTCTACGGGTGCTCGTCGAGTCCGCAGGGCCAGCAACGAACACCCGCTACTGTTGGCGCCGGTGTTAGAAGACGACTCGTCCGCTGGTTCACCACCTGAGCTGCTTGCCCACACGCCCGGGATGACCGGCACGTGGCACGAGCTGGTCGACCATCTGACATGCGTGGCCGAGCTTGGCCGGCGATTCGCTGAGCCCTTTGGCGCGGGCGAACTTGCGGCCCTGGCGGGCCTGTGGCATGACGTCGAGCAGGCAGATCCCCGCTTCCGCCGCTACCTTATCGATGCCAACAACGGCATTCCGAGGCGGTCGCCCGGCATCGGCCATACCCGCAGCAGGCGCTCTCCTGGCCGCTGATAGGGGCCTTAGTCCGAGACGCGAGCATGATGGCCGGGGGCACCACGTGGGCTTACCCTCGCAACCCGATCTGCAGGAACGACTAGCCCGTGCACGACAGGACCCTGGCTCGCTCGAGGCATTGGAGAGGATCGCCGCCATCCACGAGCTGTCTTCGAACGCAATGCCCTATGATCTGATCCCAGCATGGCTGTCAGGCGCGTCAGACATCGACAGCAGGCTTCGGGTGGAACTGCTCGTCAGGATGACGTTCGCTGCACTCGTCGACGCCGATCGCCTCGACACGGAAGCCCAGGCTTCGCCAGCCCGTACCGGCTCTCAGGCAACCTCGCAGGGACCTTGGTCTCGCACGCCGCCGTCTCGACGCCCGGCGAGCGACCGTATTGGCCAGTCGAGCCGCCGATCCAGTCAACCGACTGCGTGATCAGATTCGCCGTTCGGTCGTCGCTCGGCTCGGCGCTGCCCAGCCCGGGCTGTTCACCTTCACAAGTCGCAACGGTTCGGGCAGAGCACTCACCGTGTTGGAGGCGGCGCTCGCTCATGCGGAGTCGAATAGCCTAGATCGACTCGTCGTTGCCGTGCCCTACATCTCGGTAACCGAGCAGCTCGCTTCAGTCCTGCGGGCCGTCGTCGATGACGACGGGGATATGGTGATCGAGCATCACAGCGCGCTCCCTGACCAGGATGGCGGCCAGAGCGAGGCGGCGATCCGGCACCGACTGGCGACCGAGAACTGGGACTCGCCGGTCGTCGTTACGACCAGTGTGCGGCTGTTGGAGTCGTTGTTCGCGAACGGCCCGACAGCGTGCCGGCGCCTACACCGACTTGCGCGGTCGGTAATCGTGATCGACGAGAGCCAATCCATCCCGTGGAGGTTGCTCGACCCAACCACGATGATGTTGCGGCAGCTGACCGAGGACTTCGGATCCTCGGTCGTGTTGATGACTGCGACACAACCACCATTCGAGCGACTCCCAGCCCTCGGCAGATCCCGATCCACCGAGCTGCTGGACGATCACCGCGGACTGTTCAACTCATTCAACCGGGTGACTTGTGAGATCACGGTCGGTCGGCCCGGCTGGGACGACCTGGCCGACGAGGTGGCCGCCCGTGCTGAGGGGGCCGGTGGCCAGTGTCTCGTCGTCTTGAACACTATTGCCGACGCCACAGACCTGTTCGAGCGACTCAGGTCCCGAGAAGGCTCGGCCCTATTGACGACCCGCTTGTGTGGTGCCCACCGTCGGGCCGTACTCGCCGATGCCCTCGCGCGCCTGGAGCACGGTGAACCTCTGGTGCTCGTGTCCACCCAGCTGATCGAGGCTGGGGTAGATATCGACTTCCCGGTTGCCATGCGGGCGGTGGGCCCACTTCCCTCTCTGGCTCAGGTCGCCGGCCGAGTCAATCGCCACGGTCTCCGGGACGGGGGCCGTTTGGTGGTGTTTGACCCGGCCGACGGGCGGCTCCCCCCTGGTGAGTACAAGACGGGCACGACGATCACCCGATCGCTGCTGGCCGCAGGGATCGACCCGCTGAGCCTCGATGCCACAACGACCTACTTCCGCCGATTTCTCACCGACGTCAGCGACCTCGACCCGCTCGGGATCGACGACTTGCGACGTTCGTTCGACTACCCATCGGTGGCCGAGAAGTTCAGGCTCATCACCGACGAGACCGAGTCGGTCCTAGTCCGCTACGGCAACTTCGATCCCGACGACTATCCACCGACAGATGATTCGCGGGAACTGCGCCGCCGCGTCGCTTCGCTGCAGCCGTTCACGGTTGCGCTGCGTCGCAAGACGTTGGACCGGGCGCGAACCGATGGGCTCGTGCTGAATGTCACAGGTCTTCCGTATGGTCTCTGGGTAGGTGGCTACGACTCAACGACAGGCGTGCTCCTACACGATGGCTCGGCCGCGGAGGTGTGGTGATGACCGAAAATGGACTGCTGGCGGTGCATGTCGAGGGGCCGCTCGCCTGCTTCACGCGGCCGGAGTACGCGGCCGAGCGGGTCTCGTATCCAGTGATCACGCCGACTGCGGCAACTGGGCTGTTGTCGGCCATTTCTGGAAACCCGAATTCCGGTGGAACGTCCGGAGAATCTGGGTTTCCAATCCAATCGAGTGGCTGTCCATGACCCGAAACGAGGTCTATGCACGAGCCTCGACCCGCTCGGGCAGGCTCGACGTGGTCGACAGGAGGGTTCAGCGTCACTCCCTGGTGTTGCGGGATGTGGCCTACGTGATCTTCGCTGACGTTGCCATGCGGTCCCATGCCACCGATCCGCCCGCCAAGTACCGGGATCAGTTCCGCCGCCGGTTGAGCCGGGGTGCATGCTTCAGCCGACCATATTTTGGGCTGCAGGAGTTCCACGCCCAGTTCCGGCCGATCACCGAGGCTGATGCGCCCGACCCATCGGTCACGCTCCCTGTTGGCCCCATGCCCCTCGACCTTCGGTTCGCTACCGAGCCCGGCATCGAGCGGATCGATCCTCTCTTTTGGCCGGCCTCGATCGTCCAGGGGGTATTGGAAGTTCCCGATGCTCCTCGCTGATCTCTTCGAGCTCCATGACAACCTGGTCAGGGAAGGCCGCCTGCTCCCAGCGGGCTTCAAGCGCAGCGAAGTGCATTTCGTCGTTCACCTGGCAAGCGATGGCCACGTCGAAGGCGTCGACTCGCTCTTCAACGACAAGGGACGCCCCGGACTAGACCGAGCCATGCCGGACTCGCCTAGGACCTCAGGGAACAATCCGCACATCGTCTGCGACAAGCTCGAGTTCGTTGCCGGCCTGCCGGAATCATCGGCGAAACAGGACCGTGCTACCACTCGTCACGCCAACTACCTGGCCCTTCTCCGGGAGTGCGCTTCGGAGCTGGGGGGGCGGGTAGGCGAGCGGGTAGAAGCGCTCGTACGTGCGACCGAGGACGGCCGCGCTCTGCTCGAGACGATGGTGGCCCACGGTGCTGATATCGACCTCGGCGTGCTCGATTCCTTGGCCGCCGTCGACGCAGAGCGAACCAAGAAGATCGAGACGCAGCGCGGCTGGTTCGTCGACTTCACCGTCGACGGCGAGCCGCTACTACCCCAGCCCGGTCGGACCGCCGTTGGCTCGGAGATCGGGCAATGGTGGTCGACGCGGCGGGCCGCCGAAGACAGCAGCGATTTGGTCGGAACCTGCCAGGTCACCGGAGAGGTAGGCCGACTTGCCAGGGTATTCCCAGCAACGAAGCTTCGGGGCAACTCACCTCCTCTGGTCTCAGGCAATTTTGATGCTGCCCTTCGGTACGGAGCGTCACAGTCCAGCGGCGCCAACGTGTCGAACCGCGTCGCCGTCGGAGCAACCCAAGCGCTCAACTGGATCGTCCATGAAACCAAGGGCCGGCACTGCTGGAGCTTCGAGGAGCTGACGCTGGCATGGTGGATCGATGAGGACCTTGATCTCGACCCGGTGAACGTTCTGTTCGCACCCCCGGCCGCCGACCCCGGCGAGGTCCGCGATGTACTCATCAAGCCGATCTGGTCGGGCCACGAACGCCTGTCGAGCGACAGCCGATTCCACTTGGCGATGTTCACCGTCAACACCGCTCGGGTTGTCGTGCTGGCCGATCATCAAATCAACTTGGGCGAGCTTCACGAGAACCTGGCCGAGTGGTTCGGGGCCATCGCTCCAGTCCGCACCCTCCTCCCCACCTGGCGGTTAGGCGTGCGGGAGTTGGCCGCAGCAGCCGCAGGTCCGGGCAAGAACCAGGGCAAGGTCCGTCTTCGGGCCGCGACCCAACTCATCAGGGCCGCGCTCCTCGGCGAGCGACTCACGATCAGCCTGCGTAACCAGATTGTCGGCCGATGTCGGACCGGATTCGCAACCAGTTCAGGTGAACGCCGACACGTCAGCCCCGAACAGGCTGCCGTCCTTCATCTGATCGCTACCTCATGGAAGGAGAACCCATTGCCCAGAACCCCAGCAGAGCTGTGCGGGCGGGTGTTCGCGGTGCTCGAGGAGACCCAGCAGCGGGCCCTGGGCGACAACGTCAACCGCGGCGTTGTGGCCACGTACGGGGCCGCCTCGAGCACGCCTCACCTTGCCTTCCCTCGGCTGTTGGCCCGGCGGAACGGTCACATCCACCGCCTGCGTCGAGACAACCGCGGAGCTGCGATCGCCCTCGAGCGAAAGCTCGGTGAGCTCATGAGTGAGCTCCATGAGGCGGGGGGATTCCCAGCGCGCCTCACACCAACCGATCAGGCCCAGTTCGCCCTCGGCTACTTCCACGAGCGCCAAGCTCGTTTCACACCGAAGTCCGATGACCCTCAGGAGAAAGAGCAATGACAGCGAAGTATCTCGATCCCACCGTGCGCCACGATTTCGAGCTGTTGTTCGACGTGGAGGGCGGCAATCCCAACGGGGATCCCGACAACGGCAACGCCCCCCGCACCGATCCGCTCACCGGCCATCTGTGGGTCACGGATGTCGCCCTCAAGCGGAAGGTCCGCAACTTCATCGCCGAAGCATATGGAGCCGAGGAGGGGTTCGATATCTACGTCGGCGAAGGTGTGGCCCTGAACGCCCACCACCGAGAGGCATCGGAGGAGATCGGCATCGTGAAAAACAAGAAGCGTGGGCGTGATGACCAGGCCAAGGCAGCTGAAGTGTTATGCCGGCGGTTCTATGACATCCGGGCTTTTGGGGGCGGTCCTGTCGGTCGGCGACCATCCCGCTGGCCAGGTCCGAGGACCGGTCCAACTCGCCTGCCCGGCCGTCAGCGTCGAACCGATCGCAGGCTCAGAACTCACGATCACTCGCGTTGCTGTAACCCGAGAAGAGGATCTGGCCGAGGGAAAGGATCGAGAGATGGGTAGCAAGCACACAGTGCCCTACGCCCTGTTCCGAGCTCGGGGCTCAGTGACCCCAAGTTTCGCCGAGAAGACCGGTTTCTCGGCCGAGGATCTGGCCCGGTTCTGGGATGCGCTCCAGCGAATGTGGGCGCTCGATCGATCGTCGAGCCGCGGCACGACCGGCTGTCGGGGGATCCATGTGTGGACCCATGCCGACAAGTTCGGTCGGGCCCACGCCGGAGCGCTCTTCGATCGTCTCGCAATCGACCGCATTGATCCCGAAGCACCCGCCCGCCGCTTCGCCGACTACCGGGTCGTGGTCGATCTCGATGGCCTCCCTGACGACATCAGCTACACGGCTATCGCCGCCAGCTGAGCTATGGAGCCAGAGTCGATTGCCATTGCGGCGCTCGAGCATGCCGCCTACTGCGAGCGCCAGTGGGGGTTGATCCACCTCGACCGCTTCTGGCTCGACAACGACGACACCATGCGAGGCCATCACACCCACGAGCGAGTCGACCAGGCTACCGGGGCTCGCCGGGGACCGGTCCAGACCGAGTGGCGCCTCCCCGTTTGGTCCGAACAGATGGGGTTGCACGGCTACTGCGACGCCGTCGAGTTCGAAGACGGTGGAGCGATCACCCCGGTGGAGTACAAATCCGGAAAGCGTTTCGAGCGCCCGGCAGAGATCCAGCTCTGTGCACAGGCAATGTGCCTTGAGGAGATGTTCGACACCCACATCCTCATCGGGCAGATTTATCTCGCGGGCACGCACCGGCTAACACCAGTGAATCTAGATGACACCTTGCGTGCCGAAGTTCGAGCCGTCGTCGACACCGTACGCCGCCTCGAACGAGGGCGCACGCTGCCATCACCACGAGACGACCAGCGATGCAGCCGATGTTCCTTCGACGAGCATTGCCTTCCAAGCATCGTCGCTTCACGTCGGCGAGTCGCTGCGCTCAACGCCTCGACCTGGCGGGTCTGACTGCCGATGCGACACTTCGTCAAGACCCTGTTTCTCACCACACAGGGCTCCAACGTCCGCCTCGACCACGACGCCATCCGCGTCGAGCGGCCAGACGAAGCATTCGTACGAATCCCGCTCCGCCAAGTTGAGGCTGTCGTCGTCCACGGCCACATCAACGTCACTACCGGGCTGCTACACCGGCTGGCGCGAGACGGTATCGATCTGACAATGCTGAGCCGCGCCGGGCGGTTCATTGGCCGCTTCGCCGGTCCGATGAACGGCAACGTCCTGCTCCGCCAACAACAATTCGATGCCCTGAACGATCGAGCGGCCACCATGACAATAGCCAAAGCTGTGGTGGGGGCGAAGCTACTGAACTCACGGACGCTCCTCCTCGACGCCACGAAGGACAGACCGCACCAAGCCAACGAGCTTCGGACCGGAGCGCAGACGCTCCACGCTCTGGCCGATGAGTCCCGTCAAGCACCATCGCTGGATCATCTCAGAGGTCTTGAAGGCAATGGAGCCAAGACCTACTTTGGGCGGCTGGCCGCTGTCATCAACGAACCGTCGTTTAGATTCACCGGTCGAACCCGACGCCCGCCTACCGATCCGACCAACGCCCTGTTGTCCTACCTATATGCACTGCTGCGAATGAGGTGTGTCGGTGGTCTTGAAGCGGTCGGGCTCGATCCCCAAGCCGGGTTCCTTCATGCTCTTCGCCCCGGGAGGCCGGCACTGGCGCTCGACATGATGGAGGAGCTCCGTTCGCCGTTCGCCGACCGCCTGGCCCTAACGTTGATCAACCGGCGGCAGGTGACTGTCACCGACCTGGTCGAGAGACCCGGTGGTAGTTGGGAGTTGACTGAGAGGGGTCGCGACACCGTGCTTCGCGCGTGGGACAGCTTTCTAGACGGGGACGTGCCTCATCGGGTCTACGGGACCAAGTTGGCTCGCAAACACGTTCCCCACGCGCAGGCGCTACTGCTCGCCAGGCATCTCCGTCGTGATCTCGATCATTATCTACCTTTCCGCACGGTCAGTCGATGACATGGAGATCGTCGTCGCCTACGACATCGAGACCAGCGACCGCGAGGGTGAACGTCGTCTGCGTAAGGTGGCAAAGCTCTGCGAGGGCTACGGGCAGAGAGTGCAGAAGTCGGTGTTCGAGTGCATGCTCGATGCCGTTCGTCTTCGGGAGCTCATCCACGACCTCCAGCTGGTCATCGAGCCGACTTGCGATCGTGTATCCATCTACCGCCTACGCGAGCCATATGGTGCTTATGTTCGGCGTCTCGGAAGACCCGGTGATATGGATCCAAGGTCTCCCTTCGTTCTATGAGGGCGAACCGCGATTGACCACATGTTCACCGGGTCATCCGCCCCGAGAAGCCCTGATTTCGCTCTCCGTTTTCTCTTCTTGAGCTTGACATCTACAGTTCTATTCCCCTGGCCCAGGTCAGGACGGGCGGCCGGGGGTTCGTCCCCCGGCCGAGGATTGGAACGGTCAGCTCGGGGTTGTCGGAGATGCGAACCGCCACGGCGGCCGGGGGTTCGTCCCCCGGCCGAGGATTGGAACTCGGTACGGTGCCGATCTGGGCTGCGGGGTAGCCGGCGGCCGGGGGTTCGTCCCCCGGCCGAGGATTGGAACCTGTCGGGCATCGGTGACGGTGATGGTTAGGACGCAGCGGCCGGGGGTTCGTCCCCCGGCCGAGGATTGGAACCTCCATCTGGCCGGTTGCGAGGATGGGAGAGGGCGGCCGGGGGTTTGTCCCCCGGCCGAGGATTGGAACGACAGGGTCGACGAGATCGAGGGCCAAGAGGCCAGCAGCGGCCGGGGGTTCGTCCCCCGGCCGAGGATTGGAACCGGTGGCGTCGACCGAGCCGCCATAGGCGAGCACGAGCGGCCGGGGTTCGTCCCCCGGCCGAGGATTGGAACTCCTTGGTCATTGTTGATCTCTGATTGCTTCGCTTAGCGCGGCCGGGGGTTCGTCCCCCGGCCGAGGATTGGAACACGGGAGGCGGCCACGGTCGGCAGGTTCTTCGACCGGCGGCCGGGGGTTCGTCCCCCGGCCGAGGATTGGAACAGGATGGGCTGGGCGGCTGGAATATCGTGTCAGGGCGGCCGGGGGTTCGTCCCCCGGCCGAGGATTGGAACCTTTTCATTGAACCTCTGTCACGAGTCGGGGCGGCCGAGGCGGCCGGGGGTTCGTCCCCCGGCCGAGGATTGGAACGGCGCCTGCCAACATCGGCAGGTTGCACGTCGCACACTGGCGGCCGGGGGTTCGTCCCCCGGCCGAGGATTGGAACTCCTTGGGGGGCGGGGTGAGCGGGCCGGGCCGGGCGGCGGCCGGGGGTTCGTCCCCCGGCCGAGGATTGGAACTGGGTCCGGGGCAACCATCGCAACCGACTGGACCTGGCGGCCGGGGGTTCGTCCCCCGGCCGAGGATTGGAACCGTTTCTTGTGATGGCGAGCGCCTCTACTCCATGGCGGCCGGGGGTTCGTCCCCGGCCGAGGATTGGAACATCAACCAGCTGGCCGCCGAGATCGACAACGCCGGCGGCCGGGGGTTCGTCCCCCGGCCGAGGATTGGAACGGTTCCCACAGTGGGCAATCCATTGCGTAGTCATCACGGCGGCCGGGGGTTCGTCCCCCGGCCGAGGATTGGAACCGTTTCTTGTGATGGCGAGCGCCTCTACTCCATGGCGGCCGGGGGTCGTCCCCCGGCCGAGGATTGGAACATCAACCAGCTGGCCGCCGAGATCGACAACGCCGGCGGCCGGGGGTTCGTCCCCGGCCGAGGATTGGAACAGGGCCGAACTCGCGGTGGATCATTTCGAGCGTGTCCTGGCGGCCGGGGGTTCGTCCCCCGGCCGAGGATTGGAACGCTTTCGGGGCGAGCCCGTTCGGCCTCAAGCACGTAGCGGCCGGGGGTTCGTCCCCCGGCCGAGGATTGGAACTGGTCAGGAGATTTGTCTGATGCCCATCGGAGCTGGCGGTCGGGGGTTCGTCCCCCGGCCGAGGATTGGAACCTCCGATTGTGGGCTGGATCGGATACTACCCGTGGGCGCGGTCGGGGGTTCGTCCCCCGGCCGAGGATTGGAACTTTGAGAAGGGCGCGACGGTGAACCTCGTTGTCATGCGCGGTCGGGGGTTCGTCCCCCGGCCGAGGATTGGAACGGCCCACGGTGACGGGTGGTTGACCCATTCGTTGGCGGTCGGGGGTTCGTCCCCCGGCCGAGGATTGGAACAACTCGCCGCCCCTACAAATGCGGCGACATCGATACCGGCGGTCGGGGGTTCGTCCCCCGGCCGAGGATTGGAACAGGTCAGCCACAGAGGCAAACTCGATCGGGTCGGCGAGCGGTCGGGGGTTCGTCCCCCGGCCGAGGATTGGAACCAAAGACTCTTTAGCGAGTTGAAAGCTCGACGAAGCGGTCGGGGGTTCGTCCCCCGGCCGAGGATTGGAACCTGGTCGTAGAGGCGTGTCCCGATCAACGGTTCCAGCGGTCGGGGGTTCGTCCCCCGGCCGAGGATTGGAACATCTCGATTCGATCTAGCAGCAGTCTGGCGTAGTAGGCGGTCGGGGGTTCGTCCCCCGGCCGAGGATTGGAACTATCTATCTAGGATCTCATTTGTCGCCCACTCGCTGCCAGCGGTCGGGGGTTCGTCCCCCGGCCGAGGATTGGAACTGTGGCTGGGGTAGGGCGTGCCGCATTGGTTGCATGCGGTCGGGGGTTCGTCCCCGGGCCGAGATTGGAACCTTGCCCGACAACGTCGACCTCGAACACGGCCGAGGCGGTCGGGGGTTCGTCCCCCGGCCGAGGATTGGAACTACCGAGATCGTTGTCCCAACGGCCCGGACCTTGATCGAGCGGTCGGGGGTTCGTCCCCCGGCCGAGGATTGGAACAGCGCTGCGCCGGTACTGAATGACGGTCACGTCTGGGCGGTCGGGGGTTCGTCCCCCGGCCGAGGATTGGAACCTCACAAGCGTCGTGTCATCGCCAGCACGGCGCTGCGGTCGGGGGTTCGTCCCCCGGCCGAGGATTGGAACATCTCCTTGATGGTCAGTCGGCGGTCGGCGGTCGGGCGGTCGGGGGTTCGTCCCCGGGCCGAGGATTGGAACTGCTGGTCTATGGCGGCACCGTCGCAGCCACCGCTGCGGTCGGGGGTTCGTCCCCCGGCCGAGGATTGGAACCAGCCGTTGAGGGCGGCACGCGGCACGCGTCGGCGGGCGGTCGGGGGTTCGTCCCCCGGCCGAGGATTGGAACCCGAATCAGGCGACCGAGGTTGAGCGGTGTTCGCATGGCGGTCGGGGGTTCGTCCCCCGGCCGAGGATTGGAACCTGGAAGAGGCGGTTCAAGTAGAACACCTCTTTGGGCGCGGTCGGGGGTTGCCGAGGATTCGAACGCCCCCGGCGGGAACATGTCAGACGCCGACTGATGGTTTGCGGTAGGGCGCATTCCCGTGGCTGAGGATTGGATCCAGCCCTTCGCAGCGCAGCGATGGACAGCTAAAGGCCGCTCCTTCGACGGCCAAGGAACCGTGATTGCCATGGATCAAGCTAGTGAGCGGAGCGGCGGGGGAGTCAGGCTTGGACCATGCCTCAGGATGGCCGATGTAGGCTAGGCGACGTGTCTCGTCGCTCTTTCGGAATGGTGCGGAAGCTACCCTCTGGCCGCTGGCAGGCGAGCTACCACCATCCTCATCTCGGCAAACGGATCAACGGCCGGCTACCTGGAAGGCGAAGGCAGACGCCAACGCATGGCTCGCCCTCGAGGAGGCGAGGATCCGGTCGGGGTCGACCACCGTTGACCCACAGCGAGGGCGAGTCGAGGTTCGGGAGTACTCCGGACGACTGGATGCAGACACGGCCTCTGCGAGATCGCACGACGGGAGGTGTACCTCGAGTCAGCTCCGGGTTCACATCCTTCCGGAGTTCGGAGCGGTGTCACTGCAGGCGATCACACCCGAGCGGATCGACGCTGGCACGCCGACCTAGTCAAGCGGAAGCCGTCGATGGCACCGAAGGCATATCGCCAGCTGCGTACGATGCTCGGAGACCGCGGTCGACGATGGCCTGATCGCCGAGAACCCCTGCCGGATCAGGGGTGCGGCCAAGGAGAACGCTGATGAGCGGCGGATTCCGACGCTCGTCGAGGTGCGAGAAGATTCTCGACGCCATCGATCCCCGCTTCCGCCTCGCCGTCCTGCTGGCCAGCTTCTGTGGGCTCCGCAAGAGCGAGTCTCAATTCGCGCGGCGCCACTTCCTGCTCGACGAGGCGCATCCGGTGATTGTGGTCGAGCGACAGCGGGCTGAGGTCGTCGGCAAGGGCCTGGTCTTTGCCGAGCTCGAGACGAAGGCCGCCTATCGGACAGTAGCCATCCCCGCCACGGTCCGGGCCGAGGTCGACCAGCACCTCGAGCGCTTCGTCGATGACGACCCCGAGGCGCTGCTCTTCACGATCGAGCGGACTGACGACACGCCCCGGGCCACGACGTGGCAGTACAAGATCTGGGGGCCGGCCCGGGAGGTCGCCGGCTTGCCCGAGCTTCGCTTCCACGACCTCCGCCACCTGGCCGGCACGCTCACCGCCCTGGCCGGCGGCACGCTCAAAGAGATCCAGTCCCGCATGGGGCACGCTTCGCCGCAAGCGGCCATGATCTACCAGCACGTCGCCCATGGACGAGATTCGGAACTCGCCCAGGGCATCGATCGCCTCATCACCTCCCACAACGACGAGACCTGACGAACAACCCTCAGCGACACCCGGATGCCGTGCAACTTCCGTGCAACGAGCATCGGGGAAAGTGGGCAACCGACGGGGAACAAAGGGGACCAACCGGAATGGTGCTGGATGGCCCGTGAGGCGGTCTGACCTGCGAAAACGCTCAGATTCACTGGTCAGGGTGTTGAGC
>CAVOXQ010000011.1:0-132486 GCA_963700485.1 uncultured Alphaproteobacteria bacterium
GCACGCCGGCTCCGCCGTCTGGGAAGCTGTTGTGAGTGGGCTGTTCTCACCGGTGGGGATAGCCAATGCCGGTGACGGGTCGGGGAGGTTGTTAGCATAGATGTAACGATGAGTAAATCATGACATAAAAGAATTGGCTGCTTCGAGGTATCGCCGCGGCTGGCGGGTCTGGTTGCCGAGGACGCCGAGCGGCCGGCCGTCATCCGGCCACGGCTGCGTATTTCCTGCCCGGAGGACATCCCCTTCAAGCCGGCGCCGTGCTGCGCAATCCGGGCTATGCGAACACGCTCGAGGTCGATCGCGGCAAAGGGGGCAACGGCCTTTTACTCGGGCCGGATCGCACAGAACATCGTCGACACCGTGCGGGACGCCGAAGGCAATCCTGGCTTGCTCGATCCCATCGACCTCGCCCTCTACCGGGTCGTGGAGCGCCCTGCGGTCTGTGTCACCTACCGCGCGCGGGACGTCTGCGGCATGGGGCCGCCCTCGTCAGGTGGTATCGCGATTGGCCAGATCCTCGGCATGTTGCGGCACCACGATCTCGGCGCGCTTGGTCCGGACAGTCCCGACGCCTGGCGGTTGATCGGGGACGCCTCGCGACTGGCCTTCGCGGATCGTGGCCGATACCTCGCCGACAGTGATTTCGTGCCGGTTCCCGCAGGACTGCTCGAGGAAGGCTATCTTCGGGACCGTGCCGCTTTGCTCGACAGGCCGACATGCTTCCCGAGGCCGCACCCGGCAACCCGGCCTGGGACCATGCCTGGTTGAGGGAGATGACGTCTCGATCGAACTGCCCTCGACGAGCCATATCTCGATCGTCGATCGCTACGGAAATGCGCTGTCGATGACCACGTCGATCGAGAACGCGTTCGGTAGCAGGCTGATGACGCCGGACGGTTTTCTGCTGAACAACCAGCTGACCGATTTTTCCTTCGCCACGCATGACGACGCCGGCCATCCGATCGCAAACCGGGTCGAGCCGGGAAAGCGCCCGCGATCCTCCATGTCGCCGACGATCGTGCTGCGGGACGGAAAACCTGAACTGGTCATCGGCTCGCCCGGGGGAAGCAGCATTATCGGGTATGTCGCGCAAGCGATCATCGCGCATGTCGACTGGGGATTGGACGTTCAACAGGCGGTTGCGATGCCGCATGTTCTGAACCGCTTCGGGCCATTCGACATCGAGGCGGGAACACGCGCCGAGGCACTTTCCGCACCGCTTGTCGCGCTTGGTTTCGAGGTCGATGCCAGTGCGCAGACGTCAGGGCTGCATGCAATCGCTGTCGGTGGTGGGCTGACAGGTGGCGCAGACCCGCGCCGCGAGGGTGTCGCCCTGGGCGAATAGGGGCGTGCCGGCCCGGCCTGCGCCCCTATGAAAGGTTTCTGGCATCGAGCGTGTCAAGCACGGCATGAAAATCCTCCTCGCTCTGATCCAGTGCCAGCGCGTCGCGCAGATAATCGGCCTGGCTCTTTCGGCGCGATCCCCCCGATCGGCGGATTGCTGTCGAGGTTGGTCGGGAATGGATAGCCCTCTGCCGAGGCGGCAATGACATTCTCGATGTTCAGACCCGCCCCTACCTTCAGCGTCGGGTAGAGAGCCCGCAGCATCCGGGCGCGGTTCACGGTTTCCATCGCGCGGCCAAAGGCCGAAGATACCTGGAGCAGGTTCACCATCCGAAACCTGTCGCTGGTGTGGTTGGTGCCAGCACCGTGCATGACCGCCGGGTTGAAGAACACCACGTCTCCCTTCGTCAACGGCAACTGGACATGGTGCGTGGCGAAATATTCCTGAAAATCTGGGCGCGAGAAGGCAAGGTAGCCTTCGAAGAACTGCTGCGAGAAAGGCAAGAGCAGGGTCGGGCCGGTTTCGATCGGCATGTCGCAATGGGCCACCGCCCCTTGCAGCGTCAGTGTGGGCGATACCGCATGGATGTGGGCGGGAAACCGCGCCATTCGCGCCGCCGACATGAACCCCAGGTGATAGTCGCGGTGTGGCGTCTGAGCGGCTCCGCCCGGGTTTACCCGGTTGACCTGCGCCGTCATCTGGAAGGCCGGGCCGAGCCAGGCTTCGGCCGCGAGGGCGATGCTGTTGGAACTGAAATAGGCGGCGAAATTGGCCGGGTCGGCGAGGCAATGCTTCTCGAGCGAGTTCCAGATCCGGTCGTTCGCGCCCGGCTTTGCGAAATGGTCGCCGCCACCTTTCGCCGCGCGTTTCTCATCCGCGATGATGTGGTCGAATACCGCAGTGGCCCGGTCTATCACCCCGTGGTCGGGAACTCCCTGCCGGATGACGATGATGCCTGCGCCATGCGCGAAGACGCGCGCCCATTCTTCCATCAGGGATTGCCGGCGGGCGGGGTCGGCGGCGGCGTCATCTACAACGGCCACGTCGTATACAGGGATGTTGCGCAGAATGCGCGCGGCTCGGGGCGTATCCGACGGGTCGGATCGCTGGCTGACGATCTGGCGAAAGCTCTCGAAATCACCATCGTCGGCTGTCAGCCACACGGACATGCGCCGGGGTTCGGTCGTCTGGATATTCATCGCGGCCTCCTCAGTGGGTTGCCCATCGTGGACCGGGAAATTTTTGCCGGATAGTTGCTTTTCACCTCAAGAACGCCTCAATCAAGCACATGGGATCGAGGTTCACCAACAAGGAAATCGCGTATCAGGCGGGGCTCAGCCTCGCCACCGTCGACCGGGTGCTGCATGGGCGCGATCATGTGCGCACGGCGACACGGGAACGGGTGCGCGCCGCCGAGCAGGAACTGGAGCGCCAGCACGCGGCAAGCAGCCTGCCAGGCACGAAGGTGACGATCGACATCGTGATGCTCGCGCCCCGGCGGTTCTCGTCGGCGGTGCGTGCTGCCTTCGAGGCCGAACTGCCCTTGGTGCGGCCCGCGACGTTTCGGGCCAGGTTCCATCTGGCCGAGGTGATGGCGGAGCGGGACGTGATTGCGCAACTGCGGGCGATTGCGCGCCGTGGCACCCGGGGGATCGTGCTCAAGGTGCCCGCGACCCCGAGGATCGAGGCCTGTCTCGCCGATCTCGCCGAACGGAAGATCCCTGTCGTCACCTATGTGACCGACGTGGCTGCGCACTTGCGGCGGGCCTATGTGGGCATGCAGAACCACAGGGCAGGGGCGACCGCCGCCTACCTTCTTGGCCGGATGGCCCCGGCAGAGCCGTCGCGCGTTCTGGTGACCTTGTCCAGCAGGGGTTTCGAAGGCGAGGATGCCCGCCGCGCCGGCTTTGTGCAGTATCTTGAGCGGAACGCGGCGCATCTGGAGACGGCGACGGTATCGGAAGGTTTCGGTGTCAACCGCGCGACGGGCGCTCTGATCGGGCAGGCGCTTGACGAACATCCTGATATCCGGTGCGTCTATTCGATCGGCGGCGGCAACAGGGCCATCCTTGCGGCCTTCGCCAGCCTCGGTCGGACAATCGACGTGTTCGCGGCACACGACCTCGACCGGACCAACACCGATCTGTTGAGGTGCGGTCAGATCAGTTTCGTGATCCACCACAGCCTTCGCCACGATGCCAGGCAGGTCGCTCTGCATTTCAGCAAACACTACCGCCTGGTCGATCAGCAGACGCAGATCGAGGATACCGAGATCGGTATCGCCTGTCCGATCAGTCTGAGCTAGAGGCCCGCGATCAACCCCGCCGCGCCAGTGTGCAACGAACCAACGGCTCCGGCCCCGCGAGCCCGGACGATTTGGTTGTGTGAGGTGCGCGGCGGGCTGGCTGCAAGGCCGGGGACGGCAGGGCGTGACGTCGCATCGGATGAAAGGCTCGAAATCGTCGGCAACTCGCGTTGCATCGTTGAGGTCGGCGGGCGCCCCCTGGCGTCAGAGCTGGATCACCGCCGCTTCCCAGCGGCGCAGGCAGGGGCGGGCGGTGGGGGCCCGCAGAAAGTCAAGCTCGGGGAACAGCGCCGCAAGCTCGGCCGCCTGATCGGGATCGAGTGCGGCGCTGGCAGGGTGGAGCGTCTCACACAGCGCGCCTTCGGCCCAGATCACCTCATGCGCGGACATGAGGATGTGAAGATAGCTGATGTGCGCGAGGTCTTCCGCAATGCTGATGGTCGTTCCGTTCACAAGATGGCCGGCCGCCGCGAGCGCCTCGGGCGCCGACAGAAAGAGTTCGGCCCGCCAACCGCCAACGAGCATCCGATGGCGCGGCGAAACCAGCAGGTCGCGCCGGGGTTGATCCGGCCCGAGCGCCCCACGCGTGATGCGGATCGGGCGCAGGTCGGGCCGTGCGGCGAGCCAGGCGGGCCCCACGTCTACCGCGCCCGACCACAGGACTGGCTGGGCACCGTGATCGAGCGTGCAGACGAGATCGCCCGGGCGCAGCCGTTCGACCTTGCATTCCCCGCAAGGCGTCAGGATGCGGGTGCCGGGCGTAAAGCAGGCGGGCGTCGCAAGCTGACCATAATGGACGGCCCCCCGTCCCGGGCCCTCCGAGGCAGACACCACTTCGAGCGGCCTGCCCGTCGGCGGGAACTGCCCGGGCCCACCGAGAAAGGCAAGGCCTTCGACCGTCGCGTAGGTGGTTTGCGAGTTGTTCACGTTGTAGCCGAAAACTTCATACGTCCTGCCGGTTTCCGGATCGCGCAGGGTCAGGCGGTATTCCGCCTCGACGACCGTTCCGACACGGGCCTCGACGCCGCCGATCTTCTGGGTTCCGGCCAGGGTCTGGTTGCGGTCATTGTCATCGAAGCTGTCGTCGTCGTCGGCCACGAAGGTTTGCGTCCATGCAGGTGCCGTCAGGGTGATCGACGTGCCCACCAGATGCGAGCCATCGCCCTGCCGCGGATTGCCGAGGCTCTGGCCGTTGGCGATCGTCACGTTGGCGGCATCGAGCATCCAGACAGAGGTGACAGGCATCCCTTGCTCCTTTGCGGGCGGGTGGTTGCCGAGCATCACCCCGGTTGGGTTGAGAACAGGTGAAGCCGACAGGGGCGCGTGCAGATTTCCCCTCGCCTCGGTCGGAAAGCTTTGCTAGAAGCGCCGCAGATTTTGCCGCCCCGGGCCTTGTCCGGGGCGGCGGTGTTTCGGTCAGGCCCCAACCGGGGGTGCCGTGCCGGAGCACCCTTACATTGGGATGTGCCGCTGGACGGGCGGCCCGGACGG
Organism: uncultured Alphaproteobacteria bacterium; assembly: GCA_963700485.1. Classification (GTDB taxonomy): domain Bacteria; phylum Pseudomonadota; class Alphaproteobacteria; order Rhodobacterales; family Rhodobacteraceae; genus Aliitabrizicola. The sequence continues at coordinate 5,142 of CAVOXQ010000011.1, forward strand.
GCGGGGCCCGGCCGGAGAGGAAGGAAGGACGAGACATGCAGGTCACCGAAACCCTGAACGAGGGTCTTAAGCGCTCCTACACCATCACGGTGACGGCCGCCGAACTGGACGCCAAGGTGAAGGAGAAGCTGGTCGAGGCACAACCCGACATCGAGATGAAGGGCTTTCGCAAGGGCAAGGTTCCGATGGCGATGCTGCGCAAGCAGTTCGGCCCGCGCCTGATGGGCGATGCGATGCAGGACGCGATCGATGGCGCGATGAAATCACATTTCGACGCCTCGGGCGAGCGCCCCGCCGTGCAGCCGGAAGTGAAGATGGTGGGTGGCGAGGACTGGGCCGAGGGCCAGGATGTCGTCGTCGAGATGACCTACGAGGCGCTGCCCGCGATCCCCGAGTTCGACGCGACGGGTGTGACACTGGAAAAACTGGTCGTGAAGGCCGATGACGCCGCGGTGACCGAGGCGCTGACCAATCTCGCGGCTTCGGCGCAGGCATTCGAGGATCGCCGGAAAGGCTCCAAGGCCAAGGACGGCGACCAGATTGTGATCGACTTCAAGGGCACCGTCGACGGCGAGGCGTTTGAGGGCGGGGCGGCCGAGGATTATCCTCTGGTTCTGGGGTCGAATTCCTTCATTCCGGGTTTCGAGGCCCAGCTTGTCGGCGCCAAGGAAGGCGACGAGATCTCGGTCAAGGTGACGTTCCCGGAAAGCTACGGTGCCAAGCATCTGGCCGGCAAGGATGCCGTTTTCGCCTGCACCGTGAAATCGGTGAAGGGCCCGAAGGCGGCCGAGATCGACGACGAGATGGCGAAGAAATACGGGGCTGAAAACCTCGAGGCCCTGAAAGCGCAAATTGCCGAGCGGCTGGAGGCGGAATACGCCGGGGCCGCGCGCGCGGTGTTGAAGCGGGCGTTGCTGGACCAGCTTGACAAGATGGTGGCCTTCGATCTGCCCCCGACGCTGGTGGAAGCCGAGGCCAACCAGATCGCCCACCAGCTTTACCATGAAGAGCATCCCGACGATCACGGCCACAACCACGGTGCGATCGAGGCGACCGACGAGCACAAGGCGCTGGCCGTGCGCCGGGTGCGCCTTGGCCTGCTTCTGGCCGAGGTGGGCCGCAAGGCGGAGGTCAGCGTGACCGATGCCGAGATGACGCAGGCGGTTCTGGCGCAGGCGCGCCAGTATCCGGGGCAGGAGCGCCAGTTCTTCGAATTCGTTCAGAAGAACCCGCAGATGCAGCAGCAACTCCGCGCGCCGATTTTCGAGGACAAGGTCGTGGACCACATCGTGGCCGGCGCCAAGGTGACGGAAAAGACCGTGTCCAAGGACGAGTTGCAGAAGGCTATCGAGGCGCTCGACGAGGTTTGATCGCCCAAAGGGCGCGGCAGCGAAGGATGGCGGGGCGGTCTGGCAACAGGCCGCCCTTTTTCACATGCTGCGCAAGGGGTGCAAGCCCCGGTGCGGCCGCGCCAAAGCAAAAGGCCGCCCCGGTTGCCCGGGGCGGCCTTTCGGCGTGTGTGGGGTCGCTCAGCGCTCGTCGCGCGGATCGAAGTCGTTGGCGGCGCCCATGTCGTCGAACAGTTCGGCGATCTCGAACTCGGCCGCGGCTTCGGCTTCGGCGGCGAGTTCCTGGATCGACTTGCCCGAGGCCTGAAGTTCGGCTTCTTCGGCCGAACGGGCCACGTTCAGCGTGATCTTGACCGCGACTTCGGGGTGCAGCACGACCGAGACGGCGTGCAGGCCGAGGTCCTTGATCGGCCGGTCGAGCACGATCTGCGCGCGGTCGACGGTGAAGCCCGCCTCGGTCGCCGCCTCGGCTGCGTCGCGCGGTCGTGACCGAACCGTAGAGCGCGCCCGCGTCGGAGGCCGAGCGGATCACGACGAAGATCTGACCGTCAAGCTTGGCGGCGACCGCTTCGGCCTCTTTCTTGGTCTCGAGGTTCTGGGCCTCGAGCTGGGCTTTCTTGGCCTCGAAGGACTTGATGTTGGCGTCGTTCGCCCGCAGCGCCTTGCCCTGCGGGCAGAAGGAAGTTGCGGGCGTAGCCGTCCTTGACGTTGACGACTTCGCCCATCTGGCCGAGCTTGGCCACGCGTTCGAGAAGGATGACTTGCATGGTGTCTGCTCCTTACTTCACGGCATAGGGAAGAAGGGCGAGGAAGCGGGCGCGCTTGATGGCACGCGCCAGTTCACGCTGCTTCTTGGCCGAGACGGCGGTGATGCGGGACGGCACGATCTTGCCACGCTCGGAGATGTAGCGCTGCAGCAGACGCGTGTCCTTGTAGTCGATCGCCGGTGCATTGTCGCCCGAGAACGGGCAGACCTTGCGGCGGCGGAAAAACGGTTTGTTCGCCATGATTTAGATCCTTTCCTGATCAACGACGCGACGCGATCGACGCGGTCGCCGACGGTCGCCGCGGTCGCCGCCAAAGCTGCGCTCCGGACGGTCGCCCCGGTCGCCACGATCGGGCCGGTCGCCGCGATCGCTCACGCTCGTCACGCTTTTGCATCTGGACCGACGGGCCTTCCTCGTGCGCGTCGACCTTGATGGTCAGCACGCGCATGACGTCGTCGTGCAGGCGCATCAGGCGCTCCATCTCCTGCACGGCGGCGGCGGGCGCGTCGGATTTCAGGAAGGCGTAGTGGCCCTTGCGGTTCTTGTTGATCTTGTAGGCCATCGTCTTGACGCCCCAGTACTCGTTTTCAACGACTTTGCCGCCGTTGTCCGCGAGGACGGTGGAGAAATGTTCGATGAGGCCTTCGGCCTGCGTGTTGGACAAGTCCTGACGCGCAATAAAGACATGCTCGTAAAGCGGCATGCGATCTCCGTCTCTTCTCGGGCGCATTTCATAGGACGGGCATGTACAGACTTCCGCGGCCCGTCCACGAGAGGCTGCGCCGGTTTCGTGGATCGCGGAAGAATGCGGCCTTATACACGCCCCCCCATCCGATGCAAGCGGCACGGAGGCGCTCTGCAATGGGGTCAGCGGGGTCGGTTCGGCCTGCGCGGACGGCCGTGGCAATTGCGCGGCCCTGCGCGCCGGAGTATGCGGGCGGGGCAACGACGCAAGAGGGGAAGCGATGAGCCGAGCATTCGTCTTTCCAGGGCAGGGCGCCCAGACCATCGGCATGGGACGGGCCCTGGCCGAGGCCTATCCGGCCGCGAGGGCCGTCTTCGACGAGGTCGACGAGGCTCTGGGCGAGAGGCTGTCGGCGCTGATCTGGGAGGGCGATGCCGAGGTGCTGCAGCTGACCGAGAATGCGCAACCCGCGCTGATGGCGACCTCGATCGCGGCGATGCGGGCGCTGGAGGCGGAGGGCGTTCGGGTCGACGGCGGCGGTCTTTGTCGCGGGCCATTCGCTGGGTGAATATTCGGCGCTCTGCGCGGCCGGGCGCGCTTGGCCTGCCCGATACCGCGCGTCTGTTGCGCCTGCGGGGACGGGCGATGCAGGCGGCGGTGCCGGTCGGCGTGGGCGCGATGGCGGCGATCCTGGGTCTCGATCTTGAGGCGGTGCGAGCGGTCGCCGCACGAGGCGGCGCAGGGACGAGGTCTGTCAGGCCGCGAACGACAACGATCCGGCGCAGGTGGTCGTTTCGGGTCACGAGGCGGCGGTCGAGCGGGCGGTCGAGATCGCGAAGGCGCAGGGGCGCCAAGCGCGCGCTGCTGCTGCCGGTCAGCGCGCCCTTCCATTGCGCGCTGATGCAGCCCGCCGCCGAGGCGATGGCCGAGGCGCTGGCCGCGGTCGCCGATCGGCGCAGCCGGCGGTGCCGGTGGTGTCGAACGTGCTGCGCCGAGGGCGTGAGCGACCCCGAGACCGATCCGCGCGCTGCTGGTCGCGCAGATCACCGGATCGGTGCGCTGGCGCGAGAGTCGTGCTGTGGATGGCGGGGCAGGGCGTCACGCGAGTTCTGGGAGATCGGCGCGGGCAAGGCGCTGTCGGGCATGGTCCGGCGCATTGCGCCCGATATCGCGACGCGGGCTGAGCGGCCCCGACGATAGCGCGCCGTGGCGATGACAGCGGCCGCCGCCGAATGGCGGCGGATCGGCGGCGCGAGAGGGCGCTGCCACGCCGGACGCCTGGCCGAGTACCTGCTACCCGGTGAAAGGAAGCCGAGGCGATGTTCGATCTGACCGGCAAGATGCGCGCTTGTGACGGGCGCTTCGGGCGGGATCGGCGGCGGCGATCGCCGACGCGCGCTGCACGCAGCGGGGGCGACGGTCGCGCTTGTCGGGGACGCGGGTCGAGCCGCTGGAGGCGCTGGCGGCGGAACTTGGGGGCGCGGGTGCATGTCCTGCCCTGCAACCTGTCGGATGCGGCCGCGGTCGAGGCCTTGCCGAAGCAGGCGGCGGAGGCGATGGGGTCGGTCGACATTCTGGTCAACAATGCCGGCATCACACGCGACAACCTGTTCATGCGGATGTCGGACGAGGAATGGGCGAGCGTGATCGACGTCAACCTGACCTCGACCTTCCGGCTGTGCCGGGGCGTCTTGCGCGGGATGATGAAGGCGCGCTGGGGCCGGATCGTCAACATCTCGTCGGTCGTCGGGGCCACGGGCAATCCGGGGCAGGCGAACTACGCGGCCTCGAAGGCGGGCATGGTCGGGCATGTCGAAGAGCCTCGCCGCACGAAGTGGCCCGCCGCGGGATCACGGTGAACTGCGTGGCCCCGGGCTTCATCGCGACGGCGATGACCGACAAGCTGAACGACGAGCAGAAGGCGCGCGATCCTGACGGCGGTGCCGGCGGGACGGATGGGAACGCCCGACGAGATCGCGGCGGCGGTGCTGTACCTCGCGAGCCCCGGAGGCGGCCTATGTGACCGGTGCGACGCTTGCATGTGAACGGCGGAATGGCGATGGTCTGAGACGGCACGCGGCGGTACCGGAAAGGGTTTGCCTTGCGTGAAGCGCCTTGCTATAGGCGCGCAGAATTGGTCGGGACCGCGGATGTGGTCCCGGCCTCCTGATTTGGGTCGAAGGCCGGTCGGGACGGAACGGACAAAGCGGGGCTGCCCGCAACTATGAGAGGGACTGACATGAGCGACATCGCTGATCGCGTGAAGAAGATCGTCGTCGAGCATCTGGGCGTCGAAGAGGACAAGGTGACCGAGAATGCCTCGTTCATCGACGATCTGGGCGCGGACAGCCTCGACACGGTCGAGCTGGTCATGGCTTTCGAGGAAGAGTTCGGGATCGAGATCCCCGATGACGCGGCCGAGACGATCCAGACCTTCGGCGACGCGGTGAAGTTCATCACGGAAGCCTCGTGATCCGCCCCGCAGGGTTTTCGACGATAGGGCGCCCCGAGGGGCGCCCTTTTCCATTCAGGCCGCGCCTTGTGCGCGCTGCGCCGGTCCGCCTGATGAATTTGCGCGCGGGCCCGGAAAGATTGCGCCATGGTGCGGGTCCGGGACTGACAGGGGCCAAGACCCGCGCTCTTTGGTGGGGATCGCGGCGTGCGGTATCGGCACGCGGGCGGTTGCTCGCCGTCGCCGGGCCTCCGGGGGCGAGTGGCTGGACAGGCGACGGACAGAGGCGACGCGCACGGGTTGAAGCCGCGCGGTTTTCCGGAAACGCTGGGGGCGATCTGACGCGACAGGAGGACGGATATGGCCAGTCTTGGCGAGATGTTCGGGGCCGGGGCGCCCGAGACGTTCATGGGGCTTCCCAAGGCGGAGGCCGGGGCGCTGCGCGGCGCGCACATCGCGCTGCTCGGCGCGGATGGTTGCACGCCTTATCCATCGGTGGGGTTCTATTGCGCGGGTGGGCCGGCGGCGATCCGGGCCTCGGGCGGAACCTATGCCGCCAACATCCGGCACATGAACTATGATCTGGGCGGGCCGACCCTGCCGGACGGGGTGAGGGCCGTGGATTGCGGCGATCTGCCGGTCGATCCGGTCGACGGGGCGGGCAATCGGGCGCGGATCCGCACCGCGGTGACGCAAATCCTGGATCAGGGGGCGGTGCCGGTTCTGCTGGGAGGCGACGATTCCCTGCCGCTGCCGATGCTCGAGGCGATGGCGGCATTGGGCCGGGACGTGACGATCCTTCAGATTGATGCGCATATCGACTGGCGCGACGAGGTTCAGGGCGAGCGCTGGGGCCTGTCGTCGACGATGCGCAGGGCCAGCGAGATGCCCCATGTGGCGCGGATCGTGCAGGTCGGCCAGCGGGGGATCGGTTCGGCGCGCGTGACCGATGACGAGGACGCGCGGCGCTGGGGCGTCGAGTTCGTATCGGGGCGGGAGGTCGGGCGTGACGGCATCGGACGGGCGCTGGCGCTGATCCCGGAGGGGGCCCATGTGGTGATCTGCCTTGATTGCGATGCGCTGGATCCCGCGGTCATGCCGGCGGTGATCGGACGGGCTGCGGGCGGATTGAGCCATGGGCAGGTGCTGGATCTGATCACCGGAGTGGCGGCCCGGGCGCGGATCGTGGGCTTCGACATGGTGGAGTTCATGCCGCAGCACGACATCGACGGGCAGGGCGCACTGGTTGCAGCCCAGCTTCTGGCAGCGACCATCGGGATCATCGCCCGTCAGGTTGATGTGGGCTGAGGCCCAGCTGCGCCGGGGTTTGCGACGTCTTTGGTGAGCGCATCTCCGGGTCCGGTCACCGGGGCAACGGGCGGACGGTCTCTGGTGCGCCGAAGGCCGGCGATCCGGGACGTTCTTGTTGCGCCTTTCGCGACAATCTGGGTCGTGCAGGATGATTGATGCGAGGTCCGCGCGGGCGAAGGGCTGCGGGCGACAAGGGTGGTTGCGCCGCTTTCGACAGTGGGTCGGGACCGGTGGCGCCTTGGCGTTGCGCGCCCGCGCCCCCGCGTGTATCAACGCGCGAAGTTTTCGGCAGGGCGGGGGAACGCATGCGTCGAGTGGTCGTTACGGGTCTGGGCATGGTGACGCCACTGGCCTGCGGGGTCGAGAAGACCTGGGAGCGTCTGATTGCCGGGCAGTCGGGGGCAGGGGCCGATCACCCGGTTCGATCCCTCGAACGTCGTCACCCAATATGCCTGCGAGATCCCGCTTGGCGACGGCAGCGACGGCACGTTTCAACCCCGACGACTGGATGGAACCGAAGGATCGGCGCAAGGTCGACGATTTCATCCTCTACGGCATGGCGGCGGCGGTGCAGGCCGTGCGCGGATTCGGGCTGGGCCCCGGCGACCGAGGAGGATCGCGAGCGGACCGGCGTGATGATCGGGTCGGGCATCGGCGGGCTGAGTTCGATCGCCGAGACGGCGGTGCTGATCAAGGAAAAGGGCCCGAGGCGGGTATCGCCGTTCTTCATTCCCGGTGCGCTGATCAACCTGATCTCGGGGCAGGTTTCGATCCGGTTCGGCTTCAAGGGGCCGAACCATGCGGTCGTCACGGCCTGTTCGACCGGCGCCCATGCGATCGGGGATGCGGCGCGGCTGATCCAGTGGGGCGATGCCGACGTGATGGTGGCGGGCGGTGCGGAAAGCCCGATCTCGGAGATCGGGATCGCCGGGTTCAATGCCTGCAAGGCGCTGTCGACCAAGCGGGCCGACGACCCGACCAAGGCCAGCCGGCCCTATGACGCGGACCGCGACGGGTTCGTGATGGGCGAAGGCGCGGGCGTGGTGGTGCTGGAGGAATACGAGCATGCGAAGGCGCGCGGCGCGAAGATCTATGCCGAAGTGCTGGGCTATGGCCTGTCGGGCGATGCCTATCACATCACCGCCCCCTCGGAGGATGGCGAGGGTGGCTATCGCAGCATGGCGATGGCGCTGAAGCGGGCGGGGCTTCGCCTGCGGATATCGACTATATCAACGCCCATGGCACCAGCACGATGGCCGACACGATCGAATTGGGCGCGGTGGAGCGGTTGATGGGCGAATGCGGCCGCACAGGCGACGATGACTTCGACGAAATCGAGCATCGGGCACCTGCTGGGTGCGGCGGGCGCGGTCGAGGCGATCTTCTGCGTGCTGGCGATCCGCGATCAGATCGCACCGCCGACGATCAATCTCGACAACTCCGGCGGTGGCGCCGACGCTCGATCTTGCGCCGAATGCGGCGCGGCAGCGCCGGATCGACGTGGCGCTGTCGAACTCCTTCGGCTTTGGCGGCACCAACGCCTCGCTGGTGCTGGGCAAGGTCGCCGGCTGATGTGGCGCTCGATTGCCTCGAACGCGCTGACACTTTTCGTTGTGGTGCTTGGCGCTCATGGCCGGGATTGCTGGCTTGGGGGCGGGGCGAGTTCACCGGGCCGGGGCCGCTGACCGAGGCGGTCTGCGTGAAGGTGGAACGTGGCGCGTCGCTGGCGCAGGTGAGCCGGCAGCTTGAAGCGCAGGGGGCTGTCAGCGATGCGCGGATCTTCCGGATCGGGGCGGACTATGCCGACCGGGCGGCGCAGCTGAAGTTCGGGAGTTACCTGGTGCCGCCCGGGGCCTCGATGGGCGAGGTTCTGGAGATCCTGACGGCCGGCGGGCAGTCGACCTGCGGCCGCGAGGTGAATTTCCGGATCGGTGTTGCGAGGAGCGGACGTGATCCTGCGCGAGCTGGACCCGGCGACCGACGCCTTTGTCGAGGTGTGCGAAGTTCGATGCCGGCCGGGGCCTTGCCGCCGGAATACACGGCGGCGGTGGCCGAGGGTGACCTGCGCTGGCGGGTGACGCTGGCCGAAGGGGTGACCAGCTGGCAGGTGGTCGACAGCTTGCGGCGGGCGGAGTTCCTGACCGGCGAGATCGCAGAAGTGCCGCCCGAGGGCACACTGGCACCCGACAGCTATGAGGTGGAACGCGGGGCGGATCGCGCGGCGCTGCTGGCCGAGATGGCGCAGAGGCAGTCCCGTATCCTGGCCGATCTGTGGGCTGCGCGGGCCGACGGACTGCCCTATGCCAGCCCCGAGGAGGCGCTTGATCATGGCCTCGATCGTGGAGAAGGAGACCGGCGTTCCCGAGGAGCGCCGGCGGGTGGCGAGCGTGTTCCTGAACCGGATGGCGCAGGGGATGCGGTTGCAGACCGACCCGACGGTGATCTACGGGATCACCAGGGGCGAGGGCGTGCTGGGCCGCGGGCTTGCGCCAGAGCGAGCTGCGTCGCGAGACGCCGTGGAACACCTATGTGATCGACGGGATTGCCGCCGACGCCGATCGCCAACCCGGGGCGGCTGTCCATCGAGGCGGCGTTGAACCCCGAGACGACGGAGTATCTGTTCTTCGTCGCCGATGGCACGGGCGGACATGCCTTTGCGCGTGACGCTGGCCGAGCACAACGAGAACGTCGCCAAGTGGCGCGCGATCGAGGCGCAGCGCGAGGCGGAGGGCGCACAGGGTGGCGCGGATCGCGAGCAAATCCTTGACGGAAGATTAACGCTGCGCACGCCAAGCCATTGGTATCGCATTGAGTTTTTGACTTGACTTTGCGGCCGGTCCGGGGTATGACATCGGGCATGCTGGAAGAGGTGGGCAAGCGGCGCGGGGAAACCCCGGGGCCGCTTTTTCATTTCGCTCGTGCAGGAGGTAGCATGAGGGCGGGTGCGGCGGTCAATGACAGAAAACTTCGCGGCCATGGATCCGGATCCGGTGGATCTGCTGGCGGAAACGGAAGACCTGTACCGGCAGGCGGCAGAAGATCTGGCGCGGGCGCGGCGCGACCTGCGGCTGGGGCGGATCGACGAGGCGAAGACGGCCGTGCAGGCGGTGAAGGACCTGAAGACTGGCCTTCCAGATGGTGATGGACGAAAGGACGCGCATTGAAAAACTCCGCAAGCAGGTTGCCGGGGTCGTCCACGGCCACGACCTCGACTTCGACGCCGCCCGGGCTGAGATCGGGCGCCGCCTGGCTTGCCTCCGCGACGCCGGAGGTGGTGGATGAGTTTCTTGGCGGACTCGACGAAAACGCGCTGCTGGCGCTGCCCTGGATGTTCGAGTTCTGGGCCTTGCCGCATCAGTTGCCGCCCGATGGCGCCTGGAAGACCTGGGTGATCATGGGCGGGCGCGGCGCGGGCAAGACGCGGGCCGGGGCCGAGTGGGTGCAGGGCCGAGGTCGAGGGCGCGACGCCGGCCGATCCGGGACGGGCGCGCCATGTGGCGCTGGTGGGCGAGACGATCGAGCAGGTGCGCGAGGTGATGGTGATGGGCGAGAGCGGCATCCTTGCCTGTTCGCCGCCCGACCGGCGACCGGAATGGCAGGCGACACGCAAGCGGCTGGTCTGGCCCAACGGGGCGGTGGCGCAGGTGTTTTCGGCGCATGAACCCGGAAAGCCTGCGCGGCCCGCAGTTCGATGCGGCCTGGGTCGATGAGCTGGCAAAGTGGAAGAGGGCGCGGCGAGACCTGGGACATGCTGCAGTTCGCGCTGCGTCTGGGCCGGCATCCGCGGCAGGTGGTGACCACGACGCCGCGCAATGTCGAGGTGTTGAAGGCGATGCTGAAGAACCCGTCGACAGTGCTGACCCATGCGCCGACCGAGGCCAACCGGGCCTATCTGGCAGCATCGTTTCTGGAGGAGGTGCGCAGCCGCTATGGCGGCACGCGCATCGGCCGGCAGGAACTGGATGGCGTGCTGATCGAGGAGGAGGACGGCGCGCTCTGGACGCCGCGCGCTGCTGGACAGCGGGGCGAGGCGGACGATCGCCGCCGGATCCTCAGACCGGGTTGTCGTGGCGGTCGATCCGCCGGTGACGGGCAGCAGCACGTCGGACGAATGCGGGATCGTGGTGGTGGGGGCCGTCATCGCAGGGCCCGCCGCAGGACTGGCGGGCGGTGGTGCTGGAGGATGCGAGCGTCGGGGCGGCCTCGCCCGATCAATGGGCGCAGGCGGCGATCGCGGCGATGCACCGCCACGGGGCGGACCGGCTGGTGGCCGAGGTCAACCAGGGCGGCGATCTGGTGGAGAGCGTGATCCGCCAGATCGATCCGCTGGTGCCCTATCGCGGCGGTTCATGCAGCACCGCGGCAAGACGGTGCGGGCCGAGCCGGTGGCGGCGCTCTACGAGCAGGGGCGGGTCGGGCATGCTGCGCGGGCTCGACGCGCTGGAGGAGCAGATGTGCCAGATGACCGCGCGCGGCTATCAGGGCAGGGGTCAGTCCGGACCGGGTGGATGCGCTGGTCTGGGCGCTGACCGACCTGCTGATGATCCAGCCCGGAATTGGCGCCGGCCGCAGGTGCGCACGCTCTAGCGCGCAGGGCATTCGGCGGTGCTCGAGGCCGCGTGCCAGGCCGGGCTAGGTTGCCTGATGCGGATCGACCGCCGTGCCGGGCGTCGTGCAAGGACGGGTATTTGTTCAAGAAAGAGCCGGTGAGGCGCAGCCCGTCAGGGTCTGCGCGCCAGGCAGACATGGGAAGACGGGGAGCGATCCGAGATGGTCTTCGACCTCTTGAAGCGGACGGTGCCGCCGGTGGCGGCGGAACGGAAGGCCTCGGCCACGGGGCGCGTCGTGGTCGATGCGGGCGGCGGGCCGGGTGGCCTGGAGCCCGCGCGACACGGTCTCGCTGACCCGGACCGGGTTTCAGGGCAATCCGATCGGGTTTCGCGCGGTCAAGCTGATCGCCGAGGCGGCGGCGGCGCTGCCGCTGGTCTTGCAGGACGAGTGCAGCGTCGCTACGAGGTGCATCCGGTGCTCGACCTGATCCGCGCGCCCGAATCGCGGCGCAGGGGCGGGCCGAGCTGCTGGAGGCGGTCTATGGCTATCTGCTGCTGGCGGGGAATGCCTATCTCGAGGCGGTGCCGGGGCCGGGCCGGCGCTGCCGGGGGAGTTGCATGTGCTGCGGTCGGACCGGATGAGCCTGGTGCCGGGCGCGGATGGCTGGCCGGTGGCCTATGACTATACGGTGGGCGGACGGACGCACCGTTTCGCACGTGGCGATGGCCCGACGCCCGATCTGCCATATCCGGCGTTTCACCCGCAGGATGACCATTACGGGTTCTCGCCGATGCAGGCGGCGGCGGTGGCGGTGGATGTGCATAATTCGCGCCAGCGCCTGGTCGAAGGCGCTTCTGGACAATGCCGCACGGCCGTCGGGGGCGATCGTCTATCAAGGGCGCGGACGGGCAGGCGGCGCTGTCGACCGACCAGTACGAGCGGCTGGTGAGCGAGATGGAGAGCGCATCACCAGGGCGCGCGCAATGCCGGGCGGCCGATGCTGCTGGAGGGCGGGCTCGACTGGAAGCCGATGGGGTTCTCGCCCTCCGACATGGAATTCCAGAAGACCAAGGAGGCGGCCGCGCGCGAGATCGCCATCGCCTTTGGCGTGCCGCCGATGCTGATGGGCATTCCGGGCGATGCGACCTATGCCAATTACCAAGAGGCCAACCGCGCGTTCTACCGCCTGACCGTGCTTGCCGCTGGCGACCAAGGTGACCGGCAGCCGTGGCGCATTGGTTGTCACGATTCTCTGGCGCAGCAAGTGGAGTTGCGGCCCGATCTGGACCAGGTGCCGGCGCTGGCGGTGGAGCGCGATCAGCAATGGGCGCGGGTCGGGGCGGCGGATTTCCTGACCATGGCGGAGAAGCGGCGGCTCCTGGGCCTGCCGCCGCTTGCGAGGACGCGATGACAGCGCGGCCAACGGCCGGCGGATCGCGGTATCTGTACGACAGTTTCGATGCGGCTTCGGCCCGGATCGAGGCGAACGAGCGGGTGGCGGAGGAGCGCTGGGCGGCGCTGGACTACCGGCTGGGCCAGATCGAGGCGGCGCTGGAGCGGCTGGAGAAACGGATCTGGCTGGGGGTCTACGGGGTGGCGGCGTTTCTTCTGGCGCAGATGGCCGAGGCGCTGGTGAACGCGGCAATGAGGTGAGGCGATGGACATGATGACGAATTCGGCGCACCGGAGCGCAAGTTCCTGCGGGCAGGAGGCGCGGGCTGAGTCTGGTGACGGAGGGCACGTGGTCGAGGGCTATGCCTCGGTGTTCGGGCAGGCGCGACCAGGGCGGGGATGTGGTGCAGGCGGGGGCCTATGCGGTCTCGCTCTGAAGCGCCTTGGCGCGGCCGGGGCGACGGGTCAAGATGCTGTGGCAGCATGATCCGGGCCAGCCGATCGGCGTTTGGGACGAGGTGCGCGAGGATGCCACGGGCCTTTACGTCAAGGGCCGGATTCTGACCGAGGTGGCACGGGGCGCGAGGCGGCGGCGCTGCTGGCGGCGGGGGCGATTGACGGGCTGTCGATCGGCTATCGCACGGTGCGGGCCGAACGCGATCGGCAAGGGACAGCGACTGTTGCGGAACTGGAGCTTTGGGAAGTGTCACTGGTGACCTTTCCGATGCTGGCCGAGGCGCGGGTCTCGGCCAAGGGCGAGATGCCCTGGACGACGATCTGGCGCGGCGCTGGTCGCAGGTCTTCGAGGACGCGCGCGGCAGAGTTGGCCGGCCATTGAGCGGTCGGCCTGAACACCAAGGGAGCGGGCAATGAACGAAGACCGAGACAAAGGCTCGGGCCGGGGAAGCTTGCCACGGCCCAGGCGGCCGGCTGCGGAGGCCAAGGCCGCCATGGCGGAGTTTCCTGAAGGAATTCAGGAGCTTTCAAGGACGAAGTGAAATCTATGTTGCAACAACAGGAAGAGCGACTGACCATGCTTGAACGCAAAGACGATGACCTATGGGCGCCCGGCGCTTTCGGCTGCGGCCGAGATCGGAGGCCCCGCACAAGAAGGCGTTCGACGCCTATCTGCGCAACGGCGATGACGACGGGCTGCGCGGCCTGACGCTGGAAGGCAAGGCGCTGAACACCGCCGTGGCGGCGGATGGCGGCTATCTGGTCGACCCGCAGACCGCCGATACGCATCCGGTCGATGCTGCTGTCGACCTCGTCCGATCCGGGCGATCGCGAATGTGGTGCAATGTCGATGCGACCTCGCTTTGACGTGTTGATCGACCGCACCGAGGTCGGCTCGCGGCTGGGCCACCGAAACTGGCGGCCGTTGACCGAGACCGCGACGCCGCATCATCGAGCGGATCTCGATCCGGCTGCACGAACTGGCGGCGATGCCAAAGGCGAGCCAGCGGTTGCTGGACGACAGCGCCTTTGATGTCGAGGGTTGGCTGGCCGGCAAGATCGCCACGCGCTTCATCCGCGCGGAGTCGGCGGCTTTCGTGAACGGCGACGGGATCGACAAGCCCAAGGGCTTTCTGCTGCCCGCCAAGGTGGCGAACGCGTCCTGGACCTGGGGCAGCCTCGGGCTATGTGCCCACGGGCGCTGCCGCGTGATTTCGCCGACGACCAACGCCGTCGGATTGCATCGTCAACCTGGTCTATGCGCTTGGGGCCGACTACCGGGCCAACGCGACCTTCGTGATGAATTCGAAGACCGCTGGCGCGGTGCGCAAGATGAAGGATGCCGATGGCCGCTTCCTGTGGTCGGACGGTCTGGCCGGCGGGCGAACCTGCGCGCCTGATGGGATATCGCGTGCTGATCTGCGAGGACATGCCGGATATCGCGGCCAACGCCTATGCGATCGCCTTTGGCGATTTCGCGGCCGGCTACACGATTGCCGAACGCCCGGACCTGCGCGTCCTGCGCGACCCGTTCTCGGCGAAGCCGCATGTGCTGTTCTATGCGACCAAGCGGGTCGGCGGCGATGTCAGCGACTTTGCGGCGATCAAGCTGCTGAAGTTCGCGACAAGCTGAAACGGATAGCTCGGCCGGTCCGTGCGGGGAGGCTTTCGCGCCTCCCTCGCGTATGTGTCGGCCGGTGCCGGGAGGCGATCGCCTGCCGGCGGTTTGCGAGGTGGCGCGCCGGGGCTTCGCCGCCCCGGCTGCATCCGGTGGCGTCCTCGGCCGGCCCGGCGAACGGCCGCGCAACGGGAGATCTGACATGATCTTGACCGAAGAGACTGCGATCGCGGTCGAGGCTCTGCCGATGGCGGAGATGAAGGACCATCTGCGGCTGGGCACCGGGTTTGCCGATGATGGACTGCAGGATGGGTTGATCGAAAGCCTATCTTCGCGCCGCCATGGCCGCGATCGAGGGTCGTATCGGCAAGGTGCTGATCGCGCGTCGATTTCTGTGGGCGCTGGAGTGCTGGCGCGATGGGGACACAGGCGCTGCCGGTCGCCCCGGTGGCCAGCATCGGTGACGTCGGTCACTTCAGGATGTGGCAGGGCGGCGACGGATGTGGTGCGCCCGCGACTTACCGGCTGGTCGCAGACCTACAGCGCCCCAACTGGCTGCGCTCGGCACGACGCTGCCTGCCATCCCGACGGGTGGGCAGGTCGGAAATCGTCTTTGTCGCGGGGTTTGGGTCGGCCTGGCTCGACCTGCCAGTCGACCTGCGACAGGCGGTGCTGCTGCTTGGCAGCCGAATACTACGAGAAGCGCAATGAGATGGGGTGCGCGAGCAGGGGCTACCGTTCGGTATTCTGACGCTGATCGAGCGTTGGCGGACGGTGCGGGTGTTGGGTGGGGGCGCGGCATGACCGCGTTCCGCATCTGTCGCGCGACTGGTGCTGGAGGCGCGCACCTCTGCCCGACGGCGCGGGCGGCTTTACGAGGCCTGGTGGGAACCGATTGGCGCTCACTGGGCCGAGGTGCTGGCCGGATCGGGACGCGAGGTTCCTGGCGAGGAAGCGGATACTGTCCTCGGTGCCCTACCGGATCACGGTCGGGGGGCTCCGCCTCGGATCGCCGTCGCGCCCAAAGCCCGACCAGCGGTTTCGCGAGGGAACGCGCCTGTTCCTGATCCATGCGGTGACCGAGCGTGACGTGCCGGGCGGTTTCTCTTGTGCTTTTCGCGCGAGGAGGTGCCGACATGAGCTATGGAGCAGCGGCCGCCTTGCAGCAGGCGATCTTTCCGCGTCTTGACCGCCTGCCTGCACTGGCCGGGGTGGCGAGCTGGATGCCGTACCCGCGGGCAACGGACGCGGGACCTTCGTGCTGATCGGGCCGGAGGACGTGCGTGATCAGTCGGACAAGACGGGCGCGGGGGCCGAGCATCGATGGTGATCAGCGTGATTACCGATGCGACCGGGTTTCTGTCGATCAAGACCATCGCTGCGGACATCTCGGACGCGCTGATCGGTGCGCCCTTGGCCCTGGCCGGGGGCAATTGGTGGGCTTGTTCTTTGTTCGCGCCTGGCCCGGCGGATCGAAGAGGGCGAGACCCGGCGGATCGACCTGACCTTCCGGGCGCGGGTTCAGTTGTAACCCGAAAGCCCCCCACCCCCAGCCCCTCCCCACAAGGGCGAGGGGAGGCGCGCGGCGCCACCCATCAACGCATGACGGAGAACGGACATGGCTGTGCAAAGCGGCAAGGATCTCTTGATCAAGATCGACCAGACCGGGGACGGCCAGTTCGTGACCGTCGCGGGCCTGCGGGCGACGCGGATCAGCTTCAAGCCGAAACGGTGGATGTCACCAGCCTGGAAAGCGAAGGCGGCTGGCGCGAGTTGCTGGCGGGGGCGGGGGTAAAGTCGGCGTCGATCTCAGGCTCGGGAGTGTTCCGGGACGAGGCGACGGATGAGCGCGCGCGGGCCGTGTTCTTCAACGGCGAGATCCCGGATTTCCAGGTGGTGATCCCGAGCTTTGGGGTGATCGAGGGGGCGTTCCAGATCACCGCGATCGAATATGCCGGCAGCCACAATGACGAGGCGACATACGAGATCGCGATGGCCTCGGCCGGGCCGCTGAGCTTCACGGCGCTTTGATGAGCAACCCCTGGGCGGGCGAAGTGGCGATCTGGCTGGATGGCCAGCGCCATGTGGCAAAGCTGACGCTGGGTGCCTTGGCCGAGCTGGAGGCGGCGCTGGAGACCGGGTCGCTGATCGACCTGGTGGAGCGGTTCGAGGCGGACAGGTTTTCGACCCGCGATGTGCTGGCGCTGGTGGTGGCCGGCCTGCGGGGCGGCGGCTGGCAGGGCACGGCGGCGGACCTGCTGCGGGTCGAGATCGGTGGCGGGCCGGTCGAGGCGGCGCGGGCGGCGGCGGAGTTGCTGGCGCGAGCGTTTTCGCTGCCGGGCGAGCCATGAGCGGTATTGACTGGCGCGGGCTGATGCAGGCGGGCCTGCACGGGCTGGGCCTTGAGCCTGCTGTCTTCTGGCGGCTGACCCCGGTGAGTTGCGGATCATGCTGGGGCGGGAGCAGATGCTGCCGCCCCTGACGCGCGCGCGGCTGGCGGAGCTTGCCGCCGCGTTTCCCGATGTAAGGAAGGATCAGGGCGATGGCGGATATCGGAACGATGCAGGAGCAGCTTGCAGGCGCTGGAGGCGCAGCTGGGGTCATCCGTAGCGATGGTGGCCTCGTTTGACGGCGAGTTGTCGCGGATGCGGGAGACGATGATCTTCACCGGACGCGAGGTGAACACGCTTTCGAGCGGGATCGGCGGCGGGTTGCGGCGAGGCCTTCGACGGGCTGGTGTTCGACGGCATGAAGCTGACCGACGCGCTGAAGTCGGTCGCTAGGACGATCACCGATACGGTCTATTCCATCGCGATGCGTCCGGTGACCGGTGCGCTGGGCGGGCTGGTGGCAGAGGGCTTGGGCTCTGCTCTGGGTGCGGGGATGCCCTTTGCGAGCGGGCGGGGCCTTCAGCCAGGGCAAGGTGATGCCCTTTGCCAAGGGTGGCGTCGTGGCGGAGCCGACCAGCTTTCCGATGCGGAGCGGCCAGGGGCTGATGGGCGAGGCCGGGCCGGAGGCGATCATGCCCCTTGCGCGCGGGGCCGGACGGGCGGTTGGGGGTCCAGTGCGGCCGGGGGACGCCCGGTCACGGTGGTGATGAACATCTCGACCCCCGATGTGCAGGGGTTCCAGCGCAGTCAGAGCGCAGGTTGCAGCCCAGGTCAGTCGGGCGCTGTCCCGCGGCCAGCGGAACCGGTGAGGAGGCATCATGGCATTTCACGACATCCGCTTTCCGGCGAACCTGAGCTTCGGGTCGATCGGCGGACCTGAGCGGCGCACGGATATCGTCACCCTGTCGAACGGGTTCGAGGAACGGAACACACCCTGGGCCCATTCGCGCAGGCGCTATGACGCTGGGCTGGGCCTGCGGTCGCTTGATGACGTCGAGACGGTGATCGCCTTTTTCGAGGCCCGGAGCGGTCAGTTGCATGGCTTTCGCTGGAAGGATTGGTCTGACTTCAAGTCCTGCACCCCGTCTGCGGCGGTGTCGGATGAGGATCAGCTGACCGGCACCGGTGACGGGGTGCAGCGGGTGTTCCAGCTGCAGAAATCCTATCGGTCAGGGCTGCAAACCTATGTCCGCCCGATCCGCAAGCCGGTGCTGGGGACCGTGGTGGTTGCCATCGAAGGCGACGCGAAGGTCGAGGGGGTGGAGTTCTCCGTCGATCTGACCAGCGGCGAAGTGACTTTCACCCTTCCGCCCGAGGCAGGGGCCCGGGTCACCGCCGGGTTCGAGTTCGACGTTCCGGTCCGCTTCGACACCGACCAGATCCAGACCTCGGTCGCGTCGTTCAATGCCGGAGAGGTGCCGAAGGTTCCCGTGGTGGAGGTGCGGCTATGACCAGTGAAGCGCTTCATGTGCATCTGGCCACCGGGGCCACGACCCTTTGCCGCGCCTGGATCGTGACCCGCAAGGATGGCGTCGTCATGGGCTTTACCGATCATGACCGGGATATTGTCATCGACGGCGTGACGTGCGCTGCAGATGCCGGCATGTCCGCCAAGGCCTTGCAGCAGACGACCGGCCTTTCGGTCGACAACTCGGAAGCGGTCGGGGCCTTGACCGATGCGTCGATCACCGAGGCGGACATTCAGGCCGGTCGTTTCGATGGGGCCGAGGTGAAAACCTGGCTGGTCAATTGGGCGGCCCCCGATGAGCGGGTTGTCGAGTTTCGTGGATCGCTGGGCGAGATCACGCGGTCGGGCGGGGCGTTCCGGGCCGAGCTGCGCGGGCTGACCGAGGTTTTGAACCAGCCGCAGGGTTTTGCCTTCCAGCCGGGCTGTTCTGCGGTTTTCGGGGACCGGCGCTGCAAGTTTGACACCGGCGCGCCAGGGTTTTTTGTCGAGCGGACGCTGGAACGGGCCAGTGATGGCCGGGTATTCCGGTTTGGCGACTTCCCGACTTTCGCCCCGCGCTGGTTCGAACATGGCAGGTTTGATGTCCTGAGCGGGGATGCCGCAGGTCTGGTCGGCGTGGTGAAGATCGACCGTGTCGAGGCGGACGGTCGGACAATCGAGCTTTGGCAAGCGATTACCGCTCGGCTGGCCGCCGGCGACCTGGTCCGGATCATTTCAGGTTGTGACAAGACCACCGGGGCATGTCGGACAAAGTTTGGCAACTTCTTGAATTTTCGAGGATTTCCCCATGTGCCGGGTGAGGATTGGCTGGCTGCCTATCCGGGCCAAGATCGTCCGAACACCGGTGGCTCCCGATTTGCGGGCTCCGTGCAATGACGGCAGGCGTCCGCGTTGTTGCCGAGGCGCGAGGCTGGATCGGCACCCCCTACTTGCACCAGGCCTCGGTCAAGGGGGCCGGAACGGACTGTCTGGGCCTGTTGCGCGGGGTCTGGCGGTCATTGCTGGGCGCAGAGCCCGAGCCGGTGCCGCCTTACACCGATGATTGGGCCGAGCCGTCGCGTGACGAGGTCTTGCTTAGGGCGGCGGAACGCTGGCTTCAGCGAAAGGACACCGCCGAGGCCGCAGTTGGCGATGTGCTGCTGTTCCGCCTGCGCGAAGGCTGCATCGCCAAGCATCTGGGCATCCAGTCGCAGGTCGGCGGCTCTGCTGCCTTCATCCATGCCTATACCAACCATGGCGTTGTCGAGAGCCCGCTGTCGCAACCCTGGCAGCGCCGTATCGCGGCGCGTTTTTCCTTTCCCGATGGAGCCGAATGAATGGCAACGCTTGTCCTATCCGCTGCCGGTGCTGCCATTGGGGCAGGGTTTGGCGGGACTGTCCTTGGTCTGTCTGGTGCCGTCATTGGTCGGGCGATCGGGGCGACGCTGGGTCGTGCAATCGACGAGCGGCTTTTGGGTGCCGGGTCCGACCCGGTAGACGTCGGGCGCATCGACCGGCTGCGTCTGACCGCAGCGGGCGAGGGCGCGCCGATCGGGCAGATCTGGGGGCGGATGCGGGTGGGCGGGCAGGTGATCTGGGCCACCGAGTTTGCGGAATCCGTGCAGCGCCGGCGTTCCGGCAAGGGGGCCCCAAAGCCGAAGATCAACGAGTTCAGCTATTCGGTCAGCCTTGCAATTGCGCTCTGCGAGGGCGAGATCCTGCGTGTAGGGCGGGTCTGGGCCGACGGGAACGAAATCTCGCCGCGCAGCCTGAACATGCGGGTGTATGTTGGCAGCGAGACCCAGCTTCCGGATGCGAAGATCCAAGCCATCGAGGGGGCGGCGAACGCCCCGGCCTATCGAGGCCTTGCCTATGTGGTCATCGAAGACCTTCAGCTTTCGGCCTATGGCAATCGCGTACCGCAGTTCAGCTTCGAGGTCTTTCGTGCGGCACAAGGACCGGCCGTCGACCCTGCGTCAACCCTGACGACGGCTGTCCGGGCTGTCGCGCTTATTCCCGGAACCGGGGAATACGGGCTTGCGACGACGCCAGTGAACTTCCGGTTCGGGATAGCAAGATCCCGGCCGACAAACATGCATTCGCCGTCGGGCTTGACCGACTTCACGACCAGCCTGTTGCAGCTTGGCGAGGAGTTGCCGAACGTCGGGTCGGTGTCGCTGGTTGTCTCTTGGTTCGGCAATGACCTGCGCTGTGGTAGTTGCGAAATCCGGCCAAAGGTCGAACAGCGCAGCCGTGACGGGCAGGGAATGCCTTGGCGCGCGGGCGGGATCGGCCGCTCTGCCGCGCTAGAGGTGCCAAGAGTGGACGGTGCCTCGATTTATGGCGGAACGCCGGCGGATGCGTCGGTGATCCAGGCGATCCAGGCAATCCGGGCCTCAGGCAAGGAGGTCATGTTTTACCCGTTCATCCTGATGGACCAGTTGGAGGGCAACAGCCTGCCGGACCCCTGGACGGGCGGGACCGGGCAGCCGAAACTGCCGTGGCGGGGCCGGATCACGCTGTCGTCCGCACCAGGACAGGCGGGGAGCCCCGACCGGGCTGCGGCTGCGGCTGCCGAGGTGGCGAATTTCTTCGGGACTGCCGTCCCGGCGCATTTCTCGGCCAGCGGAAGCTCGATCTTCTATTCCGGACCGAACAGCTGGAGATACCGGCGCTTCATCCTTCATTACGCAAAGCTTTGCGCGCAAGCGGGTGGCGTCGACGCGTTCTGCATCGGGTCCGAGATGCGGTCGCTGACCCAGATCCGGGGCGCGGGTGACAGCTTTCCGGCAGTGCAGGCGCTGGTGGCACTTGCCGCCGACGTCCGGGCGATCCTGGGACCGAACACCAAGATCAGCTATGCGGCGGACTGGTCGGAATACTTCGGCTATCAGGCTGACGGAAACCTGCATTTCCATCTGGATCCGCTTTGGGCGGACAGCAACATCGACTTCATCGGTATCGACAACTACATGCCCTTGTCCGATTGGCGCGACGGGGAAACCCATGCGGATGCGAATTGGGGATCGATCTACAACCTCGAGTATCTGAAATCGAACATCGAGGGTGGCGAAGGGTTTGACTGGTACTATGACAGTGACGAAGGGGCAGCGTCCCAGCGCCGCTTGCCCATCGAGGACGGGGCCTTTCAGGAACCCTGGGTCTTCCGCTACAAGGATCTGAGATCGTGGTGGTCGAACCCGCACCATGACCGGATCAACGGCGTGCGATCCGCCGGGTCGACTGATTGGGTCCCGTTCTCCAAACCCTTCCGTTTCACCGAATACGGTGCCCCTGCGGTCGACAAGGGCACGAACCAGCCGAACAAGTTCGTCGACCCGAAATCATCGGAATCCGGCCTGCCTGTCTGGTCGAACGGTCGGCGGGATGACCTCATCCAGATGCAGTATCTGCTTGCCCAGACCTCGTACTGGTCCGATCCGGCCCATAATCCGGTCTCTGCGCTGTACGGAGAGCCGATGCTTGATATCGGTCGGTCGCATGTCTGGGCCTGGGATGCCCGCCCGTTCCCCGAGTTTCCGGGGCAGGTCAACGTGTGGAGCGACGGCGGCAATTATGCGCGCGGTCACTGGCTGAACGGACGCGCAACCAACCAGCCCTTGGCGCAGGTCGTTCGGGAAATCTGCGAACGTTCGGGCGTGCCCGAGGTAGACACCCGACACCTCTACGGGCTGGTCCGTGGCTATCAGCAAGCTGACCTGACCTCGGCCCGGGGCAGTCTGCAGCCCTTGTCGCTGGCCTACGGCTTCGATGCTATCGAGCGCGACGGAGCCCTTGGATTTCGGAACCGTGACGGGCGCCTTACGGCCGAGATCACCGATGATGCGCTTGCCATTCTACCGGAAAGTGATGGTGCCTTTGAAACGACCCGCGCCGCCGATGTCGATACGGCCGGGCGGGTCCGGCTTGGCTTTGTCGAGGCACAGTCAAGCTACGAGATCCGCTCGGCCGAAGTCGTCTTTCCGGATGAAGAGGCGCGATCTGTCTCGCAGACCGACCTGCCGCTCCTGATGACCAGGAACGAAGGGGTTGCGACGGTCGAGCGCTGGTTGGCAGAGGCGCGGGTAGCACGGGACGACGCGCGGTTTGCGCTGCCACGGTCGCTGTTGAAGATCGGCCCCGGCGATGTGGTGGGCTACAGGGGGTTGCGCTACCGGATCGACCGGGTGGAGCGTACCGAGGCCCAATCAATCGAAGCCGTCCGGGTCGAGGCCGGGGTCTACCTTCCCTCGGATCGGGCTGCAGAAACCATTGTCTCGCGCAGCTACGACGCGCCGGGGCCGGTCTTTCCGGTCATGCTGGACCTGCCGCTTCTGCAAGGCGATGAAGTCCCGCACGCGCCATACGTGGCGGTCGGGGCCGATCCCTGGCCCGGAACGGTGGCTGTCTGGTCTGCGGGGCAGGATGCAGGCTATGTCCTGAACCGTCTGATCACGACCCCGGCGGCAATCGGGGTCACCGAGACGCCCCTTGCCCGCGCCCAGCCGGGCGTCTGGGATCGCGGCGCTCCACTACGCGTGAACGTGTCGGGCGGTGAGTTGTCGGCCGATGATCTTTCCAGCGTTCTCAATGGCGCCAACGCGATGGCAATCGGCGACGGCAGCGCCGGAACTTGGGAGGTGTTCCAGTTCGCCGAAGCGCAGATCGTGGCACCCGACACCTACGAGCTTTCGGTCCGGCTGCGCGGTCAGGCCGGGACGGATGGGCTGATGCCTGCCGAATGGCCGGTTGGCAGCACGGTCGTGCTTCTTGACCAGACCCTGACGCAAATCGATCTTCCGCTTTCGGCCCGCGGCCTTGCCCGGTTCTACCGCTTCGGATCCGTCGCGCGCGGGTTCGAGGATCCCGATGTGGTCCTCAAGGTCGAGGCCTTCGATGGGGCCGGACTGCGGCCCTATCCTGTGGCGCATCTGCGGACCAGGACCGGGGTCGGAGGCGATCTTGCGATCTCCTGGGTCCGCCGCACCCGAATTGACGGTGACACTTGGCAGGCTTTCGAGGTGCCGCTTGCCGAGGAGGCCGAACGCTATCAGGTGCGCGTGTTCTCAGGGGGGCGATGCGGGCGGAACTACACCGTCCAACCCGAGTTCCTGTCATCGCCGCACGCCTTGCCGATCTGCAGCCCGGCCCCTACCGGATCGAGGTTGCCCAGGTCTCGGCGCGGTATGGTACGGGACCTTTCCGGTGTTCACCTCGCGTCTGAGATGCGGGCCCCGGCACTGCGTCCGATATCGTGCTGCGGCGCGGGTGCTGGTCGCGACCCGAGCGTCTGGGCATCTCCTGCCAGAATGCTGGCTGAAGCAGCACTCGGCGGACCATCATCGCCAGAGAGGCGGCGTCCACCCCTTCTTCGGCGATGGCAGCCTCATGGCCCGCAGCCGGTCGTTCCCCGCCGCCAGAGCCATTCTTGCCGACGACAGTTCCTTCTTGCCTGATCCTGGCCAAATGCGGTCTCATCCATTCCAGCCCGTGATGACCGATCCCGCAAATCATGTCGCATCCGTTTTGCTGTGCTAAAAGGCGCCATCAGGAGGCGTCGCCATGGTCGAAACAAAGCCCAAGGTTGCAACGGTTGATCCGGTCTGGCGTCGCGTCTGCGAGGAAGCGGTCGAGGCGATCCGGAACGAACCGCTGCTGGGCGGCCTGATCCACTCCGGCCTTCTGCACCACGGAACGATGGAACGGGCGCTGGCCTACCGCTTCTCGCTCAAGCTTGCCTCGGGCGAGATGAGCGAGCAGATCCTGCGCGAAATCGCCGACGACGCCTACGATGCCGACCCCGATCTTGGTGCAGGCGGCGCGGGCTGATCTCATGGCGGTCTTCGACCGTGACCCGGCCTGCCACCGTTTCCTCCAGCCGCTGCTGTTCTTCAAGGGCTACCAGGCGGTGCAGGCCTATCGCGTTGGCCATTGGCTCTGGCAGAATGGCCGGCATCGATCTGGCCTATTTCGTCCAGATGCGGGTGTCCGAGGTCTTTGGCGTCGACATCCATCCCGCGGCGCGGATCGGCAAGGGCATCATGATCGACCATGCCCATTCCATCGTGATCGGTGAGACGGCCGTCGTCGGTGACAATGTCTCGATGCTGCATTCGGTCACTCTTGGCGGCACCGGCAAGGAAGACGGCGACCGTCATCCGAAGATCGGCGACGGCGTCCTGATCGGGGCCGGGGCGAAGGTCCTTGGCAATATCAACGTCGGCCATTGCACTCGCATCGCGGCGGGATCGGTGGTTCTGCAAGATGTTCCGCCGCTTCCACCGTGGCAGGCGTTCCGGCCCGGGTCGTCGGCGAGGCCGGCTGCTCGCAACCGTCGGTCACGATGGATCAGCTGATCGATCGAGCGATCTGGAGTTCTAAGAGCCCGCGCCAGCGTTTGGCCCGGGCTCGTGTCTTTGGCTTCAGGCCAGCATCGCCATCGGGTTTTCAAGGTTGTCGATGATCGCCTTCAGGAACTCGGCCCCCAGCGCCCCGTCGATCACCCGGTGATCGACCGACAGCGTCATCGACATCACCGTCGCCACGCCAATCTCGCCATCCTGCCATGACCACCGGCTTCTTGACGCCGGCACCGACCGCCAAGGATCGAGCCATGCGGCGGGTTGATGACGGCGTCGAAGTTGTCGATCCCGAACATCCCGAGGTTCGAGATCGCGAAGCTGCCGCCCTGATATTCATGCGGGGCCAGCTTCTTCGGCTTCGCCCGCCCTGCGAGGTCCTTCATCTCGGCTGAAAGGGCCGACAGCGACTTCTCTGTCGGCGTCGCGCAGGACCGGCGTGAAGAGCCCACCCTCGATCGCCACCGCCACCGCCACATCCGACGGCTTCAGCTGCAGCATGCGGTCGCCGGCCCAGACCGCATTCGCAGTCCGGCACCGCCTGCAGCGCCATGGCACAGGCCTTGATGATGAAGTCGTTGACGACAGCTTCACGCCGCGGCCTTCAAGCTGCTTGTTCAGCGTCTCGCGGAACGCCATCAGCGCGTCGAGCTGCACGTCGCGGCGCAGGTAGAAATGCGGGATCGTCTGCTTGGCTTCGGTCAGGCGCGCGGCGATTGTCTTGCGCATCCCGTCCAGCGGCCACCTCGTCGTAGGCGCCGGTCGGCATACATCTTCAGCACCGTCTCGTGCCGATGCCGGTCGGCATGCTGCCGCAGCCGGTAGCCGCAGCCGCAGGCGGCGGGCCGCAGCCGCTGCGGTTTCCGCGGCCTGCGGCGCCGGGCTGCGGCGCCTTCGACATCCGCTTGCACGATCCGCCCATGCGGACCCGAGCCGTGTGATCCGGCCAAGGTCGAGGCCCTTTTCCGTCGCGATCCGGCGCGCCAGAGGCGAGGCGAAGACCCGCGCGCCGTGCCGGCTTTAGGCTGCGGCCGCCGCTCGCCGGAGCGGCTGCAGGCGGCTGCCGTGGTCGGGCTGCAGCTCGACTGCTGCGGCAGGCGCCGCGCTTGGCGCGGCCTCGCCGCATCCGAGGCTCTTCGCCCTCTTCGACCAGCATGGCGATGGGAGTGTTCACCTTCACGCCCGCCGTGCCTTCGGCAACCAGCAGTCTGCCCGACGATCACCTTCGTCGACCGCCTCGAACTCCATCGTCGCCTTGTCGGTCTCGATCTCGGCCAGGATCTCGCCGGACTTGACCGTATCGCCTTCCTTGACCAGCCACTTGGCCAGCGTGCCTTCCTCCATCGTCGGGGACAGCGCGGGCATCAGAATTTGAGTAGCCATGTTCCCCTCCTTACCGGTAGCAGACGGATTTGACGGCCGTCGACGACCTCGGCCGGCGTGATCAGCGCGAGCTTTTCGAGGTTCGCGGCATAGGGCATCGGCACGTCCTTGCCGGTGCAGTTGATCACCGGCGCGTCCAGATAGTCGAACGCCCGCTGCATGATCGTGCCGACCAGTGTGGTTGCCGATCGAGCCGACGGGCCAGCCTTCCTCGACCGTCACGCAGCGGTTGGTCTTCATCACCGATGCCAGCACCGTGTCGTAGTCGATCGGGCCGCAGCGTGCGCAGGTCGATCACCTCGGCGCTGATGCCCGTCCTTCGCCAGCTGTGTCCGCCGCTTCCAGCGCATGCGCCATGCCGATGCCGAAGGACACGATGGTCACGTCGGCGCCCTCGCGCCAGATCCGGGCCTTGCCGAAGGGAATGGTGAAATCCGTCGATCTCCGGCACCTCGAAGACTCGCCCGTAGAGGATCTCGTTCTCCAGGAAGATCACCGGGTTCGGATCGCGGATCGCGGTTTTCAGCAAGCCCTTCGCGTCCGCCGCCGAATAGGGCATCGCGACCTCGCAGGCCCGGAATCGCCGCATACCAGGCCGCGTAGTCCTGGCTGTGCTGGGCCCCCACCCGCGCCGCAGCACCGTTCGGGCCGCGGAACACGATCGGGCATGCCCATCTGACCGCCCGACATGTACAGTGTCTTGGCGGCCGAGTTGAGGATATGGTCGATCGCCTGCATCGAGAAGTTGAAGGTCATGAACTCGACGATCGGCTTCAGCCCGCCCAAGGCGGCGCCAACCGCGATGCCCGGCAAACCCATGCTCGGTGATCGGCGTGTCGATCACGCGCTTGGCGCCGAACTCGTCCAGCAGGCCCTGGCTGATCTTGTAGGCGCCCTGATATTCGCCCACCTCCTCGCCCATCAGGAAGACGGTCGGGTCGGCGCGCATTTCCTCGGCCATCGCTTCGCGCAGCGCCTCGCGCACGGTCATCGTCTTCATCGCCGTGCCTTCGGGCCAGTCCGGACGAGGCCAGCCGTGGCGTCGCCTCGAACCGGGGCCGCCGGGCAGCTGCCACTGCCGCGGCCGTCGCTGGCAGCCTCGGCCGGCGTGCGGCCGCGGCGGCCGCACGGGGCGGGCGGCGTCGAGCCGATTTCGCCTTCTTCGACCAGTCACCGCGATGGGCGTGTTCACCTTCACGCCCGCCGTGCCTTCGGCGACCAGGATCTTGCCGATCGATGCCCTCATCGACCGCCTCGAACTCCATCGTCGCCTTGTCGGTCTCGATCTCGGCCAGGATCTGGCCGGATTTGACTGTGTCGCCTTCCTTGACCAGCCATTTGGCCAGCGTGCCTTCTTCCATCGTGGGCGACAGCGCGGGCATCAAGTACTTCGGTTGCCATGGTTCATCTCCCCTCAGGCGTAGATATCGGTCCAGAGCTCGCTCAGCGGCGGCTCCGGGCTTTCCTTGGCGAATTCCGCCGATTCGTTGACGATCGCCTTGATGTCCTTGTCGATGGCCTTCAGATCCTCGTCGGTGGCAAGGCCGCCCTGCAGCAGCAGATCGCGGACATGCTCGATGCAGTCCTTCTCGGTCTTGCATCTTCTGCACCTCTTCGCGCGTGCGGTACTTCGCCGGGTCCGACATCGAGTGGCCGCGATAGCGGTAGGTCATCATTTCAAGGATGTACGGGCCCTTGCCCGCCCGGCAGTGCGCCACGGCCTTCTCGCCCGCGGCCTTGACCGCCAGCACATCCATCCCGTCGACCTGCTTCGCCCGGGATGCCGTAGGCAACGCCGCGTCCAAAAAGCGTGGTCGACTTGGTCGACCGCTTCATGCTGGTGCCCATCGCATACTGGTTGTTCTCGATCACGAAGATCACCGGCAGGTCCCACAGCTCGGCCATGTTGTAGGTCTCGTAGACCTGGCCCTGGTTGGCCGCACCGTCGCCGAAATAGGTGAAGGTCACGTTGTCGTTGCCCAGGTACTTGTCGGCAAAGGCCAGACCCGCGCCCAGCGGCACCTGCGCGCCGACGATCCCGTGGCCGCCGTAGAAGTGCTTTTCCTTCGAGAACATGTGCATCGAGCCGCCCTTGCCCTTGGAATAGCCGCCATCGCGGCCCGGTCAGTTCGGCCATGACGCCCTTGGGGTCCATGCCGCAGGCCAGCATGTGGCCGTGGTCGCGGTAGCTGGTGATCGCGCTTGTCGCCTTCCTTCGCCGCGGCCTCGAGCCCGACGACGACCGCTTCCTGCCCGATGTAGAGGTGGCAGAAACCGCCGATCAGGCCCATCCCGTAAAGCTGGCCCGCCTTTTCCTCGAATCGGCGGATCAGCAGCATTTCGCGGTAGTAGTCCAGCAGCTCTTCCTTCGAGACGTTCGACTTTTCCGGTGATTTCTTGGTGGCCATGCCGGCGTCCTCCGATCGCGACATGGATAGTTCAACGTTAAACCATCAATACAACATCGGAAAACACAGGGGAAGCCTGAATCGGCCTGGACCGGCCGGCGGGCAATGACGCCTCTGGCGCCCGCGCGCTGCGTCTCCGGGGGGCGGACAATGCGCCGACAGCAGGCGCGCTAGCGGATCACGATCTCATCGGCGCGGATCAGGCCAAGCACATCACGCGCCTGCTCATCCAACAGGTCGACGTCGAGAAATTCATCAGACAGCCGGTGGGTCTTGTTCGACAGAACGGCCAGTTCCCCGGCAAGCCGGTCACGCTCGGCTGTCAGCATGCTCGCTTCCGCCTCGATCTGGACACGGCGGAAAACGCCATAATCCCCCTGCACCGCAGCAAAGGTGAAATAAGACCCAAGGGTAAAGGTCGCAAGGAAATAGATCGCCGCGCCAAGGGCCGGCCGTTGCCTGTTCATACGTCTCGCCTCATCGTGCCGCGCCTCGTTTCCCGGGCACGTTCAGACCGAATCATGTCACAAAGTCAGCCGCTTGTGAATCCTTATTCGCAGATATCGGCGCCCGGGCCTGCGGTCCGGGCGCGCGCCGCGCTCAGGCCCGGCCCTTGTAGATGTCGACCAGCTTTCCAAGCATCGCCAAGGCGTCGGGGCGGCTGCGCTGAAAGCTGTTGCGCCCGATGATGGAGCCGTTGCCGCCCCCGTCGCGGATCGCGCGGGCGTCATCGTAGACCTGATCCTCGCCCTTCTTCGCGCCGCCCGAGAACACCACGATGCGGCGCCCGTGGAAGCTCGCCTCCATGCAATGGCGGACGCGCGCGGCCTGGCTTGCGATGTCGATCTTCTGCGCCTCGTAGACCTTCTTTGCCTCGCCCAGCATCAGATGGTCGGTCGACAGCTTGATCTTGATGACATGGGCGCCCAGCAGCGCCGCGATCTGCGCGGCATAGGCCGCAACGTCGATCGCCGTCTCGCCGTCCTTGGTGATGGCCTCGCCGCGCGGATAGGACCAGATGACCGTGGCTACGCCCTTCGCCGCCGCCTCCTGGCGCATGGCGCTGATTTCCTCATACATTTCAAGCGCCATGTCCGAACCGGGATAGATCGTGAAACCGATCGCCGCACAGCCCAGCCGCAAGGCATCCTCCACGCTGGCGGTGATCGCCTGGTTCTTGCCTGCCGTCTCGCTCATCAGCGAGTTCGCGCTGTTGACCTTCAGGATCGTCGGGATCTGCCCCGCAAAGGTATCCGCCCCCGCCTCGAGCATCCCCAGCGGGGCGGCGTAGGCGTTCAACCCGGCGTCGATCGCCAGCTGGTAGTGGTAATGCGGGTCGTAGGCGGCGGGGTTCGCCGCAAAGGTGCGGGCTGGCCCATGCTCGAATCCCTGGTCCACCGGCAGGATGATCATCTTGCCGGTTCCGCCCAGTTTGCCCTCCATCAACATCCGGCAGAGGTTCGCCTTGACGCCGGGCGTCTCGCCCTCGTAGTTGCTCAGGATTTTCTGAACTGCCCTGGTCGCGCGCATCCGATATGGTCCTTTCTTTCTGGCCCCGACGCAGCGTCTAGAAGCCCTTGATCCGTCGCGCAATCATGGTGGCGCTAACACGCCGCGTCCGCGCGGAAATTCCCGCCCTCTAGTGCATCAGGGCGGCCACGCCGGGCAGCGTCTTGCCTTCCATCCATTCGAGGAAGGCGCCGCCCGCGCGTCGAGACGTAGGTGAAATCGCTCCGCCACGCCCGCCTGGTTCAGCGCCGCGACCGTGTCGCCGCCGCCCGCGACCGACACGAGCCTTCCCTCTGCCGTCAGTTCCGCCGCCCGGTTCGCCGCCGCGTTCGTGGCCGCATCGAAGGGCTCGATCTCGAAGGCGCCGAGCGGCCCGTTCCAGATCAAGCGTCTTCGCACGCCTCGAAGGCCGCCACGATCCGCGCCACGCTCTCGGGTCCGGCATCGAGGATCATCGCGTCCGGCGGGCATTCGTCGGCCCGCACGACCTCGCGCGCTCGCGCCCGGCCTTGAACTCGCGCGCCACGACGACGTCGACCGGCAGCATGGATCTCGCAGGACGCCTCGCCTCGCCTGTGCCTAGGATGTCGCGCGCGGTCTCGGCCATCTCGTGTTCGGCCAGCGACTTGCCCACGTCGATCGCCCTTCGCGGCGAGGAAGGTGTTGGCCATCCCGCCGCCGATCACCAGATGATCGACCTTGCGCACGAGGTTGCCCAGCAGGTCGAGCTTGGTCGACACCTTCGCCCCGCCCACCACCGCCACCACCGGCCGCTCGGGGTCGCCCAGCGCCGCTTCGAGCGCGCGCAGCTCCGCCTCCATCAGCCGCCCCGCGCAGGAGGGCAGCAGCTGCGCCACCCCCTCGGTCGAGGCATGCGCCCGGTGCGCGGCCGAGAAGGCGTCGTTCACGTAGACATCGCCGAGCGCCGCGAAGCGCGCCGCGAGCGTCCGGGTCGTTCTTCTCCTCGCCCGGATGGAAGCGCGTGTTCTCGAGCGAGGATCACGGCGTCCGGCGCGCCTGCGGCGTCGCACGAAGGCGCCGGTCGGGGTCCTCGGCGAAGACGACCTTGCGCCCCAGCGCCGCTTCGAGCGCCGGCAGCACGATGCCGAAGGCTCATCTCGGCATCCGGCTTGCCCTTGGGCCGCCCGAAATGCGCCAGCAGCACCGGCGTGCCGCCCTTGGCGAGGATGTCCTCGATCGTCGGGACGATCCGCTCGATCCGCGTGGCGTCGGTCACGCGCCCGTCCTCCACCGGCACGTTGATGTCGACCCGCATCAGCACCCCTTGCCCTTCAGGTCCATGTCGTCGAGCGTCTTCCAGGTCATCGCACGGCTCCCTCGATTGGCCATCCCGTAAACACCCGATCGCGACCGGCGGGTCAATGCCGCGTCGACGCATGCCCTTTTCCTCGCGGTCGCGCCCGCACTAGGGATGCGCCAGCACGAACGCAAAGGAGCGCAGGCCATGGCCGAGATCAAGGACCCCGAGAACACGATCCTCATGGAGCTGAAGGACGGCACCGTCGTCATCGAGCTTCTGGCGGACGTGGCGCCCAAGCACACCGCCCGCATGAAGGAACTGGCCCGCGCCGGCGCCTATGACAACGTGGTCTTCCACCGCGTGATCGACGGCTTCATGGCCCAGACCGGCGAC
Organism: uncultured Alphaproteobacteria bacterium; assembly: GCA_963700485.1. Taxonomy (GTDB): domain Bacteria; phylum Pseudomonadota; class Alphaproteobacteria; order Rhodobacterales; family Rhodobacteraceae; genus Aliitabrizicola. The sequence continues at coordinate 36,873 of CAVOXQ010000011.1, forward strand.
GTGGAGCACGGCAACTTCGAGAGACGGCTTCAACATCCGCCGCGCCGGCACCGGCGGGTCGGACCTGCCCGACCTCCCGGCCGAATTCTCCAAGCTGCCGCATGACCGCGGCACGCTCGGCGCGGCGCGGTCGTCGAACCCGAACTCGGCCAACAGCCAGTTCTTCATCAACTTCAAGGACAACCACTTCCTGAACGGCCAGTACACGGTCTACGGCCGCGTGATCTCGGGCATGGAACATGTCGACGAGATCGCCCGCGGCGAGCCGCCGGCGAACCCCGACCGGATGATCAGCGTGAAGGTGGCCGCCGATGTCGCAGTAAGCTTCGGTCCTCGCCGCGTCGCGCTTCGGTCGTGCCTGGTGCACCTCGCCCTCGCCGCAGGACGACGACGGCCCCGGCCCGAACCTCGTGATCGAGGTCGCGGGCGAGGCCAACGGCACCATCGTCATCGACCTTCTGCCCGACGTGGCGCCCAAGCACGTCGAGCAGATCACCGCGCTGGCCCGCGAAGGCGCCTATGACGGCGTCGTCTTCCACCGCGTGATCGACGGCTTCATGGCCCAGACCGGCGACGTGCGAGTTCGGCAAGACGGGCGGCGACATGTCGCATGGCCGGCACGCGGCGGCTCGGCCCGTCCCGACATCCCGGCCGAGTTCTCGGACCTGCCCTTCGAGCGCGGCATCGTCGGCATGGCCCGCGCGCAGGAGCCCGAATTCGGCCAACAGCCAGTTCTTCATCATGTTCGCGCCGGGCGACTTCCTGAACGGCCAGTACACCGTCGTCGGCCAGGTGATCGAGGGGATGGACGTGGTCGACGCGATCAAGAAGGGCGACGGCGCCGCAACGGCCTGGTGGCCGAGCCCGGACGTCATGGCCAAGGTCACCGTCCAGCCGTGACGAGGCAACGCCGGGACGCCAGCAGGCCCCCGGCGTCGCACACCGGCAGCCGTGATGGAAACAGGTCCATCCCTCACTCCTGAGATCGGGGGACGCGGAATGTCCTGCCCTGCCCCGACCGCTTTCAAGGCAGCATCGCCCCGCAGCCTTTGGATAATAATAGGATATTCGCCACGACGAAACCCGCGCGGCGATCCGCGCGCAGGTTGGCCTGGCCCCGATCGCGTCCAGCGCCCAGGGCGACGCCCGATTCCGATCAGTCGAGCGTCACAAGCGCGTGGCGCTTCCTTCCGGCGGTCAGCTTCAGCGGCTCCGCCAGATCTCCCGCCCCGATCATCAGGCCCGCGTCCAGCACGATCTCGTCGTTCATCCTCGCCCCACCTTCGGCGATCAGCCGCTTGGCATCCTTGCCGGACTGGCCGCAAGACCCGCGCGCACGAACAAGCTGCACGATCGAGATACCGTCGGCCACTTCGCGCAGGCCCCAGCGTCACCGTCGGCAGGTCGTCCCCCACGCCGCCCTTCTCGAACACCTCGCGCGCCGTGGCCTCGGCGGCCTCGGCCGCCTCGGCTCCGTGCAAGAGCGTTGTCACCGCATTGGCCAGCACGATCTTCGCGTCGTTGATCTCGGACCCCCGCAAGCGCGCCCAGCCGGTCGCATTCCTCGACCGGCAACTCGGTGTAAAGCTTCAGGAACCGGCCCACATCGGCATCCGTCGTGTTGCGCCAGAACTGCCAGAACTCGTAGGGGCTGAGCAGATCCGCCGATCAGCCAGACCGCGCCCTGCGCCGACTTGCCCATCTTGCGCGCCGTCGCTCGTCGTCAGCAGGGGCGAGGTCAGCCCGTAGATCTCGCGGTCGATCACCCGCCGCGTCAGGTCGACCCCGTTGACGATGTTGCCCCACTGGTCGCGAGCCGCCCATCTGCAACAAGCAGCCATAGCGGCGGTAAAGCTCCAGGAAATCATAGGCCTGCAGGATCATGTAGTTGAACTCAAGGAAGCTCAGGCATTGCTCGCGGTCCAGCCGCGACTTCACGCGATTCGAACGACAGCATCCGGTTGACGCTGAAATGCCGCCCGATGTCCCGCAGGAAGTCGAGGTAGTTCAGCCCGTCCAGCCATTCGGCGTTGTTCAGCATCAGCGCGTCCGACGGCGCCTCGCCATAGCTCAGATAGCGGCGCGAACACCCGCTGATCCCGGCGATGTTCGCGTCGATCTGCGCAGCGGCTCAGCAACGGGCGCTCGTCGGCCCGGAACGATGGATCGCCGACCTTGGTCGTGCCGCCGCCCATCAGCACGATCGGCTTGCCGCCGGTCTTCTGCAGCCAGCGCAGCATCATGATCTTCATCAGATGCCGACATGCAGCGAGGTGGCCGTTGCATCAAATCCGATGTAGGCGGGCACGACGCCCTTGACCAGCGCCTCGTCAAGCGCCTGATAATCGGTGCAGTCGGCCAGATAGCCGCGCGTCATCATCACGCGCATGAAGTCGGATTTCGGATGGTAGGTCATGGCTTGCTCGTGCGTTCCAGGGTGCAGCGCGGGTATACCGGGCCATCGGGACGAGGGGAAGGGATGCGGAAAGGCGGGCCGGTCTGGGCGTTGGGCACGATGTCGGGCACCTCGCTCGACGGCGTGGACGCGGCCATGCTTCTGACCGATGGGGAGCGTATCCTCGACTTCGGCGCAACCGCCTACCGCCCCTACACCGAGGCCGAACGCGAGACGATCCGCGCCGCCCTCGGGCTCTGGCCCGGCGACGCCGGCGTTGAGGCCGCGACTGAGGTCATCGAGACCGCCCATGCCGAGATCATGTCCGACTTCACCGGCGTCGACATCGCAGGTTTCCACGGCCAGACGCTGGCGCATGACCCGCGCGGCCGCGGCACCCACCAGGCGGCTCCGGCGCGATCCTGGCCGAGGTTCTGGACCTGCCCGTCGTCTGGGATTTCCGCACGCGCCGACGTGCCGATGGGCGGGCAGGGCGCGCCGCTGGCACCGTTCTACCACTTCGCCTGCGCACGGCGGATGAGGCCGATCGGCCGATCGCTTTTCTCAACCTGGGCGGCGTCGGCAACCTGACATGGGTCGACCCGCGCCATGCCGCGCCCGAAGCGCCCGGTGCCTGTCTCGCCTTCGACACCGGCCCGGCGAATGCGCCGCTCAACGACCTGATGCGCGCGCGGCTCGGCCTGTCACATGATGCCGGCGGCGCGCTCGCGGCGCAGGGGCAGGCCGACGAGGCCCTTCTGGACCGCTTCCTGCGCCACCCCTAGTTCTACAAGATGCCGCCCAAGTCGCTGGACCGGAACGAATTTCACACAATTCTGTCCGATGTCGACCGCTTGTCGCGACGCCGATGCCGCGGCCACGCTGACGCTTGCCGCGGCACGCGCGGTTGCCCGGGTGCCGAACATTTTCCCGCCCCGGTCGACCGCATGCTCGTCACCGGGCGGCGGCCGTCACAACCCGACCCTGATGCAGGCGCTCGGCCGCCACCTCCCGGCCGAAGTCTCTCCGGTCGAAGCGGCAGGCCTTGATGGCGACATGCTGGAAGCGCAGGCCTTCGCCTTCCTCGCGGTTCGCGTGGCCCGCGGCCTGCCCACTCCTGCCCGACCACCACGGGTGTCGCGGGCGCGATCGGCGGCGGCCAGATCAGCCGACCCGGCGGGATAGCCCGCGCCTGTCGCACCATCGACCAGGTGTAGATCACAAGCGCCGCCCAGATCATCGGAAACGCGATCATCCGCGCCCGCCCGAAGGGCTCGTCGAAGATGAAGACGGCCGTCAGGAAGATCATCGTCGGCGCGATGTACTGCATGATCGCGATGGTCGACAGCCGCAGCAGCTTGGCCCCGTTGGCGTAGATCATCAACGGCACCGCCGTCACCACCCCGCATCCCAGCAAGCAGCCAGGTATCCCCGGCATCTCCAGCCAGGAAATGACTTTCGCCGCGCGCCTGTAGCCACAGCGCATAGCCGAGCGCCGGCACGAACAGCATCAGGACCTCCAGGAAGAAGCCCTGGTTCGGGCCGATCGGCAGCGACTTCTTCAGATAGGCATAAAACCCCCAGGTCAACGTCAGGCCGAGTGCCACGATCGGCACCTTTCCGGCCTCGATGGTCAGGATCGCCACCGCACACCGCTGCAAGCGCGATGGCCACCTTCTGTGACCCGCTCAACCTCTCGCCCAGCAGCACCGCGCCCAGAAAGACGCAGAACAACGGGTTGATGTAATATCCAAGCGCCGCGTCCAGCGCGTGGCCCGAAACGATGGACCAGACATAGATCCCCCAGTTCACCGATATCAGCGCCGCCGTCGCCGCCGCCATGCCCAGCGTCCGGGGATTGCGAAGCGCCGCGCGGATGTCGGACGTTCGTCCCAGCGCGACCAGAACCGCCCCCGCGATCGGAATCGACCAGATCACCCGGTGGGCGATCACTTCGGCCGGCGAGATATGCGCCATCGCCTTCATGTAGAGCGGCAGGAATCCCCACATCAGATAGGCCGTCAGCGCAAAGCCAAAGCCGCGCCGGCTGTCCTCGTTCTTCGGCAACGCCGTCTCGGTCATCGTGTGGTCCCTCTCCCCGGACGGCCTAGAGGGGTCCGCGGGCGAAGGGAAGGGGGCGTGTGCGCCCCGCCGTCCTGTCGGGCGGGATCCATCGGGCTTTCTTGTGGAGAACGCTAGCAGACGCCGCCGCAGGTAATCCCGGGTGAAGCCCGCGTAGCCGTCCGCCGTCACCTTCAAGGCATCTCGCATCATTCGGTGCAGTTCCGGCAGGCGGTGAAATGGAACCTGCGGGTAGACGTGGTGCTCGACGTGATAGGGCATGTTCCATGCCAGGAACCGCATCAGCGACGGTGGTGAATGTCGTGCGCGTGTTCTCGAACATGTTCGCCACGCGCGGACAATCCCCATGCTCGGCCAGCAGGTACAGCCGCAGCGCGGGCTGGCCCAGCAGCACCGGGACGATCCACACCCAAAGCAGCAGAGGCGACAGGAAAAGAGAGGCCGCACCAACGGCATAGACGCCGATCATCACACGCGCTTCGCGTTCCATCCGGGGCAGCGCGCTGTCGGGCAGATAGACGGCCCGCTCCGCTCCGCGCGCAAGACGCACGATCAGTCCGTGCCGCGCCGATCCAGTAGGGCAGGCCCGAGACATGCCAGACCCAGGCGGCAGGCGTCTCGGGCTTGCCGGCGTCCAGTTCCGGATCCTTCCCCTCGATGTTGGTCCAGCGATGATGAGCCAGATGGAAATAGCGGAACCACTCGAACGGCAGCAGCAGCAAAAGCCCGCAGGTCCGCCCGACGGCTTCGTTCAGCGCCTCGCTTGCAAACGGGGTCTTATGCGTTGCCTCGTGCTCCAGCGTGAAAAGGAACACGATCAGGATCCCCTGAACCGGCAGCGCCAGCCACCATCCCGACCCGCCCGCTGCAATCACAAGCGTGCAGGCCAGGATCGCACCAGCGTGGCCGACAAGATGCAGCAGGCCCGCACGGTCCGACCGTTCGGTAAGGCGGGCCCTGTCTTGGGCGGGAATCGCGGCGACGAAACTCTTGTGATCCATCACGCAAGCCTGTCTGTCGAGGTGCCCACGATCAAGCCCCGCGACAAGATGGCAACTATCCCGGGGCAACGAGAGGGAAGTCGAACAATCATTCCGGATCATTGGCTTGGAATTGTGTCTTGGCGAGGCTGGTTTGCCCCGCCTCGTCCGGGATATCGAAGCCCGGCGGTGCTAGTTCGAAGCCTTCGAAACGAAATGCGGGGCTTACGGTGCAGCCCACCAATACCCAGTCCCCGAGCGGTTCGGCCGCCTGCCACCACCCGCCCGGCACGACGGCCTGCGGCATCTGTCCGCCCAGCACATCCGGCCCCAGCGAGACCGCCCGCGATGGCCCGGCGGCCGTCCGGGCTCGAAACAGCCGAAGCGGTCCGCCGGCATGGAAATGCCAGATCTCATCTGCGTCGACCCGGTGCCAATGGCTTCGTTCCCCGGCCTTCAACAGGAACAGAATCGCAGTCCCGCTAGGGCGACCTTCGCCCTCGGCGGCCCAGGTCTGGCGATACCAGCCTCCCTCGGGGTGTGGTGCCAGCCCCAGTGCCGCGATGATCCCTTGGGCCTCGTCATCCATGCGCCAAGACTAGCGCAGCCGAACCGCCCATGCCACACTTGGCGGGTAAAGGACCGCGCCATGCCGCAGAATGTCATCATTGTCGGCGCCGGCATCACCGGGGCTGCCATTGCCTTTCGCCTCGCGCAGGCGGGGGCCCGTGTCACCGTTCTCGATGCGGCCAATCCCGCCTCCGGCGCCTCCGGTGCCTCGTTCGGATGGCTGAATGCGAGTTTTTTCGCCAATGAGCCGCACTTTCGACTTCGCATCGCCGCGCTCGATGCGCACCGTGCCCTCTGCCGCGATCTCGCGGACCTGCCGACCGCCTGGACCGGGACGCTCTGGTGGGAAGAGACCGGCGCAGCCTTCGACCGTCAGGCAAATGCCCTGTCCGACCTCGGCTATCCGCTGCGCGAGGTGGACCGGGCCGCCTTCGCGGTGCTGGAACCGAACGTGCCGCCCCCCGAAAGGGCGCTCCTGTTCCTTGACGAAGGCGCGACCGATCTCCGCGCGCTGACCACCCGTCTGCTGATCGAGGCGGGGCGGCTGGGTGCGCAGGTCTGGTGCGGTGTTCGCGCCCTCGAACTCGTCACGCGGGGCGGCGCCGTGGCGGGCGTCCGGATCGCGCAGGGCCTTGTCGAGGCGGATCAGGTGGTCGTCGCGGCGGGAACGGGCAGCGCGGATCTGCTGGCGTCGCTTGGGCTTGGGCTGCCGATGCGGCGCAGCCCGGGACTGATCGTGCGAACCACGGCCCTCGCGCCGCTGATCCGGCATGTCCTTGTCTCGCCCGGTCAGGAACTGCGGCAGGACGGCGGGGGTCACCTGATCGCGCCGACGGCCGCCGCACATCAGCGCGACAGGGCCGAAACCGTCGACGAGTTGCCCGGAGTGCTGGCCAGCCGGGCGGTTCAGCGCATCCGCGCGCTTCTGCCGGGCATCTCGATCCACTGGGACGAGGTGCTCGTGGCCGACCGGCCGATACCCGACGATGGGCTGCCCGCCGTCGGGCCGACCACGGTCGAGGGGCTGTGGCTGTCGGTCATGCACAGCGGGGCGACCCTGGGGCCACTGATCGGCGCGCTTGTCGCCTCTGAGGTGATGGGGGGCGAGCCTGGCGCATTGCTCGCCCCGTTCCGGCCAAAGAGGTTCGGCGCACTTACGCCCTGAGGATCGAACGGCCCGCGTATTCCGCCGTCTCGCCCAGCATTTCCTCGATCCGGATCAACTGGTTGTACTTGGCCAGCCGGTCCGACCGCGACAGCGATCCCGTCTTGATCTGCCCGCAGTTCGTCGCCACCGCGAGGTCGGCGATCGTGGCATCCTCGGTCTCGCCCGAGCGGTGGCTCATCACGTTGGTAGTAGCCGCGCGCGATGCGCCATGTCGACGGCCTGCGAGCGTTTCGGTCAGCGTGCCGATCTGGTTGACCTTGACCAGCATCGAATTGGCGCAGCCCGCGCGCGATGCCTTCGGCCAAGACGCCGCGGGTTGGTGACGAAAAGATCGTCGCCCACCAGCTGGATCTTCGCGCCAAGGACTGTCGGTCAGCAGCTTCCAGCCCGTCCCAGTCATCCTCGGAACAGCCGTCCTCGATCGAGATGATCGGGTAATCCGCCGCAAGTCCCGCCAGGATATTCGACGTTCTCGACTCGATGGACAGCGATCTTGCCTTCGCCTTCAGCTCATACTTTCCGTCCTTGAAGTACTCGGTCGCCGCGCAGTCGAGCGCAAGGTAGATGTCCTCGCCAGGCCGATACCCGGCCTTTTCGATGGAGCTTACAGAATGAAATCAAGGGCCTCTCGGGCTGACTTCAGGTTCGGTGCGAAGCCGCCCTCGTCGCCGATCCCGGTGTTGTGACCGGCGCGCGTGAAGTTCCTTCTTCAGCGTGTGGAACACTTCCGACCCCATCCGCACCGCTTCGCGGATATTCGCGGCGCCGACCGGCATGATCATGAATTCCTGGATGTCGATCGGGTTGTCGGCATGTTCGCCGCCGTTGATGATGTTCATCATCGGCACCGGCAGTATGCGCGCCGAAGTGCCGCCGACATAGCGGAAAAGCGGCTGTCCGTGATAGCTCCGCCGCAGCCTTCGCGACAGCGAGCGACACGCCCGAGGATCGCATTGGCACCCAGACGCGACTTGTTCGGCGTGCCGTCCATCTCGATCATCGTGCGGTCGATGCCGACCTGTTCGGTGGCGTCAAAGCCGACGAGTTCCTCGGCGATCTCGCCGTTCACGGCGGCCACCGCCTCCAGCACGCCCTTGCCCATGTAGCGGCGCTTGTCGCCGTCGCGCTTTTCGTTGGCCTCATGGGCGCCGGTCGATGCGCCCGAGGGCACCGCAGCACGGCCCATGGCTGCCGCTCTTCGAGGTGCACGTCCACCTCGACCGTCGGGTTGCCGCGGCTGTCGAGGATTTCGCGGGCGTGGATGTCGATGATGGTGCTCATGGTGCCTCCGGATCTTGGGGGGATGCGTTCGCAGCGGTGTTTACCCTGCGGCGGAGGTGCTGGCTAGGGTGCGCCTTGGCGATCCCGACCCGGCGGGGCGGTCGACGGGCCGGATCCGCCGCGGGTCACGCCTTCTTGGACGGAACGCCGTAGAGTTCCAGCCGATGACCGATTAGCTTGTATCCCAGCCGTTCCGCGATGCGGGTTTGCAGCGCCTCGATCTCGGGATCGACGAATTCGACAACCTCGCCCGAGTTCATGTCGATCAGGTGGTCGTGGTGGTCGCGCTCGGCGTCCTCGTATCTGGCCCTGCCATCGCCAAACTCGAGTCGATCAAGGATGCCGGCCTCTTCGAACAGCTTTACCGTGCGGTAGACGGTCGCGATGGAGATCTTGGGGTCGATCTCGCTTGCGCGATTGTAAAGCTCCTCGACGTCAGGATGGTCTTCGGCCGCGCCGATGACGCGGGCGACGATCCGGCGCTGGTCGGTCATGCGCAGGCCCTTCGCTTCGCAGCGCGCGACGATGCTTTCGGTCATGGCTTTCTCCGCGCGGGAAAACAGGGTGCGCGAGCGTTTATGACATTCGCACTGTCATCGCCAGCGGTTTTGTCCCCCGGCGCGGGTTGACACTGCCGGACCGGAACCAGAGGGTTGCCACGCATCAGGGGGCGCCGCATGCCACGCAAGGACAGTATCGACACCGCCGGAGCTGCGGGTCTGGTGGGCTTTGCACTGCTGCTCGCAATCAACCAGGTGCTGATCAAGCTGGTGAATACCGGGTTTCAGCCGGTGTTCTTTGCCGGGCTCCGATCCGTTCTCGCCGTCCTGTTCATCTACGGCTGGATGCGATGGCGCGGCATCGACTTTCGTGTCGCCCGCGACACGCTCGGGGCCGCCCTGCTGATGGGGGCGATCTTTGCCGCCGAGTTCCTCTTTCTGTTTCTTGCGCTCGATCTGACGACCGTGGTCCGGACCTCCATCATCTTCTACTCGATGCCGGTCTGGCTCGCGCTCATGGCGCATGTCGGTCTTCCGGGGCAGCAGATCACGCGCCACAAGGCCCTTGGGCTGGCGCTGGCGTTCTGCGGAACGGCATGGGCAATCGCGGATCAGGGAAGCGACCAGGGCGCGGCTAGTCTTGCCGGCGATCTTTGCGCGCTGGCGGCTGCATTCGGCTGGGCGGGAACCGCCTTCATGGCGCGCGGATCGGCAATGGTGCGCGAGCGACCGGAGGTGCAGTTGTTCTGGATGGTGCTGGTGTCGGGGCCGATTCTTCTGGCAATCGCCCCGGCGTTCGGGCCGCTGATCCGCGATCTGACCCTCTGGCATGTGGCCGGTCTGATGTTTCAGGTCATCGTCGTCGTTTCTGCCGGCTTCATCTTCTGGCTCTGGCTCCTGTCGATCTACCCGCCGGCATCGGTCGCGAGTTTCTCGTTCCTGACGCCGATCTTCGGGCTGACCTTGGGATGGCTCGTCCTGAACGAGCCGATCGGGCCGGGGAGTCTTTTCGCGGCGGCTCTCGTGGCGGCGGGAATCATCCTGATCAACCGCAAGCCCGCCCAAAGCTAGGCTGACGCCCGTTTTTTGGGCGCGCAACGCGCGGGGTATCGCGTCTGGCTTGGGCCGGCGGGCGCAACCGCCGCCGTTCGGTCGCAGGGTCATTCACATTCCTCCTGAACTGGCTGGCCCAAGTATACCGGACGGGGCGGGAAATCGTGCACGCCCCGGCGCGCGTGGGGCCGGAGGTTTTCGGAGGGGGTAAGCCTGGCCGGCTGGGGAATGAATCGGCCACCGCCGGCACCACCTGTGGCATCAATGCCCGGTCAAGACCAAAGATGTTGTGTGTCACCAAATTTCGTCGTTGCGAGGTTCCTCGGAATACGACAGTTTGACGAAGCAGCCGACGCACACACTACATGTTGTGGGGCCGGAAGCGGGAGGGTCCACCGGAACGGAGCATCTGAAAAAGGTGCGACAGTCTTGGGTGCAGCAGCATCCACGGCCCGGTGGTCTTGTCGCTTTCGCCAGGCGGGCGGCGCTGGATTGGCAGACGGACGGGGCAGCAAGCCCTGCCTGAACAGGAGACGGGGCAGATGAAGATCGAACGGAAATTCACGACGGCCGAAACGGGTGCCTATGGCGCGATTGCCTTTGCGACCACGTCCTCGGAGATCCGCAATCCTGACGGGAAGGTGGTCTTCCGCAACGACGCGGTCGAGGTTCCCCAGGGCTGGAGCCAGGTCGCATCCGACGTCCTTGCGCAGAAGTATTTCCGCAAGGCCGGCGTCCCCGCGCGATTGAAGCCCGTCAAGGAAAAGGGCGTTCCCGAGTTTCTCTGGCGTTCGGTCGCCGACGAGGCAGCACTCGCGGCGCTGCCCGAGGAAGACCGCTACACGGGCGAGACAAGCGCGCGGCAGGTCTTCGATCGTCTGGCGGGCGCCTGGGCCTATTGGGGCTGGAAGGGCGGCTACTTTACCGCCGAGGCCGATGCGCGGGCCTATCACGACGAGATGCGTTTCATGCTCGCCCGCCAGATGGCCGCGCCGAACAGCCCGCAATGGTTCAATACCGGCCTGCACTGGGCCTACGGGATCGACGGCCCGTCGCAAGGGCACTTCTATGTCGACTACAAGACCGGCAAGCTCACAAAGTCCGAGAGCGCCTATGAACACCCCCAGCCGCACGCCTGCTTCATCCAGTCCGTCAGCGACGATCTGGTGAACGAAGGCGGGATCATGGACCTTTGGGTGCGCGAGGCCCGGCTCTTCAAATACGGTTCGGGAACGGGGACCAACTTTTCCTCGCTGCGCGGCGAGGGCGAGAAACTGTCGGGCGGCGGCAAATCGTCGGGCCTGATGGGTTTCCTCAAGATCGGCGATCGTGCCGCCGGTGCGATCAAGTCTGGCGGGACCACGCGGCGGGCCGCGAAGATGGTGATCTGCGACATGGATCACCCCGACATCGAAGCCTTCATCAACTGGAAGGTGATCGAGGAACAGAAGGTCGCGAGCCTCGTCGCCGGCTCCAAGATCCACGAGACGAAGCTGAACGAGATATTCGCGGCGATCAAGGCCTGGGACGGCGCGGAAGCCGACGCCACGGACCCCGCGCGCAATGCCGGTCTGAAGGCCGCGATCCGGTCTGCCAAGAAGGCGATGATCCCCGAAACCTATGTCGGGCGGATCCTGCAATATGCCCGGCAGGGCTACACGAGCATCGAATTCCCGACCTATGACACCGACTGGGATTCCGAGGCCTACATCACGGTGTCCGGGCAGAATTCCAACAACTCGGTCCGCGTGACCGACGCGTTCCTGCAGGCCGTGCGCGACGATGCCGACTGGGCGCTGATCCGCCGCACCGACGGCAAGCTGGCCAAGAGCGTGAAGGCCCGCGACCTGTGGGACCAGATCGGACATGCGGCCTGGGCCTGTGCCGACCCCGGCATCCAGTTCCACGATACGGTCAACGCATGGCACACCTGCCCCGAGGATGGCCCGATCCGTGGCTCCAACCCCTGTTCCGAATACATGTTCCTCGACGATACGGCCTGCAATCTCGCCTCGATGAACCTGCTCACCTTCTACCGCGACGGCACGTTCGACGCCGAAGGCTATATCCACGCGACCCGGCTCTGGACCGTGACGCTGGAAATCTCGGTCATGATGGCGCAGTTCCCGTCCAGGGAAATCGCCCAGTTGTCCTATGATTTCAGGACGCTTGGCCTGGGTTATGCGAACATCGGCGGGCTGCTGATGAACATGGGTCTTGGCTATGATTCCATGGAAGGCCGCGCGCTTTGCGGGGCATTGACGGCCTTGATGACGGGCGTGACCTACGCGACATCGGCCGAAATGGCGGGCGAACTTGGCGCCTTCCCCGGACATGCGCGCAACGCCGGTCACATGCTGCGGGTGATCCGCAATCACCGGCGCGCGGCGCAGGGGCTGTCGACCGGATACGAAGGGGTGAACGTGACCCCGGTGCCGCTTGACGCGGCAAACTGCCCGGAGCCCGCACTGATCAATCTGGCGCGAGAGGCCTGGGACATGGCGCTGTCGCTGGGCGAGACACACGGCTATCGCAATGCGCAAACCACGGTCATTGCCCCCACCGGCACGATCGGCTTGGTGATGGATTGCGACACGACCGGGATCGAGCCGGATTTCGCGCTGGTGAAGTTCAAGAAACTTGCCGGGGGCGGTTACTTCAAGATCATCAACCAAAGCGTTCCCGGCGCACTGGAAACGCTTGGCTACGCCCCGGCGCAGATCGCCGAGATCGTGGCCTATGCGGTGGGACATGGCTCGATCGGGCAGGCGCCCGCCATCAACCACACGGCCCTGATCGGCCATGGCTTTGGTCCGCGGGAAATCGAGAAGATCGAGGCGGCGCTGCCATCGGCCTTCGATATCCGCTTCGTCTTCAACCAGTGGACGCTGGGCGAGGAGTTCTGCCACGGCACGCTTGGGATCCCTGCCGAAAAACTGACGGACCCGACCTTCGACCTGTTGGCGCATCTGGGGTTCACCAAGGCCCAGATCGCCGCTGCGAACGACCATGTCTGCGGGACCATGACACTTGAAGGCGCGCCCTTCCTGAAGCCCGAGCATTATGCCGTCTTCGATTGTGCCAATCCCTGCGGCAAGACCGGAAAGCGGTATCTCTCGGTCGAAAGCCACATTCACATGATGGCCGCGGCCCAAAGTTTCATCTCGGGCGCGATCTCGAAGACGATCAACATGCCGAATTCGGCCAGTATCGCCGATACGCTCGCGGCTTACGAGCTGTCGTGGAAGCTGGGTGTGAAGGCCAACGCGCTTTACCGCGATGGATCGAAGCTGTCCCAGCCGCTGGCCTCGGCACTGGTCGAGGACGATGAAGAGGCCGAGGAAATTCTCGCCTCGGGGTCGCCCATGGAAAAGGCGCAGGTGCTGGCCGAAAAGATCGTCGAGAAGGTGATCATCAAGGAGATCGTGCGGTCGAACCGGGAAAAGCTGCCCGAACGGCGCAAGGGCTATACGCAGAAGGCGATCGTCGGCGGACACAAGGTCTATCTGCGCACGGGCGAGTATCAGGACGGCTCGCTCGGCGAGATCTTCATCGACATGCACAAGGAAGGCGCGGGCTTCCGGGCGATGATGAACAACTTCGCGATCGCCGTCAGCGTCGGGTTGCAATACGGTGTTCCGCTTGAGGAATTCGTAGAGGCCTTCACCTTCACCCGGTTCGAGCCGGCGGGAATGGTGCAGGGCAACGACAGCATCAAGAACGCCACCTCGATCCTCGACTACATCTTCCGTGAGCTTGCCGTCTCGTACCTTGACCGAACCGATCTGGCCCATGTGAAGCCGCTCGGCGCCTCGTTCGACGATCTCGGAAGGGGCGAGGAAGAGGGCAAGCGCAACATCTCGGAGGTGTCCGACCAGGCGGCGTCACGCGGGCTTGAGGTGCTCAAGCAGATCAGCTCCACCGGATACCTCCGCAAGCGGTTGCCGCAGGAACTTGTCGTGCTTCAAGGCGGGATGGCCACCGCGGGCCTGGGCAGCGATGCCATGGGATCGCTGAGCCTGATGATGTCCGAGACGACGATCGGCGCAACCGCGCTGTCGACCGGGACGGTGGGCATGGATGCCCGGACAAAGGCCCGGATGCAGGGTTACGAGGGTGATCCCTGCGGTGAATGCGGCAACTACACGCTGGTGCGGAACGGCACCTGCATGAAGTGCAACACCTGCGGCGGAACCAGCGGCTGTAGCTGACGGGCAGCGGCAACGAAAGCCCGCCGCGCCAGAGGGATGCGGCGGGTTTGTCATTTCTTGGGTGGCTTGGCCGGGCGGTCTTGCGGGGAAGGTTCGAGCCCGTAGTCCTTCACCTGATCCCAGACATGCGCCGGCACCATGTTCTTCACGCGCGCCGGCAGGGATCTGCGCAGGTGAAGAATTGTCTCGACCGCCTTCATTTCTACCCGCGCGCGGGCGAATTCCAGGCCGCGCGGCCCGATCCGGGGCTGGAGGAACGACACCAGGGGCCGAAGCCAGTCGGGCATCCGGCGCAGCGGCAGGCCCCCCGCGGCACGTTCCGTATTGGCAAGGAAACCCCTGACCGCCCCGTGGCGCTTGCCCTTGTCCGTCAGAGGGAGGCGCACCAATTGTCCATCCAGAAGCGACAATAGCTCGGCCCCGCGATCATTGCGCACGATGATCCACTGATCGCCGTCGCCTGCCATGTACCCCACCGTGATATCCGCGAGACGGTTCGTGTAATCGACGCAGGTCTTGCAGGTCATCGGAAAGAAATCTGGCGGCAGCCGCGAGATCGGCAGGCTCAGAAAAGGCACCAGCCGGGTCGGGCGCCCATCGTCAAAGCGCAACTCCACCCGGTAGTCCGCCCGGAACTCGAGATAGCTGATGCTCTCGGGTCTGGGATCCAGAAGCGCAAGAAACCCGTGGAATGCTTCCGTAGTCGTGTTGTCGGAGCAGGGCGTCCCGATGACGTAGAGGCGCTCCAGGTCCAGTTCGGCCTCCAGGGCGCGCAGGGCGTAGACCTGACACGGAATTCCGATCATCGCGATCCGGCGGTGGCCCGCGGCGCGGGCGGGCTCGACCAGGGCGAGGGTAGGGGCGTAACCCATTCTCATGCCACGGCATTTGGACAACTCTGCCGGGTCTGTCACGATCACGGGCACCGGTTTCCATCGGTCGGCCGGGTCCGGCATGACGGTCAGCACGGCGTCCACCGCACCGCTTTCCAGCAATCGTGCGGCAAGTGCGGTGACGATTCCAGTCCACTGGGCACCCTCGGCCGGGGGCGACATGCGGGCACGATGCATAGCCTGGTAGGTTCCGAAGAACCGTTCCTCGGCACGGGCCGGTTCCGCGGCTCGACCGTGGACGCGGCGCTCCAGCCCCGGATAATCCGGCTTGATGAACTGGCACGCACGCCCGCAGGCCTTTGCATCCTTCATCCGCGAAACGCCGCAATCCGTGCAAAGGCCCGGCCGTGGGCCGCCGGTCAGGGGGGAACGCTCAGTCCTGCTGGCATCTGGCTTGCGGGCCTTTCATGATGTGGCGCCATCGCACCCGATGCGGCGGCGGTATGCAAGACCAATGGTCCCCGGGGGCTTGCATTGCGCCGGTTCCGGCAGAAAGTTCGGGCGATGTCCCAACCCTCGCGCCTCTGCCTGCGGCTTGTCCTAGGTCACGCCAGGACGCTCGGAGCGGGAAAGGCCGACATGATGAAGCGGGTCCGCAAGACCGGCCCGATTTCGGTGGCCGGGCGCGGCATGAAGATGAGATTCAGGTCCGGCCGGTTGCTGGTCGAAGGGTTGAACGCCGCGCTTCGCGATCCGCTGGTCATTCCGGTCCGGGGCGGTGGCACGGGCGCGGCGCTGACCCGGGCGGTCGAAGATGTGCTGCGGCACGACCGGGCGCTGGAAGTCCGGTTGTCGGAAATCGGTGCGGTCGACATCGCGGGGCTTCGCGGCATGCTCAGCGTTATATCCCGACGGGAAATAGCGCTTGCGCGGTCCGCTGTCTTTGGTCGACATGGCCGACAGGATCTGCGGCGAGGGTTGACGCATGCGCATGAAGCGATGCCTGGCGATGGTCGTCGCGCTGGTCTTGTCTGTCGCGGGCAGCGTCGCCGCGCCGGGGCGGGCGGGCGCCGCCGAGATCACGGTCTTTGCCGCCGCCAGCCTGAAGACGGCGCTCGATGCCTTTGCGGCCGAGTGGCGGGCCGGGACGGGCGACGGGATCGCGATTTCCTATGGCAGCAGTGCGGCACTGGCGCGCCAGATCCAGCAAGGCGCGCCGGCCGATCTGTTCCTGTCGGCAGCGACAGACTGGATGGATGTGCTGTCGCGCGACGGATTGATCCGTGCCGAGACGCGCCACGATCTTTTCGGCAATTCGCTCGTCCTGATCGCCCATGGCCGCGACGCGGCCCCGGTTTCCATTACACCCGGCCTTGATCTGCCGGGTCTTCTGGGGGAGGGCAAGCTGGCGATGGGGATGGTCGGTTCCGTGCCCGCCGGCGTCTATGGCAAGCAGGCGCTGCAATCGCTCGGGCTCTGGGCGGCGATCGAAGGGTCCGTGGCGCAGGCCGAGAATGTTCGGGCCGCCCTTGCGCTTGTCGCGACGGGAGAGGCGCCGCTGGGCATCGTCTACGGGTCCGATGCCGTGGCCGACGATGGCGCGGACGATGCGGTGAGCGTCATCGGCACCTTTCCGTCCGACAGCCATGCGCCGATCGTCTACCCGGCGGCGATGCTGTCCTCAAGCACCAGCACCGCAGCCCTTGCCTTCCTGAAGGCGCTCTCCGGGGAAAAGGCCCGGGCGATCTTTGTCGCGCAGGGCTTCCGGGTTCTGCCCTAGCCGTCCGTCGTAACGCTGTCCGAGGCGAGGCGCACTGAAATCGGGGATCTTCCCGTCCAGCGCCGGACCGCGCGCGTCAGGCTCGACTGATTGGAATAGCCGAGGTTGGCCGCCACGTTTCCGATCGTTGTGTCCGATCGGTTGAGTTCGGCCATGGCCATCTCGCGGCGCACGGATTCCACCAGATCGGAAAAGGTCTGGCCCTCTTCGCCGAGGCGTCGCTGCAATGTGCGCACGCTCATGTCGGCGGACCGGGAAAGCCGGTCGACGCTGGGCGCGCCGTCGCGCAGCATCGCGCGGATCAGATTGAGGACGGAAGCCGTCATCGTGCCGTCGCTCAGAGGCTTCCACACAAGATGGTCAGGCGCGTTTGCCTGCGTTCCGAAACCCTTGCGAAACGGGGTGTCCAGCACGGCGTTGCTTGCGGTGACGGTCAGCATCGGGCGGCTGGCCGCGACAAGCTCCCCGTCGAAGTGGGGGCGCAGATGGTCGAGGCCGTGGATGGGGTGGGCGATGATCTGCAATCTGGTGAACGAAGGCTCGGGGTGTGGCGTCATCCGCAAGAGCAGCTCCAGTATCGCCGCGACGTATTGGTGGATCACATGGAGCGCCTCTGGCTGCATCGGCAGCGTCCAGTATTCGTTGACCCGTGTCTCCGACATCTCCGCCGTCATGGAATAGATTTCGTGCGAGCAGTGGCAGGGCATCACCGCCACGGTCCGCTTGATCGCGTCTCTCGGGGTCCGGGTTCCCATCACCAAGGCCCCGAGGGCGCCAAGATCGGCCAGTGTGTTTTCCGAGATGACGCGGCACCCGATATCGGGGCCTTCCTTGCGGGCCAACGCAAGAACGAATGCTTCCATCGCGCGTATCGGCACGGGGGCATAGGGATCCTCGATCCAGACATGGCTCAGGCCCGCATCGCGCAGCAGTGATTCCACCGGCCGGTCGTTTGCGATCAGCCATTTCAGGATCGGGATCAGGGCCGCGCTCCGGATGACGGGAATCGTCTTTCGCACCATGTCGTCATCCTCAAATACGGCTGGCCTGCAAATGCAACCGCCTCGTAAATTCTTCAACATGTCCCGCGCCACACCGATGGCCAGCGTCGTTGTTGACCACGATGAATGTCAAGTCCGACCGGCACGTCAGCGGCAGTGGAGCGCCGATGCGCAACCCCATGCCGCTCAGGCGATTTTCCGTGCGGCCATCGTCATGCGGCCCACGATTGTTTGCAAATGGCCGGGGCGCCCTTCGTCGGGCGGGGCGGGCGCGAGGGGCCGCGTCCGGGTGGGGGCGTCGCTTCGGCGGGGCGGCGCACAGACTGGCGTCAAAAGATAAGAATGGCCGTGTTCGCGATGCTACGGTCGAAACTCCATGGGCGTGTGCCGGGTCTTGGTGTTCGCCGTGCAGTAGCCCTTGTCCGACGGAGCCATGCGAGACGTGATCGAAGTCTTTGGTCAAGCCATGCCGAGAGATATCCGGACCGGACCCGCGTTCCGGCCGGGGCGGGCCATTGCAGGGGCACAATTCCAGCTATCAAGCCCTTGGTTGCAAGACGCCGCGCGCCGCGCCGCCGCGCGCGGAGTGGCTCGCGCGGGGGGGGCGGACCTAGAACCGCCGAAAGAGGCCCGCAGATGTTCCATCCGCTGTCCGTCCCGGCGGCGATCACGACAGATCGGGATTTCCCGGCTTGACTTGAGCTGGGGACCGGTTCGACCTGTTCACATTATCTGACGAAGCATGGGGGTTAGAAATCAATGATGTCCACAGACAAGACCGGAGCGCGCGCGATCCGATCCGTCCTGCCTGCGGCAGGGCTGGCGGTCGCGCTCTGTCTTCCGGCGGACGCCCAGCAGGCCGAAGCGCCGCCGCCCGGCTCTCCGGCAGCCACCCGCGCGATCGACGGGTTGCAGTTGCCGGCCCCGCCGATCCCGTTCGACGGCAAGATCGAGCGCAACGCGCTCGAGTCCACGCCGTTCTGGCAACCGCGGATCGTGCCGCCGGAAGGCGCGCCGAATGTCCTGCTGATCCTGACGGATGACGTGGGCTTTGGCGCCCCTTCGACCTTTGGCGGCGTGATACCGACGCCGGCGCTCGACCGCATCGCCGAGATGGGCCTGCGCTACACCAACATGCATTCGACCTCGCTCTGCTCGCCGACGCGGGCGGCGCTGCTGACCGGGCGCAACCACCACTCGGCTGGCTTCGGGGTCATCGCGGAACAGGCGACCGGCTTTCCCGGATATGATTCGGTCATCACCAAGGACAAGGCCACCGTCGGCCGTATTCTGACGGACAACGGCTACAACACCTCGTGGTACGGCAAGAACCATAACACGCCCGGCTTCCAGATCAGCATGGCGGGCCCCTTCGACCAATGGCCGACCGGCATGGGCTTTGACTATTTCTATGGCTTCATGGGCGGCGATACGAGCCAGTGGACCCCGGGCAACCTGTTCCGCAACACGACGCAGATCTATCCCTATGAAACGCAAAAGGGGTTCAACCTGATCACCGCCATGGCGGACGAGGCCATCGGCTATATGGCGCAACTGGATACGCTGTCGCCCGAAACCCCCTGGTTTGTCTATTACGCGCCCGGCGGCACTCATGCGCCGCATCACCCGACGCCCGAGTGGATCGACAAGATCACCGACATGGGCCTGTTCGACAAGGGATGGAACGCGCTGCGCGACACGATTTTCGCCAACCAGAAGCGGCTTGGCGTGATCCCGGAAACGGCGGAACTGACGGCCTGGCCGTCCGACCTGCTGAAGGATTGGGACTCGCTGTCGGCGGATGAGAAGAAGATGTTCATCCGCCAGGCGAATGTCTATGCCGCCTACCTCGCCTATACCGACCACGAGATCGGTCGGGTCATCGACGCAGTGGAAGCCAACGGCGATCTCGACAACACGCTGATCATCTATATCTCGGGCGACAACGGTTCCTCGGCCGAAGGAACAACAATCGGCACCCCGAACGAGGTGGCGAGCTTCAATGGCGTGAACGTACCGGTCGATGTCCAGCTCAAGGATTTCTATGACATCTGGGGGTCGGAATACACTTACAACCACATGGCCGTGCCGTGGAGCTGGGCGTTCGACACGCCGTTCAAGTGGACCAAGCAGATCGCCGGCTACTTCGGCGGCACCAAGCAGGGCATGGCCGTTGCCTGGCCGGGCCACATCACCGACAAGGGCGGGATCCGCAACCAGTTCGCCCATGTGATCGATGTCGTCCCGACCATCCTCGAAGTCGCGGGCATCCAGCAGCCCGCAGTCGTCGACGGCATCGCGCAAAGCCCGATCGAGGGCACCAGCTTTGCCTATACCTTCGACAAGGCGAATGCCGACGTGCCATCGCGCCACCTGACGCAGTATTTCGAGATGATGGGTGAATTCGCCCTTTATCACGAGGGCTGGATGGCGACCACCAAGGTCACCCGCCCGTCCTGGGACATTACCGGGCCGGTCAACCCGGATCCGGCGAACAGCGCGGAATGGGAGCTTTACGACATCAGCACGGACTGGACGCAGAACACGGACCTGGCGGCGGCGCACCCTGACAAGCTGAAGGAGCTAGAGGATCTGTTCTGGATCGAGGCGAAGAAGTTCAACGTGCTGCCGCTGGATGCGTCGGTCGCGACGCGCCTTGTCACGCCCCGGCCCAGCATCACGGCCGGCCGAACTGAATTCAGCTTTCCCGGTCGGATGACGGGCATCTCGAACGGCGTCGCGCCTTCGATCCTGAACGCGTCCTATACCATCACCGCCGAGGTGACGGTGCCGGAAGGCGGCGGCGACGGGATGATCATCACCCAGGGCGGACGTTTTGGTGGCTACGGCTTCTTCATCGACAAGGGCAGGCCGACCTTCACCTGGAACCTTGTCGGCCTGAAGAACGAGACCTGGACGGCCCCCGATGTTCTTCCCGCCGGAAAGCACAGGCTGGAGTTCGATTTCAAGTATGACGGGTTGGGCATCGCCACGCTCGCGTTCAACAGCATGAGCGGGATCGGCCGACCCGGCACCGGGGAGTTGAAGGTGAACGGAAAGACGGTCGTGACGCAGCAGATGAAGGAGACGATCCCCCTCATCCTCGCCTGGGACGAGAACATGGATATCGGGTCCGACACGGGTACGCCGGTGGATGACAAGGTCTATCAGACGCCGTTCGCTTTCAACGGGACCATCGACAGCCTCAAGCTGGCGATCGACCGCCCGGAGTTGAGCGAGGCCGACAAGACCAAGCTCGAAGAGGCGATGAAAAAGAAGGACTGACGATCCCCGGTGGATCTGCGACGGGCCCCGCGGCACAGCGGGGCCCGTTTGCCTGCGGCAGGGGGCGATGCGCGCTCTGGTTGTCGGCGCGCCGCCAGAGACCCCTCGCCGCCGCGACAAGACGGGTTGTGGCCTGGGTTTCAGCCCTTGACCGACGGCAACGGCCGGGCATCTGGCAGGCGGGTCAGAACGTCCAGCGCAAGCCGGCGATCACGGCATCCGATTTCTGGAAGTCCTCGTCGGGAATGCCAATGTTGGTATAGGCATCGAAGCTGCGGACCGCGGCATAAAGATCCAGGTTCGCCCGGTCGATCCGCTGCACGATCGACAGGCCGAATGTCTCGGTTTCGGCGCCGTCCGCCGCCCAGTTTCCGTTGTTGTACCAGTCGAAGGCGATCGCCGTCGGACCCCATGCGAAGAGGTTCCGGATCAATCCGGCCTTGAAGTAGAAATAGTGCTTGTCGAGGGTCGAATGCGTTCCGGTGAAGGTCAGGTTGATCCCCGAGGGCTTGTGCAGATAGCCAAAGGAAAGCATTCCGGCATATTCGTTGTCCTCGATTGTCGTCACCGAGGCCACGACGGCATAATCCCAGATCGCATTGCTGTGCGTGAACCGACCGACAAGATCGACATAGGTATTGTCATCCCCCGAGGTAAGCACTTCGCGCCCGATCGATGCGGATCCGGAAAATCCCGCGAAAACCGGGCTGTCATAGCGCAACCGGAAACGTCTGCCCGAGTCGAACGTGCCGATGGCATCACTCAAGGTGCGGTCCGAAAGCGTTCCGTCGACAAAGCGCAACAGCATGTCGCCCGCGATCTGCGACACGTTCGGCCCCTGGATCACCGATGTCCCGGAATAGTCGGGCGCGTCGAGGTTCGCGCTCATGTCGCCCTGGCCGAAGTAGATGATGCCGGCTCCAACGGTGGCAAAGGCAAATTCTGCGTAGCGGATGTCTTCGGCGTCGATCTCGTATCCGGGGCCGGCCGGATTCTGAAGGCTGACCTCGTCCGACCTGCGCGGTGCGATCGAAACCTCGAACCGGCCGTCCCAGGTCCATCCGGAGTCGAAGTAACCGCCCTTCACGATGCCGATGAAGCTGCCGTCATCATTGTTGGAATTGTCGACGGTCAGAAAACCGCGCGAGTCCGTTCCGTCGTCGTAGGACAGGTAGGCCTGGTTGATCTGGCCATAGAAATCAAAGCGCAGATCATCCCGGATGGGCCAGCCGCCTTCCTGTGCAGCAGCGGCGCCGGCCACAAGCAGGATCGAGGTCAGCACGGCGGCGCCCGCGATCGTTTGCCCTCGGGCATGTTCGATGACGCTACGGGGCGCAGGGCGCCGGCCTGGCGGGGTTTGCTGCAAGCGTCCTGTCATGATGCCCTCTCCGGAAAGGGTTCAGATCGGCCGGTCCGGCATTTATTCTAGTGCTGTGGGCTGGGAGAGTCATGCCCGCAGATCAGATCGCCGCGTCTGGAGTTCCCGCCGTGCAACAGCCAGGGATTGCTCTGCCCGCTCCGGGTTTTCCGGGGTAACGGGGCGCAATGCCTGCGGTGCGTCGCAGGGCACTTTCCAGACGTCCGGGAACCGGCTAGCGTGGCGTCAGCGTTGTCCGGCTCGAGGGAACTGAAGGATGTTCAACCCCACTGCCGTCGTTGCCGCCGCGTTCGGCGATCACCTTGCCGATACCTACATGCAATACTTTGCCGGACGAAAGACCGACTACGCGGCCTATATCAACGGCTGTGCGCGCATGATGCTGGAGCGCCTGGGAAACTCGGACGCACTCTATCACAATGCCGAGCATACGATGATGGTCACCCTCGTCGGGCAGCAGATCATCCGTGGCCAGCTTGTCACCCGCTCGATCCAGCCCGAGGATTGGCTGCACTACATCGTGGCGCTGCTGGTCCATGACATCGGCTATTCGCGCAGCGTGCTTCCGGGCGACACCGAAACGGAGATCGTGATAAACACGGCGGGCGACAGGATCTGCCCGCCGAGGGGGGCATCCGACGCCTTCCTCGCCCCCTATCATATCGACCGCGGCAAGATCTATGCGCGCCACCGGTTTGCCCAATCCACGCTGATCGACGCGGAACGCATCGCGCAGGCGATCGAATACACCCGTTTCCCCGTTCCCGACGGGCCGGCCTATGCGGACACGGAAGGCGAGCCCGCCCTGGTGCGGGCGGCCGACCTGATCGGGCAGATGGCCGATCCGTTCTATCACCGCAAGATTGCGGGCCTGTTCCACGAGTTCACGGAAACCGGCCTGGCCCTGAAGCTGGGCTATGAAACACCGATGGATCTGATGGAGCAGTTTCCGGATTTCTTCTGGTCGCAGGTTCAGCCGCTCATCGGTCCCGCCCTGCGCCACCTTGAACAGACGATGGAAGGAAAGCAGTGGGTCGCACAGCTTTACAACCATGTGTTTCAGGCCTCGCGCCGGGCCAGCTGCCTTGGTCCCTTCATCGGGCCCGGGCCATCGACCCCGATGGGCTGAACCGGAAAGATCGACCGGGCGAGGGGCGAGACTTCACTTCATCCGTCGCCCTCCGGGTCAGGCGAGTGCCTGCCCCGGACCGGACAGGCCGCAGGGCCGGGAGGGTATGCCTTTTCCGAGGCGGCGGGCGAGTGGCGCAGGACCGAACGCGATCAGGAAGCGCATGCAGTAGCTTAACTCGGCCGGAAATCTGTCGAAATTTCGGGGAGTGGCTCAGGTGTCGACGTGCCAAGTCGGCAAACAGGGGCGGAAGCTATTTCCCATGGTGCCATGGTTTGTGATATGGAAGTCCGTCGGAGCCGTTTCCGGCGAAAATTGTTCGGGGGAACAAGAAATGGCATTTGCGGTGATCTCGATGTGGAAGATGAGCGGCACGATGGAAACTGCGGAGATGGCCAAGATCATGCAGGACCAGTTCATGCCGGCGCTGCGCACGATGGGAGCGACGCAGGCAATGACGGTTCAGACCGGCGCCGACACCAGCGCCATCATCTCGGTCTATCCGGACGAGGCCACGCGAAATGCCGCCGTCGAGAAGATCAAGGCTCTGCGGGAAAAAGGCGCGAGCACATTCTCCTCGCAGATGACCGGAGAATTGATGGGAACGGTTATCGCGTCTGCCTGACTGACACGGCCCGACTGGTTCGGCACTCTTTGAATTTTGAGCTTTGTCGTGGAGTGGCGGCGACGAAAGATTTGTGCTCTCAGCAGATGACAACAAGTCCTCCCGGCATGTCCCTTGCTGCGCGTGTTTTCAGACTGCCTGGGCCTTGAGCCGCTTGCGCAGTTCAAACTTCTGGATCTTGCCGGTGGACGTCTTTGGAAGCTCTTCGAATATCACGGATTTCGGAGTTTTGAACCCAGCAAGTCTCTGTCGGCAGAAGGCGATCAGGTCGGCCTCTGTCGCTGTCTTGCCGGGTTTCAGTTCGACGAAAGCACAAGGCACCTCGCCCCACTTTTCGTCTGCCTTGGCGACGACAGCGCAGAGCGATACCGCAGGGTGGTGCATCAGCACCCCCTCAACCTCGACCGAGGACACGTTCTCGCCGCCGGAGATGATGATGTCCTTGGCGCGATCCGAAATCTGGACGTAGGCGTCGGGATGGTGGACGGCGATGTCGCCGGAATGAAACCAGCCACCTTGAAACGCTTCTGCTGTCGCCTCGGGATTCTTGAAGTAACCTTTCATCGTCCCGTTGCCGCGCATCATGATTTCGCCCTGCGTCATGCCATCGCGTGGGACCGGCGCCATCGTCCCAAGGACGGCGACATACTGACTATCCATCATCGGCATCACCACGCCCTGCCGCGCCTTCTTCAACGCGCGCTCGGATTCCGGCAGTGCATCCCAAGCCGCGTTCCAGGTGCTTTCGATCGCCGGTCCATAGACCTCGGTAAGGCCGTAGACCTGGGTTATCCGAAATCCCAGGCGTTCGATGGCGGCCAGCGTTGCAGCGGCGGGGGGCGCCCCGGCTGTGAACACCTCGACAGTGTGATCAAACGGGCGGCGCACCTGGTCGTCAGCGTTGACGATCATGTTCAGAACGATCGGCGCGCCGCCGAAATGGGTCACGCCCTCGTAGGCCACTGCATTGTAGATCGCCTCGGCGGTGATGTCGCGACAGCATACGACCGTGCCGCCCAGCGCCGGCATCATCCAGATGTGGCACCAGCCATTGCAGTGAAAGAGCGGCACGACGGTGAGATACCGGGGATAGAGCGTCATTCGCCAGCTGATCGGCTGGCCCAAGGTGTTCAGATAGGCGCCTCGATGGTGATAGACGACGCCCTTCGGCCGCCCCGTAGTTCCGGAGGTGTAGTTGAGCGCGAGGCTCTCCCATTCATCTTCGGGCATGATCCAGGCGAAGGCAGGATCACCGCCGGCCACTACTTCCTCATACTCCGGATAATTGCCGGTCGCCGGAAAGCCCGCCGCATGGTCCGACACCTCGACAATCTGGGGGCCCTTGCCATCCATTCGCTCGACAGCAGCCTCGGCGAGCGGAAGAAACTGCGTGTCGCACAAGACAATTTTTGCATCACCATGCTCGAAAATGTAGGCGATCGTCTCGATGTCGAGGCGGATGTTGATCGCGTTCAGGATCGCACCGGCCGCCGGAACAGCGAAGTGCGCTTCGGCATGGGCCGGAACGTTGGGCAGAAGCGTTGCCACAACATCGCCCGGACGTACGCCCATCGTGCAAAGAGCGCTGGCAAGGCGCGAGACGCGCCGGTGATAGGCGGCGTAGGTCAGCCTGTGGCTGTGGTACACGAGGGCCTCATGTTCGGCGAACACTTCTGCCGCGCGGCGAAGGTGCGACAACGGAGTAAGAGGCATATAGTTCGCGGCTGTCTTGCCCAGTCCGGTCTCGTCCGCCAACCAGCCCATGATCGCCGTCACCCCGCATCAGCCTGACGCAAACTATGGGACTTCTGTCGGGTTGGCGAAAGAAAATAATCCGCATGATCCCCGCAGAGCCCGCTGGCACCGGCGGCGGAAAACCTTTTGCTGCCGGCCGCACGCGGGCCGAGCGACAAGTTCCTGCTGCCCGCTCGACCGACCGCTCAGGGCCGGAACCGACGTGGCCGATCCGGCGCGCCAACCGCTGCACCGCTACGGATCGAACCAGCCGCGCCTGCACAAGAGTTCTTGGATCGCGCGCAGTGGGCGGGGCTTTTCCCCAACCAGCCTTGCGGGGCACCCGTTGGGGCAGTGTCAGCCGTTCCGGCCAGGGATGTCGCTGTCTGTCGCCTGTGCGTCAACAGGACTGCGTTGTGCAGAGATGTCTGGCTGGGGCGCCAGGATTCGAACCTTTGAGTTGAACAGGTACCAGTTTGATGCAGAAGGCCGGGCGCGTGGGGCAGCGGATGGGGCCTTGACGAGGCGGTGGTTGGCATGCGGGCTGGGTCTTCCATCAGTGGGCCGAGCCGCCGTGCCAGAGATTTTCTGCGAAATGCATCTGACCACTGAGCGGCGAAAACACGCCGGAGAAGTACACTTTGATTGGTATCTCGCTGTCACTTTATCTGACCGGAACGGGACCCCAAAAAAGGAACTGGTCGGCAGCTGATCTCGGCAGACTGATGGTGGGTGAAATTCCTTGGGAATAGTCTTCGTGCATGGCAGGGTATGGAAGGGCTTCTGTTCGCAGGCTCGAGGATTTCAAGGCCTCAACCTGCTGGTTTGGTCGTCAAGCATCGAAAGACTTTGGCCAAGGGCCGTGCCGTGGCCTGAAGGCTACAGAACGGGAGTTGGATGTCGTGAAACACACTGGGGAAAGCGCTGCGCCTTCTGCAGGCCCACCATGGATACAGCCGGCCATTCAACAAAAGATAGAGTGGCGGGACGGGGACATTGTCATATCGGTCCCGGCCAAGAGTGGCACGACATGGACGATGAACATCGTGTATCAGTTGCTCACCGGTGGAACGTCGGATTTCAGGGACATCTACGAAGAAGTGCCGTGGATCGAATTTCTGAGTCATCCCGGACAGTCTCATCAAGAGATCATTGATCGCCTGGACGCGATGCCAGCATCCCGCAGCCGTGCCTTCAAGACGCACTCGGCACCACCAGACCTGCCTTTCTTGAAGGCCAAGTCAGGAAGGAATGTCAGATACATCGTCGTGTTTCGCAGCCCCGAAGAGGCGCTGGTCTCGTTTCGGCCGTTTCTCGAGATGCACTCTGACGACTGGTTCGACCTTTGGAAGATCCCCAGAGCAGCGATGTGTCGGGCAGATTTCCCGTCGTTCTACTCCGAGGTTGTCGACCGCCATGGCATGCAAGGGATGTTCTTCGGTTTCCTTGCGGCTTGGTGGCCCCTGCGGCACGAGGAGAACGTCCTGTTCATGCATTATTCGGACATGAAGCATGACCACGAGGCATCCATCCGAAAGATAGCGGCGTTTCTCGGGATCGAACCAGGCCCCGAACAATGGTCAAGGATCCTGGAATACACGTCGTTTCCGTGGATGAAACGACACGAAGAAAAGTTTGAGGTGAGCTCCGTCGGTGACGTGGCACCGCTCGAGCACGGGGCCATGATCCGTCAGGGCGAAGCGGGCAAGGCAGAATCTGACGGCATGACCCAAGAGATCTCCCGGCACCTTCGCGAGCGAGGAAAGCAGATTTGCCCCGATTTGGCTGCTGTCGAGTGGTACTACGAGGGGGGCGCGCTGGCGTAAACATGCGCTGCTGGCCAATTCATCCCGAACCCTACAGGCAGTGCCCTGCGGGAGATTGCGAATGTCCAGATGAACTGCACAGGTAGCGAACTGTTCTACCGTCCACAGCGCGGACATGCCGTCTGGATTGATAGATCTTGACCTTGAAACTGTTGGTTGCCCCCAAATAGCCGCAAGTCCCACAGCGGCGGCCGAATGCCCTGTAGTCTCGGGCCTAGTCTGGTTACCACCCTAGTGAGCCAACGAAGAGAGAAACCTCCCGTATCTAGATAAAGA
Source organism: uncultured Alphaproteobacteria bacterium (assembly GCA_963700485.1). GTDB lineage: Bacteria > Pseudomonadota > Alphaproteobacteria > Rhodobacterales > Rhodobacteraceae > Aliitabrizicola. The sequence continues at coordinate 64,980 of CAVOXQ010000011.1, forward strand.
AGCAGATACAGGAGCTTATGATGGACATCCTTCGCAGCCTCGGCCTTCTGGCCGGGGTTTTTCTTTTGCCAAAGTACCTCGCCGGGGCGGCGGTGGTCTGGGTGCTGGTGCGCCTTCATCCGTCACAGCAGCTGTCTTCACTGCCGAAGCGATGAAATGGCGGGGCAACGGTTTTGAGGATCGCGTTTGCGTAAAATCATGTCGATCGGAATGCGCCAATTGGGCCGCGGGGGATGGTCACCGCAGGTGCTCAATTGTCACCGGTCCACCACAAGGAAGCTTTTCCGGCACCGGCGCGTTTGCCCGGTGACAGACACACCATTTCTGATAGTTTGCGGGAGTTTACCGTTCAGGAGGTTGCATTAGAGTGTTCGGCTCAGCAATTTGCCGCCTTGCTTTGGCGATGTGCGTCTGTGGGCTGCTCGCGGGTGCCGTCACCGCCCAAGAGACATGTGTTCTGCCCGAGATGGCGACGGGCGAGCGACCGGACCCAGAGGGGATGCCGACGCGCGTGGTTGTGAGCTTCCTAGTGCTTGACGTGCTGGGGGTTGACGACGCGAACCAGCAGATCGACACCGATCTCCGTCTGACGATGCGATGGCGCGATCCGCGGCTGGCGGGCTCCGCTGGATGCCGGTTCAACGTCACGCAGGTCTGGTTCCCGCAGCTCATTCTGGTCAATTCGTCCGAGCTGCGCGCAGCCTACCAGCAGGCGCGCGACCAGGTCACGATCGGCGACGGCGGCGCGGTCACCTATATCCAGCGCTACACCGGAGCGATCTCCACCTATCACGAGCTGGAACGGTTCCCCTTTGACACTCAGGCCTTCGGGCTGCAGTTCGTGGCGAGGGACCGCCCACGCGACGAGCTTCTTCTGATTCCAGACGATGCGGCCTCGCGCCTGTCCTCGCGCCTCAACATCGATGACTGGGACATCGAGGGAATCGAATTGTCCGAAACGGCGCTGCAATCCGAATTGCTGGAACGCGAAGTCAGCCAGCTAACGCTGACAATCAACGGAACGCGGATCCCGACCTACTATGTATACCGCGTGTTTCTGCCGCTCCTGCTGGTGGTAGCGATGTCATGGATCGTCTTCTGGGTGCCTGTTGGCAAATTGGAGTTCCAGATCGGTCTCGGAGCAACAGCAATGCTGACCACGATTGCCTTCGCCCTGTCGATCTCGGCCAAGCTGCCGGACCTGAGCTATCTGACAATACTCGACAAGATGCTGATCTGGGCGCTGATGCTGGTATTCATGTCGATGGTAGTAGCGTTGATGACCGAACTGCTCGCCACATCCGGTCGTGAAACGCTGGCGCGGCGCTTTGCCATCGCCTCGCGCGCGCTCTTTCCGCTGCTGCTTGCGACCGGCTGGATTGCGGTTCTGTATCTTTAGATCTTCCCGCACTTCGATCGAGAATTCGTAGCACTACGAGCCTCGCAACAGTATCCGACCTGGCCATTAAGTATTGCAAACGTCATGGAGCCCCCGCAGCCGCGGGCCGCAAGGCGGGTCAACGGAACGCTATGCCGTTCAGCGACGCTGTGCGAAACCATCGAACTCTTCGTAAGCGCGACGCCGAGGCCCTATGCGGCGAGGCTTGACGGCTGCTGTGGGTAGCGCCACGGCATGAGGTCTTCGATGCGGGATCTGGGGTGCCCGTCGAGGATGGCCCGGAGGGTGTCTGCGAGGTAGTCGACGGGGTTCACGCCTGACAGCTTGCAGGTGGCGACGAGCGACGCGAGCATGGCCCAGTTCTCTGCGCCGATCTCGTTTCCGGCGAAGAGGGCGTTCTTGCGGGTCAGCGCGATTGGACGGATCTGGTTTTCGACCGGGTTGGTGTCGAGCTCGAGGGCGCCATCGTCGAGGAAGCGGATCAGGCCGGACCAGTGCGAGAGGGTGTAGCGGATATCCTCGGCCAGCAGGGACTTCTGCGGGATGCGCGACAGCTGGGTCTCCAGCCAGGGCTTGAGCGCGGCGATGATCGGGGCGGCATGCTCGCGTCGGGCGGCGAGGCGGTCGGCAGGGGCGTGGCCGCGCACGGTCGTCTCGATCCGATACAGCAACGCGATCTGGCGCAGCATCTCCTCGGCGATGGGCGAGCCGTCGCTCTCAACGCGTTTGACGAAGCGGCGGCGGACATGAGTCCAGCAATAGACCAACTGCCACGGCCCTTCATCCCGCGTGATCTCGGTCAGCGCGTTGTAGGACTGGTAGGCATCGCACTGCAGGAAGCGGCCGCGGTATCCGGCAAGGAACTTCAGGGGATGCTCCCGTCCACGGCCAGGGGCGTAATGGAACAGCACGATCGGCGGTCCGGCACCACCATGGCCGCGGTCGTCGGAGACGACGGCCCAGAAGTAGCCGCTCTTGGTGGCCTTCCGGCCTGGGTCCAGCACCGGTGCCCGGGTCTCGTCGACAAAGATACGGTCGGCGGCGCGCAGATGGGCCTTCATGTGGTCGATCACGGGCAGCAGGTGGAAGCAGGCGCGGCCTACCCAGTTGCCGAGTGTGCCTCGGTCAAGGTATACGAACAACGCGATTGACGCAATCGTGCGGCATGTAGCGGGTGAGCATGTGACCTAGCGAGCAAGAGGACGATGGATGCGAGCGTCGGCTCCGGTCCGCATAGCGGTCATGTGGGGCGCGAGATTGCTGCAGCAAGGACCAACGTCTGCTATGGGTGATGCGGCCAGGCAGCATGGGGCGAGGTCGACCGCTCAGGGCCGGAACCGACGTGGCCGATCCGGCGCGCCACCCGCTGCACCGCTACGGATCGAACCAGCCGCGCCTGCACAAGAGTTCTTGGATCGCGCGCAGTGGGCGGGGCTTTTCCCCAACCAGCCTTGCGGGGCACCCGTTGGGGCAGTGTCAGCCGTTCCGGCCAGGGATGTCGCTGTCTGCCGCCTGTGCGTCAACAGGACTGCGTTGTGCAGAGATCTCTGGCTGGGGCGCCAGGATTCGAAGCTCTGGGTTGAACAGGTAACAGTTTGATGCAGAAGGCCGGGCGCGTGGGGCAACGGATGGGGCCCTGACGAGGCGGTGGTTGGCATGCGCGCTGGGTCTTCTATCGGTGGGCCGAGTCGCCGTGCCAGAGACTTGTTGCGAACTGTAGCCTGTATCGCCGACTAGCTTGCCAGGTTTTATGCCGAAGCGTGCCTGCACCCGGTCAATCATGTCCCGCGCGGCACGCGCCTCCGCTGGCCGGATCGGAGCTGTGGGTTCGACATCCACGATCACGGCATTGTCCAGATCCACCAGATAATTGGTGGAGTGGCAAAGTATCGGGGCTCATCCGAACGCGCTGGCCTTTGCACTGCTTCCGCACTGGAAAACGTTAGCCATACCCTGCCTCCCCGCCTAGGATCGCGCTTATCAGCTTCCGGAGTAGAGAATTTGCCAAGCGGAGCGGTATCGAACTCTGAAAGTGGCATGAACGAAGAACTTGCAAGGGCGCGCCAGCGAGAGGCGGCCACGCGCGAAGTTCTCGAAGTCATCAGCGAGAGCCGTGACGATGAACGGCCCGTCTTCGATCTGGTCCTGCACAAAGCCGCAGCGCTGTGCGGTGCGTCGATGGCTAGTCTCAACATCATCAGCGAAGATCGCAGTCACGCGGTGATGGTGGCGCATTGGGGCGAGATGCTGCGGCACCTCGTGGTCGGTGTGACGGTCTGGCAATTGAATACTGACCTTGCTCCCGCGACATGCATGCGCGAAGGCCGAGTCATTCATATCCTCGATATGGCCGACACCGACCTTTACCGGTCAGGCGATCCAACGCGGGTCGCTTCGGTGGACGACGAAGGAATCAGGACGTTTCTGGTGGTGCCTCTGTTCGGCGGCGGCGCGACTGTCGGCTCCATCGCGGTTTACCGGCGCGAGGTGCGCCCCTTCACACCCGACGAGATCGCACTTGTCGAAACCTTCGCCGCCCACGCCGTCATTGCCATCGAGAACGTCCGCCAGTTCCGCGAACTACAAGCGAGACTTGAGCGTGAAGCGGCGACGCGGGATATTCTGGAGGTTATCAGCCAGAACCGGGACGACGACCGTCCGGTCTTCGAGCTAATCACGCGGAGCGCGGCGCTACTGTGTGGTGCACCGGTGTGCACGCTGTGGCGCGTCGAGAATGGAATCATCCATTACTGTGCGAGCTATGGCCTTCACGGCGAAGGCCTCGCCGAGGCGGAACTGACGTCACCAGAACCGCTTGCCGAAAACACAATGACCGGCCAAGTTTTCGCGACGCGAGCGGTTGCCAAGATCGACGATGCAACAGACGAAAGTTACATTGATTACGAATGGGTCCGGGCGCGGGGCCTGAAGTATTTGATCGGGGTTCCTATCTTCGTCGGCGGCGAAGTCTGGGGCAGCATCAACCCCATGTGGCCGCCCGACCACGCACCCCGAGACGCGGATATCCAGTTGGTCGAAGGCTTTGCCGCCCAGGCTGCGATCGCCATCGAGAACGTGCGACAGTTCAGGGCGCTGGAGGCGCTGAACGCCGAACTTGGCGACCGGGTGCAGGCGCAGGTGGGCGAGATCGAGCGGATGGGGCGGCTAAAGCGGTTCCTGCCCGCCGCTGTGGCCGACACTGTGATTTCCTCCGGCTCCGAGAAACTGCTGTCCAGTCACCGCGCCCTGCTGGGGGTGCTGTTCTGCGACATCCGGGGCTTCACTGCTTTCTGCGAGACGGCCGAACCCGAGGAGACCATCGAGGTCCTGCAGACCTATCACGAGGAAATGGGCCGCTTGATCGAGGCCCATGGCGCGGGCGTCGATCACCGGATGGGCGACGGCATCATGGTACTGTTCAACGACCCCCTTCCTTGCGACGACCCCGCAGGAAGCGCTGTTCGGCTGGCCATCGCGATGCGCGCGCGGATGGTCGAACTGTGCCAGCGGTGGAAGAAGATGGGCCACCGGCTGGGCTTCGGGGTGGGCGTGTCGCTGGGCTATGCCACTGTGGGCATGGTGGGGTCCGGCGGGCGGCTTGACTACACCGCCTCGGGCACCGCGATCAACCTCGCCTCGCGGCTGGCCGACGAGGCGCAGGACGGCGAAATCCTTCTCAGCCCGCGTGCCCGGACGGCCGTGGAGGACCGGTTCCCGGTCGAACCGCGAGGCGAGTTCACGTTGAAGGGGATTCGGGAGCCAGTGGAAGTATTCCGGCTGACCGGCATTACCGCAGCTTGACCAAAGACTAGCTCGCGCTCATGTCAAACGTTGCTATTTGTGCTCGAAGCCGCCGTCAGGCACGAGCCCAACCAACGGCCGCTTCGGGAAGGGCACGCCCCTGTGCCTGCAAGATAAGCTGTCGCGCTTCGGACTATCTGAATGTCTCGGATGGGCTCCCTGCAGACCTTCGCCACGCTCAGACACACTGTCCGCTACGGGCCGTAGCCGCCTGACGTGAGCGCGGCATGGCACCTGTCGAGCGACCGCTCAGGGCCGGAACCGACGTCGCCGGTCTGACGAGTAGCCGTGGCACTAAGGCCCATCATGCACTAAGACTGAAACCGTCCCCCACCTCGGGGCAGGACGGCTCAGGAATCGTTTCGTATTGAAGTGTACCGAAAGAGCCTAGGCCCGTACGAAGCATGAGGAAACTTGAGGAGCGAGCCCGATGTCTGGACACACTCGGAGATCATTCTTGAAGGCGTCTGCTGCGACGGCGTCCGCGATAGCGTTGCGGCCAGTTGCAGGACTTGCACAAACACGCCGCATGGATGAACTGATCGACGAAGATGCAACTGGTCTGGCGGAGCGTTTGCGCGCTCGTGAGTTCACTCAAGCTGAATTGGTCGAGACGTTCATCCGCAGGATTGAAGTCATAAATCCAGCGCTAAATTTCATGACGAACCCGGCATTCGACCGGGCCCGCTCAAAGGCTGACACGATCCCGGTTGATGCGCCCTTCGCCGGTGTTCCGATCTTGATGAAGGACATGATCGACATTGCCGGCTTGCCCCGGACCGATGGCTCGCGGTTCATGTTGAAGAACTTTCCGGAACGTAGCGTGCAGTACGTGGAGGCGGTGGAAGCAGCCGGATTTAACGTACTTGGCCAGACCAACGTGCCCGAGCTGGCGAGTTTCGTCATCACGAACAACGATGTCTTCGGGGCCACAAGAAACCCGTGGAACCCTGACTATTCCGTTTTCTCGTCCAGTGGCGGCTCGGCTGTCGCGGTTGCAGCCGGGGTTGTTCCGATGGCGCACGGAACAGACGGCGCAGGCTCCAACAGGCTTCCGCCGTCCGCGACCGGCGTTTTCGGCATGAAGCCAAGCCGGCGGCGGATGCGGTCCGGCGAAGCGGACGGTGGCCACGATGTCGCGAAGACCAACCAGATGCTCAGCCGCACCGTCCGCGACAGCGCACTTGCCTTTTCACTCACGGAATCTCCGTCGGGTGACCCATTCCCGCCGGTTGGATTTGTCGCCGGGCCGTCTGGCCGTCGTCTGAAGGTCGGTTTGGTCGTTGATGACGGCAAGCTGATCATGACCGACCCGGAGGTTTCCGACGCGCAGCGCAAGGCAGCGTTGTTGCTGCAAAATCTTGGGCATGACGTGGAGGAAACGCCTTGGCCGGTCGATGCGAATGCAATGGCTGATGCCTATGCGAAGTTCTTTGGTGGCAAGGTTGGCGCGCTCAAGCAGGCGGTCGAGGCAGCCTCGGGCAAGCCGCTCATGGACTCTGGCCTGCTGACGCGGCTGCTAGCCTCCAACATCGAGGCGTCAGCAGCGTTTTCGCCCGAAGATATCGCAAAGGGTGGTGCTTTCCTTGACGGTTTGGCCCCTGTGTTCGCGGGCGTTTTCCAGCAATTTGACGTCCTGCTTGCCCCCGTCGCGCCCGTGGTAGCGCCGCCCTTGTATGAGCATACCCCGCAGGAGTTGTGGAGCGATGACATGGCTCAGTACGTTGCGGCGCGTCTGAAATTCACCTCGCCAATCAATTTTGCCGGATGCCCGGCCATGTCCGTGCCACTTTTCTGGAGCGCCCAAATGGGGATTCCAATCGGTTCGCATTTCATAGCGGCAGAGGGGAACGACCGGCTTCTGTACGAACTGGCCTATGAGCTGGAAGAGGCGCGCCCCTGGAGATATATCTGGGCACCGTTCTCATTGAAATACGTTCCGGTCTGATAGTTGCACTGATTTGATTCAAGCGCGGGGGTACAGAGGCAGATGTCCTCGCGTCTCATACACCATCAATGACATCCCTCACCCAAGAAGGGAATCTTCTGTCAGGCGTAGAACCCTAGTGAGCCAACGAAAGAGAGAAACCTCCCGTATCTAGATAAAGAAGCAGATACAGGAGCTTATCATGGACTTCCTTCGCAACCTCGGCCTTCTGGCCGGGGTTTTTCTTTTACCGAAGTACCTGGCCGGGGCGGCGGTGGTCTGGGTGCTGGTGCGCCTTCATCCCCTCCTGCAGTGGGCCTTGATGGTCGCGGTCGTCCTCGGTTGGGGAGACTCGATATGAACGGCGGGCAGCTACCGAAACCCGGGGACGTGGTGGTTCTCGGCGCCTTTGACGAGGTGCCGGAACATCTCTTTCGTGTCGACGAGGTGTTCGAGGACTGCGTGACCGGCGTGGCTCTCACCGGACCCCTCGCGGGTGAGTATGGCGAACCGAGCCTCGACCAGATCGTTCGCGTGATCGACCGGCAGGGATCATCGGTACCCCAGCAAGACTAAGCAAACAATCAGAAAATCCAGAAACTCTCAGCAACTGGGGCAAATGCCCCGGAAGGAGGACGCATGTCCATACGTATCCAGTATGCCTATCTCAAGCAGCAGACGTGGTTGTACCGGCGGAACTACCCCAAGGAACTGCAGGCACTGCTCGGTCAGGCGTTGAAGCAGTCGCTGAAGACCGGGGATGCCCGGGTGGCCAAGGCCCGGGTGGTCGAGGTCAACGCGAAGTATGAAGAGGTGGTGGCGAAGGCGAGGTTGGGCCAACCGGTAGATCGACCACATCCGGTACGAGTGGTGCCGCCGGTGTTCAGCCCGGTCGTGATCATCGGGCGGATGGTCGTCAGCGAACTTGCCAAGCAATACCTGGATCGGCGATCGCGGGAACTCCAGTGGGGCGGGTTCAAGAGCGTGCGGTTTTCAGTGAGCCTGTTCGTGTCGGCCTTGGGAACAAGGCAGATCGGGCAGTTAACGCGGGACGATGCCACTAGCTTCGTGCGCCGGGTGGCCCAACTCGGGCGGCATGTCGGAAAGTCGGACCGGCGAAAGGGGCTCTCGCTCGACCGGTTGGTGGCGGCCAGCGAGGGAGACACGATCAGTCCTCAGACACAACGCCGGATCATCCGACAGGTCGGGCACTTCCTCGACTGGGCCGTCTACGAGGGGCAACTGGCGAGCAACCCTTTCGCGACCGTGCGGGTGGAAGGCAGAGGCAAGGTCAACAGCTACGTGGTCCCGACGGACGATGAGGTGGGCGCTCTGGTCGCAGACTGCGATCCCCGCATCGTGGATGTACTGGTCTTCTGTTTGCTGTCTGGGATGCGCGCTGGTGAGGCGGTGGGACTCGTCCGGGCCGATCTGGTCTCGAAGGGTAACCTTGGCTGTTTCGCCTGGATACGACCGAACGACGTGCGGGCTCTCAAGACCGATGCGGCGGAGCGGTTGATCCCGTTGCACTCGATGTTGAGCGATCGGCTGGAGGCACTGCCGAAGGAGGGGCGGCTGTTCCCACACCTGACCGTCTCCATGGTGACCAAACGCTTCTCGGCGATGAAGGGACGGCTCGGGATCGATCGACCCGGGCTGGTCTTCCACTCGACGCGGAAGTGGTTCGTGACCCAGTGCGAGCGGGCAGGGGTACCAGAGCACTTCACGGCCTCGATCGTCGGCCACCAGTCAGCCCGGTCGGAGAACCGGATGACCTACGGCATCTACTCGGCGGGGATCTCGGACGAGCAGAAGCGCGAGATCGTGGAGAAGGTGGGCCTGCCATGACCCCGGTGCCTGACATCGACGCCTTCGAGGAGCGGGCCGCCATTATGGAGTACGAGGGCGGGCTGACCCGGAGGGAGGCAGAGGACCGAGCAGCGCGGGCTCAGGGCTTTCGGGACTTCGACCACTACCGGCAGGTGCTCGCGGACTACGTGTCGACCGGGCGCCTGCCCGGATGAAAGTCTCCTCGGCGGCATCCTTCGGGGTGTCGCCGGGGGTGCCACTAAGACTTTTTTCTTCAGACGCTGTCGCTAAGAGCGATGCCAACTATAGGGGCAGGGAGACGATGCTGCCGAGCGTTCCCCGGCGGGTGACTGGGTAGGCTACGGGGGTTATGGGGGGCGGTTTCGCCGGTCGCCGAGGTCATTGCCACATATGGAACCGCCTTCTATCGGCGTGTGCCGCGGCGATCGCCGCGTGGGCCCGCGAGCGCGGAAAATCCCGGAAAATCAGCCCGAAATCGGTCCGACGCTGAAAATCATTCAAGTCGTTGATTTTAAACGATAAATATCACTTTGGGCTTCCAGGGGACGCTAATAGAGAAGCAACCGAAATTTCGGCGCTTTTCCGAGCCGGATTTTCCCTGCTCCAGAACCCCAATTTTTCATCATTGTTCCTAGGAAATCCATACATGAACATCATCGCTATTCGCGAACCCGACCGCAGCCGGTACGAAACCGACCTGCGAACCCTTTCGACCGCTGTCGCCCGTTGGTTCGTCCGCCGCGACGGAAAGTACTACTCCATCGATAACCTCAATGCCCCCATGTCGAACCCCGACGTGAAGCAGATCGCCCTCGAACGGTTCAAGAGCGAATACCCAGAAATCACACTGACGACTGAACTTGTTCGTGAGGTCTTCTCACGGACGATGGAAGTCCGCCATACCCAGCTCGATGAAGTCGTCGCGGTCTGGGGCGGCCAGCGGGCCTGCATGCCCGGTATCCGCGATCGCGTCGTCCGTCGTGATGGCATCGCGACCGTGAACACGTGGATCGAACCTGCGTATCGCGCGCTGCAAGTTCCAGATGCTGATCTGGGCGTCGTCGGAGAATTCTTCGACTGGGTGTTTCCACGCCCTGCCGAGCGCTTGATGGTTCTCGACTGGTTGACATGGAACATCCAGCACGAGGACGATAAGCCGAAATGGGCTGTGTTCCTTTACTCACGAACTAAAGGCTCGGGGAAGTCCACCTTCGGCGAGATCGCCGCCAGTCTGTTCGGGACCGCGAACTCGGTTACCCAGAACAATGTCGATGCACTGACCCGGCAATTCAACATGACCGTGCTCCAGAGCAAGCTAGTCATCTGCGAGGAACTGAAACTTCGCCAGGATAGCTCCCAGAGTAACACCTTGAAAACGTACATTACTGAAGACACGGCGATTGGTGAGCTGAAGAACCGAGAAGCCGAGCGTGTGTCGCAGTATTGCGCATTCGTTCTCACGACCAACCATCTGCCGCTCTGGATCGAAGCCGAAGATCGCCGCTACTACGTGGTCGAGGTGGATCACGACGGGCATGCGATGGGCGCGAGGTCGACCGAATTTGGCGAACTAGTTGGGCGGGTGAGGGCCTTTCTGGCCGATCCAGTCAAAGTCGCTAAGCTCTATAATGCCCTCATGCGGAGGCCGGTCGCCGACACGTTCTCTGCGAAAACTCTGAACATTGCCCGTACCTCGACAGCGGTGATGCGCCAGATTCAAGCGACCACGAAGCAGGTTGGCGAGGAACAGCTGACCGAATACCTAAATTCGCGCGGACTTCACGCAGTCACTGAGTCCCATTTGATCCGATTCGTCCAGCAGACGCTCCGGGGTAACATCAACTCGATCCGGCACCTAATGACCCAGATGGGGTGGCATCGACACGATGTGAAGTGGGATGGCGTCGACTATGCCCGGGGCATCTGGATTGCACCCGGCTGCAGCGTCTATCGCGGGGAACTGGTGAAGCCTGACAGGTCGACTGAAATGATCGGAGCTCACCTAAAAGAGCGCGAGTTCAACGATCCCTTCGGGTTCGGCCTATGACCTTCGTTCTCACCGACGAAAGCCAGGACTGGTTAACTGACGTCCTGACGAACCACCACGAGGAGGCCCGGAAGCGGGCCCTCTCCCTTATCGAAGCTGGCACGAGGCTTGAGACCGGTTGCATCGTTACGTCGACCTCTGCCCGACGGAAGGTCAGGTTCCGGGGACGGCAGGTCACGGCCTATCGCTTCATCTTCTGCGTTCTGACCCGTACCGTCGCCAGCTTCGATGAGGTGGTGCGGCATCGCTGCCATAACCCGCTTTGCATTAACCCGGATCATCTGGTGCTGGGGTCGAGGGCGGATAACAAGCGAGACGACTGGGAAGCAGCAGCCTACGGCGTAGACTTCAGCTTGCTCTAGGCCCGTGGCCTAGCCCTCGGGAGCTGGGATAACCGGCTCCCGTTGCTCCCGTTGGCCGCCTGCGGATTGAGCGTCTCATGTCATGATGTTATCGAGACCACGGCGACGTAACCTTCGCTGAGTGCCACAATCATCGCCCGCGATCGGATGTCAGGTTTTCAACTACGGCGCCTTCGGCAGCGGGGATTTCAGCCACAGGTTTAGACCGCCCGAAGTTGCGCAACAGTCTGTTGTCAGAACGAGCGTTACCACCGCAATTCCGACTTGGGCGCGCTCAATTCCGGTCACCCTGTGGTGCTAGGTCGCTCTTGTGGCCAGCAAGAACAGGTATTGGTTCAAGAAAATGATAGGTGGTAAGGTAATGTTACGTAACGAGTTCGCAGACCGAACACTTGTGCTGGCCACTCACATGATCACCTTGCTGGTGATCTTCCTCGGCCTCAGGATCTCGTTGCTTTAGGCCGACGCTGCGGTTCAGGCGCATGCGGACCTTCCACAAGTTCGACGCTGTCTATGCTTCGGTCCGTTGCCTGCGATTTCATACGCAGCACTCCCGGCAGAGAGGTCAGGCTGGACGGTTACGTTGAGGTTTTCGCGGTGCTTCCTTCAATGGTGCGATTGGGTGCGGAAAGGTCTCGATGGTATCCGCCTGACCTCGCCTAGCCTTCCCACGCGTGATGGGCCGGATGATGGGTTGCCCGCTTGAAGCTCGACCATTCAGTGCAGTAGGTGCGAGACCAAGCGCGGCCGAAAGCTGCGGCTGGATCTCACGTTCCAGCTTCCGCACGATGGCATCGCCGAAGGCGCGGAAATCCTGCACCTCCATCACGAAGGCCCCCGGCCCGGTGATAACCTGCGTCCGGTAGTACTCGGCAAGCTTCGGCTCCGCGTTGACAATGGCCAGACCGTTTACTGTCACGCCCATCGCGTCGGCTCTCGACCCGTGCTTCGGCGACTGATGTGTGCGCTGCGCGCCGGTCCCCGACAGAGGCGCGTCCGTCACCTGATACGTTCACGACCGATCGTGCGCTACACTGGCCCGGCACTTCGAGCAGGTCCAACGCCGCCATCAGTCCAGCACCCAGTTCGGTATTACCGAAAGCGCTGCGCTGGCGAACCAGGAAGGTGTCTGCAAATGCCTCGGCATCCGCGTTGCTGCTGATCCGCGTCCATTTCGTGACCATGGGCGGAATGGCAGAATCCGCCCAGAATACGCTGGCCAAATCGACAGTTCCGGCGTCGCCGAGCGCGCGCAGAACTTTCGGATCAGCGAAGGCGGCGGCATAGCCCAGCACCTGCATCTGGAATTCATCTTTGTCGATGCTACTCGAACTGTCGATAGCGAGCACAAGCGCAAGATCGGCACAGCGTGGCTCTGCGTTGATCGGGCCAGCTGAAATGAGGGCGGCAACCAGCAGGTGTAACGAAAATTCTCTCATGATCAGTTTCCCTACCTGCCGGTCTCATGGCGAGTAACTCGCCTTTGTCCCCGGATGGCTCAAAAATCGAAACAGAGAAGGCCAATGACCTTCCTTTACCACAAAAAATGCGAACGGTCTGTGAGCGAGTTAGCAACGCTGTGAGAAAGATGACGCTGGGGCAATGATCTCACCGGGCATCCCAATTGGCGTGCGGATCAAGGCAGATGGAGGCGTTCTCAGCGAGATCAGCTTGAGGTGGGCGAGACTGTCGCACAGCTCAACGGGATGACCAGGCGCGGGCCTGCATATTTCTCGCGATCTTGCCTTGATCACGCGCTTTGTCGCGACGCTATCGCCAAAACTCAAATGAACGCGGGCAGTGCGCGGGACTTTTCCCCAACCAGCCTCGCGGGGCACCCGTTGGGGCGGTTTCAGCGATCCCGGCCTGGGGTGGCGCTGCCTGCTGCCTGCGCGTCAACAGAACTTCGGTGTGCAGAGATGTCTGGCTGGGGCGCCAGGATTCGAACCTGGGTATGTCGGTACCAAAAACCGATGCCTTACCACTTGGCGACGCCCCAACTGCGCGGGTGTTTAGCGAAGGGCCCCCGGCGCCGCAAGAGGCAAAACGACCGAGATCGTCGGTTGCCCGGGCCGGGTGTCGCGGGTAGTCAGGCGGGATGGAAAAGGTCGATGTGGCGGTGCTTGGCGCCGGGGCTGCGGGCATGATGTGCGCGATCGAGGCGGGTCGGCGCGGGCGGCGCGTCCTGCTGGTCGACCATGCGGCCTCGGTCGGCGAGAAGATCAGGATCTCGGGCGGCGGGCGATGCAACTTCACGAACCTCGGGATCGCCCCGGAGCGGTTCCTGTCGCGCAATCCGAGGTTTGCGCTGTCCGCCCTGAAACGGTTCACGCAGTGGGATTTCATCGACCGGGTGAACGCGGCGGGGATCGCATGGCACGAAAAGACGCTGGGGCAGTTGTTCTGCGACGGGTCGGCCCGCGAGATCATCGCGATGCTCCGGGACGATCTGGGGCGGGGCGGCGTCACGACCTGGCTGGGGTGCGCGCTGGGGGAGGTGCACCGATCGGCCGCGGGGTTCGAGGTCGAGACAGCGCGCGGGCCCGTTCGGGCCGCCTCGGTGGTGATCGCGACGGGTGGCAAGTCGATCCCCAAGATGGGGGCGAGCAGCTATGGATACCGGGTGGCGGAGCGGTTCGGGCTCAGGCTGACCGAAACGCGGCCGGGGCTGGTGCCGCTGACGTTTGCCGAGCAGGAACTGGCGGGGATGAAGGAACTGGCCGGTGTCGCCATCGCGGGGCGTGTGGCGGCGGGCCGGACGGCGTTCGACGAGTCGGTGCTGTTCACGCACCGGGGCCTTTCGGGGCCGGCCGTGTTGCAGATCTCGAACTACTGGCGCGAGGGCGAGGAGATCCGGGTGGATCTGGCGCCGGGCCGGGATGCCACCGGAGCCTTGCGCGCGGCGCGTGCCGCGGACGGGCGGATCGCGCCTCGCACGGCGCTGGCGCGGCTGGTCCCGGAGAAACTCGCGCGGTTCCTGGAGCAGGGGGCCGGGGTGTCGGGCGTGATGGCCGAGCAGTCGAACGCGGCAATCGAGACACTGGCCCGCCGGGTGCATGGCTGGCACCTCAAGCCGGTGGGGACGGAGGGGTACCGGACGGCCGAGGTGACGCTCGGGGGGGTGGAAACCGACGATCTGGACGCGCGTTCGATGGCCGCGAAGGGCGTGCCGGGACTTTACTTCGTGGGCGAGGTGGTCGACGTGACGGGTTGGCTTGGCGGCTACAATTTTCAGTGGGCGTGGTCTTCGGGTTGGGCGGCGGGGCAGGCGGTCTAGGCGGCGTCGCAGGCGCGCACCCTTCGTCAACCACCCGCAAAACATGGATCAAGCTGCTTGCGCCACTGCGACCGGGCGTATCCTGATCCGGTCGGGGCCGGGTCGGTCAGCCGTCGGCGCCCGCGCCGGGGCAGGGCACCGGCGCGTGTTCACGAAAATCTGGTGTGCGCCCGGCGCCGCTTTCGCTACAAGGTCACGACCGATGCGGCAGGGGGCAATCGTTCGTGTTTCAATCCTTTTTTCCGCGACCGAGGGTGTTCCTGCTCTCGGCGATCGTCTGGGTCGCGCTGGCCGTGTTCGTCTGGTACGGCTTCGGCGAGGGGTTGGGGGCATCGCTGGGCTTTGCGCCCGACGATCCGAATGTGCCGCCCGTGCTGGGGCTTGGCCATTTCGTCACGCCGCAGTTCCTGTGGTTCTACCTGTTCTGCGGCACATTCTTTACGGTGTTCGCGGGGGCGTGGTTCACGCTGTCGCCGCACCCCTATCAATGGTGGTCGATCGTCGGGACCGCCTTCATCCTGTTTTCAACCTATTTCAGCGTGCAGGTGTCGGTGGCGATCAACAACTGGCGCGGGCCGTTCTTCGACGATGTGCAGAACGCGCTGTCGGGATCGGGCGAGGTGACGGCGGCCCAGCTTTACAGCCTGATCCTGATCTTTGCGCAGATCGCCTTTGTCTGGATCGTCCTGTTCGTGGCGACCCGGTTCTTCGTGAGCCACTACATCTTTCGCTGGCGGCAGGCGATGAACGATTACTACATGAGCCGCTGGGCCGAGGTGCGCAGCATCGAGGGCGCGGCGCAGCGGGTGCAGGAAGACACCATGCGGTTCGCCTCGATCATGGAAGACCTGGGCGTGTCCATCGTCGATGCCGTCATGACGCTGTTCGCCTTCTTGCCGGTGCTTGCGGCGCTGTCGGTGCATGTATCGGAACTGCCCGTGGTCGGGGTGATCGCGCAGCCGCTGCTTTGGGCCTCGGTCTTCTGGTCGGCCTTCGGCACGCTCTTGCTGGCCGTGGCTGGCATCCGGTTGCCGGGCCTGAACTTTCGCAACCAGCGCGTCGAGGCCGCCTATCGCAAGGAGCTGGTCTATGGTGAGGACGACATCGCGCGCGCACAGCCGATGACCACGCGGGAATTGTTCCGGCAGGTGCGGACCAACTACTTCCGGCTCTATTTCCACTATGCCTATTTCAACGTGTTCCGCAGCATGTACATCCAGGCGGACAACATCTTTGCCTATCTGATCCTGATCCCGACCATCGCTGCGGGAAAGATCACCTTCGGGATCCTCCAGCAGATACTGACCGCCTTCGGGCAGGTGTCGAACTCGTTCCAGTATCTTGTGAATTCCTGGACCACGATCATCGAGTTGCTGTCGATCCACAAGCGCCTCGCAGCCTTCGAGGCGGCGTTCGAGGGGCGTGATCTGGCCCCCATCGAGATGGAGAGCCCGGTTCAGCCCTGATCTTGCGGGGCCCCCCGGCGCCCGCCGCACACCGCTTGCGCGACCGGCCGGGTCCGGCCCTGGCCGGGGCTAGAGCCGGATCGGGTTCGCCTTGGCCAGCCGGTCGAACGCCATGAGGCTGTCGATCAGGGCGGGCATGTCAGCCAGCGGGATCATGTTGGGGCCGTCGGAGGGCGCGTTGTCGGGGGCCTCGTGGGTTTCGATGAAGACCCCGGCGATCCCGAGACTGACCGCCGCGCGCGCCATCACCGGGGCGAATTCGCGCTGGCCGCCCGATGTGTCGCCCTGGCCGCCGGGTTGCTGGACCGAATGGGTCGCATCCATGATGACCGGATAGCCGGTGCGCGCCATGGTCGGCAGCGCGCGCATGTCGGCGACAAGCGTGTTGTAGCCGAAGCTGACCCCGCGTTCGGTCAGAAGGATGCGCTCGTTGCCGCTCGAGGCCACCTTCTGCGCGACATTGGCCATGTCCCACGGCGCGAGAAACTGGCCCTTCTTGATGTTCACCACCGCGCCGGTCTGCCCGGCGGCGATCAGCAGGTCGGTCTGGCGGCACAGAAAGGCGGGGATCTGGATGATGTCGGCGACCGCGGCCGCGCGCCGCGCCTGTTCGGCGTCGTGGATGTCAGTCAGCACCGGCATGCCCATCTTTCGCACGGCCTCGAGCACCGCGAGCCCGGCCTCGATCCCAAGCCCTCGGCGTCCCTTGAGCGAGGTGCGGTTGGCCTTGTCGTAACTGGCCTTGAAGACATATTGCGCGCCGGCCGCCGCGCAGGCCTCGGCCATCGCGCCCGCGATCATCTGGGCGTGGTCAAGGCTTTCAAGCTGGCACGGGCCCGCGATGACCAGAAGCGGTCTGTCGTTGCCGACGGTAAGCCCGCCGATCCGCACGTCCTTCATTGCCGTTCCCCCCACGCGCCCCGTCAGGCCGTGACCTGTTCCCGCAGGATCGCGGCGGTCATCGAAATCATCAGGTATATGCCCGCAAAGATCAGGAGCGTCACGAGGGTATTCTCGAACGCCTTGGGATAGGCGGGCTCGTCGGGGGCGACGGGGCTGACCGACAGAGACAGATAGCGCACCTGCCGGTTGGCCTCGATCCGCGCGGTTTCAAGTTGCTGAAGCGTGGTCGCAAGCATCAACTGGCGGGTCTGCACGTCGGCCTGTGCCATCAGCAGTTCGCTCTGCACTTCGGCCAGCGACAGCCCGTCGGCGCCCTGGCGGCTCATCCGGCCGCGCAGGTTCGCGATCTCGTCCTCAAGCGTGGTGATGCGCCGTTCCACCGGTTCCATCCGGGCGCGGTTCGGCTCGGCGTTGGCGCGCATCTGTTCGAGCGACAGCCGTTCCTGGGTGAGTTGGGTCTCGAGCGCGCCGATCTGCTGGGTCAGCAGGGCCATCTCGGCCTCTGACGACATCACCTGATAGCGCTGTTGCAGGTCCACCACCTTGCGCTGCGCGGCCAGCATCTTGACCTCGCTGTTCTCGTAGCTGGCGCGGGCATCGCGCATCTGGTCCTCGCGCTTGCGGTGCGTCAGCTGGTCGATCTGTTCCTCGGCATAGCTGATCAGGGCGGTGGCGAAGCGTTCGGCGGTTTCGGGATCGGTCGCGCGCACCTCCATCTTGATGATGCCTTCAGTCGGATCGAACGAGATCCGCACGACACGCTGGTAAAGCTTGTAGACGGCCTCGTTGCTGGCATTGGGGTCAAGGCGCTGGAGCGCGTCGATCCCGGGGGCCGAGAAGTGGGCGCGGAATCCCTCCTCCGCATCCAGACGATTCATCGCGTCGCGCGATTGCAGGAAGCCCTGCACGGCGATCGAGTCCTTGTTGGCCTCGATCGCGCCCGACAGCATCGAACCGATCCCCGGCGGGCCGCCGCCGGTGACGGCGCCATCGGCGGCCTGGATCACCATCTCGGACATGGTTGCGTAAAGGGGGGTGGCGCGGGCGAAATAGTACCAGCCGGCGATCAGGGTCGGCAGCAGGACGAAGAAGGCGAGCCGGGTCGCGAGCGCGATGGTCTTGCGGCGACGGCGGCGCGCGATGTCGCGCTGGATGCGCAGGATGTCGGCGGCATGGCCGCCCTCGGCCCGCCGGTCGGGCGAGGGCAGGGGCGGGGACTTGACCGTTTGCGGCAGCCGCTCGGTCTCGGGCGGGACGCTGAGGGCCCGCGAGTCGGCGCCGGGGGTGCCGTCGGAAGTGACGAGTTCAAGCATGCTGGCGCGCTGGAACGGGTCGATCCCGGCCTCGCGCAACAACCGCACGGCATCGAAATCCGAGGTTGCGGGCAGGTTGTGGCGTTGGGCGATGCGCCGGGCGAGGCGCAACTGGCGTCCCGTCAGCCCCTCGCGTCGGATCCGCTCGATCGCGGTTTCGGCGGCTTCGGCGGGCATTGTTGCGGGGGGCGGGCCGCCCGCGACAGCATCCGCGGTGGGAAAGGGGCCGGGGCCAAAGCCGTCGTCCACCGGCGGGGCACCAGCCGTCCCGGGCGGGGCGGGGGGCAGTTCGTGGCGACGGGTGCGGAACCGGATGGCCTTAGGCTTGGTAGTCATAGAGGCGCTTCGCTTCTTCGAGGGTGTCGAACATGTAGAGCTGGCCGTTGCGCAGGACGCCTGCGGAGCGGCAGAATTTCTCAAGCGTCTGGGCCTGGTGCGAGACCACGACCACGGTCGCATTCCTGAGCCGGTCGTGCAGGATCGCGCCGGCCTTGCGGTTGAAGGTGACATCCGTCGTGGCGGGCATGCCTTCGTCGATCAGATAGATGTCGAACTCGAGCGCGAGCATGAGCGCGAAGGAGAACCGTGCGCGCATCCCCGACGAATAGGTGCCGACCGGCATGTCGAAGTATTCCTCGATCCCGCAGAGCCAGCGGCAGAAGCTTTCGACGTAGTCGGGGTCGAGGCCGTAGAGGCGGGCGATGTAGCGGACGTTCTCGGTGCCGGTGTGCTTGCTGACGACGCCGCCCATGAAGCCGAGCGGAAACGAGATGCGCGCGGTGCGTGTCACCCGGCCTTCGTCGGGCTTTTCAAGGCCCGCCATCATGTTGATGATCGTCGTCTTGCCCGCCCCGTTGGGCGCGAGGATGCCAAGCGAATGGCCAAGCTCGACGCGGAACGAGGCGCGGTCGAGGATCACCTTGCGTTGCGTGCCCGTCCAGAAGGACTTGCTGACATTCTCGAACTCGATCATTCCGGTGCCCTGTGGGGCCGCCGCGCGGCTTGGCGCGCCGGTCTGCTTCGCTGCCTCGTCATCCCGGCTAGGGGATCATTCTTAACAAGTCGCCTTATCCCGGCGTATGGACGCCATTATGTCCGAAAGAGGGGGGGTGGACAATTCTTTTGCGCACCCGCCCTGCAAGCCATGCCCCAAGCGGAGGCACGCGTGATGGACGATGCCGAACGACTGGTCCTGGGCATCCGGCAGTGCCGGCTGTGCGCGGCGCGGTTTGCAGCCACGGCCACGGCCCATGAACCGCGCCCGATCGCGTGGTTCCGCCGTCCGGCGCGGATCCTGATCGCGGGGCAGGCCCCCGGTCTGCGCGCACATGCCGCCGCCGAGCCGTTCCGTGACGCAAGCGGTCTGCGCCTGCGCGACTGGGCCGGCCTGTCGGAAGACGAATTCTATGACCGCGACCGGGTGGCGGTGGTGCCGATGGCCTTCTGCTTTCCCGGCTATGATGCGACCGGGGCCGATCTGCCGCCGCCCGCGATCTGCGCAAGAACCTGGCGGGACCAGGTGATCGGGGCGCTGCCGCACTTGCGCCTGACGCTCCTGGTGGGCGGGGCCGCGCAGCGGTGGCACCTGCACACCCGTGCTGGTGTCGGGGCGACCGTCGCCGGCTGGCGTGCGCATGCGCCGCGGGTCTTTCCCTTGCCCCATCCGTCGTGGCGCAATACCGGCTGGCTGCGCGCCAACCCGTGGTTCGAGGCAGAGCTTGTGCCTGCGTTGCGACGGGCCGTGCGCGCCGAACTGGAGGCGACGCCATGACGCGGATCATCGTGCTGAACGGGCCGGGCAGCGCGGGCAAGTCATCGCTGGCGCGCGCCATCCAGCGGTCGGCGCAGGATATCTGGCTGCATGTGCAGATGGATGGCTTTCTGGACATGCTGCCCGAGCACCTCCAGGACGATGCCGAGACGTTCCGCTATCGCGCCGGACCGGAGGGCGTCAGCGTGTCGACCGGGGCCGCGGGGGCCAGGCTTCTCTCGGGATTGCGCGGGGCGGTGGTGGCACTGGCCCGCGCCGGGAACCGGGTGATCTTCGACACCGTGATGGACCGGGACGAGGCAGAGGCTTGCAGGCGAGATTTCGCCCCGCAGGGGGTTCTGAACGTGGCGGTTCTGGCGCCGCTCGACGTTCTGGAGGCGCGCGAGCGCATTCGCGGCGACCGGATGATGGGGCTTGCGCGGGCGCAGTTCGGGCGGGTGCCGGGCGGGGCCGCCCACGAGCTTCGGCTTGACATGGGCGCGCAGAGCCCCGAAGCGGGCGCGCAGGCGGTGCTGGCCGCGCTGGCGCGGCGGGCAGAGGCGGGGGCAGACGGGTGACACTTCTCGATCAGGCGTTTCAGCGGATGGAAGCCGCGCCGGAGGATGACGCGCTGCGGCTCGGGTTCTACGAGCGGCTGGCGGATGGCGAGGTGTTCCTGTTGCTGGCCGGCGAGGCAGATGGCGAGTCGGTGACGCCCGACGTCTTCGACCTGGAGGACGGCCCGGTGGTGCTTGTCTTCGACCGCGAGGACAGGTTGGCCGATTTCGTCGGCGCGCCTGCGCCCTATGCCGCCATGCCCGGGCGGATGGTGGCGACGCAGCTTGCCGGGCAAGGGATCGGCATCGGGCTGAACCTCGGGGTGGCGCCCTCGTCCTATGTGCTGCCGCCCGAGGCGGTGGACTGGCTGGCCGAGACGCTGGGTCAGGGGCCGGTCGAGGTAGAGGCGGTGCCGCAGGCGTTCCATCCGCCGGGCGGGCTGCCGGAGGCACTGGTTTCGGCGCTCGACGCAAAACTGGCGCGGGCGGGCGGGCTCGCGGTCGCGGCCCTGCTGGCGGGGGTGACCTATGCGGGCGGGCAGCGCGGGCACATGCTGGCTTTCATCGGCGCCCTGCCGGGGGCCGAGGGCGCGCTGGCCCGGGCCGCGGGCGAGGCCCTGACGTTTTCGGGCGTCGAGGCGGGCGAGATGGACGTGACCTTCATGGCGCCCGACGACCCGGCGCTTCAGGTGCTTGCGAAGGTGGCGCTGCGGTTCGATCTGCCGGCGCCCGAGCAGGGCGGTGTTTCCGTTCCGCTGGCACCTGGCAGCGATCCGGACCGCCCACCCCGGCTGCGCTGAGGCGGGCCACGCGCGGACAAAACGTGGGGTATTATGATACCATTCTTTCAAGCATATGATAATAGTACATTTTTACCCGCAAGTGCGGCTTGACCTGCGCCACTTGTTGGTGGATACAGCGCCATCCCGACCGGAGGGGCTATGCGCCCCTTCTTCATCACGAGAGAAACGCATGAAAACCTTTACCGCAACTCCGGCGGATATCGACAAGAAGTGGATCCTGATCGACGCCGAAGGCATCGTTCTGGGCCGTCTTGCCACGATCGTCGCCAATATCCTGCGCGGCAAGAACAAGCCGACCTTCACGCCGCACATGGACATGGGCGACAATGTGATCGTCATCAACGCCGACAAGGTGCAGATGACCGGCAACAAGCGCGCCGACAAGCGTCTACTACTGGCACACCGGCTATCCGGGCGGGATCAAGTTCCGCACCGCCGGCGCAGGTGCTGGACGGCGCACACCCCGAGCGCGTGGTGATGAAGGCGGTCGAGCGGATGATCACCCGCAACCGCCTTGGCCGTCAGCAGATGACCAACCTGCGCGTCTATGCCGGCGCCGAGCATCCGCATGAGGCGCAGCAGCCCGACCGTTCTGGACGTCACGGTCGATGAACCCGAAGAACACCCGGAGCGCGTGAGCATGGCCGACATCAAATCCCTCGACGATCTGAAATCGGCCGTGGCCGCAAGCGCCCCGCCGCCGTTGTTGCTGCCGCGCCGCGCGAGCCGATGCGCGACACGCTGGGCCGGGCCTATGCGACCGGCAAGCGCAAGGACGCGGTCGCCCGCGTCTGGATCAAGCCGGGTTCCGGCAAGGTCGTGGTCAACGGCAAGGACGATGGCGGACTACTTCGCCCGTCCCGGTGCTGCAGATGATCCTGCGCCAGCCCTTCACGGTTGCCGGCGTGGAAGGCCAGTTCGACGTGCATGCCACCGTTGCCGGTGGCGGTCTTTCGGGGCAGGCCGGTGCGGTCAAGCACGGCATCTCGAAGGCGCTTGCAGCTTTACGAACCCGCGCCTGCGCAGCCGGCGCTGAAGGCCGCCGGCTTCCTGACCCGCGACAGCCGCGTGGTGGAACGCAAGAAGTACGGCAAGGCCAAGGCCCGCAAGAGCTTCCAGTTCTCCAAGCGCTGAGTGCTGCCTGCCAAGGTTCGACCGGGCCCGCCATTGTGCGGGCCCGTTTCCTTTGGCGAACGCCCGACCAGCAAAAATGGGCCGGGATCGCTCCCGGCCCAGTCTGGGGTTACCGATCAGGGTATCGGTGGCGGGTTGGCGCGATCAGTCGCGCCAGAAGGGTTTTGTCGCCTCGCGCCGAACAATCTCGGCGGTCAGGCCAAGATCGCGCAGCAGATGAGCATCGAGCACGGCCAGTGACTGGCGCGAACGGCGCCGCGCGATCCAGTTCGACACGACGCGCCGCACGGCGGCGCGCGGACGATATCCGGTCAAGCCAGCGATGGACGGGACGTGGAGCAGGGAGCGCATGGGGCACCTTTCAGGTTTTGTGTTGATACAATGAGTATTTTGTCGTATTGAATTGATACAAAATGTCCTTGGGGTCGGAAAGAGGAAACTTGTGACCGATACAATTTGGTGTCCCGACCTTTCCCGCCATGACGGGCCCAAGTATCAGGCGCTGGCCCTGGCGCTGCGCGAGGCGGTGCGGACGGGCGATCTGGCCGAGGGCGCGCGGCTGCCGACGGTGCGCGACCTGGCGTGGCGGCTGGGGATGACGCCCGGCACGGTCGCGCGGGCCTACCAGATCGTCACGCAGGACGGGTTGCTGTCGGGCGAGGTCGGGCGCGGCACCTTCGTGCGTCCGCAGGGCGGCGGGGGGGCGGTGCTTGGCGTGGCGGTCGCGGATGCGCGCGTCGTCGACCTCCGGTCGCCCGAGCTGCCGGACCGGGGGCAACTGGCGGCGTTTGCGAGTGCGCTGCGCGGCATGGCCGACCGGATGGGGACGCATTGGCTCGACTATCCAAGCCAGGATGCCGAAGCCCCGCTGCGCGCGGCGGTCATCGACTGGCTGGGCGACCGGGTGCTGGGGCCCGCTGGCCCGGAGGATGTGGTGCTGGTCAATGGCGGGCAGAACGCGATCGGGCTGGTGTTTCAGGCCTGTCTTGCCGGCGAAAGGCCCGCGATCGCGGTCGAGGAACTGGCCTATCCCGGGATGCGCCACGCCGCCGCCCTGATGCGGGCCGAACCGGTCGCGGTCGAGATGGATGCCGAAGGGATGCGGCCGGCCGCGCTGGATGCGCTCTGCCGCAGGCGCGCCGTTCAGGTCGTCTGTGCTGACCCCGCAGGCGCAGAATCCGACGACGGCCTGCATGAGTGCCGCGCGGCGCATGGAGATCGCGGCGGTGGCGCGCGCCCACAACCTGCACATTCTCGAGGACGATTGCTATGCAGTCAACGACAGCGAGCTGCCGACGCTTCGGGCGTTGGCGCCGGACCGGACGTGGTATGTCGGCAGCCTGTCGAAGTCGGTCGGGGCGGGGTTGCGGTTCGGCTATGTCGTCTGTCCGGCGGGGCAGGGCGAGAAGGGCAGGCAGGTCGCACAGCAGAGCTACTTTGCGCTGGCCCGCCCGGTTGCCGAACTGGCCCTCGATCTGCTGACCAGCGGCGCGGCCCGCCGGATCCGGCGGGATGTGCAGGGCGAGCTTGCGCCGCGGCTACGGATGGTGGTCAACATGTTGGGGGCCTACGATCTGTCGTGGCAACCGGGTGTTCCGTTTGTCTGGCTGCGCATGCCGAAGGGCTGGCGCGCGTCGAGTTTCCTGAGCCGGGCCGAGGCCGAAGGCATCCTGCTGCGATCGGCCGATCTCTATGCGCTGATCCACGGAAAGGCGCCGAACGCGGTGCGGCTCGCCCTGTCGGGGCTGGTGCCGCGGGCGCGGTTCGAGGCCGCGCTCGGGGTATTGGCTGGCCTGCTGGCGGTGCCTCCGCAGGAACTCGGTGTTTGATCGCTGTTGCAGCCCGGACCCATCAACGCAATTTGATCTTGTTTTCCGGTGCCTTGGATTGACCGATCCGAACGAGCGGATATCTTCCCTGTATCGAGCCAACAATAAAGAGACCCGAAAATGGGACAATTCGCTTTCCATGCCCCCCACGGGGGCAGTGTTTTCCTTGGCATCCGCAAGAACCGCACGGGCGGAACGGAGATCGTCTATGACGACGGTGTCGCCCGCCGGCTTGTCTGGCGCGTGACCGAGGCGATGACCGACGAACGCAGGCTGTCGGACGCGCTGGCGCGCGCCGTCAGCCATACCCGCGTCATCCCGACGCTTTATGCCGAGTTGAAGAAGCGCGCGATCATGGTCGAGGCGGTCATCCGCTAATCTGCCATCCGCGACTACGCAGGCGGCGTTCGGCCTGTTTCGCTGACGTTTTCGGTGTGCCCGTTTGCGGGGCACACCACACGCGCCATCGCGCCCGTTTCGGGCGCGCCTGGCATAATTTGATCAAAATATCGTCGCCCCCCTTTTCTCGGGCTGCAACCTGTGTCACAAAACGTGAAAACAAGGGGCCGACAGGGGGCATCATGAGTTCTGACGGGGTTCTGGCCCGACTTGGCCGGTCAGACGCGGCCAGCGGGCTTGCGCTTATCAGTCCGACGGCGCTTTACGCGATCTTGCTGCTTGCGGCGCCGTTGGGAACGATCCTGCTCTACAGTTTCCTGACCGACGGCTACCTCGAGATCATCCGGCAGTTCACTTTCGCCAATTACGTCGAGGCCTGGACGAAGCGAGCTTTACCGCACGGTCATGCTGCGCTCGCTCTTCGTGTCGATGACGGTGACGTTGGTCACGGTGCTGCTGGCCTTTCCGGTGGCCTATTTCGTCAGTCGTTTCACGTCGACCCGTCGCGCAAGGCGCTCTGGCTTTTCCTGATCACCATCCCGTTCTGGACCAGCTATCTGATCCGGGTGTTCCTGTGGAAGGTGATCCTTGGCTACAACGGCGTCGTGAACTCTGCCCTCATGGCGCTGGGCATCACCAGCGAACCGTTGCAGTGGATCAGCTACAATGTCGGCGCGGTGGTCATGACGCTGGCCCATGCCTATGCGCCCTTCGCGATCCTGCCGATCTTCGTCGCGCTCGAAAAGATCGACCGAGCCTGCTTGAGGCGGGGCAGGATCTGGGCGAAGGCCGCTTCGTGACGTTCTTGCGCGTGACGCTGCCGCTGACGATGCCGGGCGTGATCGCGTCGGTGCTGATCGTCTTCATCCCGACCATCGGCGATTACGTCACACCGCAACTGGTGGGCGGCCGGCAAGGCCGCGATGATCGCCAACCTGATCGAGCTGCAATACCTGAAGCTGAACAATTATCCGCTAGGCTCGGCCATCGCCGTCAGCGCGATGCCGATCGTGACGGCCGTCAGCCTCGTCTTCCTGTTCCTGAACCGCCGCTATCTGAAGGGGAACCGAAATGAAGAAGGCCGGGTTTCAGGTCTACGCGCTGGTCTATCTGCTCTTTCTCTACGCGCCGATCATCCTCCTGCCGATGTTCGCCTTCAACGACGCGACGGTCATCGCCTTTCCGCTGCAGCGGGTTCACGACCAGAATGGTTCGCCGCGATGCTGGACGATCCGACCTGCTGCATCTGGCGGTGAAGAACAGCCTGATCATCGCGGTTTCGGTGTCGATCCTCGTCCACCACGCTGGGCATCTTCGCCGCGCGCGCCTCGACCCGCTACAGCTTTCCGGTCAAGGCGCGGCTCATGGGCCTGATCATGCTGCCCCTGGTGCTGCCCGAAATGATCGTGGCGGTGTCGCTTCTGGTGGTGCTGCTGGCGATCGGGGTGCACGCTGTCGCTCTTCACGGTGATCCTTGGCCACGTGCTGATCTGCACGCCCTTCTGCAGTGGCGATCCTGTCCTCGGCGTTCCAGTCGCTGGACCGGTCACTGGAGGAGGCCGCCTATGACCTGGGCGAGACGGCCGTTCTCGACCTTCCGGCTGATCATCCTGCCGCTGGTGATGCCGGGCATCATCTCGTCCGCTGCTGATCTCGTTCACGATCTCGCTCGACGAGTTCATCATCGCGTTCTTCCTTGCCGGCACACAGGCGACGCTGCCGGTCTACATCTTCTGGCCAGTTCCGCTTCCCGCAGGCGGTGCCCGTCATCATGGCGCTTGGGCACGATCCTGGTCTGCCTGTCGATCATCCTGCTGTGCCATCGCCGAGTATTTCCGCCGCCGTGGCATCGCCAAGTCCGGCGGCCAAGGATACCGGAGGCTTCCTGTGACGTCCGAAAAACGCGACCATGATCGAGTTCAAGGACGTCCACAAGTATTATGGCGACTATCACGCGCTGCGCGGCATCACCGCCACGATCAGGGCGGGTGAGTTCTTTTCGCTGCTGGGCCCGTCGGGCTGTGGCAAGACCACGCTTGCTGCGCACCATCGCGGGGTTCGAGGACATCTCGTCGGGCGGCGGTCCTGATCGACGGCAAGGACATGGCCGCGCGCATGCCGCCGAACAAGCGGCCGACCAACATGGTGTTCCAGAGCTACGCGATCTTTCCGCACCTGACCGTGGCCGAGAACGTGGGCTTCGGCCTGCGCAAGGGCTGGCGCTGTCGCAAGACGACAAGGCGCGGCGCGGTCGGCGAGGCGCTGGAGATGGTGGGGCTCAAGGGCTTTGGCGACGCGGGCGGCCCATGCCCTGTCGGGCGGCCAGCGGCAGCGGGTGGCGCTGGCCCGCGCGCTGATCCTGAAGCCCAAGGTGCTGCTGCTGGACGAACCGCTGTCGCGCGCTGGACAAGAAGATGCGCGAGCAGATGCAGGTCGAACTGATCAAGCTGCAGCGGCAGGTCGGCATCACCTTCATCCTGGTCACCCATGACCAGGAAGAGGCGCTGGTCATGTCGGACCGGATCGCCGTGATGTTCGACGGCGAGATCGCCCAACTCGCCGATCCCGAAACGCTGTACCGCCGCCCAAAGACGCGGCAGGTCGCGGATTTCATCGGCACGATGAACTTTCTGCCAGCCTCGATCTTGTCGGACGGCGGCGAACGGCGCGGATGTGGAGGTGGCCGGTCTGGGCCGCGTGTCACTTGCCAGCGACGCAGGCCCCCGGTGGGGCGGCCTCGTCCGAGGGCGCGACCGTGGGCTTCCGCCCCGAGACGCTGACGCTTCTCTACGAGGACCAGCAGGCCAGCGACCGCGAGACGCATGGCGTCGATGGACGAGGTCGTCTATTATGGCGACATGACCTATTACGATGTCTAACTCGACGGCATCGAGACGCCAGTGCGCCTGTCGATGCGCAACGTCCCGGCCGCCCGGTGCTGGACGATCGGCACCCGGACCCGGGTCGCCTGGAGCCCCGACGCGCTGGTTCTGTTCCGCTGACCCATGCGGTGCGTTGCGACTGGCAGTCGGATTGGCTGCGTCGGGTACTCCTTGGCGCGCGAGGCTGTGGGCAGTCATGGGGAGAGGCTGCCCTGACCCGGCCTTCCGACATCGGGCGCAACAGGCTAGCGCTGTGGCGTCGTGTCATCCGAAATCCGACGCCCTGGCGCGGCCTCGTCGGACACTCGCGCTCACCCGTCGGGCGACAGCAGGCCCAGGCCCGCGCAGGTAGATGCCGATGCCGGTCTCCAGCAGGTCCTCGGGCGGAAAGGGCTGCGGCGCCCGGGGTGCCGCGCAGTGAAGAGTTCGACCACGCCGTGGCACATCGCCCAGATATGGGCCGAGAACATCGCCGGGGGCGGGCGCTTTGCGGGCGGGATGTGCGGCCAGAGCTCCGCGGCGGCCGTTCGAGCACGCCGCGCGCGCGGCCGCGCGGCCAGCGCCGAGGTCGGGATGGCCGCTGACCGGCAGGCCGCTTTCGAACATCGCCAGGTAATGGCCGGGATACTTGCCGCGCAAAGGCGAGATAGGCCCGGCCGGTCGCCTCGAACGCCGCCAGCGCCGAGGGCTGGCCATTGTCGTAGGCGTATTCCATCAGGTCGGCGAAGATCTCGTATCCCTGCCGCGCGACTTCGGCGATCAGGTCTTCGCGGCCCTGCGAAGTGGCGGTAGACCGCCGCCGGCGTCACGTCGGCGGCCTTCGCCGCCTCGGACAGGGTAAAGCCCTGCGGGCCCTTCTCCTCGATCAGCTCGAGCGCGGCCTCGACCAGGGCCTGCCGCAGGTTTCCGTGATGGTAGCCGCGCTTCAGACATCCAGCAGGTCCGGGCCGCCGCAGATCTGCGGGTCGGGCGTGCCGATCGGCCTTGTCGTCCTTGCCCTTGCATAGTCGAGCGCGCGCAGGATCGTCTGGATCGCCGCGATCCGGGCGCGCTTCTTGTCGTCGGACCGGATCACCGTCCAGGGCGCGTGCGGGCTGTGGGTGCGCTCCAGCGTCTCGTCGATGGCGGCGCAGTAGTCGTCCCATTTCGCCAGCCCGTCGACGTCGATCTGGCTGACAGTTTCCACTGCTTCAGCGGGTCGCTCTCGCGGTCCAGCAAGCGGCGCAGCTGTTCGGCGCGCCCGACGTTGAGCCAGATCTTCACCAGGACGATGCCCTCGTCGACGATCATCGTCTCGAAGTCGGGCAGCTGGTGGAAGAACTGCGTCGCGCTCCTCTGGGTGCAGAAGCCGAAGACATGCTCGACCACGCCGCGGTTGTACCAGCTGCGGTCGAAGAGCACGATCTCGCCCCCGGCGGGCAGCCGGTCGATGTAGCGCTGGAAATACCATTGCCGCGCCTCGCGGTCGGTCGGCTTGGCGAGCGCCACGACATGGCGCCACGCGCGGGTTCAGGTTCTCGCGCACCGCGCTTGATGGTGCCGCCCTTGCCGGCCGCATCGCGCCCTTCGAACACCACGACAAGGCGCTTGCCGGTATCGCGCAGATCGGCCTGCAGGCGGACCAGTTCGATCTGCAGCGCGTCCATCTTCTCGTCGTAGTCGTCGCGCCTTCATTTCCTCGTCGATAGGGGTATGTCTTGCGACAGGATGTCGTCCTTGTCGGCCTTCTCGATGGCCTTGCGGACCTCGTTCGGGTGCCTCCTTGCGGAAATAGCGGCTGATTGCGCCGTCGAAGGGCAGGTTCATGTGCTCTCCTCTCCCCGTGTCGCTGCGGGTCAGTATGGCGATCGGGCGCTCAGCGCAATCCGGCGCGGTCGGCGGCGCGGTCGATCGCGGCGACGGTCGGCTTCGGGATCGGCGTGGTGCGGCATGTGGCCGATGCCGGGCAAGAGCACGGTCAGGTTGGCGTTCGGGCAGCAGCCTGCTCATCGGGATCGGCGTGGATTGTCGGCGGCACGATGGTGTCGGCGGTGCCGTGGACGATCTCGACCGGCAGGTCGAGCCGGGGATAGTTCTCGGCCATGCGCGACGACATAGGGCCGCAGCCCGTTGACCTGGCGCGCGTTCGTCGGCGAGCGTCTCGCGGCGCAGCGTCAGGCCGGCACCGACATAGGTCGGCATAGCCCTGTGGAACCGGATCGGGCGCGAAGATCGGCGTCGATGGCGTCCTGAGCGCGGCGACAGGGGCGCAAAGGCCGTGACCAGCGGTAGCACGGTCGCGCGCCCGACAGCGGCTGGAGGTCAGCGCGATACCAGCCGCCGAGGCTGCCGGGCCAGGGCATCGTCGCGCCCGCCGAGGATCACCAGCGCGGCGGTATCGCCGGGGTCGCGCAGCGCCCAGGCCATCGCGACCGCGCCGCCATAGCTGTGGCCCACGACGATCGGGCGGTGCAGCGCCAAGCTCGCGCGCTGCCGCCGCGCAGGATGTCGGCCTGCACGCGCGGGCTGACGCCGGCAGTCGCCCGCAGCCGTCCGACCAGCCCAGCCCGGGACGGTCGAAGCACGATCACGCGGTAGCGGTCCGTCAAGCCGGTCGACAAGGTCAAAGGTGAAGTCGCGGGTGTTGCCGCTGGCGCCGTGGATCAGCACCAGGTCGGGCCCCGCGCCCGACGACCACGGCATGAACATCGCGCCCGTCCACGCGTCGATGATCCGGCCCGTCGGCGGGATAGGCTGCCTCTGCCGCGTCCTCGCGGCGCCGTGGCGCGGCGGTCCACGGCGGCTGCGCAGCCGCCGAGGAGCACGGCGCGAGAAGAGGAGGCTAGCGGCCAATTTCCGCAAGATCATATGGCGTGGACTGGTAGATCTCGTTGATCCAGTTGCCATATAGCAGATGCGCGTGGCTGCGCCAGCGATTGAGGGGCGGCTTCGCGGGATCGTCATCGGGATAGTAGTTCAGCGGCACGTTGATCGGCGTGCCGTTGGCCACGTCGCGGTCGTATTCCTGCTTCAGCGTGTCGCTGTCGTATTCGAAGTGGTTGAAGATGTAGAGCGCGCGGTGGGCTGCATCCTCGATCAGGCAGGGGCCGACCTCGTCGGAGCCGAGCAGCGTGCTCAAGTCCGGCGACGGCGTCGATCTCGGTCTGGCGCATCTCGGTCCAGCGGCTGACGCGGGATGACGAAGTCATCCGAGAAGCCGCGCAGGTAGGGCGAGGCCGGGGCCAGGTTCGATGGCGGAAGCAGCCGAAGGCCTTGTGCGCGCAGCATGTGCTTGCGCGACGCCGTGGAAATGCTTGATCATCGCCATGCCGCCCCAGCAGACGCCGAAGGTCGACTGCACGTGGGTCTGCGTCCAGTCCATCACCTCGGCACAGTTCGTCCCAATAGGTGACCTCCTCGAACGGCAGATGTTCGATCGGGGCGCCGGTGATGATCAGGCCGTCGAACTTCTCGTCCTTCACCTCCTGGAACGGGCGGTAGAAGGTCTCCATGTGCTCGGCGGCGGTGTTCTTGGTCTGATGCTCGGTCATGCGGATCAGGTGAAGGTCGATCTGCAGCGGGCGTGGCGCCGATCAGCCGGGCGAACTGGGTCTCGGTCTGGATCTTCTTCGGCATCAGGTTCAGCAGCCCGATCCGCAGCGGACGGATGTCCTGCCGCGCCGCGCGTTCGGGCGACATCACCATGACGCCTTCGCGCCGCAGCACGTCGAAGGCGGGCAGGGTGGCGGGCAGGGTGATGGGCATGCGGGCCTCTCCGTTCGAAGGGCCGTTAGTCTAGGCCGCTTCGCCGCCGGCGCTCAAGGGCGCGGGCGATCAGGTCGGTCGAAGCTCTGCGGCATCGCGCACCCGCGCCACCTCTTCGGCGGTGATCGTCACGCCCCGGCGGGCCATCGCCGCATAGCGCGGCTGGCGGTGGTCGAGCAGGCGCGCATAGGCCAAGCGCAGGAAGGCGTCCGGATCGACCCTGTCGCCCGGCAGGCCCGTCTGCGCAAGGTAGTCGGCCCAGACCTGGCGCAGGAACTCCGGCTGGTAGTACATCGGCTTCGGCGCCCGGTCGAAGCGGCGGATCAGTTCGTCTCGGTGCGCCTCGGACCCCTTGATCCAGACCAGCAGCAGGGTCCGGGACAGCGTGGCAGCACCGGGTCGTCGGGGTCGTCGCGGATCGACGACCTCGCAGATCGAGCCGCCGGAGTCGCAGACGAAATCGCTGATAGCCGTAGAGCTCCTTCGCGCGGTCGATGAAGCGGGGCGTGTCGAGCAGGGCCGCCATTTCGGCCTCGCGGTGCTGGGCCTGGCGGCGCAGGTATTCGTCAAAGGGTACGCCGCCTTTCGCCGGGATCGCCGGGCTTGCCGAGGTAGGTCGAAAGCGGGGCGAGGTTGTCGAAGGTGATGTTGGAGGCGATGTAGACCGAATCCGTCATCAGCAGCTCGCGCAGCAGGGGCACCTTCATCGCCTCGCGCTTGAAGTTGTCGGCGATGTACTCGCCCATGTAGCGGGTGCCGATGCGGTAATCGATCGAGTAGTGGAACCATTGCGCCTGATCGCGCAGCATGTTGGCAAGATAGGTCTTGCCAAGGCCCGACATGCCGAACAGAAGCACGCGCTTGCCCTCTGCCGCCCGCCAATCCGCCGCTCTCTGGTAGATCATGTCCGCCCTTCCCCTCGCCGTCCGCTTGGTAGCATCGGGGCGGGCGGATTTCACGCGGGTTCTTTGCGCGCGAGCAATCGCCCGTCGATCACCAGCAATCCCACCGCGATCAGACCGAAGCCGACCCAGGCATGGAGCGGGATCGCCTCGGACAGCACGACCGCGCCCAGCAGGATGGCGACCGGCGCTGTGAGCAATGTCACGAGGCTGAGGTTGCCGGCCCCCGCCATGGCGAGCACGCGGTAGTAAAGCAGGTAGGCCCCGGCCGTCGCGATCACCGAAAGATAGCCGATCGCGGCCCAGGCGGGGGCGCCGTAGGCCAGCCCCGGCACGCCATCGGCCAGCAGTGCCGCCGGCACCATCACCACGGACGACCCCGTGAGCATCCCCGCGGCCGCGACGTGGGGGCTGAGGCCGGCCAGCGCCTTGCGCGCCCAGACGGCGGCACAGGCGTAGGAAATCGCGGCCCCGACGAGGGCCAGTTGCGGCAGCGCCGTCAGGTCGAGCGCGTCCAGCACCTGCGGCCCGATCGCCAGCGCGACACCCGTCACCCCGATCAGGGCCCCGCCAAACCTGCGCAGGGTCAGGATCTCGTCCCTGAAGGCCAGCGACGCGATGAGGACGCCAAAGATCGCGGTCGACGCGTTGACGATCGCGGCGAGCCCCGAGGGCACGGAAAGCTGGCCCCAGGTGATCAGCGAGAACGGAATGACGTTGTTGAGAAGCCCCATCACCAGAAAGGCGCCCCAGACGGCCCGCCGTCGGGGCAGCGCAAGTCCGCGGAGCGCGACATACCCCCAAAGCAGCAGGGCGGCCCCCAGCACGCGCAGCGCGACCGTGGTAAGAACCGGCACCTCGTCCAATGCGATGCGGTTCGACAGGAAAGATCCGCCCCAGATCGCCGCGAGCAGCAGGAGTTCGGACCAGGCGCGGGGGGAAAGGGTTTTCTGCGGTGTCATCCGGCGGGGTTAGGCCAAATGCCGGATGGCCGCGACCCGGAAGTTGCGGCTTGCACCCCGTCCCGTGAAGGGCGGGGTGCAGGCCGGGCGATCAGAAGGTGTAGCCGACCCGCACACCGACGCCGACAGCGCTGTTGCCATCGAAGTTCGAGGCGGGCGCCACGGCACCGAGCTGTGTCTGGGTATTGCCCAGTTCGAAGTAGCGCACGACGCCGGTCACCTTGATCGCGCCATTCGTCCAAGTGGCCGCAAAGGCAAGGCTATCGTAGCCGTCCACTGGCCCGAGGTTCAAGGAATAGCCGCCGATCGGGCTGTCGTGGACATAGGTCACGGCGCCCGACCATGTGGAGTTGAAACGATAGCCAAGGCCCAGCGTGTAGGTCAGCACATCGCCGTTGTAGAAGATCAGATCCTGCCCGCGCGTCAGCACGGCATAGGACGGCGGGCGGACCACGAACTCGGTCCAGTCGACCCAGCGGATGCCGCCGAACAGCAACGTGTCGGGGGCGACGCCGGTCTGGAACTCGAGGTTCACCGATTGCGGAAGCTTGGTATCGGTGGTCGAGGGCACGATGCCGAGGGCGGAATACTCCGTCGTCGGCAACTCATAGCTGATCGCCGAGTTGTAGGTCAGCGAGACGCGGGCCGCGATCTCGGGTTTTTCCCAGGCCGCGCCCAGCACATAGCCCCAGCCACCGCTCTCTTCGGCGATGATCTGGTAGGGCTGCGTGACGCCCGGACGAGGCGTCAGGAACGGGATGAACGCATCGGCTGCAAGCGTCTGGTAGCGCAGGCCACCGACAAGGCTGATGTTCGAGGGAAAGCGATACTTGACGAGCGCGGTATAGGATGTCGTGTCGAGGTTCGCGGTGGTGCCTGCCGCGAAATACCCGGTGCCGGTCGGGTATTGCGTGTCGGCCCCGAACGGCTTGTCGATGATGAAGCCGATGTCGACATTCTCGCTGATCGCTGTCTTGAACGACAGGGATCCGGTGGAATAATTGCCATACATGTTGTCGGAGGATTGTCCGCCAAGCACGGGAACCTCGGTGCCGCTGACATCGGGCCAGAGATAGCCGAACGTGAGTTCGACATAATTCCCGGTCTCGAAGATCATGCCCGTCGACTGCAAGCTGCGGTCGATCGCGCCGGCAGTCGTCATTCCCGTGGTGGCTGCGACAGCCCCTATGGCGCCGCCGAGCGCCCTGCGCAGTCCCTTCATTTCGTCCCTCCCTGATGCCCGCTTTCTGGAGCGGGTTTTCCCCCTCTTCCCTTAGTGTTCGCCGGGCCGTTCGGTCAACGAATGACCCAGCGTAAAAGTTTCGTGACGTTACGATCCTGCGACGACACGCGCGCCCCTGCTTTCTGTTCGCATGTTGATCCAATTCGCGCCCAAGATCACGATCGCTCCGATGAAAACGAAGATATCAAGAGGTTCGTTGTAAAAAAGCATCCCGACCACGGCGATCGCCGGCAGGCGAATGAAGTCCATCGGCACCACAACCGTGGCGGGTGCGAGGGTCAGCGCCTTGGTCAGGCAGAAATGCGCGAGCACCCCCGCCACGCCGAGTAGCACCAGCCATGGCGCGATCGCAGCCGTGGGCAAGGTCACGTCGCCGTCGGCGGCGGAGATGACGATGCCGAACATGCTCTGCATCAGCGTCAGCCAGAACAGGATCGACACGATGCCTTCATGGCGGGTCAGCCGCTTGGTGAAGATGGCCGATCCGGCAAAGCCTATGGCCGAGGCGGCGGCCGCGATCACCCCGGGATCGAGATGCCCGAGATCGGGCCGCGCGACGATCAGGATGCCGGCGAAGCCCATCAGCGCCGACAGCGCGCGGATCCCGGTGATCCTTTCGCCCAGCACCAGCGGCGCGAGCAGGATCACCCAGAGCGGCGAGGTGAATTCAAGCGCAAAGACCTGCGCCAGCGGGATCAGCGTCAGGGCAAAGAACCACAGGTTCTGGCCCGAAAAGTGAAAGACGTTGCGGATGAAATGGGTGCCGAGCCGGTTGGTCCGGATCTCGTTCAGCCGCCCCACGCCCGCCCCGACCGACAGCACGATCGCCAGCCCGATCAGCGATCGCCAGGTCATCAACTCGAACGTGTCGAGCACCGGCGACACGGCGCGGCCCGCGACAGCCATCGCCGAAAAGGACAGCACCGACCCGATCATCCAGAGCGCGGCGGAGAAGGGGCGGTAGATCGTGGTCAGGGCGGACACTCCTGCGGTTCATCGCAAGCTTTCCCGCGCGCGGGCGGGTTTGTCCAGCAATCCCAACGGATTTCGCGCAACCGGGTCGCGAATGACTGGACAGGCATTGATCGAAATGCAACCGTCGGACCGCATTTGCCAAAATCAGGGTGAGAGATCATCCGGCACGATGTGAGTCAATCCAGCAGAAGGGAGTAATGCATGGATCGTCGTTCGTTTCTGACCAAGGCCTCGTCGGGCGGCGTGGCCGCCGCTGCGGCCTCCACACTGGCCGCGCCGGCGCATGGCCCAGGCCACGCCCGATCACCTGGCGGGTGACATCGGGCTTCCCGAAGTCGCTCGACACGATCTACGGCGCCGCCGAAACGATGTCGAAATACGTGTCCGAAGCCACCGACGGCAATTTCACCGTTGCAGGTCTTCCCGGCGGGCGAACTGGTTCCCGGCCTGGAAGCGGCCGAGGCGCTGCCGCCGGAACGGTCGAGGCGGCCATACGGCGTCCTATTACTACTGGGGCAAGGATCCGACCAACGCGCTGGGAACCACGGTCCCGTTCGGCCTGAACTATCGCCAGATGAACGCCTGGCTGTACCACGGCGGCGGCATCGACATGCTGAACGAGTTCTTCACGCGCGCGGAACCTGCACTACCTGCCGTGCGGCAACACCGGCGTGCAGATGGGCGGCTGGTATCGCAAGGAGATCAACTCGCCTGGCCGACATGCAGGGCCTGAAGATGCGGATCGGCGGCTTTGGCGGCAAGATCATCGAGAAGCTGGGCGTCGTGCCGCAGCAGATCGCGGGCGGCGACATCTATCCGGCGCTGGAGAAGGGCACGATCGACGCGGCCGAATGGGTCGGCCCCTATGACGACGAGAAGCTCGGCTTCTACAAGGTCGCGCCCTACTACTACTATCCCGGCTGGTGGGAAGGCGGGCCGACGCTGTCGACCATGGTCAACCTTGCCAAGTGGAACGAGCTGCCGCCGGTCTATCAGGCGATCTTGCGGACCGCCTGCGAGGCGTCGAACTCCAACATGATGGCGATGTACGACTACAGCAACCCGACCGCGCTGCGGTCGCTGGTGGCCAACGGCACGCAGTTGCGCCCGTTCCCGCAGGACGTGCTGTCGGCGGCCTTCGACGCGGCACAGGCGACCTATGCCGAGATTTCGGCGACCAACGCGTCGTTCAAGAAGATCTGGGACAGCCAGATCGCGTTCAAGCGCGATGCCTATCTCTGGGCGCAGATCGCGGAATACAACTACGACACCTTCATGATGGTGCAGCAGCAGGCCGGCAAGCTCTGATCCCGGGCCCGGTCCGAAACAGGAAGCGGCCCCGGGGCAACCCGGGGCCGTTTTTCGTCGTGGACCGTGTCGCGCGCGGTAGCCGCCGGCGCCGCATCGGCGTTCAGCGGGTTCGCCAGCCGGCGCCCCAAGGTTGCGGCGCGCCCAGTTGCGGCGCGCCAGCTGCGGCAGCGCCGCCCCGCCCGGCGCGCTGCAGCGTCGGCAGCTGCGGCACGGTGATCGTGACGGTCGACGGGTCGATCACCGGCCCCTTGTAGTGCATGACCAGTCTGCGGGAACATGACCACGACCGCTGATCATCACGACCTGGATCATGATGAACGATCAGCGCCCCGCGTAGATCTGCTGGTCTGGTCACCGGCTCCATCTTCTTGCCGGTCACCTTGTCCACATAAGGCATCTTGGCCGCGACCGAGCGCAGGTAGAACAGCGCAAAGCCGAAGGGCGGCGTCAGGAACGAGGTCTGCAGGTTCATCGCCGATGATGACGCCCAGCCAGATCAGGTCGATCCCGAAGGCTTCGGCCGGGGCGATCAGCAGGGGCACGATGATGAAGGCGATCTCGAAGAAGTCGAGGAAGCAGCCCAGGATGAAGAGGATGACGTTGATGACGATAAGGAAGCCGATCTCGCCCCCCGGCACAGAGGTCAGCAGTTCCTCGACCCAGACATGGCCGTTCACGCCGTAGAAGGTCAGCGAGAACACCCGCGCGCCGATCAGGACGAACATGACGAAGGCCGACAGCCGGGTGGTCGAGGCCAGCGCCTGCGTCATCAGGCCCATGGTCAGCCGCTTCTTGAAGAGGCCATGACCAGCGCGCCGACCGCCCCCATCGCCCCCGCCTCGGTCGGGGTGGCAAGGCCGATGAAGATGGTGCCCAGCACGAGGAAGATCAGCGCGAGCGGCGGGATCAGCACCATGATCACCTGCTGGGCCAGGCGCGACATGGTGTTCATGCCAAGTATCTTGTCCGCCAGCGTGTAGCCGAAGATCACGACCACGCCGACCACGGCGCCCAGGATGTCGGCATTGGCGCCCATGCCGGCGTACAGGCAGACATGCGCGCCGCATAGCCGATGGCCGCCAGCACCGCGAGGGCCACGAGCAAGCGAGGTGACTCCCGTGCCGAGCGTGCGCACCTCGACCGGCAGGGCGGGCACCCATTTCGGCCGGATGAACGACACAGCAAGAATATAGAGCATGTAGATGCCGATCAGGATCAGGCCTGGCATGAGCGCGCCCGTGTACATGTCGCCGACCGACCGGCCAAGCTGGTCGGCCAGCACGATCAGCACCAGCGACGGCGGGATGATCTGCGCAAGCGTGCCCGAGGCCGCGATGACCCCGGTCGCGATGCGCCGGTCGTAGCCATAGCGCAGCATGATCGGCAGCGAGATCAGGCCCATGGCGATGACGGATGCCGCGACCACGCCGGTGGTCGCGGCCAGCAGCGCGCCGACGAGGATCACCGCATAGGCCAGCCCGCCGCGGATCGGGCCGAACAGCTGACCGACGGTGTCCAGCAGATCCTCGGCCATGCCCGATCGTTCGAGGATGATCCCCATGAAGGTGAAGAACGGGATCGCCAGCAACGTGTCGGACGAGAACACCCCCCAGAGCCGTTGCGGCATGGTGCCCATCAGCGGCCAGTCGAGCGTGATCTCGCCGATGGAAATCGGCGCAAGCCAGACGCCGATGGCAAAGAAGATCAGGCCGTTGGCGGCCAGCGAAAAGGCCACCGGATAGCCGAGCAGAAGAAAGCCGATCAGGCTGACGAACATGATCGGCGCCATGTTGTGGGCGATGAGTTCGATCATTTCTGGATCTCCTTCGACCAGCGCCGCGACTTCCAGCTCGGCCGGCTTCCTTGGCCGAGATCGTGGGGTGCGGATCCTCGATCAGGCCGCGGATCACCGCGACCTTCTTGATGATCTCGGAGAGCGCCTGAAGCACGAGCAGGATGAACCCTGCAGCGATCAGCGCCCGCGCCGGCCAGATGATCAGCCCGCCGGCATTGGTCGAGATCTCGCCGATCTGGAAGGCCTGCACGGTGTAGGGCCACGAGCAGCCAGGCCATCAGCGATGACGAAGGGCAGGAGGAAGAAGACATGGCCGAACAGGTCGATCCAGTGCTGGGTGGCGCCGCTGCGCGCGAGCCGTAGAAGACGTCGACGCGGATGTGCTCGTTCTGCTTCAGCGTATAGGCGGCGGCGAGCATGAAGGCCGCGCCGAACAGATACCACTGAAGCTCGAGCCAGGCATTCGAGGAAACGCTGAAAACCTTGCGGATCACGGCATTTCCGGCGCTGACCAGTACGGCCAGCAGGATCAGCCAGCCCATGGCCTTGCCGATCCACTCGTTTGCGCGGTCGATCACGCGCGACAATCCCAGAAGGGCGTCCATCATCTCTCCCCTGATCGGTCTTGGGACCGTTCTCAACGACGATCTCCACCCCCCGGTATGTCGGACCCGGCCAGAGCCGTCAATCGCCCGTCGGACCGCCTTGTTGTTGAATCGCGCGGGCCGGGCCGGTGGGCAGGTCGGGCGCGCGGACCGCACGGGGCTGGAACGGTCGGGCGAAGATCCGGCCGGCCGGCAGGCGCATGCAGGTCGACCGCCGATCCCGGATAGGGATTGCGGGGCGCGCGCGATTGGGGGCGCGCGCGCGGCGGGCCCCGGCATTGCGCATCGCGCGCGCAACAGGCCCTGCCAGGGCCTAGTTCGACGGGCGGGGCATTGCCGGGCAGCTAGCGGGAACAGGGCAGGCCAGCGTCATTCCCACTCGATCGTGCCGGGGGGTTTGGACGTTATGTCATAGGTGACCCGGTTTATTCCGCGCACTTCGTTGATGATGCGTGTCGCGGTTTCGCCCAGGAAGTCATGGCTGAAGGGGTAGTAGTCGGCGGTCATGCCGTCGACCGAGGTCACGGCGCGCAGCGCGCAGGCGTAATCATAGGTGCGTCCGTCGCCCATCACGCCCACCGTGCGCACCGGAAGAAGTGCGACGAAGGCCTGCCATATCTCGTCGTATAGGTCGTGGCGGCGGATCTGGTCGATGAAGACCGCATCGGCCTGGCGCAGGATTGCGAGTTTCTCGCGGGTGATCTCGCCGGGGCAGCGGATCGCAAGCCCGGGGCCGGGGAACGGGTGGCGGCCGATGAACCCCTCGGGCAGGCCGAGTTCGCGACCCAGGGCGCGGACCTCGTCCTTGAACAATTCGCGCAGCGGCTCGACGAGCGACATGCCCATCTTCTCGGGCAGGCCGCCGACGTTGTGATGGCTCTTGATCGTGACCGACGGGCCGCCCGAGAAACTGACGCTTTCGATCACATCGGGGTAGAGCGTCCCCTGGGCGAGGAACGTGGCGCCACCGACCGAGGCGGCGTGCCTCTCGAACACCTCGATGAAGAGCCGCCCGATCGTCTTGCGCTTGACCTCGGGATCGCTGATGCCGTCGAGCGCGCCCAGGAAAAGCTCGCTTTCGTCGGCATGGATCAGCGGCATGTTGTAATGGTCGCGGAACATGGTCACGACCTGTTCGGCCTCGCCCTGGCGCAGCAAGCCGTGGTCGACGAAGACGCAGGTCAGCTGATCGCCGATCGCCTCGTGGATCAGGACCGCCGCGACCGAACTGTCCACGCCCCCCGACAGCCCGCAGATCACCTTCGCCGTGCCCACTTGGTCGCGGATCTTGCGGATCGCCTCATCGCGGTAGGCCCCCATCGTCCAGTCGCCGGTGAAGCCGGCGAGCCGGACGAAATTCTCGTAGAGCTTCGCGCCGCGCGGGGTGTGGTGCACTTCGGGGTGGAACTGGACGGCGAAGAACCGGCGCGCAGGATCGGCGGTGATCGCGAAGGGGGCATTGGGTGAGGTGCCAAAGACCTGAAATCCGGGCGCCAGCGCCGAGACATGGTCGCCATGGCTCATCCAGACCTGTTCCCGGCCATCGGGGAACCAGCCTTCCAGCAGCGGCAGGACGCCGTCGGCGGGGCTGACATAGGCGCGGCCGAATTCGGCGGTGCCCTGGCCGCGTTCCACCTTGCCCCCGAGGCAGTGCATCATCACCTGCTGGCCATAGCAGATCCCGAGGATCGGCACGCCCAGGGTGAACGCGCTGGCGGGGGGCATCGGCGCGCCATGGTCGAACACCGACGCCGGGCCACCCGAAAAGATGATGGCCAGCGGGGCGAAGTCCGCGAGGAAGGCATCGGTCACCTTCTGGTAGGGGTGGATCTCGCAGTAGACGTGGAGTTCGCGCAGGCGACGCGCGATGAGTTGCGTCACCTGGGAGCCGAAGTCGACGATGAGAAGGCGCTGATGCTGGGTCATCCTCGCGGGATATTGGGAAGCGGTGCGCTTCGCAAGGGGCGGCCGCGCGCGGCGGGGTGGACGGAGCGGGGGTTTTCCACCCCCCCGCATCCCGGAGGATACTTGCGAACGCAAGAAGCCAAGGCGAACGCAAGAAGCCAAGGATCGCCCGGCGCGGTGCGGCCGGCAGACAGGCCGGGGCGATGTCGGTTTTCCCCCTGACGCGACGATTCCGGGGGGCGGGGGGGGCGGGAATGCGGGCATAAGGGCCGCAATCACGGAGGGTTTCGAGATGAGCGATGTGGCGATGGCAGGGCGGCGGGCGCGGGGTGGCGGCGGATCGGCGCGGCGGGCCGAACGGACAGCGATCAGTTTCGAGGTGGCCGACACGATCCGGCGCAACATCCCCAATTTCGAGATCCTGAACGAGGAGGCGCTGGAGATCATCGAGCGCAACGCCGAAACGGTTCTGGAAGAGATCGGCGTGAACTTCGTCGACAATCCCGGCGCGCTCGATCTGTGGCGCGCGGCCGGCGCCGATGTTCGTGGCGAGCGGGTTCACATTCCGCGCGGGCTGGCACGCAAGCTCTGTTCCACGGCACCGTCGCGCTTTGTCCAGCACGCCCGCAACCCGGCACGCAACGTCGACGTGGGGGGGCGCAACCTGGTGCTGGCGCCGGTCTACGGCCCGCCCTTCGTGCGCGACCGGTCCGGCGGGCGGCGCTATGCCACGATCGCCGACTTCCGCAACTTCGTGAAACTCGGCTACATGTCGAAGTGGCTCCAGCATTCGGGCGGCACGGTCTGCGAACCGACCGACGTTCCGGTGAACAAGCGCCATCTCGACATGCTGCTGGCGCATATGGAGCTGAGCGACAAGCCGTTCATGGGATCGGTGACCGAGCCGGTGCGCGCCCAGGATTCGGTCGAGATGTGCGAGATCCTGTTCGGGCGCGAGTTCGTGGCCTCGAACGTCGTGATGACCAGCCTGATCAACATCAACAGCCCGCTGACCTTCGATTCGACCATGATGGGCGCGCTCGAGGTCTATGCCCGGGCAGGTCAGGCCGCGATCATCAGCCCGTTCATCGTCGGCGGCGCGATGGCACCGGTGACGGTGGCGGGCACGCTGACGCAGGTTCTTGCCGAAGTTCTGGCCGGGGTCGCCTACAGCCAGTTGGTCCGCCCCGGCGCGCCGGTGATCTTCGGGGCCTTCGTGACCTCGATCGACATGAACTCGGGCGCGCCCACCTTCGGCACGCCCGAGGCCGCCCACATCACCTATGGTGCGGGCCAGCTTGCCCGGCGCCTTGGTCTGCCCTACCGGTCGGGCGGGGCGTTCTGCGGATCGAAATTGCCCGATGCGCAGGCCGCCTATGAAACCGCCAACAGCCTGAACATGGCCTTGCTGGCCGGGGTCAACTTCATGCTCCACGCCTGCGGCTGGCTCGAGGGCGGGCTGGTGTCGTCCTACGAGAAATTCGTGATGGACGCCGACCAGCTTGGCACGCTGCACCATCTCGCCAAGGGGGTGATGGTGGATGAGAACGGGCAGGGGATGGATGCGATCCGCGAGGTCGGGCCGGGTGGCCACTATCTCGGGTGCGCCCACACCCAGGCGAATTTCAAGACGGCCTTCTGGCGCAGCGACCTTTTCGACTACAAGCCTTTCGAGACCTGGGACGAGGAAGGTGCGCGCGACACCGAGGCGCTTGCCGCCGAACGCGTCACCAAGATGCTGGGCGATTACCAGGCCCCGCCGCTGGACGAGGCGATTGCCGAAGCCCTGCACGCCTATGTCGCGCGCAAGAAGGCGGCCGAGCCCGACGCGTTCATCTGAGCGGGACGGATGGCCGGGGCCCGGCGTTTGCGCGGGGCCCCGGAGCGGATGTGCCTTGTCGCTTTTCTGCGCAGCCGGTCAGGCCGGCAGGTCGCGCGGCA
This sequence comes from uncultured Alphaproteobacteria bacterium, assembly GCA_963700485.1. GTDB lineage: Bacteria > Pseudomonadota > Alphaproteobacteria > Rhodobacterales > Rhodobacteraceae > Aliitabrizicola. The sequence goes on from CAVOXQ010000011.1 coordinate 108,042, forward strand.
GAAGGCGGGCTTCCGCGATCAGCGCGATCAGCACTTCGACATGCCGGGCGAGGCTGTAGCCGAGATCGCCGGACCGCCGGATTGTTTCCAGTCTCTCCTCTTCGGACAGCAGACGGCGCACCGAGATATCGGGCGAGGGTGCGGCGGCGGTGCCGATCAGGCGGCGCAGATCGCGGTCGCGGCGGTAATCCACAAGGCCGTGTCGGGCGGCGCGGATCAGCAGCCGCGGGCGTTGCAGGCTGCTCAGAAGGCTTAGCGGATGGGTCATGCGGCATCTCCCCTTGATGACAGGGGCAGGATTGCGCGGCGCAACCCTGCGTTGCGCATTTGATCCGTGCGGCGCGCGGAGGTTTCAGATTAGTTTATGATTTGGAAACAATTATCGGAATTTCCTGCGGCATTAAGGATCCGGTAAGAAATGCATCTCACGGTTGAACGCGTCCTTGGGGGGACACCGCCGGTCCGCCGGCACCAGCGTGGATCACGCGGATGACACTGAACAACAGCGCGGGGCGCGCTCTGCCGGCCTGGCTTCCCGAGGCGGCGCGCCTTTATCTCGACCATACCGAAGACGGGCAATCGCTGCGTGCCATCGCGCGGCGCAAGGGATGTGCCGCTTCCACCATCCTGCGGCAGGTTCGCCGCTATGAGAACCGCCGCGACGACCCGCTGGTGGACGAGGCGCTGGTGCGGCTTGGCCGTGCCCGCTCGTCCGCCCCCGCCGATCCCACCCAAAAGGAGAAAGCCGCGATGTCAGCCCCGGTCCGCACCGATACGCTTGTCATGGATGATGCGACGATCGCCCGCGAAGGGCGGCGCATCCTGCGCCGCCTGGCGGAACCGGGGGCGCTGCTGGCGATCGCCCAGGACATGGAAATGGCCGCGGTGCTGCGATCGCTTCCCGACGGACGGACCGCGCGCACCGGCGTGGTGGACCGCACCGTGGCGCAGGCCTTTGCGTTGAAGGACTGGATTGTCTGCCGCAAGGCGGGGCGGGTGGCGAGTTACGAGATCACCGCACCGGGGCGGGCCGCGCTGAAGCGCCTGCTGGAGGTCGAGGCGCAGGGCATGGCCGAGGCCCGCACGCCGTTCGGCGACCAGCACCGCGACTGGTCGGAACGCGAGGTGCCGGAGGCCGATGGCCCCCGCCGCGTCCGCTACAATCTGGCCGAGAGCCCGGTCGCCGTGCTTGGCCGGCGTCGAGACAAGGACGGCGAGCCGTTCCTCGCGCCCGAACTGGTGGATGCGGCCGAAAAGCTGCGAGAGGATTTCGAGCTGGCGCAGATGGGCCCGCGGGTGGCGCAGAACTGGGACCGCTTTCTGACCGGTGGCGACCGGGGCGGGTTTCGCGGCGATGCAGGGCAGGCCGAGGGCCCCCGTGCCGCCCGCGACCGGGTAGCGGGCGCCTTGCGCGATCTCGGGCCGGGGCTGGGCGACATGGTGCTGCGCTGCTGCTGCTTTCTCGAGGGGCTCGAGGCCACCGAGAAACGGATGGGATGGTCGGCAAGATCGGGAAAGATCGTGCTGCGTATCGCGTTGCAACGGCTCAAGCGCCACTATGATGAAACCTACGGTCGATCCGGCCCGCTGATCGGCTGACCCGCGGACGGCAAGGCGCCGAGGCACCCGAACGGTGCGCGGGACCGACCGCGCACCGCCGTGTCCTTCGCGGTGGTGTCACGCCTCGGCGCGGGTGATCCCTGCGGCATAAAGTGCGCCCGCCAGCGCACCGCCCGCCAGCGGAGCCACGATGAACAGCCAAAGATCGGCCAGGGCCTTGCCGCCGACGAACACCGCAGGCCCGATCGACCGGGCCGGGTTGACCGACACGCCACCCACGTTGATGCCGACCAGATGGATCGCCGTCAGCGTCAGGCCGATCGCCAGGCCCGCCATCGCGGCCGGTGCGTTGGCACTTGTGGCCCCGAGGATGACGGTCACGAAAACGAAGGTGAACACCAGTTCGAAGACCAGGGCCGAGGCCATGGTGTATTCGCCCAGATACCCTGCGCCGAAACCGTTCTGCCCGAGGCCGTTGACCGCGATGCTGTAGTCTCCCTTGCCGCTTGCGATGATCAGGATCAGGCCCGCGCCGATGATGGCCCCGATGATCTGCGCGACGGCATAGCCGATGAAATCGCCGAAGCTCATGCGTCCGGCGGCCACCATCCCCAAGGACACGGCCGGATTGAGATGCGCGCCCGAGATCGCGCCAAGGCTGTAGGCTACAGCCACGATCGACAGCCCGAAGGCCAGGGAGATGCCGGTAAATCCGATCGCCGGCCCCGCGATCACGGCCGATCCCACGCCGAACAGCACGAGGATCATCGTCCCCAGGGCTTCGGCGATGAGTTTCTTCGTCATGTTAGCTCCTTGATGCTATGGGGCTGTGCAAGACCCTACCATCCGCCATGCACCCGCGTCAGGTTGCCTGCCGGCGGAAAAAAGCCTATTTCCATGTCAGGCGTTTGTCAGCGGGGAATATCTGTTGCGCGATCTGAAAATTCCTGACCAGCGGCACCCGGAAAAGGCGCATCGCGGCGACAATCCTCAGCCCAGGAAACCGGACTGGATTCGCGTCAAGGCACCGACCTCGGCAGGCTACAAGCAAACCCGCGACATCATCCGCGAGCAGAAGCTCGTGACCGTCTGCGAAGAGGCGGGCTGTCCGAACGTCGGCGAATGCTGGTCGCAGGGCCATGCCACGATGATGATCATGGGCGACATCTGCACCCGGGGCTGCACGTTCTGCAACGTCGCCACCGGCAAGCCGCGGACGCTCGACGCTTTCGAGCCGGGCCGCGTGGCCCATGCCGTGGCACAACTCGGGCTGAACCATGTGGTGATCACCTCGGTCGACCGCGACGACCTCGAGGATGGTGGGGCCGACCATTTCGCCCAGACAATCCGCGCCATCCGCCACCGTGCGCCGGCAACGACCATCGAGGTGCTGACCCCCGACTTCCTGAAATGTGCGCCCACGGTTCTCGAGAGTGTCGTCGCGGCGCGCCCGGACGTGTTCAACCACAATCTCGAGACGGTGCCCGGCCTCTATCCCGAGGTGCGCCCCGGCGCGCGCTATTTCCACTCGCTGCGCCTGTTGCAGCGGGTGAAGGAACTTGATCCGGCGATGTTCACCAAGTCGGGCATCATGGTGGGCTTGGGCGAGGATCGCCAGTCGGTGCTTCAGGTGATGGATGACATGCGCGCGGCCGATGTCGATTTCCTGACGATCGGGCAATACCTGCAACCGACGCCCAAACATCACCGCGTCGACCGATTCGTGACGCCGGACGAGTTCCGGGCCTATGAGGCGGCGGCCTATGGCAAGGGGTTCCTCATGGTTTCGGCCACGCCGCTCACCCGCTCGTCCTATCATGCGGGCGACGATTTCGCGCGGCTGCGCGCGGCGCGCCTTGCCCGTCTCGGGCGCGGTTGAGAAAACTTTCGAAGATTCGGGCCTTCTGATCTAGGCTTGCCCCATCGCCCGTCAGGGCGATCCGGGGGGGAGGCCGGTCAACCATGATCCATCGCAGCCTGCGGTCCGACGTCGTCGTGCCGGACATCGGCATCGCCGAATATGTGTTCGCGGGCCTGAAGGGGCGCGAGGACGCGCCCGCGCTCATCGACGGGCTGACGGGCGCCGTCATGACGGGGGGCGCGTTGATCGAGGCCTCGCACCGCTTTGCCGGGGGGCTAGCAGCGCGCGGCATCGGGCCGGGACAGGTGATCGCGCTGATGGCCCCGAACTGCCCCGAGTTCGCGGTGGTCTTCTTCGGGACCGCGCTTGCCGGGGCCACGATCACCACGGTCAATCCGACCTACACCGCGCAAGAGCTGCGCCATCAGTTGACCGACAGCGGCGCGAGACTGCTTGTCGTTCCGCCCGCACTCCTGCCGCTGGCCGCTGAGGCCATGGCGGGCACCGCCGTGTCCGAGGTCGTGACCTTGCCGGGCGAGGGCGGTGGCGATGCGACGGCGTGGGACGGCTTCCTCTCCGCGGCGCCGGTCGACCCCGGTTCCGCTGGACCCTGCGACCTCGATCGTCGTGCTGCCCTATTCCTCGGGCACCACCGGCCTGCCCAAGGGGGTGATGCTGACGCATCGCAACCTCGTGGCCAATGCGGTTCAGATCGGCGCCTGCCTTGATATCCGGCCCGGGCGATGTGACGATCGCTGTCCTGCCGTTTTTCCATATCTACGGCATGGAATGCCTGATGAACGTGGTGCTTGCCAATGGCGCGGTCTCGGTCACGCTGCCGCGTTTCGATCTGGCGGCTGTCCTCGGGCTGATCGAGGCGCACCGGGTGCGCCACCTCTACATCGTGCCGCCGGTGGTGCTGGCGCTCGCCAAGCATCCGCTTGTCGACCAGCATGACCTGTCGTCGCTCGACCTCATCATTTCCGGCGCGGCGCCGCTCGGGGCCGAGCTGACGCGCGCCTGCGCGGGGCGGCTGGGCTGCGAGGTCGCGCAGGGCTACGGGATGACCGAGTTGAGCCCCGTCTCGCATTTCTCGCGCCGCAAGGGCACGCCGCCGGGTGCCTCGGGCGAACTGGTCGCCAATACTGAAGCGCGGATCGTCGATCCCGAAACCGGCCGCGACGCCGACGCCGGGGGCGAGGGCGAGTTGTGGATCCGCGGGCCGCAGGTGATGGCCGGATACCTCAACAATCCCGAGGCCACGGCCCGCACGCTGGATGCCGAAGGCTGGCTGCGCACCGGTGATCTGGCGCGGGTGGACGGCGAGGGCAACCTCTGGATCGTCGACCGCGTGAAGGAACTGATCAAGGTCAAGGGCTTCCAGGTTGCCCCGGCGGAACTCGAGGCGTTGTTGCTGGGTCATCCGGACATTGCCGATTGCGCGGTGATCGGCCGCCCCGACGAAGAGGCGGGCGAAGTGCCCGTGGCCCATGTCGTCCGCCGCCCCGGCAGCACGCTGACGGATGCGCAGGTTTGTGAGCACGTCGCGGGGCAGGTGGCCCATTACAAGGCGTTGCGGGGGGTGATCTTCGCCGAGACGATCCCCAAGTCCGCCTCGGGAAAGATCCTGCGCCGGGTGCTGCGGACGGGTGGCTGATCCGTCGCTGCGGCGCGCCTCTGGCGCGGCGGCGCGGGGGGTGGGCGTTGCGGGGTATTTGAGCAAGAAAGAAGCCGCAGGGCGATCCTGGCGCGCACCGGCCCGATCCGCGCCAAAGCCGGGATCCGGCGCCCGTTGCGGGTTCAGTCGCGCTTCACGTCGGGCAGGAAGACCGCGAGCACGCCGATCAGCGGCAGGAACGAGCAGAGCCAGAACACATGGCCGATCGACGTGGCATCGGCGATCATCCCGATCGCCGCCGCGCCGAGCCCGCCCAGACCGAAGGCCAGACCGAAAAACAGCCCGGCCACGAGGCCGACCTTCGCGGGCATCAGGTCTTGCGCATAGACGATGATGGCGGGAAAGGCCGACGCCAGGACCAGCCCGGCCAGGGCGCTGAGGGCGACGGTGCCACCCAGGCCCGCATAGGGCACCAGCAGGGCGATCGGGGCGACGCCGAGGATGGATACCCAGATCACCCGCTTGCGCCCGATCCTGTCGCCGATCGGCCCGCCGATGATCGTGCCCAGCGCCACTGCGGCAAGGAAGACGAAAAGATAGACCTGCGCCTCGGCCACCCCGAGGTCGAAGCGGTCGATCAGGTAGAAGGTGAAGTAGCTGGAATAGGCGGCCATGTAGACGAACTTGGAGAAGGTCAGCGCGATCAGCACGACGATGGCCGCGATCACCCTGGCGCGCGGCAGGGGGGACGCCAGGGCACGCCCCCTTGCGGCGCGCATGCGGTTCAATCCCTCGGCCCGGTACCAGCGCCCGACGACCCACAGCACGGCCATGCCGAGCATGGCCACCGCCGCGAACCATTCGAGGCTGATCTGGCCGAACGGCACGACGATGAAGGCCGCCAGCAGCGGCCCGAGCGCCGATCCCGCATTTCCGCCCACCTGAAAGAACGATTGCGCGAACCCTGGCCTGCGACCCGCTGCCAGCCGCGCGATCCGGCTCGATTTCGGGATGGAACACCGACGAGCCCATCCCGATCAGCGCGACCCCCGCCAGCACGGCGGGAAAGCTCGGCGCATGGGCCAGGACCACGAGGCCGCTCAGCGTCAGCCCCATGCCGAAGACCAGCGAATAGGGCTGGGGGCGGCGGTCGGTGACGATCCCGACAAGCGGCTGGAGCAGCGAGGCGGTGCCCTGGAAGACGAAGGTGATAAGTCCGATCTGCCCGAAGCTGAGCGCCAGTTCCGTCTTGAGGATCGGATAGATCGCGGGGATCAGCGATTGCATCAGGTCGTTCAGCATGTGGCAGAAGGCCACCGCCGCGATGATCGGCAGGATCGTCGCCTCGGGGCGCTGCATCGGCGCGGCCGGGTCGGTCATCGGATCGGTGGTGGCCATCGCGCCCTCGCTGCCTCGGGCAGTTCTGGCGCGGCGCGCGGTGCGCGTCAACTGTCCGGCGCTGGGGCCGCTGACCCGGGGGCGCCCGCGGCGTCAGGGAACCGGCGCGACCCGCGCAAGATAGGCCGCGATCGCCTGCCGGTCGGCGTCGGGTAGTCGCGCGATGTTGGTCACCACGTCCGCCATCTGTCCGCCCGCCGAATCATATTCGGGGGTAAACCCCGAAGTCAGGTATTCGGCAATGTCAGCCGCACTCCAGTCGAGATGGGCGGGGGTGATGTTCGGGATCGTGCCCCTGCCTTCGGGGTTGGGCCCCCCGGCCAGCCATCGCCCGGTGTCGCGGATGCCCAGCACGTTGCGCGGCGTGTGGCATTCGGCGCAATGACCGATGCCTTCGACCAGATAGCGGCCGCGTTCCTCGGCGGCGGTCAGATCGCCCGTCACCACCCAGGCCGGGGCTGGATTGAGCATCTTCCATGGCCCCATCAGCAGGCGCTGGTTGAACGGGAACCCGAGTTCATGCGGCAGGTTCGCCCGGTTCGACGGGGGCAGCGTGCGCAGGAACGCCATCAGGTCGGCCACGTCCTGCGCGGTTGCGTGGACATAGGAGGTGTAGGGAAAAGCCGGATAGTAATGCTCGCCCCGGGGCGAGGTGCCATGGTGCATGGCATTGTAGAGGTCGGCCGTGCTCCAGGCGCCGATGCCGTGGTCCGGGTCGGGCGAAATGTTCGGGGCGACGAACGTGCCGAACGGCGTGGCCAGACGCAGGCCACCCGCGAGCACCAGCCTGTCGGGCCCCTCGGTTCCGGGGGGCGCGTGACAGGACACGCACCCCCCGGCCCAGAACACTGTCTCGCCCTTCGCCGGATCCCCCGACAGCGCGTTCAGCGGCGCGGGGTCTGCCACCTCGGGCCGGGTCACGGCCCATGCGACGGCCAGCGCCAGCAGGGCCGCCAGTCCACCTCGGACGATCCATCGCCGCATCGGCCATCCTTTCCGATCGGGTGGCCGTCAGGGCCGGGCCAACCTCATTCCTCGGGTTGACGATAGGCCTTGTGGCAGGCGGAGCAAGCCCCGCCGACGCCGCCCATCGCGGCCTTGAGCGCCTCCGCGTCGGTGCCCGCCGCTGTCTGCAAGGCCGCAGCCGCCGTGTTCAGCGCGGCGATCTTGGCCATGAAGTCATCGGGATTGTCCCAGATCGCCGGCAGGGCATAGCTGTCGGCGGCCTGCTGGTAGGCGGATCCGGCCGGAAACAACTCCGGCCCCATCACCGAAGCCAGCGCGGCCACGTTCGAGGCCGCCCGGCTTGCCACCGCCGCGTCATAGGCCGTCTCGCCCTTGGCCATCGAGCCCAGGGTTCCGAGGTTGCTGCCGAGCAACAGCATCACGCCATGGCGCGACTCGACCACGTCCGCGAACGGATCCTCGGTTTCGGCGACGGCCATTCCGGCAAAAAGGGCGACGGCCAGCGTGGAGGCAAGAAGACGATTCATCAGGGGTGCACTCTCTGGTTGCGGGGGGGGAAGGATTCGCACCCTCATCCTAGCCGCCGATCGGCCGGCGACCTCTACAACCAAAGTTGCAGAAAGCGGGTCCGCGCCGCCGGATTCGCACCCTAGCGGCGGAGTTTCGCCACCGTCAGCCATTCCGGCCAGCCCCAGACATGCTCGATTGCCGCCAGCACGAGGCAGGCCGCCACCACACCGAGGACCAGCTTTACCCGGCCGTCCGATGGTGGATGGCGCGCCCATCGCGCCATCCGCACCAGCCAGTTCATGGCGCGGGTTCGGTGAACCGCACCTTGCCGATATAGGGCAGGTTGCGGTTGCGCTGCGCAAAGTCGATGCCGTAGCCCACGACGAATTCGTCGGGGATCTCGAACCCGGTCCAGGTCGCGCGGATGTCGACCTCGCGCCGGGACGGCTTGTCGAGCAGCGCGCAGACCTCCAGCCGCGACGGACTCGCGCGACCGCAGCAGGTTGACGACATGGTGCAGCGTGAAGCCCGGTGTCGACGATATCCTCGACCACCAGCACGTCGCGGCCCGCGATCTCGCCGCGCAGGTCCTTCAGGATGCGCACCTCGCGCGAGCTTTCCATGGCGTTGCCGTAGGACGAGGCCTCGAGGAAATCGACCTCGACGGGCAGGTCGATTTCGCGCACCAGATCGGCGATGAAGACGAACGAGCCGCGCAGGAGCCCCACGACGACCAGCTTGTCGGTTCCCGCGAAATGGCGCGTGATCTCACGCGCACAGCTCCTCGATCCGCGCGGCGATGGCCTTGGCCGAGATCATCTGTCGATCACATATGGTCGGTGCGGCATGTGCAGCCCCTTGATTTCCCCGGCCAGTTTAACGAAAAGCGCGCGCCCAAGTCACGCACAGGAAGGCCGGAATGCCGACCCATCACGAAGACCCGGACGCTGCCCTATACCGCCGCAGCAGATGTACGATCTGGTGGCCGATGTGGCGCGCTATCCCGAATTCCTGCCCTGGAACTCTGCCGCGCGCATCAACGCCCGCTATCCACGCCCGGCGAGGCCGAGGTGATGGAGGCGGATCTCGTGATCTCGTTCAAGGTGTTCCGCGAGAAGTTCGGCAGCCGCGTGACCTTGTGGCCCGAAACCCGGCGCATCGACACCGAATACCTCGACGGCCCGTTCCGGCACATGAAATCCTACTGGATGTTCCGCGACCTGCCCGCCGGCGGGTGCGAGGTGGAGTTCTTCGTCGACTTCGAGTTTCGCAACGCCATCCTGCAAGGGATCATCGGCATGGTGTTCAACGACGCGATGCAGCGCATCGTGCGGGCCTTTGAACGGCGGGCGGCCGTCCTATATGCGCCGTCCGCGACCTGAGACGGGCCGTCCGCCGTTTTCCCGGGCGTTACCCCCGACCGAGCGCCGCGATCATCAGGTCGAGCGCGTGATCCACGCTGGCCCGGCGCACCCCGTCGCGGCCGAGCGGGCCGAACTCTACCGTGCCGCAGGTGGTCGCCCGGCCCGCCACGGCCAGTCCGAAGCAGACCCGGCCCTCGGGCTTCGCGGCAGACCCGCCGGGCCCCGCGATGCCTGTCACACTGACGGCGAGCGTGGCCGCCGACCGCGCGAGGGCGCCTTCGGCCATTTCGCGCGCCACGGCTTCGCTGACCGCGCCCTGCGCCGCGAGAGTGGCTTGCGCGACGCCCAGCATCTCGATCTTGGCCGCGTTGGAATAGGTGACGAAGCCCCGGTCGAAGACATCCGAGGATCCGGCGACATCGGTGATCGCCCCGGCGATCAGACCGCCCGTGCAGCTTTCCGCCGTGGCGATCATCGCACCTTCCGCGCGGGCCGCGGCAAGCAGCGTCGGCCGCGCGGCTCACATCAAGACCCCGTGCGCAAGCCCGGCGGCGACCAGACGCGCGATCCCGGCGAAGACGCCGGCCCAGAGGTCGTCGAGCATCACCCCCGCGGCATCGCCCCGCCGGTCGGCACGCCCGATCGGCCCGGGCTTCCAGATGTCGAACAGGCGAAAGAACAGGAAGGCCGCGATCCAGCCGGGCCAGGGCATCCACCCTGTCCCAGCTCCGGCTGCCAGAAGGCGGCCGCCGGAAACAGCAGCGCGATCCACTGGCCCGCGACCTCGTCGATGACGATTTCCGAAGGATCCTCGCCATGGCGACTGCCCAGTTCCCGCTCGACCGCCCAGAACCCCCAGCCGATCGCAGCCAGCGTCGCGAGCAGCAAGCGCGGGAAAGCCCCAAGATACCGGTGGATGGCGATGCCCAGCGCCACCGCGACCGCCGATCCCCAGGTGCCCGGGGCAGGGCGCAGCAGGCCGACACCGAAGAAGGTCGCGACCAGCCGTGCCCCGGTCATGGCTGCACCAGCGTGACGGTGGCCAGCGCCGCGATGCCTTCCTCGCGCCCGGTGAAGCCCAGCCGTTCGGACGTGGTGGCCTTCACACTGACCCGATCCGGCCCGACCCCGATGATCGCCGCCAGCGCGGACCGCATCGCGGCGGCATGCGGGCCCGATCTTGGGCTGTTCGCAGATCAGCGTCACGTCGGCATTGGCGTCAGCGCCAGGCCGCGCGCGGCCGCCCGCGCGACGGCGTGGCGCAGGAAGATCTCGCTGTCTGCGCCCTTCCACTGCGGGTCCGAGGGCGGGAAGTGCCGTCCGATGTCGCCCTCGGCCAGCGCCCCGTAGATCGCGTCGGTCAGCGCGTGCATCCCCACGTCGGCATCCGAATGACCGACCAAGCCCCGCCCGTGCGGCACCTTCACCCCGCAGAGCACGACGATGATCGCCCGGTCCGAAGGCGTGCACGTCAAACCCGTTGCCGAGCCGGATATCCATGCCTCGCCCCCTCAGGATCCGTTCCGCGCGCGCGAAATCCTCCGGCGAACGTGAGCTTCAGGTTCTCCTCGTCGCCTTCGACGATGGCCACGTCAAGCCCCGCGGCACGCGCCACCTCCACATCGTCGGCCGCTCCGCCCGGATGGCTGCGGTGGGCGGCGAGGATCGCCTGAAAGCGGAACGCCTGCGGCGTCTGGGCGCGCCACAGGCCAGCGCGGTCCTCGTGGCCCACGACGCGCGCGTCCCGGCCCCGCCACAGCGCGTCGGTGACCGGCAGCGCCGGTGCCGCGCCATCCTGAAGGTCCAGCGCCGCGATCATCCGCCCGATCAGCGCATCGCTGACCAGCGGACGCGCGGCGTCATGGATCAGCACCCGGTCGATCCCGTGCCCCGCCAAGGCCTCCAATGCCGCGCGAACCGAGGCGCCGCGTGTCGCGCCCCCCTGCCACCAGGATCGCCCCGCCGGCGATGGCGGCCGCGCGCGCCCGGTCGTCGGGATGGATGACCAGCACGATGCGATCCAGCTTGCGCGCGAAGGCCGCGATTGCATGGGCCACCACCGGGCGGCCGGCCAGCATCCGCCATTGCTTGGGCAGTCCGCCACCGGCCCGCGTCCCGCGCCCGGCGGCGACAATGATCGCCGCGATTGTCATGCTGCCTCCGGTCTGACTTCGGCGCTTCTGTCTAGGGGATGGGCCCTGCCGTGACAATGCGGCGAAAGCTTCGGGCGGTCATGCACAAAATATGTGCATTTGCTCTTTTGCGATCCGTTTCTGCCGGGCGCTCGATTGTAATTTGCGACCCCGCAGGATAGGTCAAGGTCGCAACGCACAAGGATTAATCAGTTGTCCCTTCGTTGGCGGCCCCTGCTTCGGACATCCGGATCGACCCGCCGGTGCTGCTGGCACCGCTGGCCGGCATCACCGATCTTCCGTTCCGGCGCCTTGTCGCGCGGTTCGGCGCGGGGCTTGTCGTAAGCGAGATGGTGGCCAGCCAGGAAGTGGTGCAGGCCCGGCCGCTGGCGCGTGCCCGCGCCGAACTGGGCTTCGATCAGGCCGCGACCTCGGTCCAGCTGGCCGGACGCGAGCCCTACTGGATGGCCGAGGCGGCGCGAATGCGTCGAGGCCCAGGGCGCCCGCGTGATCGACATCAACATGGGCTGCCCCGCCAAGAAGGTGACGACCGGCTACTCCGGATCGGCGTTGATGAAGCGATCCCGACCATGCGCTGCGCCTGATCGAGGCGGTGGTCGGCGCGGTCGGCAGTGCCGGTCACGCTCAAGACCCGCCTGGGCTGGGACGATGCGCTGGCTGAATGCGGCGGAGCTTGCGCGGCGCGCCGAAGGCGGCGGGGATCCGCATGATCACGATCCACGGGCGCACCCGGTGCCAGTTCTACACGGGCAGCGCCGACTGGGCGGCGATCGCCGCCGTCAAGCGGGCGGTCGGCATCCCGGTCATCGCCAACGGCGACATCATCGATGCGGTCACGGCCGCGCGCGGCGCTGCCGCCTGTCGGGGGCGGACGGCGTGATGGTCGGGCGCGGCGCGCAGGGCGCGCCCTGGCGACTGGCGCAGATCGCGCGCGGCCCTTTTCGGCACGCCGGTTCCGAAGATACCGCAGGGCGCGGCGCTGGCCGACATGGTCGATCGCCCATTACGAGGACATGCTTTCCTTCTACGGCACCGAGCTTGGCGTGCAAGTCGCGCGCAAGCATCTTGGCTGGTATCTGGCAGGCGGCGGGCCTGTCGCACGCGCGCGGGCCGATCCTGACGGCCGAGGTTCCCGCGACGGTGATCGGCCATCTGCGGGCGGTCTTCGCCGGAATGGACAGGTGCGCGGCATGAACAGCTATCGCTCGCCCTATCCCGTGCCCGGGGTCATCTGGGCCTCGCTGCCGGTGCCGGCCTTCCTGATCGACCTTCAGGGCAAGTTCGCCGAGGTCAATCCGGCGGGCGAGAACTTCCTGAACGCCTCGGCCAAATCCCTGTCGGGCGTGCCTGTCTTCGACCGGCTGCACATCGACGCCCCGATGGACGAGGCGCTGTCGCGCGCCCGGTCGAACCAGTCGCCGCTGTTCATCAACGACGTCGACGTCACGCACCGGCGAGCGCCCGCCGGTGCAGTGCAACATCCAGATCGCCCCGATGCACGACAACGCCGAGATCGTCATGCTGCTGATTTCGCCGCGCGACATCGCCGATCGGCTTGGCCGGTCCATGCAGGTCAAGACGTCGGCCCGCTCGGCCATCGGCATGGCCGAGATGCTGGCCCACGAGATCAAGAACCCGCTCGCCGGGCATCACCGGGGCGGCGCAGCTCCTGTCGATGAGCCTCGGGCCGGAAGACCGCGAACTGACCGATCTGATCGTCGAGGAAACCCGCCGCATCGTGAAACTGCTGGAGCAGGTCGAACAGTTCGGCAACCTCCGCCCGCCCGAGTTGCGCGCGGTCAACATCCACGACGCTCCTCGACCGGGCGCGCAAGTCGGCGCTCGTGGGCTTCGCCGCCAACATGACCATCGTCGAGGACTACGATCCCTCGCTGCCTGCGACCTGGCCGATCCGGACCAGTTGCTGCAGGTGTTCCTGAACCTGATCAAGAACGCCGCCGAGGCGGCCGAGGCGCAGGGCGGCGGCACCATCCGGCTGCACACCTTCTACGACATGTCGCTGCGCCTGCGCCGCACGGACGGGCCGGGTCGCGCGGTGCCGCTTGCAGGTCGAGGTGATCGACGACGGCCCCGGCATCCCGCCCGAGATCGCCGCCGACATCTTCGAGCCCTTCGTCAGTCGGGCGCGAGAACGGCACCGGGCTTGGCCTCGCGCTGGTGTCAGCAAGATCATCGCCGATCATGACGGCTGGATATCGCGTCGATACCGTGCCCGGCCGCACGGTGTTCCGGGTGTCGCTGCCGATCGCACCCAAGGACGACGCGCGACAGGGCGAAACGAGAAGCTAGGGGAGAGAACCGGAATGGATGGCACGGTTCTGGTCGCCGACGACGACCGCACGATCCGCACGGTTCTGACCCAGGCGCTGACGCGCGCGGGGTGCAAGGTGCATGCCACCTCCTCCCTGATGACGCTGATGCGCTGGGTCGAAGAGGGGAAGGGCGATCTGGTGATCTCGGATGTCATCATGCCCGACGGCAACGGGCTCGAGGCGCTGCCGCGGATCGGCAAGATGCGCCCCGGCCTGCCGGTGATCGTGATCTCTGCCCAGAACACCATCATGACCGCGATCCAGGCGGCCGAGGCCGAGGCCTACGACTACCTGCCCAAGCCGTTCGATCTGCCCGACCTGATGAAGCGGTCTGCGCGCGCGCTCGACCAGAAACGCCGCGCGGTGGCCCGTCAGGTCGCGCCGCCCGATACCGGCGACGATCTGCCGCTGGTTGGCCGCACACTGGCGATGCAGGCGCTCTACCGGCTGGTCGCGCGCGTGATGAACACCGATCTGGCGGTGCTCGTCACCGGCGAATCAGGCACCGGAAAATCGCTGATCGCGCGGGCGATCCATGATTTCTCGGACCGCCGGACCCTGCCTTTCGTCGTCGCCCAGGCCAGCGACCTGGCCGGGGTGGAAGGCCCCGCCATGCTGTTGTCGCGCGTGCGCGGCGGCAGCCTCGTGTTCGACGAGGTTGCAGATTACGACGATGATGCGCAGGCCCGGATCGTGCGCATGCTCGACCTGCTGGGCGACAGCGCCCCGCGCATCATGGCCACCTCGCAGGCCGACCTTTCGGCACGCATGGAGGCGGGCGCGTTCCGGCAGGATCTGTTCTACCGGCTTGGCGGGGTGACGCTGCATGTCCCCTCGCTGCGCGAGCGGGTCGACGATATTCCGCTTCTGGCGGAACACTTCCTGGCACAGGGCGAACGCGAACTCGGCTCCGCCCGCCGGCTGTCGCCCGAGGCGCGCGAGCTTGTGCGCGCCTATTCCTGGCCGGGCAATGTGCGGCAACTGGAAAACACCCTGCGCCGCCTGATGGTCACGTCCGCCGAGGTCGAGATCACCCGCACCGAAGTGGAACAGGTGCTGGGCAGCCAGCCCGCCATGGAACCGCTCAAGGGTGGCGGCGAGGGCGAAAAGCTGTCCGCCTCGGTCGCCAAGCACCTGAAGCGGTACTTCGACCTGCACGGCGGTGCGTTGCCGCCTGCCGGGGTCTACCAGCGCATCCTGCGCGAGGTCGAATTGCCTCTGATCGAGATCGCGCTCGATGCAACCGCCGGAAATCAGGCGAAATGTGCCGATCTGCTGGGTATCAACCGCAATACCTTGCGCAAGAAGATCACGGATCTGGATATTCGCGTGACACGCCGCCGCAAATTGATGTAAAACCGCCACAGAAACGTGGCACGCCGGCGTCAACCGGCAGAAGGCCACAATATCTGGCGGTATGGGTCGCAAGTCGACCCCTGATGAAGGGCATGGATGCGTGCAACGCACGGCGCGAGGTAACACCTGGCTCCGGCTGAGCCGGCTGCGACGGCAGCGGCGCGTCCAGACATGGGCGACGCTGGGCCTTGTCATCCTCGGCCCCCTTCTGGCGCTCGCCACCTTTCTCGCGCTGGGTCCGCTCAATCAGGGTGGTGGCTCGCCGGCGCTGCGTATCGTCCTGCTGGCCGACCTGATCTATGTGCTGCTCATCGCGACACTGGTGCTGACGCGGGTCGCCCAGATGATCGCCGCGCGCCGCGCCAAGTCCGCCGGATCGCGTCTGCACCTGCGCCTGACGGGTGTCTTCGCGCTCATCGCGCTGATCCCGACGGTGCTGGTGGCGATCTTCGCCGTCCTGACGGTGAACGTCGGGCTCGAGGGCTGGTTCTCCGAACGCGTCCGCAGCGTCGTGGGCTCGTCGCTCACGGCGGCCGAGGCCTATCGGGGCGAGCATCGCCGCGATCTCGTGCAGGATACCGAGGCGCTCGCCGGTTATCTGAACCTCGCGAGGCAGGCCAATGCCTTCATCGACGACGGTGATCTGCGCCAGCTTCTCAGCCAGGCCCAGGCCCAGATCCAGCGCGGCCTGCGCGAGGCCTATGTGATCGACAGCACCGGGGCGATCCATGCCCGGGGCGAGAATTCGTATCTGTTCGACTTTGAACAACCCAGCCCCGAAGAGATCGCCCGCGCGACGGCGGGCGAGACGGTCGTGATCGAAGACTGGGCGAACGATGAATTCCGCGCGCTCGTCCTGCTCGACGCCTTTTCCGACCGGTTGCTGTAAGTCAGCCGCACCGTCGACGGCTCGCTGCTGGGCCTGCTCGATGAAACCCAGGAAACCGTCCGCCTCTACCATCAGCTGGAGAACGAGCGTGGCCGCCTGTTGTTCGAGTTCGGCCTGCTCTACATCGGTTTCGCCATCATCCTCATCCTCGCCGCCATCTGGCTCGGCCTGTGGTTCGCCGAACGACTGTCTCGCCCGGTGGGGCGTCTCGCCGGGGCGGCACAACGCGTCGGCGGCGGCGATCTGGACGTTCAGGTGCCCGAGGAGGACGGCGACGACGAGATCGCGATGCTCGGGCGTCTCTTCAACCAGATGACGCGACAGCTGAAGGGCCAGCGCGAGGCGCTTGCTGGAAGGCCACGCGCCAGATCGAACAGCGCCGTCGCCTGTTCGACTCGGTGCTCTCCACCGTCACGGCCGGGGTGATCGGGCTCGACGCCGACGGGCGGGTCGACTTTCGTGAACCGCTCCGCGGCGCGCCTGCTCGATCTGCCCGACGGCCGCGCCCGGCGCCGCCGCTGGCCGTCGTGGTCCCCGAGTTTGCGCCGCTGCTCGAGCGGCTGCGCGAGAACGACGGAACGCGGTGCAGGAAGAGGTGCGCCTCAGCCGTCGCGGCAAGCTGGAAAGCCTGCTCGTGCGGATGACCTCGCGGCGCGCCGAGACCGGCGACGCTCGAGGGCTATGTGGTGGCTTTCGACGACGTGACCGATCTGGTCAGCGCCCAGCGGATGGCGGCCTGGGGCGATGTCGCCCGCCGCATCGCCCACGAGATCAAGAACCCGCTGACCCCGATCCAGCTTTCGGCCGAGCGGATCAAGCGCAAGTTCCGCCCGCCTTGTCGGGGACGAGGCTGCGGCCGACCTCGACCAGTATACCGATGTCATCGTCCGCCAGACCGACGATCTGCGCCGGATCGTCGACGAGTTCTCGAAGTTCGCCCGCATGCCCGAACCCGACCGGCGCGACGAGGATCTGGTCCGCGCTCGTGCGCGACGCGGTCATCCTTGCAGGAAAGCGGCCTGCCGGGCATCGCTGTCGACCTCCGACCTGCCCGACGAACCGCTGCTTGCTGGATCTGGACGCGACCATGATTTCGCAGGCGCTGACAAACCTTATCAAGAACGCCGGAGAAGCCATTGAAAGCCTTCAGGAAAAAGGTGCGCCCGAGGGCCATGTCCCGCAGGTCCGCGTGACGCATCGACGACGGAACCGGACACCGCCGTGATCACGCATCGCCGACAACGGCATCGGGCTTCCGGAAGACCGCACGCGCCTGTTCGAACCCTATGTGACGACCCGCGAGAAGGGCACGGGCCTTGGCCTGCCGATCGTCAAGAAGATCATCGAGGAACATGGCGGCACGCTCGCGCTGCTCGATGCCCCGCCATTCGACGGCCAGACCCATGCGGGCGCGATGGCGGAGATCACGCTGCCCCGCAATGCGCGACCAGACGCGCGGCACGAGGCGCGAGCCGCAGGTAATCGAGCACTGGAGGAACAGGTATGACATGATCGACATTCTGATCGTCGACGACGAACGCGACATCCGCGAACTGATCGGCGACATCCTGCGGGACGAGGGCTATTCGATCCGCCTCGCCGGCAACTCCGACGACTGCATGGCCGAGATCAACGCCGAGCCGCCGGCGCTGATGATCCTCGACATCTGGCTGAAGGACAGCCGGATGGACGGGATCGACATCCTCAAGACGGTCAAGCCGTGACAACCCCGATGTGCCGGTGGTCATCATCTCCGGCCACGGCAACATCGAGATCGCGGTCGCCGCGATCAAGCAGGGCGCCTATGACTTCATCGAGAAGCCGTTCAACATCGACCAGCTGATGGTGGTGATCGGCCGCGCGATGGAAACCTCGCGCCTGCGCCGCGAGAACACCGAGCTGCGCCGGCGCGACGTCGACCGCGGCCGACATGATCGGCAATTCAGCCCGGCATTCAAGGCGCTGAAGGCGCAGCTCGACAAGGTCACCAAGTCGAACGGGCGGGTGATGCTGACCGGCCCGCCGGGTGCGGGCAAGGAAATGGCGGCGCGCTACATCCACGCCAATTCGAACCGCGCCGAGCGGCCCCTTCGTCATCGGTCTCATCCGCCACGATCGAGCCCGACCGGATGGAAGAGGTGCTGTTCGGCCGCGAAACCGCCGCGACCGCGGGCGTCGAACCCGGCCTTCTGGAACAGGCGCATGGCGGCGTCGTCTACTTCGACGAGGTGGCGGACATGCCGCTCGGCACCCAGTCCAAGATCCTGCGGGTGCTGGTCGAACAGCAGTTCTCAGCGTGTCGGGCGGGCACCGACAAGGTGCGCGTCGATCTGCGGGTCGATCTCGTCGACGAACCCGCGACCTCGAGGCCGAGATCGCGCGCCGGCCGCTTCCGCCAGGAACTCTATCGACCGCCTGAACGTCGTTCCGATCCGCGTGCCGTCGCTCGAGGAGCGGCGCGAGGACATCCCCGAACTCGCCGCGCCATTTCATCGAGATGTTCAACCGCGACGCAGGGCCTGCCGCTGCGCGACCCTGAGCGACGAAGCCGAGGCGCTGCTGCAGACCATGCACTGGCCCGGGCAACGTCCGCCAGCTGCGCAACGTGATGGAACGCGTCCTGATCCTCGGCGACGACCGCGGCGCCGATCGAGCGCGCCGCGAGCTTGCCGGGCGACGATGCCAAGCGCCGAGGACGAAGGCCGCATCGTCCTGTCCGGCGCGCTGGCGACGCTTCCGCTGCGCGAGGCGCGCGAGCTGTTCGAGCGCGAGTATCTGCTGACCCAGATCAACCGCTTCGGCGGCAACATCAGCCGGACCGCGACCTTCGTCGGCATGGAGCGCTCGGCGCTGCACCGCAAGCTGAAGTCGCTGGGCGTGGTGACGACGTCCAAGTCCGGCGCCCGCGTGCATGCCGCATCGTCGAGGACAGAGGCTCGCCTGCGGCCGACCGGCGGCCAGACCCGGATCAGGTCCGCACGATCGCCGGAGCGCCGAGCCGGACCGGACGGGCCGCAGGTGACAGGACGTCGCGCCGCAGGCGCGTCTTCTGATGGCTGCGTTGACCCGGCCACGCCTCCCTACATCGGGGCGCGCGGTCGGACGGAGACGTCATGAAGGTGATCATCTGCGGTGCGGGCCAGGTCGGCTGGCAGATCGCGCGCCATCTTTCGGGCGAACAGCAACGACGTGACCGTCGTCGACAACAACGCCGATCTCGTCCGCCGCGCGACCGACACGCTGGACGTCCAGGGCATCGCGGGCTTCGCCAGCTATCCCGACGTCCTCGAGACGGGCCGGCGCGCGCGACGCCGACATGATCATCGCGGCCACCCATTCCGACGAGGTGAACATGGTCACCTGCCAGGTGGCCCATTCGGTCTTCGGCGTGCCGCGCAAGATCGCGCGGCTGCGCGCGCAGTCCTACCTCGACGCGATCTATTCCGATCTCTACCGGCGCGACCACATGCCGATCGACGTGGTCATCAGCCCCGAGCGCGAGGTGGCCGAGGCCGCGCTGCAGACGTCTCGCCGCGCCCGCCGCCTTCGACACGCGAGAGCTTCCTCGACGGGCAGGTGCAGCTTCTGGGCATCGCGCTCGACGAGGACTGCCCGGTGCTCAACACGCCGCTGCGGCAGCTGACCGACCTCTTCTCGACGCTGCGCGCCATCGTCGTCGGGCGTCCGGCGCGAGGGCCGCCTCTTCGCGCCCGAGCCGGGCGACCAGCTCTTCGCGCGATGACCAGATCTATGTGTTCGCCCATGTCGAGGACGTGAACCGCACCATCGAGATCTTCGGCAAGACCGCGAAGCAAGCAGGAGCGCGTGGTCATCATCGGCGGCGGCAACGTCGGCCTCGCGGTCGCCGCGCGCGCTCGAGGCGCGGACCGAACGGGTGCGCGCCAAGATCATCGAGAAGCAACCGCACCTGCGCCGAACTCGCGGCCGATGCGCTCGAGCGCACGATCGTGCTGCACGGCGACGGCCTGACGATGGAGCTTCTGAACGAGGCAGGGGTCGACCGCGCGGACGCCGTGCTCGCCGTCACCGACGACGACAAGACCAACCTCCTCGCCGCCGTGCGGGCCAAGCAGGTGGGCTGCGCGCATGGCGATCTGCCTGATCAACGACCCGACGCTGGTGCCGCTGATGGAGCCGCTCGGACATCGACGCCTACATCAACCCGCGCGCGACCACCGTGTCCTCGATCCTGCGCCACATCCGCCACGGGCGGGTGCGGGGCGTCTATTCCATCGGCGACGCCGAGGCCGAGGTGATCGAGGCGCAGGTGCTGTCGACCTCGCCCATCGCCGGGCCAGCTGATCCGCGACATCGATTTCCCCGAAGGCGTGCTCGTGGGGGCGGTGCGGAAGTCGACGGGCAAGATCGTCAAGCCGGACGGCGATGACGAAGATCGAGGAAGGCGACGTCATCGTGCTCTTCGCGATGGCCGCCGACGTGCCCGAGGTCGAGCGCCTGTTGCAGGTCTCCATCGACTTCTTCTGATGGCGCGGCGCCTTCTCGACCTGCCGTTCATCGTCATCCTGATGGGGATCGGCGCGGCTGGCGATGTTGCTGCCTGCGACCCATGCGCTCGTGATCTCGCGACCACCGCGTCGCGCGGGCCTTCTTCTATTCCGGGCTTCTTGTTCCTCGTCCTGTGCGGCTTCATCGCGGTCGCCACGTCGAACCGCCGGATCCGGCAGCGCGGCGCGCAGCCACCTGCTGGCGCTGGTCGCGACCTATCACGGTGCTGCCGCTGATGCTCGCCGTGCCGTTCTACGAGGCCGTCGCGCAACACGAGCTTCCTCAACGCCTACTTCGAGATGGTGTCGAGCCTCACCACCACGGGCGCCAGCCTCTTCGCGCCCGAGCGGCTCGCCGCCCTCGGTCCACCTCTGGCGCGCGCAGGTGGGCTGGATGGGCGGGTTCTTCGTCTGGGTGACGGCGGTCGGCGGTGCTTGCGCCGCTCAACCTCGGCGGGTTCGAGGTCCGTTCCCCGGGCGGGATCGGGCAGGGCGCGGCGGCCGGTCACCCAGATCACGCGCGTGGCGGACGCCGGCGGAGCGGCTGCGCCGGTTCTCGGCGCAGCTCCTGCCGATCTACGCTGGGCCTGACCGTGGTGCTCTGGGTCGCGCTCGTCGTGGCGGGCGACGCGCCGCTCGTGGCGCTCTGCCATGCGATGTCGACGCTGGCGACGAGCGGCATCTCTCCGGTCGGCGGCCTCGATGGAGCGGGCTCGGGGGCGGGCGGCGAGGTGCTGATCCTTCTCTTCCTCGTCTTCGCGCTGTCCCGCGTCGACCTATGTCCGGGACGAGCGCGCCGGACGGCTGGCGGTCGATCTCGCGGGATCCCGAACTGCGCATGGCGGCCGTGCTCATCGGCTCGGTCGCCGGCGCTCCTGTTCCTGCGACACTGGTTCGGCGCCTTCGAGCGTGACGGCGAACGCGAGGTCGCTGACGGGGGCTGCGAGGCGTTCTGGGGCGCGGCTCTTCACGGTGGTGTCGTTTCTGACCACGACCGGGTTCGTCAGCACGGACTGGGACGTCGCGCGCACCTGGTCGGGTCTCGAGGCGCCGGGGCTCATCCTGATGGGACTGGCCGTCTTCGGGGGCGGGGTCGGCGACGACGGCGGGCGGGCGTGAAGCTCCTGCGGGTCTACGCGCTCTTCATCGCACGGCAAGCGCGAGATGGACCGGCTGGTCCATCCGTCCTCGATCGGCGGCGCCGGCCCCGTGGCGCGGCAGCTCCGCCGGCAGGGCGCGCCGCTCGCCTGGATCTTCTTCATGCTCTTCGCGCTTCTCGATCGCGCTGGTGATGGCGGCCTTCGCGCTGGCGGGGCTGAGCTTCGAGAACGCGCTCGTCCTGACGATCGCGGCGCTGTCGACGACCGGGCCGCTGGTCGGTGTCGCGGGCGACACGCCGCTCAGGCTCGATCTGCTCGGCGATGCGGCAAAGCTCGTCTTCGCGGCGGCGATGATCATCGGACGCCTTGAAACGCTGGCGCTCATCGCGCTTCTCAACCCCGATTTCTGGCGGAGCTGAGAGCACGCGGCAAGGAAATCTGCGTAACGGCCTGTTTTTTGGGGTGGAATCTCGCGTCCACCCGTCACATACTGACGGCGCATGTGCCGTGCGCATAACGGCAGCGCCAAGCAAGAAAGAAGGCGATAAGACGAATGGCTTCCGACAAACAGAACCTGCAGGACGCCTTTCTGAACCACGTCCGGAAGACGAAGGTTCCTGTCACCATTTTCCTGATCAACGGCGTGAAGCTTCAGGGCGTCATCACCTGGTTCGACAATTTCTGCGTGCTTCTGCGCCGGGACGGCCAGTCGCAGCTCGTCTACAAGCACGCGATCTCCACCATCATGCCGGCCCAGCCGATCAACCTCTACGAGGGCGACGACTGACGTGGAACACGGAGCGTCAGGGCGCGCGCATGCGCGCCTACGTCCTGCATCCCGAGCTTCAGTCCGACTCTGGACCGCCGCGACCCGGGCGCGGCGCTCGACGAAGCGGTGGCGCTGGCCGCATGCGCTGCCCGACCTCGAGGTGGTGGGCGGCGAGGTCGTGCGCCTGCGCCAAGCCGCAGGGCCGGGCTTCTCTTCGGATCGGGCAAGATTGCGGAACTCAAGGCGCGGATCGAGGCCGAGGAGGTGGGCCTCGTCCTGGTCGACGGGCCGGTGACGCCCGGTCCAGCAGCGCAATCTCGAGAAGGAATGGGGCGTCAAGCTTCTCGACCGAACCGGGCTGATCCTCGAGATCTTCGCCGACCGCGCCCGGACGCGGGAAGGCGTGCTGCAGGTGGAACTGGCCGCGCTCAGCTACCAGCGCACCCGGCTCGTGCGCGCCTGGACGCACCTCGAGCGGCAGCGCGGCGGCCTCGGCTTCGTGGGCGGCCCCGGCGAGACCCAGATCGAGGCCGACCGCCGCGCCATCGACGAGGCAGATCATGCGGCTGAAGCGCCAGCTGGCGAAGGTCGTGAAGACGCGCGAACTCCACCGGGCCGCGCGCGCGCAAGGTGCCGTTCCCGGTGGTGGCGCTCGTCGGCTACACCAACGCCGGCAAGTCCACCCTGTTCAACCGGCTGACCGGGGCCGAGGTGCTGGCCAAGGACATGCTGTTCGCCACGCTCGATCCCGACGATGCGCGGCGTCGACCTGCCGTCGGGGCGCAAGGTGATCCTGTCCGACACCGTGGGCTTCATCTCGGACCTGCCGACCGCAGCTTGTCGCCGCCTTCCGCGCCACGCTGGAGGAGGTGCTGGCGGCCGACCTGATCCTGCATGTCCGCGACATCTCCCATGCCGAGACCGAGGCCCAGGCCGCCGATGTCGAGGCGATCCTCGCCGACCTCGGCGTGACGAAGGACGTGCCGCTCTTCGAGGTCTGGAACAAGATCGACCTCCTCGCCCCCGACGCGCGGGCGGCGGTCGAGACCGAGGCCGCGCGCAAGGATACGGTCGTCGCCATATCCGCGCTCACCGGCGACGGGCTCCCGGCGCTTCTCGACCGGGTGTCGGCCGCGCTCGAGGAGGAGAAGGCGGAGCGCGAGCTGGTGCTGGGCTTCGGCGAGGGGCGGAAGCGCGCCTGGCTCCACGGGGAGGGCGTCGTGTTGTCCGAAACGGAAACCGACACGGGCCACCACCTCGTCGTGCGCTGGACTGCCCGCCAGGAAATGCTTCCGCGATCTCTGATCGCCCTTTCGGTCCGCGCCAGGCCGCGCGGACCGGAGAGAACGCGCGCCCCGGTCCGCCAACCCTGTGCGGGATCAGGACATCACGCCCGGGGGGCCCGGGGTGCTCAGCCCCGCGCGGGACGATCCGTTCTCACATCCCGGCCACGATTTGGCCGTCCATCAACCGGCCGATCTCGCCCGATGCCAGGCCCAGCACATCGGCCAGAACCTCGGCGCTGTGCTCGCCAAGCCGCGGCGCGCGCACCGGGTCGAGCCGGGGCAGGGCGCCCCAGTTGACCGGGCTGCCCGGCACCGGATAGGTTCCGATGCCGGGTCGGGCTCGATGCAAAAGCCCTGACCATCGGATTGTCCGGCCCCAGATCGGGGTCCGACCGCACCGCCTCGCCAAACGACCGGAAGGGCGCCCAGGTCAGTCCGGCTGCATCGAAGGCGGCGCCGATCACGCCCAGGCTGCGTGCCTCGAACCAGGGCGCGAAGAGCGCCGTGATATCCCTGCGCGCGCGGAACCGGTTGCCCTCATCGGCCAGATCGAGGCCCAGCCGCTGGCCGAGCGCCGCCACCTCTTCCCCCAGCCCCAGCACCCGCACCAGACCTCTCCATTGCCGGTCGGTCAGCCCGATCACCATCACCCGGCGACCATCGGCCGTGACGAAATCCTGCCCGTAGGCCCCGTAGAGCGCGTTGCCGTATTTCGGCCGGTCCACCCCGTTGACCTGGGCGCCGTAGCACGCCGGG
>CAVOXQ010000012.1:0-90056 GCA_963700485.1 uncultured Alphaproteobacteria bacterium
CAAGTGGCTTTGGCCCAATCGTGCGCCTGTCGCGCGCGGACTCAGCGCGGTCAGGGACCAAAGTCATAGTGCGCTCGCCGTCTCTGTTCTCCATTCAGTAGTGCTATGCCGCTCCGGCGATGCGGACTGTCTAATTGCGCTCCAACAGGATACCGTTACGAAATGTAGCAAATGAAATATTGTGTTATCAGGCTATCATTGACAGGCGGCCGCACTGCCCATGCAACACTAGGCGTCAGCTTTCCCGGAAGCTTTTTGAAAAGAACTCGGTTATCGGTTTGATCAGATACTCCATCGGAGTTCGCTCGGAAGTATTGAAGAATACTTCGACTGGCGTACCCAGGTATCAGCGTCTGCCCTTTCGGCAGACGGTCCGGTTTCGCCATCGAGAAGTGCCACCTGCGCGCGGTAGTAGGACACGAGGGATGCCTCGTCCGTGAAGGCATCCGCCGACACCTGCTCGACGCGCCCGAGCAATTCCGGCGTGGTCCGCAGGTTGAATGCCGAGAGGCGGACCCCGGACTTCCTGCCCCAGCCGAACCTCGTCAATGTCCTGCGGCCTCACCTGTGCCGAAATGACGAGCGGCCGATCCTGCGGAACGATGAAGAGTACCGGGTCAGCAGCTCGGATGACGGCCCGCTCACCGAACACCTTGAGATCGTAGACTATACCCGAGACAGGCGCGCGGATGTCCAGCCGATCGAGCTGGTTCAGGATCTGCCGGCGCCGCTCGGGCCAGCTCTATCTCGTTGAACTGGAGATCCCGGAGCGTGGTGATCGCTTGCTCCCGGCGATCTGTCTCGATCCGCAGGATGGCGATGTCGAGCTCGGTGATCCGGTTCTCGGAAGACGCGCTCATCGCAGCAAGCTGCCCTGACTGACCGGTCAAACTCGCCATCTCGCGGTTCAACGCGAGAACTCTCGACGCAGGCGTCAGTCCGAGGTCGAGCAGGGACTGCTGGTTCGTCAGTTCCTGGGCGATGAAGCCAAGCTGGATGCTTGCGGCTTCCTTCTGCGCCATGATCCCGTCGATCTCGTCGGCGAGCTGTTCTTCTCTGGTTAGCTGCTCAATTTCGGATCGGGCGGATGCGAGCCGCGCCTCGAAAAGACGCTGCTGGCCTTCCATGAGCTCGGCTACAACTGGGTTCTTCGACTTTACAAGTAAAGGGTCGAAGACCAGCGTCTCGACCCCGTCGCGCTCCGCATCGAGGCGGCCGCGCCGTGCCAGCACTTCGAAGAGTTGTCCTTCGACAACAGCAAGCTCCGATACCAAATCAGCGGCATCTAGACGGACGAGAATATCGCCGGCGCTCACGGACTGTCCCTCGCGCACGAGGATTTCTTGCACGACACCGCCATCGGGATGCTGAATGACCTGACGGTTCCGTTCCACCTCGATCCGGCCCTGGGCGACAATCGCGCCGCCAATCTCGCTCATTGCCGCCCATACACCGAAGCCGCCGATGAGAATGGAAACGCCCATGAACCCGACGACTAGAAGTCCCCAAGCCGGCCAGTCGTCGCTGCGTTCGCCCTTGCTCATGTCACGCCTCCGGCGCCGCTCGACTTGAGCACATCCTCATGATTTGTCAAAATCTCGCGTAGCACCTCGTCCTTGGGCCCGAATGCACGGCGCATCCCGTTGTCGATCTGGAGAACCAAATCGCATTCCTGGATCGCGGCAGGACGATGCGCCATGGGATAAGGACACACCGCTCCTCCTTCTTCATTGCACGGATCGCCGCGTTGAGTGCGATGGAACCGTCGTTGTCGAGGTTCGAGTTCGGTTCGTCCAGGACGATGAGAACGGGATCTCCGTACATCGCTCGAGCGAGTCCGATACGCTGGATTTGACCGCCCGACAGCCGCCCTCCTGCCGCAGTGACGCGGGTGTCGTATCCCTCGGGTAACAGCAGTATCATCTTGTGGGCTCCGGCGCGCTGGGCGGCCTTGACCACAGCAGCATCGTCCGGTGTCGACGAAAGCCGTGCGATGTTCTCCTTGATGGTCCCGTCGAACAGAGTGACGCGCTGAGGTAGATACCCGATGTACTTACCGAGAACGTCCGGATCGTACTGGTGGAGCGCGGCACCTCCCAATCGGACCTTGCCCGCCGCCGGTGTGCAGAGACCCGTTATCGCCCGCGCGAGAGTTGACTTGCCCGCGCCCGAGTTCCCGACCACGCCCACCGCCTGCCCCGGTTGCACCTGAAAGCTGACCATCCGGAGGGCAGCCGTGCTTTCGCCGGGTGGGATGACGGTGAGCTGTTCGACCTCAAGATGCGCCTTGGGCCTCGGCAGCGCGGTACGCCGCAGAGGAATTCGACGGGAATTTCGCTCAGGAGTGTGGAGAGGTTTTCCCACCCTTCTCGCGCCCGCTGGAACAGCGTGGACTGCGTCACGATCGTTTCGATGGGCGAGAGCGCGCGGCCGAGAAGGATCGAGGCTGCGATCATAGAGCCAGCAGTCATCACGCCCCGCAGCACCAGAAGCGCGCCCAACCCCAGCATTGCCGATTGCAGGAACAGCCGGAAGGTCCGGATCGCGGCACTCCAGCCTCCGCCGGTATCGGCAGTCCCGACGGAAGCACTCAGCGCACGTGAACGCGCCTGTTGCCACCGTGAAAAGGCCGCGTCCCTCATCCCGAGGGCGTGGACCATGTCGGATTCGCTGCGAATCTGCAAACCCACGACCTCCGCCTTCTGGGTCGCTGCGTTGAGTTCCTCGAGCGGCTTACGGGAGGCGCGCTGGTTCAGGATCGCGAAGGCGATGAGGATACCGCCTCCGGCCGTGGCCAGAATACCCATCCACGGATGAAACACGAATATAACGAACAAGAACAGAGGTGTGAAGGGCAGGTCAAAAAGTGACATCAGCGCAGGTGACGTCAGGAGTCGCTGAACCGACTCGAGGTCTCGACTGCCGCTCGCAGCCAGTTTCTCCACACGCGGCAGGCCCGATGCCGGCAGCGTGGCGGAAAAGACCCTCCTGTCGAGCCTCGCTTGGAACCTAGCTCCGACCCGGGACATAATCCGCCCCCGCACAAGGTCCAGAAGGCCCATTATGCCGTAGAGGAAGACGACGATCAGGGATAGTGCCACAAGGGTCTCGACGGCGCGGGAACCCAGCACCCGGTCGTAGACGTTGAGCATATATAGTGGGCCGGTGAGCATCAGCAGATTTACGAACATGCTGAGGAAGGCCACCGCTGCGATCAGGCCAATGCTTTCGTTTAAGGCGGCGCGGAGTTCGGTCCGACCAATTGCACTCGTGCTGCCAGCCATTGGACTGCCCTTATCCGAACTCATCGCACCGAAATGTACCCATATTCAATATCTAAGGTGTCCGCGGGAACGTAAGCAAGAAGTATTCTTATGGTTCCCGAGCGAGCGGCGCAACTAGCCGAAACAATGCCGAGATTTGTCATATTTGTTGTGATTCTCACGACATTTCCTGTCACTATACATGAAAAAAATGGACGTCTTCGCGAGTCCGCCGTTGTTAAGTTGCCCACGGAGCGATACCAAGCGACCTTACGTAAACTCGGTATTTGTCAGCATTGGAGGGTTGCGATGGCAGAATTGAGCCCGCAGCAGAACGTTGCGGCGGGAGGGGCGTCGGCCCTCACCAGACGAGCCTTGGGCCAGTATATTCGCGATATCTCGTTCGAAAACCTTGTCGCGCAGAAGGGGCTTGCCGCACTTGGTCAGCAGCGGGTCTCGGTTCAGGCCAGCGTCCAGTCTCACAGCCATGGTGATAACAACCAGTACGAGGTAATCACCAAGGTCCGTGTTGCCAGCAAGTTGGAGTCGTCAGGCGACGCAACGTTCCTGCTCGATATCGAGTACGCTGGACTTTTCGAGGTCACGGGCATGGACGAAGATCAGCTTGACACTTACCTTCACGTCGAGTGCCCGCGCATGACCTTCCCATTCCTGCGCCGAATTGTTGTTCAGGTCACCCAAGACGGGGGCTTCCAACCCTTGATGCTCGATACCATCGATTTCGTGTCCATCTACCGAAAAGCGCAGGTCCGTGACTCCCGTGCGGGTTGATCGATTGAGCGCAGCTACGCCCGCCTGCCAGAACCAGGCCGCGCGCCGGCTCTGATGATGTGACTGCCGCCCGACGGCATCGATGTGCCAAGGTGGGTCTGCGAGGATCCACAAAGGAGGACGGTCATGTCGGAGATTACCACGGTCGGGCTCGACCTGGCGAAGAATGTGTTTCAGGTTCACGCGTCCAGCGCCTCGGGGCGAGCGGTGCTTCGCAAGAAGCTGCGGCGTGATCAGGTGCTTGCGTTCTTCAGCCAGCTGCCACGCTGCGTCGTCGCAATGGAGGCCTGCGGCGGAGCCCATTTCTGGGGCCGCGAGATCGGGAAGCTGGGCCATGAGGTGCGGCTCATCCCGCCCGCCTACGTGAAGCCCTTCGTGAAGCGGCAGAAAAACGACGCGGCGGATGCCGAGGCGATCTGCGAAGCCGCACAGCGCCCGACGATGCGTTTCGTGCCCGTAAGGAGTGAAGAGACCCAAGGAGCTGCGATGGTCTTCCGCATTCGCGAGCTTCTGATCCGGCAGCGGACGCAGGCGATCAACGCCCTGCGCGGCCACCTGACCGAGTTCGGGCAGATCGTGCCGCAGGGGGCGTCAAACGCCGCGCGGCTGATCGCCATTGTCGAGGATCCGAATAGCGGCCTTCCCGCAGATGCCATCGCCACGTTGAAGGTGCTGATCGTGGCACTCGCACATTTGGAGGTGGAGATCGGCAAGCTCGATGCCGAGGTTGCTCGCCGGGCGAAGGAGAACGAGGTGGCCCGGCGGCTGATGACGGTGCCGGGCATCGGCCCCCTGATCGCCACGGCCATCGCGGTCCTGGCCCCGCCACCCGAGACATTCCGCAAGGCGCGCGATTTTGCGGCTTGGCTCGGCCTTACGCCCCGGCAACATTCAACTGGCGGCAAACAGCGGCTCGGGGCCACGACGAAGATGGGCGAGCGGTCGCTGCGACGACTGCTGATCATCGGGGCGAACAGCGTCATCATCAAGCGGCACGTCCATGCCGCAGCCCGGCCGGGCACCTGGCTGGGTGCGATGCTGACGCGCAAGCCACCGATGCTGGTGCGGGTGGCGCTGGCCAACAAGATGGCGCGGATCGTCTGGGCCTTAATGGCCAAGGGCGGCGGCTACAAGTCTCCGGTCGCGGCGGCATAAGCCACCGTCGGTCGCGAGGACGTCGGAGCGAAAGAGGGCAAGAAGCAGTTTGGCGCAACAGTCGTGAGACGGGATCGGGAAAACCAGTGTGCAACAGAGTGCCTTCGAGCACGCGGCTTTGATCTGGACCCGACCTTCGAACACCATACGGGCCTGCGGCATGACGATGGCCGCATCAGAGGCCGGACACATGTCAGCACCCGATGACGCGCCAAAAGCAGCTCCGAAGATCCCTCTTGCGCACGGGGCGGTTACACATGTTGCACAAATCGCATGAGGGATTCATCTCGTGAATCCAGCGTGGTAGCTGGGGTGCATGAGCAGACCCACACCCACGACCTACAAGACCAGGAACTGGCCGGAGTTATAACAAGGCGCTCAAGCGCCGCGGCTCGCTGACGATCTGGTTCGATCCCGCCATGACCTGGGAAGCCGCGCCAACCGGCAAGCGCGGGCGGCAGCCCGACTACAGCGACGCCGCCATCCAGACCTGTCTGACGATGAAGGTGCTGTTCGGCATGGCACTCCGCCAGACGACCGGGTTCGTCGAGAGCCTGCTGCGCCTAACCGGGCCGGACTGGGCTGTGCCCGACTTCAGCACGCTGTCGCGCCGCCAGAAGACCTTGAAGGTCGACATCCCCTACCGCGGTTCGGACGGCCCGCTGCACCTGTTGGTTGACAGCACTGGCATCAAGGTCGAAGGCGAAGGGGAGTGGAACGCCCGTAAGCATGGTGGCGCCAAACGCAGGGTCTGGCGCAAGATCCACATCGGGATTGACGAGAAATCCCTGAAGATCCGGGCCGCTGAGTTCACCACAAGCGACGTGGGTGATGCCGCTTCGACGATGGCCTCAGCATCCGCTGCATCGTTTTTCTGGCGCTTTACGAACGGCTTCACATCGACCGGCGGGATCAAGCGCACAGAATGGCCAAGCTTCTCGAGTTCGCGTCCTCAGCCATGTGCTGTGGCGCAACCTCCATGGCAACAACGCAGTTAGGTTGCTGGGCAAAGAACACGAGCACCTGCCCTCGAGAAAGCTTCTTGCGAAACACAACCGACCCGTCGGCGCGCGCACCATGCAACTGGAAAACGCGCTATGCGAGGTCAATGCCGATGATCGTAACTTCCGACATGGATGTCCTCTCCTTCTTTGATGGCTTCAACACTCATCACATTGGCACATTACGATGCCGTCAGGAGGGGGCACCCACGCCATCAACAGAGCCGGCGCGGACCGGACACGATGGTCATGTCTTGCTTGCGCGCGGCACCTTCCTTTCCTCTGCAATCCCGGCTGACATGCATTGACCCGAAACGAACCGAAGCGCGGTTCTGGCATGACGCCTCGCGGCTATCAGGCCGCCGGAAAAAGTGAATGTTTCTAAAGCGCTACCTTTGGCAGGCAACGACCAACGGTCCCATCAGAGACGGCGCATGACTAGCTGCACGAAGGGTTAACACCCTGTACAAATCAGCCAAGCCACTGATCAGGAACATTTTTCAAGGAAACGATGGCGACACCGCCGCCGGCCGGCTTGTTGCCGACCTGCCAATCGATGCAGTGAACCAGATCAACTGGCCAGTATCGCGGCCATCCTCGCCCTGCGCGGCACGTCCTGGGGCCATGTCGGGCAAACACGCGAACCGATCAACAAAGTCATTTTATTCAATGGATTATGCAGCACCGCCCATTGCCGTCCCGACCCGGCCCTAATCCTTTGGCTAGGTCCGGTTCGCACCTTGGCGGGTTCCAAAGAGTTTCTTATGTGTTAAACTTCTGAGGCATTCGGCAATTTTATTTCGTGGCGTTCATTTCCGGGATGAGGGTGAGGTGTCCCAATGCGTGCGTACAAGGCTCTGTCTTCCGACCTGCTGACCGAAACGGCGGCGAAAACAAACCCCGGCACGATCGTCTTCTGCGGCAGTCCGCTGCTCTTCTCCGACTGGATATTGCGGGTCGCAGCGGAAGAATCCGGAAACATGCGAATTGTGCGGATGCCATCGCTCGCGGAGGCCGATCTTTCCGGCCTCGCCGCGACCCGGGATCTGCGGGGCGTGTTCCTCGATGCCGCCGAGGCCGATCGCCAGACGATCGACGCCTGCCGCGCGGCGATTGGCGGCGTGCCCCTCGTTCTGGCCTATCGCGACACTGCGCTTGGCCACCGGATCCTTGCACAGCGGCAAGAACGCGAGCAGGCGAACGACCTGCAACTGATCCCGATGAACGTCCCGATCGACGTCTGGACACCCCTTTTCCGACTGGCGCTGACCGGAAATGTGTTTGTCCCGGGCGATCTTCTTGCGAACGCGCCCGAACCGGGCGACGACCGCCCCCAGCACAGGGCCGGTGCCGTAGAGCAGGAAAAGTGCGGGATCAATGCCCTGACCGCGCGCGAGAAAGAGGTTCTGTCGCTGGTATCGGAAGGTCAGGGAAACAAGACCATCGCCTATGAGCTCGGTCTTTCGGAACATACGATCAAGTTGCACCTGCATCACATCATCCGAAAGATCGGCGTCCACAACCGGACGGCCGCAGCCAGTTGGTATCTGTCCCGCCATTTCGGGGCGCACCAGAATGGCTGAGGCAGCCGCCATCGCGTTCGACGATGTCCTGCTTCTGATCGGCAAGCTGAACTACGTCTGGACGAATACCGAAAGCCTGCTTGTCCATCTGATCGCCGGACTGGCCGGGACCGGAAAGGATGCCGCGCTCTTGATCTTCCTGACGTTGAACACCACGCGCGACCGGATCGATCTGGTGGAACGTCTGGCCAAGATGGACGGGCGCGATCCGGCCGAGCGCGATGACATGCTGGGTGTGACGCGCGAACTGGGGCAGCTGGCCGCCCTGCGCAACCGGTACAATCATTGCATCTACGCGTTCGATCCCCAGGGCGGAACGCCGCGGACGATCCTGATGAGGGTTGCAGACCGGAAGGACGCGATCAAGCTCGGCCAGTCCAACGACCTTGATCGCGCGGCCCTCGCCGATATCGAGCGCTCGATCGAGGGGCTTTCCCAGTTGAACCGCCGGGTCTGGGCATTGATCGGAAAACACGCCTACCCGGCCTGAACGCTTGCCCCATGCCGGGGCCGGACCGGCAAGCGCGCGGGCCCATCGCCCGCCCCGGTTGCCGCATGTGCTTGCCGCAACGTCCGGATTTCCTGGGAATTGCCGCGCAACGCCCGACACGGATGAAATCGGATTTGCAAACTCCGCCACGAAGGATCAGCAAGGGGTGCGAGGTGCGGCTTGCACCGCCAGATCCGGCAGGTCGGGATGAACGTTCAAGGCAAGGCCCCGATATCGCCCCGCGTCTGGCGCCGCATTCCTGCGGGGATATGGGCGCTCGGTTTCGTCTCGCTGCTGATGGATGTCTCGTCCGAGATGATCCACGCCCTGCTGCCGGTCTATCTGGTCGTGGGTCTCGGCGCATCGGCGCTTGCGGTGGGTCTGATCGAGGGGGTCGCCGAGGCAACGGCGGCGATCACCAAGGTCTTTTCGGGCGCCCTCAGTGACCGTCTGGGGCGGCGCAAGGAACTCGTGACGATCGGCTATGGTCTGGCGGCACTGACAAAGCCTGTCTTTCCGCTGGCCTCGACGCTCGGCTGGCTCGTCGCGGCGCGGTTTGTCGACCGGGTCGGCAAGGGGATCCGTGGGGCTCCGCGAGACGCGCTCATTTCCGAGATCAGCCCGCCCGACCTGCTTGGCGCGAGTTTCGGGTTGCGCCAGTCCCTCGACACCGCAGGCGCCTTTATCGGGCCTTTGCTGGCGATCGGGCTGATGTGGCTTTTTTCCGATGATTTTTCCGCAGTCTTCTGGATCGCCGTCATTCCGGCGGTGCTCGCCGTCGCGCTGATCGTCTTCGCGGTGCGGGAACCGGAACGTCCGGCGGGCCCGATATCCGTCCGCAGCCCGTTGAGCCGGCGCGAACTGGCTCGGCTCGGCGGCGACTACTGGTGGGTCGTGGGGGTGGGCGCGGTGTTCACCCTCGCCCGGTTCAGCGAGGCGTTCCTGATCCTGCGCGCGCAGTCGGCGGGCCTGTCACTGATGCTGGTGCCGCTGGTTCTGGTGGTCATGAACCTGGCCTATGCGCTTTCGGCCTATCCGGCGGGCGCATTGTCTGATCGGATGAACCGCGTCTCGGTCCTGATCCTCGGCCTGATGCTGCTTGTCGTGGCGGACCTGGTGCTTGCCCTCGCACCGGGGATCGCGGGTATCCTTGCAGGGGTCGCGCTCTGGGGATTGCACATGGGGTTGACCCAAGGCTTGCTTGCAGCCCTCGTGGCCGACTTCACGCCTTCGGAATTGCGCGGCACGGCCTTTGGGATGTTCAACCTGGTGACCGGGGTCGCGCTGCTTTTGGCAAGCGCGGTGGCGGGGGCATTGTGGGATGCCTTCGGCTACCAATGGACATTTCTCGCGGGCGCCGCGTTCGCGCTCTTGACGGTGCTGGCATTGCTGCCGTTGCGGGCACGGGTGGACAGACGCAACCGGACGGGGCCTGCGGCCTGAGGATCGGTGCCCCGCACGCCCGACCACCGGGTGCATCCGGCCCTGGCGGGGCTGGCGGAAAGGATGCGGCGGAACGCCCGAGGGGTCCGTTCCAGGCGAGGGCGCGTCGCGCATCGGCCCGGCCGCCCGCAGGGATCGCCGAGCATCCCCTCGCACGGCGGCGTATGGCCATTGGCATCGGGCGCGGCGACCCCGCCCATTGTCGTGATCGGACCGGCACCGCCACCCGCTTCCAGCGGCGCGGCCAGAGCGGCAGAAAGGGCCACAAGCGCGGGATCGACCTTCTCTGCGTCCGGCGCTCCGGCATCGCGGCCGGCACGCGAAACACTGCAAAGATGCAAGCCGGCCGTCAGGCTGGCGTGGGCTGCATCCGTCAGCGGGCGCCGAAGCCGCGCCTTCGCAGTGGGCGCCCCCTCGTTCTGGCAAGGCAAGCCGGCCCCGGGGCGCAAATCATGCGCATGGGGCACAGGGTGACGAAGCGTCGTTTGCCATGAAGATGCTCGCATGACGGACCCTGCATCGCAGACGGACTGCGCGAGGAAGGCCATGTCTTCGATCATCTGACAAATGGGGTGGAGGGGTTATACAGGCCGCCAATAGCGGCCAGGACTTGCTGGTCGTCGAGCGTAGGCAGCCCGGCGGACATGGCTGCGCCAGCCCCCCGACCCGGCATGTGCTCTGCCCGCGACGATCGGCAACCCGATGGAAAGAGGGTGGTTCCCCGCCCGGGCCGCGCGAGGGTCAGCGGATGAAAGTCGTCAGGATTGTGGCGAAAACCGATCCGCCTTGTGGCCAGACCTGTCTTTTCGGACAGGTTTACGGAAGGCTGCGCACGGGGTATCCATGCCTATAAGACGTTGATAGAAAGAGATAAATCGTGAACAATCGGGGGAAAATGAGCAATTTGTTTCCAAAGCCCCGTTTCTTCGACCGTGCAGGCCTCCGGTCCACCTTTTCGGCCGGCAACGCAAGCCGCGCGACCTCTGAAATGCTTACCCTGATCGAACGTTCCGTCTGCAATTTCATCGCCGCCCTGCCCGTCGTCGACGTGGCCTTCATCCTTCTTGTCATAGCCTATGTAAAAGCCTTTTGAAGAAAATGTGTTTGTGACGGGTTTCGGGGCGGCCGGGTTCGGTCGCCCCTTATTTCATCGCGGGGGCGGCAGATCGCGCGAAGCGCGGCCATGGATTTGGATTGAGAAAAAATCTGCCTTCCTTTACCCAAGGGCATGATCACGCAGAAGATGAAATATGCGTTGAAGGCGCTGCTGGTTCTCGCCGACGAGCGTGACGGCAACGACGATGCGCTGCGCATCGAAGAGATCGCGCGGCGCGCGGAAACGCCCAAGCGCTATCTCGAACACATCCTGCTGGAACTGCGCAACGCAGGCTACATCTCCTCGATCCGGGGGCGCAAGGGCGGCTACCGGATGGTCAAGGCCCCCGCCAAGATCCCGATCGGGGAATTGCTTCGGATGATTGACGGACCGATTGCGCCGCTCGCCTGCCTGTCCCGCCACGCCTATCAGCGCTGCGAGGATTGCGCGGACGAGGCAACCTGCCGCATCCGCAAGGTCTTTGCCGAGGTGTTCTGGTCCTATCTCGTGATCATCGAGTCCCTGACGCTGGCCGATCTGCTCGGATCGCCCGCCATGGCAGGTCAGATGCTCGCGCCGGCCGAGGCCGAGGCGTAGCAGGGCGGGATTGCGGTGATGGAGCGCAAGGAAACATTCGGAAATGCCAGGTTGAGCCGATTGGCCCGGGGTGTGGCGTGATGGACCCCGCGGCGGGCGGACTTTCCGGGATCATCCTGGGCGTGCTCGGTACCGAGGTGATCGGCGCAATCGGCATCGTCGGCGTCGTGTTCTACATCGGGGCCTATCTCTGCCTGCAACTCGGGCTGATCCGGGGCGACGGCTATCTTTTTCCGGTACTGAACCTGATCGCGTCCGGGTCGATCCTTGTCAGCCTGTCGCAGAACTACAATCCGTTCTCCGCCTTCATCGAAACCGCCTGGGTCACGATCAGCCTGATCGGCATCACCCGGATCTGGTTCGTGGCGCGCTATGTCAACCTGTCCCCCGAAGAGCAACAGGTGGCAAACACGCTGACCCCCGGCCTGAAGAAGGACCGCGTCAAGCGCCTGTTGCGGCTTGGGCGGTTCCTTGATGCCGCGCCGGAACTGCGGATCGCGGAAGAAGGCCGGCCGCTCAAGGATCTGACGCTTCTGATCACCGGCCATTGCCGCATCGAACGCGGCAGCCAGACCGTCGCGCTGTTGCGTGACGGGGCGCTGGTGGGCGAGTTGACCTATGCGACCGGTGCCCCCGCGACGGCCTCGGTGGTGGTGGCCGAACCCTCGCGCCTGTTTCAGGTCGATTGCGCGGCCCTGCGCGCCTTCCTGCTCAAGAACGACGATATCGCCGCCGCGCTGGAGGGCAGCATCACGGTCGATCTTCGCCGCAAACTCGCCGAAACCACGCGTCGGCTGTCGGAACATGGCACGGGAAAACCCGCCCAGGCCGCCCCCGAGCGACCCGGGGCCTGATCGGGCACGCGCGGCGTGGCGTGTGGTGCGCAAAAGCCGAACGGAGACGAAGCGGATGTGCAACCTTTACTCGCAGACAACCGCGCAGGCCGCCATGCGGCAGCTTTTCGAGCCGCTACCGGTCCATGATCGGGCGGGCAACCTTCCGCAACAGCCCGAGATCTACCCGGACCAGCTGGCCCCGATCGTGCGCGTTGCGCCCGACGGCATGGAACTGGTGAAATCCCGCTGGGGGCTGCCGACGCCCCCGCAATACCTCGAGGGCAAGAAGACCGACCGGGGCGTGACCAACGTCCGCAATACCTCGTCTCCCCATTGGCGCAGGTGGCTGGGCCCGGACTCGCGCTGCCTGGTGCCGATGACCGCCTTTGCAGAGCCCGATCACCAGCGGGGCGGGAATGCGTGGTTCGCGCTGGCGGAGGGCGGAACGGCCTTTTTCGCCGGGCTGACCGTCCGGGGCTGGACCTCGGTGCGCAAGCTCAAGGACGGACCGACCACGGACGATCTTTTCGCGTTCCTGACCACGACGCCGAACGCCGAAGTCGGGCGCATCCACCCCAAGGCGATGCCGGTGGTCCTGACCAGCCCCGACGCGTGGCAGGCCTGGCTCCACGCCCCCTGGGACGAGGCCCGGTCGCTGCAACGCCCGCTGCCCGACGGGGCCCTGGTGCGACGCTAGATCCCGCTGCGGCCTGCCCGTCCGGTCATGACGCGGCCAGATGTCCGGCGGGCGCCCGAACCACGGCGGGTTCGACCTGCCAGGCAAGATCGCCGCCATAGCGCCAGGCGATGCGCCCGGCATCGTCCAGCGCGAAAAGGTGCAGCCAGCGATTGTCGAACAGCGCTCGCACGCCGTCATGGCGTTGCAGGATGTCGGTCATCGCCTCCCGCGGCGCCTCGACACACACGCTGAGCCGCAGCGGATCATGCATCAGTCTTTCGCCGTCATGGACCGATTGCCATGGCAACCCCATGCGCAAGACCCCACCATTGCCCTCGACCACACCGACCCCTCCGACGACGTTGTGAAGCAGCTTGTTGCCCGCGCCGAAGACTTCCGGCGCGACGCTGGAGCCGTGGTATTGCAGGCTGATCCAGCTTGCGACCACGACCGGTGCCGTCATGATCAGTTCCAGCACGCCAAATCCCTTGTCCGCCCGCCAGTCATAGTTGTGAAGAAAGGCGCGACCGCCAAAGCTCTTTCCCGCAGTCCGCGACCGCGGCGCGGCGATGAAGGCGTTGCATCCCGCCAGCGCCCATTCCGGGCGCACTTCGGCCCAGTTGCGCGCCCGCTCCGGGATGGACGCGGCGGCGGTGCCGGGCGGCAGGCGCGCCGCGCGTTCACCCCGGCAGGTCCGGCCCGCCGCGGCAAGCCAATCCTCGGCGCGCGTCACGTCGGCCACATGGGCGGACACATCGTGGTCTTGCCGGAACAGCGTGACGGTATCCGTCGTCGTGTCGTGCAGCGCGCCCAGAAACAGCGTGTCGCCCGGAACGTCGATACCCCTGCCGGCCAGCCCCGCGCGAACCCTGCCGTCGTTCAGCAGCGCCGCCAGAAGCCGCGCGTTGACCTCGCCCGAATAGCCGCCACAGGCACCGCATTGCAGCGCGCTGGCATGGGGGTTGTTTACGACATGTGCGCCATGCCCGGCAATCAGGACGAGGCGCGCGAAACCGCCCGTCAGCGACATTGCCCGCAGGATCGTTTCAGCCGCGTCGATGCGACTGGCGGGATCGGGTTCCGGCACGAGGCGGGGCATCGGATCGGCGGGTGCGCCGGCATGGCCGAGGCCGAGCGCGTCGCGCGCCAGCTTTCCGACGTAGAGCGGGCCGGCGGATTCCACGAAGGCGAACGAGGAAACCGCCGCCAGCTTGAAGCGGCCCCAGGCCCGGCCGGCCCGGGCCCGGATCCGCGCGGATACATCCGCCCCCTCGCCATCGGCCGCACCTGACCGGGAATGGAGGCCGGGATTGAGAAGCACCGGCAACCGCAGTTCCTCGACGTCCGAGGCAAAGCCGCGATGCGCCGTTCCAAGCCCGAAGAAGCCCGCAAAACCGAGCGTCTCGATGGCAGGATCGACCCCCTCGAGCGCCCGGCGAAACACCTCGGAGCGCACGTCGATGCAGAACGCGGCCTGCAGGGCGGGCCGTCCGTCCGCCACCGCCGGTGGCTCGATCGCCAGAAGTTCCGCGATCCGGCGCTGGCCCGCACGATCGGCCGCATCCTGCAACACGGCGTCGAGCGCCATGTCGCGCGAAACCTCAAGCGGCCTTGCATGTCCCGCCCGCACCTCGTCCCAGCGGTCGGCGATCCGGAGCGCATACTGGTCGTGCAGGGCCAGATCCCAGAACAACCGGATCGCGAGGCAATCCGACAGCGTATCGTCGGTTCCACCGGCAAGCTCGGCCTGCCATTGGCGATAGCGGGCAAGTTGCGCCCAGCCGCCAAGTGTCATCAGCAGGCGGTGAAAATACGTCTCCAGCCCTCCGGAGGGCATGTGCAGCCGGGCCGCAGCCTCTGCGACGAACTGCGCAGCCGTGTCCGGAGCCTCGTCAACGCGCGCCCCGAACCCCGGCAGGCCAAGGATTTCGGGCGTCAGGTCATGCGTTGCCGTCATGCGCCAGCCGCGCCAGGCCCCCTTCCCGCGCGACGCCGCCCAGAGCGCCTGACCATCGTCGAAGAACCCGCCCGCCCAGGCCCCGATCCGGTCAGCGATGATCCCGGGCCAGTCGATGCCCGATACCTCTGCCGCCAGGTCGGCGATGCTGGGCAGCGCGCGGGGTTCGGGCAGGCGTTCGGAAGTGCCCGCTTTCACCGCCTTGAGGTCCACGCCCGCGCAGGACGGTCCGGCCGCCGCAAGCGCGGCCTCGATGTCAGTCTCGAGGATCTCGCCAGCGGCGATCTTCGCCCCGAACCAGTCCCTCGGCATCGTGACGGGCGCCCCCGCCACACGCGCCAGCCGGGCACCGGCTTCGGCCAGCGACCCTTCCGACTGGCCGAGGTAGGGATTGACGGCGACGCTGGATGCCAGGGGCCAGGCGGGCGGGATCGCCCGGCAGGCCGCCTCCGTGGCGCGCGCGACCGCCTGCCGGAAGGCGGGCTGCATCTGGGGAGTGTGTTCCATGATCGTCTTCCCTGCCTTGTCCCGGGTCATGCCTTGCCGTCCCGCAGCCAATTGCCCAGCAACCGGTCGCTCAGCGCGTTGATGTAAAGACCGTTGGCCAGATGAACCCGAAGTCCAGCGGCGGCCGGGTGGCCGGACCAGAGCGGGAACGAGGCCTGCGCCACGGCGACCAGCCCGAAACTGGCAATCGCCATCGCGATGAGCGCCCATTCCAGCGGTCCCGGGTCTGGCGTCGCGGGCAGCGTCCCGGCCATCAGGCCTTCGGCTGCGGTCTGAAGAAGGAAATACGAGGCCGCGGCGACCACGGCAAAGATAGCGGTATGGCGCGTCAGTGCCCTTGGGGCAGTGTCGGCAAAACCCTGCGCCAGCAGATAGGCCACGCCGAAGATCAGGATCGCACCGAGCGCGATGGCTTGCGGCGACTTGCCCTCGAACCCGAAGATCGCCCCTGTGCCCGCGTAGATCACCAGCGCCACGGCGAAGGCGCGGGCGACGGCGCCAAGGCCCGGCACGGCCACCGGACCAGGCTTGCGGATCGCCGTCACCCGGTCCACCGCGCCGCCGGCGCTCAGAAAGGCATGCGCCTTGTAAAGGGAATGTGCCACGATGTGCAGCAGCGCCAGCGGAAACAGAGCAAGCCCACACTGAAAGATCATGAACCCCATCTGCGCCACCGTCGACCAGGCGAGCGAGGTCTTCACCGCCGGCTGGGTCAGCATGACAAGACTGCCGTAGAGCGCGGTAAAGCCGCCGATCAAAACGAGCGCCGCCAGTACGCCCGGCGCCGTAAGCATCACGTCCGAAAAGCGGATCAACAGGAATCCGCCGGCATTGATGACGCCCGCATGCAGCAGCGCAGAAACCGGTGTCGGCGTCTCCATGACCTCGGTCAACCATCCATGCGTCGGAAACTGCGCCGACTTCAGCAAGGCCGCCAGAGCGATCAGCCCCGCGGCCCAGGCCGCCGTCCATGAGGGCTCCGCGGCCCGCGCAAGCGCGCCGATCTGCGCCAGATCACCCG
The DNA here is from genome assembly GCA_963700485.1 of uncultured Alphaproteobacteria bacterium. Taxonomy (GTDB): domain Bacteria; phylum Pseudomonadota; class Alphaproteobacteria; order Rhodobacterales; family Rhodobacteraceae; genus Aliitabrizicola. The sequence goes on from CAVOXQ010000012.1 coordinate 16,421, forward strand.
TCCCGTAGGCCCGCCACAGCAGGATCGCCGCGCCCAACAGGGCGATGTCGCCGGCGCGGGCGACCATGAACTTCTTGCGCGCTGCACGACGCGCGCCGGCCCGGTCAGGGTAGAACATCAGAAGCTTGTGCAGAAAGAGGCTGGTCGCAATCCAGGCAGGCACCAGAACCGCCAGATTGCCGGCGAGCACCAGCAGGATGACCGAACCCAGTGTCAGGCTCATCCAGCCGAGAAAGGCCCCTTGCCGCGCCTCGCCGTCCAGATAGCGCGCGCTGAACCTCAGCACGATCGCCCCCACGAAGGCGATCAGGCACAACAGGATGACGCTGACCGGATCGATCCGCAGCGAGATCCCGATCCGGGCCTCGTCCGACAGCGCAATCGTCCCGGCCCCCGTCATCATCAAGGACGCAGCACTGCCGAGCGCCCCCGCAAGCAGGGCCACTCCGACGGCGGGAACGAGTTGCACCACAAAGGGCCGGCGGCCCGGTTGCGACAGGCAGGCCGCCGAGAACGCGATGAGCGCGATCAGGCAAAGGATCGGAGAATACTGAAGGATACCGGGCATGGCGCGTCTCCATAAGCGACAACGATCTGCTGATAGCCCGGCCAAATTGGTTGATAAAATACATTGTTTGGAATAAATCCATCCACGAAAGAGAACGGATCAATGGCGGGCCTCAACTACAATCACCTGCGCTACTTCTGGACCGTCGCGCGCGAAGGGCACCTGACCCGCGCTGCCGAACGCCTCAACCTGTCGCAATCCGCGCTCTCGACGCAGATCCGCAAGCTCGAGGATCAGATCGGCCACCCGCTCTTCGAACGGCGCGGCCGCAGCCTCGTTCTGACCGAGGCCGGACAGCTTGCCTTCGACTATGCCGAGGCGATCTTTGCCACCGGCGAGGAATTGCTCGGAACTCTCACGGACTCCGTCCGTCTTGCGCGCCAGACGCTGCGCGTCGGTGCGCTCGCTACCCTGTCGCGCAACTTCCAGATGGATTTCCTGGATCCCGTCCTTCGCGAGCGCGAGATCGGCCTTGTATTGCGTTCGGGCTCTCTGGGGGAACTGATGACGCAACTGGAGGCGCACCGGCTCGATATCTTGCTGGTCAACCAGGAACCGCTTCGTGCCTCCGACAGCCAGTGGATCGCGCACCGGATCGACGAACAACCCGTCAGCCTTGTCGGCGACCCGGCGCGGATCGGCGCGCCCTCGGGCCTTGGCGCCTTGCTTCAGGCCCACCCGCTTATCCTTCCATCGCGCGAAAGCGGCGTGCGGTCGGGTTTCGACGCCCTTGTCATGCGACTCGGGATCACGCCCACGATCGCAGCCGAGGTCGACGACATGGCGATGATGCGCGTTCTGGCACGCGAAGACATCGGGCTCGCGGTCCTGCCACCGATCGTGGTGCGCGATGAACTGAGGAGCGGGCAGTTACGCGAGATCGCGCGCCTGCCGGGGCTGACCGAAACCTTCTCGGCCATCACGCTGCAACGCCGCTTCCCCAATCCTCTGGTCGCCCGCCTGCTCGACGCCAAGGGGATCGCCATGCCGAAGACCGCCCGCGCCGCCGCCCGAAAGCCAAGGCACGCCTGACCCGTTCCGAAGGCGACGGCCCGCCGTTGCGGAGCCGGCGGTTTCCTGGTCGACGTCCGCGTCCCGCACGACTTGGCGCCGAGAGAGAAATCATGATGCCCAATCGGTCGTAGACTCTGGTCGATCGTTATCGAATCGAGGCCGCCAGATGCGCAGAAAGGTCGAGACGCAGCCCAGCCTTCGCGACCGCGCGCGCCTCGCCCTCCTCGACCTGATGGCGGCCGATACCGCGACGCTCGAGAATCTCTCGACACAACTGGGCCTGAGTTGCCGAACGCTGCAAAGGCATCTGTCCCGCGAAGGCACGAGTTTCTCCTGCATGATCGAGGATGCCCGCCGCATTCAGGCGCTTGCCCATATCGCGCGCGGCGGCACGACACTGAAGGTGATCTCGCGGCGTCTCGGCTACAGTCAGGCATCGACACTGACCCGGGCGGTCCGGCGATGGACGGGAGCGCCGCCCAGCCGGATCAGGGCGCGGGGCCGTGGCGAGACCGACGGTTAGAAAAACGGCAGGTTGGCGCCCAAAGGTAAGTGCCGCCCGGCGTCCTGCTCTATGCGGGAGACAGATGACCGATAGCTGGTGGAGGTGAACGATGATGAAACCCGCACTTGTCGCCCTCGCCGTTCTGGGGGCAGGGCCGGCCTTGGCACAGGACGCCGGCTGGAAATACAAGGCGACCTTCTACGGCTGGTTTCCGGGGATCGACTCGACGGTCGACACCCGCTTCGGAACGGTCGAAAGCGACGTCAGTTCCAGCGACGTGCTTTCTAACCTCGACATGGCGTTCATGGGAACCTTCGCCGCCCAGAACGGGCGATGGGGGTTTGCCGGCGACCTTCTTTACAGCGACATCTCACCCAGTCAGGCAACGCCGCTGCCGTTCTATGGCGAGATCACCGTCGATGTGAAGCTTACAGCCATCAGCGGCTATGCCCTTTACCGGGTTTCGCAGGATCTCGACGTGCAAGTGGACCTGGGCGTGGGCCTTCGCTATTTCGACACCACGCTTGACGTCGCGCTCAGCCCCGGCCTGCGGCCGGCCGCCTCGCAATCGGTCAGCGGCAGCTGGACCGATCCGCTGATCGCGGCCCGTCTGGCGATCGCGCTCAACGACGACTGGTTCCTCGCCGGGTTCGCCGACTGGGGCGGCACCGGATCGGGCGACGAAACCTGGCAGGTCTATGCCGGCGTCGGCTACAACTTCAACGAACACTGGTCCTCGCAAGTCGGCTATCGTTACATGGACATCAGCAAGAACATCGACGGCAATAACGTCTCGCTCGGGATGAGCGGCCTTGTCCTTGCCGGCACCTACAGCTTCTGAAACCGCGGAGAATACGATGACCAGCGCAGTCAAGGGATGTGAAGGCCCGATCAGGGCAGTTGCCCTCGCTCTCGGGATCGGGGTCGCGGCCGCCGGATCTGTCCAGGCGGACGAGGCCTTTGCCCGTGAACGGGTTCAGGCGATGTCCGATTATCTGGCCGGACAGGCAACCCTTTCGTTCAACTTCAACTCCACGCTCGACATCATCACCGGCGATGACCAGAAGCTCGGCATCGCCAGTTCCGGCAGCGCGGCCCTTGCGCGCCCGGACAAGTTGCATGCCATCCGGCGCGGTGGTTTCGCCACGATCGAAGTGACCTTCGATGGCGCGACCGTCTCGATCCTGAACGCCACGGCCGATGTCTATACCGAGGCCAGCATCCCCGGCAGCATCGACAATCTCATCAACACCCTGCGCGACGAGTACGGCCAGCCGCTGCCGGCGGCAGACCTGCTGTCGGGCGACGTGGCGGCGATCCTGCTCGCCGATGTCACCGACGTGAAGGATCTTGGCAGTGGGATGATCGGGACGGAGGAATGCGATCACTTCGCGTTTCGAACGCCCGAGGTGGACTGGCAGATATGGATCGCCCAGGGCGAAACCCCCTACCCCTGCCGCTATGCCATCACCAGCACGGCCATTGCCGGCTGGCCGCAATACACGGTGGATGTCGTCGACTGGCAGGATGGGACGATCCCCGCGACTTTCGCGTTCGAACCGCCGGCGGGTGCGACGCGGGTCGATCCCGCCGACATGCCCGATCTGGACGAGGTAGCCGGCGTCTTTGTCATGAAAGGACCGAACTGACATGAAAAATCGTATTGCCCTCGTTCTTGCGGGCCTGCTTGCTGCATCCTCGGCGCTCGAAGTCGGCGAGGGGCTCTGGACACGCGGTGCCCTGCAACTGGCCAGCCCCGCCGAGGCCATTGTCGGGCGTCCCCTCACCCCGGTCAGCGTTGCCGGCGTCGGCCGTCGGACTGTCCGTCGCTGCGCCGTTGGCGTCTACAATTGCTGATCCTCGCGCCGGGCGGGTCGCGGCGGGCGGGCAGCGCCGGACGGATCAGCCCTCGGATGTGCTGACCGCTTCGAAACCGGAGACCAGATCCAGCAGTTCGCGAGTAATGGTTTCCTGCCTTTTCCGCCGATAGGCGGCGTTCAGATCCAGCCGGCGGTCCTCGATGTTGCGCTCGGCGCTCTGCATCGCCGCAAGGCGGGTCGCATGTTCGCTGGCCATGGCCTCTGCGAGCGCGCGATACAGGATGACGAACAGCCGTTGGCGCACCAGCCAAGAGAACAGGCGACCCGGATTAGAACGAAAGAACGGCACCCCCCGGCCCGGCCAACCGGCGGCTGCAAGTTGCCCGAGGTAGCTCTCCGGGATCGGCAGAAGCACCCGCTGGACTGGCTTCGCCCGTGACGGACCCTCGCGGCGGGCATGCACGAGGCACACATGTCCGACCCCCGGATCGCGGGTCCAGCGCTCGATCTCGACGATGACAAGCTGGACCAGGGAACGCAGCCCCCCGACTGACCCAGGCTGGCGGAACACCCGGTCGATGCGGTGCCCCGAGGTGTCGAGCCGTGCTGCGGCCCGGGCACCGATGACGGCCAGAACGGCGGTCCGGTCGTTCAGTTGGGTTTCGGCATGGCGCGCCACGATTTCGTTGTAGCGCCCGCACAATCCGCGGTCGGACCCGATCACGATCAGCGCGCGGCGGGGGGTATCGTTCGCGATGGTATCGGGCATCGCCAGATCCCGCGCCCGGCGGTCCCCAAGCAGCGCCGCAAGGCCGATCTCGATGGTCTGCTCGTATGCCGACATGGCCGCCTCGGCCCGCTCGTACTGGCGGATGCTGACAGCCGAGAGCGACTTCATCGTGCGGACGATGGACTGGATGTCGCCCGTCGTCTCGAGCATCTCCGACAGGGTTTCAAGCGTTTCCATCGTCGTGCCCCTGCCCAAGCGCCTTGCGCATCGCCTCGATCAACCTTTGCCGCTTGTCGTCCGACAGCGTCTTGCCCATTGCGATCTCGTCACCAAGATCGCGCAGCTCTTCGCGCATGACGCGGCGCAGGCGCGCCTCGGCCTGGGGAACCGCGCCGGGCTGGAGGTGGTCAAGCAGACCCTCCGTCGCGGCGAGCAAGACCGCGATCTGCTCGGGAACCGCAAAGCGATCGTGTTCCTTCTGGGTCAGCACCGCACGCACCCGCTGCCCGCGCGTCAGTCTGGCTCGCGTCGCCTCGTCAAGCTGGGTGCCGAACCGGGCAAAGCTTTCCAGTTCCTCGAATTGGGAATAGGTGAGCCGCAGGTCTCCGGCGACAGCGCGGAAGGCCGGCAATTGCGCCTTGCCGCCGACACGGCTGACCGAGGTTCCAATGTCGATGGCCGGCAGGTGGCCTTTTTCGAACAGGTCGGGCGACAGGTAGATCTGCCCGTCGGTGATCGAGATGAGGTTGGTGGGGATATAGGCCGAGATGTTCTGTGCCTGGGTCTCGACGATCGGAAGCGCGGTCAGCGAGCCGCCGCCATGTTCCTCGCGCAGATGGGTGGCGCGTTCCAGCAGCCGCGAATGGATATAGAAGATGTCGCCCGGATAGGCCTCGCGTCCCGGCGGGCGGCGCAGCAGCAGCGACAGCTCGCGATAGGCACGGGCATGTCTCGTCAGATCGTCGTAGACGATGAGCACGTCCCGCCCCTGCTCCATGAAATGTTCGGCCATCGTCGTCGCGGCATAGGGCGCGATGAATTGCAGACCCGGCGCGTCGTCGCCGCCCGCAGCCACGACTATGGTGCGCTCCAGCGCGCCGGCCTCGCGCAGATCCCCGACAACCTTGGCGACTGCCGATGCACGCTGGCCGATCGCGCAGTAGACCCAGATCACGCCGGTGTCGCGCTGGTTGAGAATGGCGTCGATGGCGATGGCCGTCTTGCCGGTCTGGCGGTCGCCGACGATCAACTCGCGCTGACCACGACCGATCGGGGATGGCCACGTCGACCGCCTTGATCCCGGTCTGAAGGGGCATTTCCACGGGGTCACGGTGCATGATCGGGGGCGCGGGGCGCTCGATGGGCAAGTGATCGGCGGCGTCGATCCGTGCGCCCCCGTCGATCGGCCGGCCAAGACCGTCGACAATCCGCCCGAGCAACGCCTCGCCGACCGGCACGTCGGCCACCCGGCCAGTACGCCGCAGCCGGTCCCCAGGACGCAGCCCCTCGGTGTTGCCCAGCACGATCACACCAATCCGGTCGCGGCCGAGGCTCGACGCGAGGCCGACCACCCCGTTGAAAAGAGCACAAGCTCGTCGGAGTAAAGGTCGGTAAAGCCCGTGACCTGCGCGACCCCGTTCCCGACAGAAACGATACGCGCCAGTTCGGACGCATCGACCTCTGGTCGAACAAGTCGCAAGGCATGCTCCAACGGGGCAAAGACATCGGCCCGCATGTCGTTCAGCGATCCCACGTGGAAGCCCCCCTCGCGTCCTCGCCATCTTCCACCTTGCGCGGCGCGGCATGACTGCCCGCGTCGATGATCTCGTCGAGTTCGGTCTTCAGCCGGTCGAGATGGCGGTTGGCCGACCATTCGGCCGTGACCTCACCGATGGTCAGGCGGACACCGACCACCAGTCCTGCGTCTTCCCGGTAGTCCACCTCGATATCGGTGGACAGCGCTTCGTGGATCGCTCGGGTCATCCGGCCTTTCGCCGCGCTTGCCAGCGCATCGCTCGTCTCCACGATCGCGGCCTGCGCCATCGTGGCCGCTTCGGCAAGTTTCCGGCGGATGTCCGGATCGAGCGAGCCCAGCCGGATCGCAAAGGTTGCGGCCACCCGCTCGGCGATCTCGCTATCGGCGAAGTCCGCCAGGACACGGCCGGAAATGTCGAGAATCTGCCGACCCGCCTGGCGTTGCAGCGACGCAACGAAGGCCTCGCGCTCGGCGGCGAGATGCGCGTGCCAGGTTTCGCGCCTTTCTTCCATCTCGGTCCGGATCTCGGTCGTAAGGCGCGCGCGCAGTTCATCGGCCTCGGCATGGGCGGATGCCAGGATATCGTCCCTGCTTGCCTCCAGTTCCGCGGCCTGTTCCTTCAGATTCCGCGCTTGCCGTTCTACCTCGTCCCGGGTCGCGCTTGCCTCGGCCAGCCGATCCCGGATGCGTTCTTCGCGGCGACGCATCGCGGTGCTGATGGGCTTGTAGAGAAAGCGTTGCAGCAGCCAGACCAGGACCAGGAAATTCACGATCTGGGCCGCGACGGTCAGCCAGTCGATCTGCACGGGCTCAGCCTCCCGCGCCTTGCAGGGCGAGGTCTCATGAACGGGTTGGCAAAGACCAGGATCATCGAGACGACGAAACAATAGATGGCCGTCGACTCGATCATCGCAAGGCTGACGAAGAGCGTCCGCGTGATCGTGTCCGAGGCATCCGGTTGCTGCGCCAGAGACTGCAACGCCTGCGACGCGGCGCGACCTTCGGCCAGCGCAGGGCCGATCGAGCCGATCGCGATCGTCAGGCCGGCGGTCACGATGGAAATGATGGCGATCCAGATCACTGGGTCCATGGTCACTCTCCCTGGTCGTTCGGTGGATGTGTCTTTCCGCCCTGCCCGTCGGATCGACGACGGCTGGCCGATGCGATGTAGACCATCGCGAGGATTGCGAAGATGTAGGCCTGGATCAGGCCGGTCAGCAGTCCCAGCACTTGCAACAGGACAGGAAAGAAGAACGGTGCGACGCTGACGAGGATGCCTACGATGACCGTTCCGCTCATCACGTTGCCATAGAGGCGGATCGCAAGCGCAAGGGTGCGCGACGCCTCGCTGATGATGTTGAAGGGAAGCATGAAGGGCGTTGGGCGGATATAGGTCGCCAGATACCCGCCCAGTCCGCGCCGGCCGATGGAAAAGAGCGGCACGGCGATCAGGACGCAGATCGCCAGTGCCGCGGTGGTCGACAAAGAGCCGGTGGGTGGCCGGTAGCCCGGCACGATCATCAGAAGGTTCGCGGTTGCGATGAACAGGAACAAGGTTCCGATGAACGGCAGGTAGCGGTCTGGATCGCCGCTGCCCATGCCTTCGATCTGATCGCGTATCTGGCTGACGATGACCTCCAGCATCACTTGCCGGCGCGAGACGGTTTCGCCCTCGCTCAGCCGCGCGGTCACCGCCCATGACCCCAGGACCAGCATCGCCATGACAGCCCAGGTGAAGACGATCGTTGCGCTCAGCTGCCATCCGCGCCACTCGTAGAAGATCCAGGCGTCGGTGCTGATTTCCATCACATCGTCCCCTGCCGTGCTGTGCCGATCCAGCGCGTGACGGCGAAACGGACGACGACGAAGCCGCCAAGACCGGCCAGAAGGCCCGCCGCGCCGATCTTCAGATAAAGGCCAAGACCCATGGCGGCGACGGCCAGCCCGCCGCGCAGCAGGGTCAGCCCGATGAACAGGCCAGTGCCCCGGCGCCCGCCATCCTGTTGGCGCGAAAAGACACGGACCGCGGCCCAGAGCAGCGCCAGATAGGCGGCGCCGACCGCGGCGCCGGCCGCGAAGCAAAGCGCCCACAGCAACGGATCATTCATTGTCATCACCCCGCCCCTCGCGCTGCACCCAATACCACGCGTTCAGACAGCCAAGCGCGACCCCCGCGAGCAGCAGGGCCAGCGTCCAGGATGTCTTGCCCGGCCAGCGCGCGTCGATGAAAAGCCCGAGCGCCGTGCCGCCAACACTCGGCACGACAACCGCCCAGCCGACCATGCCGAACATGCCCAGTCCGAACCATGCGTTGCCATGACGGCGTTTGCGGGCCTTTTCCATCCGCTCGGCCTTCTGGGCGATCTCGCGGGTTTCGTCCGAGCCGTCGGGTATCATGGGCCGATCCCCTCGAGTTTGCGGAACCGCCGGATCATGCCGGCCTCGAGCCGGGCGAGGGCCGCGCGCGCGTCGCGCTCATCCTCATCCTGCTGGCGGAATTCGCGCTCGACGCGCGTGCGCAGGCAGGCCAGATCGTCGCCCGCGATGGCGCTCTGCACGGCGACCCGAACACGGTGGCCACATTTCACGAGCGTGCCGGCATAGACTGCGACGAAACGCTCGCGACCCTCTTCGGGCGTATAGACAAGAATGCCGGGCACCAGTTCGCTCACAAAGTCGCCGTGGCCGGGCAGAATACCGAAATGGCCTTCGGGCCCCTCGGCGCGGATGCGGCGCACCGGCACATCGAGGCAGACCTCGGTCGGCGTGATCACCTCAAGCCGCATCGGTGCCCGGCCTTTCGGACAATTCGTCGACGCTGCCGATCATGTAGAATTCGGCCTCGTCCCGATCGGAAAACGCGCCCGACAGGATCGCCTCGCAACCCGACAACGTGTCTTCCAGAGGCACGAAACGCCCCCGGCTGCCGGTCATGGCCTCGACCGAGAAGAACGGCTGCGTGAGAAAGCGTTCGATCTGGCGGGCCTGGGTCACCGTGGCGCGGTCTTTCTGCGACAGCTCCTCAAGCCCCAGCATGGCGATGATGTCCTTGAGGTCGTCGTATTCCGCAAGGGTGTTGCGGACCTCGCGCGCCACCCGGTAATGCCGGTCGCTGACAGTCCCCGGGGTCAGCAGCTTGGAGAAGGACTTCAGCGGGTCGATGGCCGGGTAAAGCCCTTCCGAGGCTTTCCTGCGCGACAGCACGATGGACGCCGAAAGGTGGGCGAAGGTGTGGGTGGCCGCCGGATCGGTAAAGTCGTCGGCCGGCACATAGACCGCCTGGATCGAAGTCATCGCGCCGCGTTCGGTCGAACAGATGCGCTCCTCGAGATCGGCAAGTTCGGTCCCCAGCGTCGGCTGATAGCCGACACGGCTGGGGATGCGCCCAAGCAGTCCCGAAACTTCGGAGCCCGCCTGGACAAAGCGAAAGATGTTGTCGATCAGCACCAGCACGTCGCGACGCAAGTCGTCCCGGAAATACTCGGCCATGGTCAGCGCGGCGTGGCCGACGCGAAAGCGCACGCCGGGGCTTTCGTTCATCTGGCCAAAGACCATCACGGTCCTGTCGAGAACTCCCGCCTCGCGCATCTCGCGATAGAGTTCCTCGGCTTCGCGACACCGCTCACCGATGCCGCAGAAAAGGCTCACGCCATCGTATTCTGCCACCATGTTGTGGATCATCTCGGTGATCAGCACGGTCTTGCCGACGCCCGCACCGCCAAAGAGCCCCGCCTTTTCGCCACGCTCGATCGGACTGAGAAGGTCGATGGCCTTGATGCCCGTTTCGAACAACTCGCTCCTGACCCGCCGCCCCGACAGCGGGACCGGATCGCGCAGGATGGGCCTGCGGTGCATGTCGCCCAGCGGCTCGCCGCCGTCGATCGTCTCGCCGAACAGGTTGAACATGCGCCCGAGGACCGCCGTGCCCACCGGCACGCGAATGGGTGCGCCCGTGTCTCGCACGCCTAGCCCCAGCCTGAGCCGGGGGTTCGGGTTCATCACCAGCCCCCGCACGATGTCCTTCGCGGGAAGCGAGGCGACCTCGATGGTGATCTCGGGATCGCTCAGCGTCATCAGGCGTGATCCGATGGCCGGAAGCGGGCCGTCCTCGAAGCAGACATCGACGATGCCGCCCGCGATCGAAACGATATGCCCCACAAAAGGATCTGTCCGGTTCATGAAGTTGCCTTTTGCGTCCCGACCGGACGCCTGGCAGGCGGCCGGAATTGCGCCCATTGAACCGCGGCGCGCCCGCGCCCGCATTAACGCAGGTAAGCGCCGACCTCGCCGGGACGGAATGAAACTGCGCGGGAGAAATGGGATTGCGGTGGTCTGCGCGCGAACGTCGGGGTCGGCGCAATCGAAGCTGCGGGCGAGAAGGTGACGCAAGCGCCCCGAGTGCCGCCGCAGCTGCGCCTTTCGGGCAGCGGCGCCGATCACCCGGCAACGCCGGGAACAAGAACCCTCGGCGGGATAGACCGAAGCCGATCAGAGGATGCCCGCTTGCCCGCTCTTGCGCCGGACGTCCGGGTCGGGCCGTCTCAGACGTTCGGCGGCAGCCCCCAGTGTTCGCGCAACGCGATGACCACCTTTCGCGGGAGCCGGTAGTAGCGCGCGATCTCATGGTCGCTCAGGCCGTAATCGACCAGTGCCTTGAGGGCGTCGCGCGGCGCCGATCCAAGTGTCTCCGCGATCCGGCGACGCCGCCGCTCGTTCAGATTCGTATCCGCAAGATCCCGCTCGAACCGTGTCCAGGTCATCTGGCCCTCCTGCGTCAGGCGATGCTGAACTCCTCCGAGAAACATGCCGGCAAACAAATCGCCCGGCCTTTACTTCTGTTAAGGCGCGATGGATCCGGGTCCGGGATGGTGCGGGTGTCCGGATTGCAGGTGTCGGCGCAGGGCCACATCCACGCGGCAATCGACACGCATCCCCCGACATTGAACGGGAGCACGCACCGTGAAAGTGAAAACCGTGATGTCCAGACCAGTTGTCGCGGTCACGTCAAAGGACAGTATTCGCACGGCCGCCACCCTGCTGCGAAAGCACAACGTCGGCGCGCTTCCGGTTCTCGATGGGACCAGAAGCATCGGCATCGTCACCGACCGGGATCTCGTCATTCGGGTGTTTACGGAGTTGTTCGACCCCGGCGCCCTGACCGTCGGCGACGTGATGTCGCCAAACCCTGTCACATGCCACGAGGACCAGACCGTGGACGAGGCGGCAGCGATCATGGGCGAACACCAGATCAGGCGACTGCCGGTCGTCGATCTGTTCCAGAACCTCATCGGCATGATTTCGGTCGGCGACATCGCCGAGAACGTGTCCGAGGAGCTTGCCGGCCAGACGCTCGGAGAGATCGCCGAGAAACGCTAGCGGCAGTCTCCACGGGCAATCTCAGGCGGCCGGGATGAGATCCTGACGCAGTACATCGAGATCTATCCCCGCAAGGCGGGTCATCGCCTCGACATCATGGATCACGATATCCATGTGACCGCCCACTTCCAGGATGCCACGGCGGGAAAAGCGTCGCAGGGTGCGGCAGATATGGATCGCGGACAGGCCGCAGTAATCTCCAAGCTGCTGTTGGGTCAAGGGAATGTGGAATTCCCTGCCATTGACGGGGCCATGTTCGGTAGATCTCAGACAGAGCTCGCACAGGGTGAAGGCGATGTTGTTCTCCGCCGTTCCCTTGCCCAGGCGCAGCATGCGCTCCGACATCCGTGCCAGGGTGGACTGGATGTATCGGTTGAACATGCGCGCAAGATCGGGATGGGCGTTGCAGGTGCGCAGCCACTCGTCCTGGGGTATCGCCGCGATGACGACATCGCAGAGCGCCTCGAGTTCCAGCATGCTTGTGTCGCCGGACGCCGAAACGGGATTCAGAATGCCGCCGGGAAGAACGATGTCGATGATCTGCCGCTTGCCTTCCTCGGTCGATTTCGAGGCGAGCATCCAGCCCGACAGAACGATGTAGACGGACGATGCCCGATCTCTTTCGAACTTGGTGACCTGGCCGGCCGAGCGTTCATACCTGTGCGCGGCGATGAGCGCACGAAGTGCCGTAAGGGCTGTCGCGTCGCACCCTGGGCAGATCCAGAATGTTGCCGCCATCTCGTCAGGGCTTGGCGCCCCCGCGCAGGGTTTCACTTTGCTCATTTGCAAGTTCCCCCTTTCCAATTCGATCTCCGACCCGGGCCTTGCGACCCGAGCGCACCCTCTGCTGCGTGCGGCCCCTGTTCCGTGTCGGGCCCTGCCTGCCCATCCGACGGCATGTCACAAATCTACCAGACCGCGTGATCCATCGCCATTGATGCTCGTCAATCTGGGGAAAAACACGGCGGTGTTTCGCGCAATACGGTCCTTGTTCCGCAGGGCATTGACCCGGCGCCGCAGGCGTTTCTCATCCGTAAACAAGATCTTGGCGGCGCCCCCTTTGCAGGCAGGCGACCGGGGCCGATCGCTTTACCAGGGTTAATGCGGCACAGGCAGCATTGGGTTCATCTGAAGCATGGACCGGCGTTTGCAGGAAGGAGCGAAAGGATGGCACCAAAGCCGAGGCTGACCGAAACCGGCCTCTCCGGGGTGGTATGCCGATTGCCCGGGACCGATCCGGCAAATGCCCCTCAGATGCAACAGGCCCGCCGGGCAAGGGGCCACATCCCCGATAAGGCCCGGGCGATCGCCAGACCGACGGTCGACACCGGAAAGCAAAAGGTCGAGGCGGTGGCCGGCCGCTACAGGGCGACTGCCATGGCGCCGCAGCCAGGTCAGGTCTGACCATGGCCATCCCGCGCGCGAAGGTCGTCATTTCCAAAGACCAGGACAACTATGGAGATAACCCGATGGACGAGAAAGACGCATATCGACAGAAGCTTCAGGCGCGGCTTGGCCAATGGCGCGCCGAAATCGACAAGTTGCAGGCAAAGGCCGTCGAGGCCAGCGCCGACGCACGGCTGGAATACGACAAGCAACTCAAGGAACTGCACAGGCAGCAGGAAAAGGCGCGCGAAAAGCTTCGGGAGCTTGATGAAGCGAGCGGCCAAGCCTGGAAAGAGCTCAGGAGCGGAATGGAAAAGGCCTGGGATGAGCTTGGCGCGGCCGTGCAGAAGGCCACGGAAAGGTTTGGTTGAGATGAAGCCGAGGATTGGCAGGAAGGTTCGTCCCCCCCTTGGTATCGCAGGCTTTGTTGTGGTGGCCGGCCTGGCTCTGTCAGGCCCGGTCTGGCCGCAGGAGGGCAATGAAACGGCGCGGCTCGATGAAGTTCAGACCGAGTTTTCCGACGCCTTTGATGCCATCGCCGCCTACTCGGTCGATCGGCGCGATGCAGCACTCGACGCCCTCCGGAATGCCTTCTCCGGGATCGACGACCAGATCGAGGTTCTGGATGACAGGGCCCGCAACGCCTGGTCGCAGATGTCGGACGCAACGCGGCAACGGACTGCCGCCGCTCTGCGGGATTTGCGCGACCGCCGCAATGACCTGAGCGAGGCGTTTGGCGCCCTGTCGCAGGGGGCGGGCAGCGCCTGGGACGACCTGATGGCGGGCGTTCGTGCCGGCTGGGCCAACCTGGAACTCGCCTAGGATGAGGTGGCCGGCGCGTTTGGCGAAGAAACCGAAACGGGAGATTGACATGACGACGCAGTCGCGCAGCCTCGAAAACCTCCAGACGGCGCTCGCCATGGAGATGACGGCAATTCACCAGTATCTGCTGCATGCCCATGTCCTCGATGACTGGGGCCTCGACGTCCTCGCCGCGAAGATGCGTGAGGAAATGTCCGAAGAACTTGGCCATGCCGGCCGGTTCATCGACCGGATCCTGTTTCTCGAGGGCAATCCCGAGATCGTCGCCGGCAAATCCCCCAGACGGGCCGAGACGCTTGACGCGATGTTCGCGGCCGACCTCGAAGAGGAAAAGGGGGCGATCACGTTCTATTCCGACGCTGCCCTCGCCGCCGACAAAGATCGCGATGTCGGAACGCGTGTGCTCTTCGAGGAGATCCTGCTGGACGAGGAAGGCCACAAGGACTGGCTGAAGCGTCAGTTGAACCTGCTCGGTCGCATGGGGGAACCGACTTTCATGGCCCAGAACATGACTGACGCAGTCGAGAGTGTCTGACCACTTCGACGATAATTCCGGCGACGTGTGGCAAAGCCCCCAGCACCACAGAAGGAGAGATGATGGGCACGCATGTGCAGTCGCACCCGATCCCGGAACGGCTTCGCGGGACGGGGATCGGGCGGTGGATTGCCGGCTCGATTTTGGCGGGGCCGGTGTTCGGCCGGGGCCCGGACAGCGCGCGCGCGATCCGCCTCTCCCGGTTCCTGCAATCGAGGGGCCGCACATGATCCGTATCGAACACAGCCGGGATCAGAAGATGATCGTCGTCCGCGCTTCGGGAACGTTGACGACACAGGACTACGATCAAGCCGTTCCGGAACTCGAACACGCACTCGAGTTGTCGCAAGGCCCGCTCAAGGTCTTGATCCGTCTTGAGGATTTTCGAGGATGGGAGATCGGCGCCCTTTGGCGCGAACTGGAGCTGGACCTGACCTATCGGGGCGATTTCGGGCGGATCGCGGTCATCGGGGAATCCCGTCTGGAGAAGTGGGGCACCACATTGTCGGCCCCATTCGCAAAGGCCGAGATGCGGTTCTTCCCCACGGGCCAGGAGGCCGAGGCAGAGGCCTGGCTGGCCGAAGATCAGGCCCACCCGGATGGGCAAGCCTGATGCCCGATGCACCGCTCTCCGGCACCGCGAAGGGCAACGACGATCGCAAATCGCCGCATCCGAAGCTGTTTTCCCGGGCCGCCAATTCCTTCATTCTCGGGGCGGCCGCCTTCTATGCGTTGGCGGCACTGGCCATGGCTTCGGTTTCGCTTGGCCTCATGACGGTGTCGATAATGCGCCTCTACACCGCGATCGGAAACTTCGACACGAGCGAGAATGTCCTGCTGGACGCCGTGAGTTCGCTGGTCATTTCGGTCGCGATCCTGGACGTCGCGAAATATGTGATGGAGGAAGAGGTGATGCGCAGCCGGGAATTGCGACGCCCGCACGAGGCCCGCGAGGCGGTGACCAAGTTCATGGTGATCATCGCGCTGGTCGTGTCCATCGAAGGCATCGTGCTTGTCTTCGAGGTCGGCAACACACGGCCGGAACTGCTGCTTTATCCGATCATGCTGTTGTGCGTTTCGGTCATCATCGTCGTCGGCCTCGGTGTGTTTCAAAGCCTGAGCCTGAAGTCGGAACGAGACTTGAAACGTGGAGTCACGAATACGGCGGAGGAGTGAACCGACATCGCGTCCAGCTTCATCCTGCGGGGCAGACACCCGCGCGTTGCTTCGCATCGGCCGTTCGGCAGGCAGTTAACAGGGAGGCGCGGCCTGAACCGCCCTTGCATTCGCCGATCGTGGAACCCTGCAAGTCCCTCGCCCGCCCGGCACATGATTGCCTCGCTCGCGGATAGCCGGGGGAATGCCCGTGCCAGTGCGTGAAGTGACATCGCCCCACGCCCTTTCGGTTGACGATGTCGCAAGGGACCTTGGCATCACACCCGAAGCCGGACTGACGGACGGCGCGGCAAAGGCGCGGCTCCGATCGCAAGGCCCCAACAGGCTGCGCCAGAAGAAGCGCAAGAGCCTGATCGCCATCCTCGGCAACCAGTTCCAGAGCATGATCGTCGGTCTGCTGGCTTTTGCCGCCGGCCTGTCGTTCGCCTTTGGCGAGATCGCCGAAGGCTTGTCCGTCATTGCCCTTCTGGCCATCAACGCCGCCATAGGCTTCTTTACCGAACTCCGCGCCGCGCGGTCGATGGAGGCGCTGATGCGCATCGCCGACGTGCGCACCCGCGTCCGCCGCAGCGGCGCCACCCGGGTGATCGACGCGCAGGATCTGGTGACAGGCGATATCGTCGTCGTCGAAGCCGGCGACATCGTGACCGCGGATCTTCGCTTGGCCAAGGTCGCCAATCTTCAGGTCGACAAGTCCGTCCTGACCGGGGAATCCACGCCGGTCGACAAGGGCACGGACAGCGTTGCGCAGGATAGCCCGGTCGGGGATCGGTCGAACATGGCCTTCAAGGGAACGGCCATCACGCGGGGCTCTGGCGAAGGCATCGTCGTGGGCACCGGAATGGCCACCGAGATCGGACGGATCAGCCAGCTTGTGCAAGACGCCGAAGCCGGTGAGGCCCCGCTCGAGCGGCGGCTCGACCAACTCGGCCGCCGACTGGTCTGGCTCTCGCTGGCTCTTGCGGCACTCGCGATCGGAGGTGGCATCCTGCGCGGCGCCGAACTCATCGTGATGATCCAGACCGGCGTTGCGCTTGCGGTTGCCTCGGTGCCCGAGGGACTGCCGGTCGTGGCGACACTCAGCCTTGCCCGCGGCATGTGGCGCATGAACGCGCGCAACGCGCTTGTCACCCGGCTTTCTTCGGTGGAAACGCTGGGCGCCACGACCGTGATCCTGACCGACAAGACGGGAACGCTGACGGAAAACCGAATGCGCGTGGTCCGATATGTCTTCGACGAGACGACGCTGCGGGTCGATCCCGGCGGCGAGTGTCCGTTCCGGGCCAACGACGATACACAGGTTGCGCCCGGTAACGACGCCCGCCTCGCCTGGGCGCTTCGCGTGGGCGCGCTTTGCGCCAACGCCGAGCATGATGACAAAGGCGAAGGGCGGCATGTCGGCGATCCGATGGAGGTCGCACTGCTTGCCGTCGCCGCAGCTGCCGGGGTCGATCCCGACGACCTTGCCAGGTCGTTCCCCGAAAAACGCGAACACGGCTTCGATCCCGACGAAAAGATGATGGCTACCGTGCATGCGGACGGCGACCGCCATGTCGTCGCCGTCAAGGGCGCGCCCGAGGCGGTCCTGCGGGTCAGCACGCAGGTTCTCACCCGCTGCGGCAGGACCAAACCGCTTGACGAGGCGGCCCGCCGCCAGTGGCTCGACCGAAACGCCAAGGCCGCTCGGGATGGGCTCCGCGTTCTCGCCCTGGCGATGAAGACTGTTTCAGATGACGCCGCAGCGCCCTATTGCGACCTGCATCTCATCGGGCTCGTCTGCCTGCTCGATCCGGTCCGCAAGGGCGTGCCCGCTGCGATCGAGGCGAGCCGGCAGGCCGGCGTCCGGGTCGTCATGCTGACCGGCGACCACGCGGATACGGCCAGGAGCATCGCGCGCAAGGCCGGGCTGGGCGAAGGCGAGCTTTCGGTGATGGAGGGGAACGATCTTGCCGGCCTGGACGCCGGCGAGACCGACGCAGGGGAACTCGACCGCGTGTTGCGGACCGATGTCTTCGCCCGCGTCACGCCGGAAACCAAGCTGAAACTCGTATCCATGTTTCAGAAGGCCGGTCATGTCGTCGCGATGACCGGCGATGGCGTGAACGACGCACCCGCGCTGAAAAAGGCCGATATCGGCATCGCCATGGGGCTTCGCGGTACCGAGGTCGCCAAGGAGGCCGCACACATGGTTCTTCGCGACGACGAGTTTGCGACGATCATCGCGGCCATGCGCGAAGGTCGGGTGATCTTCGACAACATCCGAAAGTTCGCGGTCTACATGATGTCCTGCAATGTCAGCCAGTTGCTCGTTGTGGGTCTGGCCGTGGGCGCCGGCCTTCCGACGCCCCTCCTGCCCCTGCAAATCCTCTACCTGAACGTGGTCACCGGCGTTTTTCCCGCCCTCGCGCTCGGCCTTGGGTCCGGAACAGCAAGCGTCATGGCGCGACCGCCCCGCGACCCCGAAAAGCCGATCATGGAGCGCCGCGAATGGATACAGATCGCCCTTCTTGGCGCGTTTCTGGCGATCGGGATTCTCGGGGCGCTCGGCATCGCGCTCTTCTGGCTCGAACTTGACGCGGAGGGTGCGGTCACCGTGGCCTTTCTGACCCTTGCGCTGGGGCATCTCTGGAACGTATTCAATCTGCGCGATCCCGACACCGGCCCGATCATGAACGACGTGACGCGCAACAGATATGTCTGGGGCGCGATTGTCCTCTGCCTGGGTCTGATCGCGCTGGCGCTCTGGCTGCCGGGGCTGGCAGCGCTCCTCTCGCTCGATCCATCCAGCATGGCGGGGTTGGCGCTTGCCGCCGGATCAAGCCTGTTGCCGCTGCTTCTGGGGCAGACGTGGCTGGGTTGGAAGGGCCGTGTCGAGAGGCGGCGGGACGAGCCACCACCTGACGCGAATTGCGGGTGCCCGCGCAAGCGCGGATGACCTTCAGGGGCGGCCCGATCCGTTCCGCAGCCGAGGCACGCGGGGCTAAACCGGGTGGCGCCGCTCCGCCCATGCCCTGCGTTCCGGAACAGGATCCGGGCGCATGTCTGACTTCTATCGAGGGACCACCAAGCAGCGGGCGGCGGCCGCGCTTGCCGCCGTGCCCGCCGGCCCGTCTTGACCGAGGTAAATGCAGCCGGCTCCGCATCGCCTCAGACTGTCTGAGGCTGCACCGAAGCGTGCATTGCCAAATGGAAGCGAGCAAAGGAGATCAACAATGTCGATGCTGAAGGTCATCGAAGTCCTGGCAGAATCCCCCGACGGGTTCGACGCCGCGACGGCGACGGCGGTCGCCAGGGCCGCAGAGACGGTCAGGAACATCAAATCCATCTACATCAAGGATTTGAACGCCGAAGTCGTCGACGGCAAGATCACCAACTACCGGGTGAACGCCAAGATCAGCTTTTTGCTCGACGGCCAGTCGGCATCCTAGGCGGACGGCCGTCCGTGAGCGGGGAAATGACCTGCCGTCGCGGCCGTGATTGCCCCGCCCGTCGTTGTCAAGAACAGGGCCACTTCGGACAGTCGGGCCAAACCTTGTCCCGCAGTCGAATGGCCCCATCAAGCCGACCTGCCGGGCGGGCCTCCGACGCCCTGCCCGGCCGCCCAACCCGGAGCACCCCATGGCCTACCTGCGTTTCGCAGCGATGATCGCTGTCTCCACCGTCGCGATGTACCTGATGATGTATCTTAACACATACAGTTTCGAACATGTGTACTGGAGCCAAACCCGCGCCTGGATGGCACTCTACATGGGGGCTGGCATGGCAATCATCATGATGGGTCTCATGTTCGGGATGTATCGGTGGCCCACGCTCAACCTTGCGATCATCGGTTTTGCCGCACTCGTCTTCGTGGCCTCGGTCTATCTCGTGCGCAGCCAGCGAACCGTCGATGACCTGGCCTGGATGCGCGCGATGATCCCGCACCACTCGATCGCGATCCTGACCAGCGAACGGGCGCGCATCGGCGACCCGCGCGTGCGCGAGCTCGCCGACCAGATCATCGACACCCAGCGACGGGAGATTGCGCGGATGCAGGAGTTGATTGCCGATCTCGACGTGCAATGACCGCGCCCGCCACGCGGGAAGGCGGGACCGATCGCTGCCTTGGGGGGCTTATCCTCAAGATCGATACGACGATTCAACTGTTCTCGCAGGCCTCGATCGACGCTTCGATCTTGTCGAGTGGGAGGTTTGTCAGATCCTTGTCGATCTCTGCCAGGATCACCGATCTCAGGCTGTCGTCATAGGCCTTGCGCAACGTCCCGAGCGACCGGGGGTCTGCGACGACCACAAGGTGCGAAAACCGACCCGCAGCCGCCCATTCCTTCAACTTGCCGGCCAGTTCGTCGGCAAATCGCGCCTCTGCGACCCGGTGCCAGTCGGTTTCCTCCATGGCGCTCTTGCCCCAGGCCCTGACCCCGCCCGACACTTCGCGCGCTGCGTCGTGCTGACGTCCTGCGCGATCGCTCGACAACTCGTGCGCCGCCGGGTTCGGGCTTGATCGGTGATCGACGACCTCGAGATGCAGGAAATCGGCATCCCCCTTGTTGCGCAACAGCAGGTATTTCTCGCCGTCGGCGACGACGACCCAGGTGTCATGGGCAAGCTTCACCGGCAAAGTCCTTCTGGCATCTGGCTTTTCAGCTTGATCGTTCGCGACCCGCCTCCGGTCGAGCGCCATGTGGCAGGTGCTTGTTGCGCGCGACCCTTGCCTTGGTCGCGGGTATCCCGAATATGCGGCGCATGTCGCGGACCTGCATTTCGGGCGCACCCGATCGCGCGATTGCGCTGCCCGGTCCGGGCTTGCCGCAGGGTTCCGCCACATCTAGCCGTTTTCTGCGGCGAACGTCTCGGTTTCAGTTCCGACATCCGGACCTCCTTGGGTTTCTCGGGGTCTCGAAAGGCATCCTAGCGCGAAAAGATGCAGGCGACTTAACCCCTGCTAACGCGCGAAAGTCGACGGAAATGACAACCTTCGGACAGAGCGTGACTGGTGCCACCACCGCAAGGATCGGCACACCCGCCAGCGCGGCGGTGTTCGCAGACGCGCCATCTGGATGATGCCGGGACAACGCAAGGAGGCCCGATGCAAACGCCCGTCGAACTTGCATTCAAACATGTCGAGCCGTCCGAGGAGATCAGGGAACTGGTGCGCGAAAAGGCCAGTCACCTGGAACGGTTCTTTGACGGGATCACCAGTTGCCACGTCTACATCCGCGCGCCGCACAAGAGCCAGCGCAAGGGCAACCTCTACGAAGTCACCATCGAAGTGCGGGTGCCGGGTCAGGAACTTGTCGTCCACCACAACCAGAACGATGTGGCCGAGCACGAACATCTGCGCGTCGCGGTGCGCGATGCCTTCGCCGCGATGGCGATCGAGTTGAAACGCTGGAAAAACCAGATCAGGGGTGACGTGAAGTCCCGCGAGGGGCCGCTTCAGGGCAGGGTGGTGGAAATCAGGCATGACGAGGGGTTCGGGCAGATCATCGCAACGGACAATCGTCTGATCTATTTCCATCGAAACAGCGTCGTCGATGGCAGTTTCGACGAACTTCAGCCCCGAGATACCGTGGAACTGGTCGTCCAGACCGGCGACAGCCCGATCGGGCCGCAGGCCAGCACCGTGCGCAGGATCGGCCCGCTGGATTTCGTGCCGGCGACCAAGCCGACCCGGCGGTGATGGCGGGGGCTCCTCGCTTTGCGTTCCCTGGCAAGAGTGCGGTCGGGCATCCGGCGTGATCGGACATCGCGAAAACATGCCTCTGTTCGGGATGCCATCTGCCAGCGTGCAAACCAAGACCCGTCCGGCAAATCACGGGACAGATCCATTCCGCCAAGGGTCTTTGCTGCTTCCGTGTCACGCTCTCTTCCTCGCGCTTCGCGGGCCCGGACCGGGCCCGCCTTCAACTGTTCGACGCGGTGAGGCGGGCCAGGATCAGCCGTGGGGAGAAGGTCAACGGGCCACAAGACGGGCAGCACTTCATCCCACCCCGTTGCCGGTCCTGCCCGGACGTGGCGCCGGAGCCTTTGTGGCTGCACCCAGATACCCGAGGTTTTCAGTCCCGGCATGGTCGTGTCCCACACCGTGGTGTAGCTGGCGCTGATCGTCAACGCGATTTTCGGCGCGGACCTGCTTGATCAGCGCGCCACGGCGGGCAGGCTGATGACGGCATCATCGCCCATCGGTGCGATGGTTTCCAGTGTCATGTATCGCGCGCGTTGACCCGTCGCCTGCCCCATAGGTGGTCCCGATAGCCACAAACAATGCAGCATTAGTCCCTATCCTGGGAATCGCTTGGCCCTGACACAGATACCACCTGCCAGCCGGGGTCGTTGATCCTGCATACTCAGTAACCGTTCCCACAGGGACAGCCCCGGAAACCAGAGTGGCAATGTCAGCAATGGCTGCATTGATCTGAGCCTGAATGGCTGAAGTAACCCCTGCGACAAACCCAAGCTCTGCCTTGGTCGTTACCAGACCAGCAAGCTTGTTCAGTTCAGCAGGAGTCCCTGTAATGGGAACATTGATATTCGGAAATGTCTTGACGACTGCATCCTTGATCAGCCGGATATGGTTATCCCCTTGGGATGCCAAATCACCGTCGAGCGGATAAGTCACATTCAAATCAGCGATAGTGTTGATGATAGTCTCTAGGCCCATAAGTCCTCCAAAGGGACCAAAGGGTGCCCTAGTTAATCATATTCAGTGTCGTCATCTGGTTCCCACGTTCCGTCTTCTTCCTTGGACCTGATCCAAAGGAGAATGTCGAAACCGGGTACTGGCTGTTGACGGAAAAATTCTTTCACTTCATCCAGCGTGTAGTCGCCCACGGAATACCCTCGGACGATACCGGCCAAGAAGCCTATCTGTTCGGCGTCAGGGGACGTGATCGGTGGGGGCGAAGTGGTGCCCGTTAGGTGGAATGCCAGGACTCGCTTCAGGTCATCAATTTCGCCGTACATCTGATTCCTCCATGGGAATTACTTTAGAGGGTCCAAGGGCCGTTTTCCGGTATGGGCTGGCTAGTTCTGTGGGTAGTCGTTTTGTAGAGAATTAAGGGGGACCATGGGCATCTTGGAAGTTCTGACGTTGTGGAGAAAGCCAGAAGGATACCCGCACAACAGCGTCACGGCATCGAGGGGCCATCCTGCGGGCCTCTCTCACAAACTGCCGAAGTTACTGATTTTATTCGGAACATTGGTGCCCCCAGAGAGACTCGAACTCCCGACCCTCTGATTACAAATCAGATGCTCTACCAGCTGAGCTATAGGGGCACGCGATCGCAGATACAGCCATCGCGCGATCCTTGCAAGCGGCCTGGCCTAGCGATTGGCCCGCGCCATCAGCCCGACCGCCGCCAACCCCACCAGCATCACGAGAATTGCGGCCGGAGCGGCATCGCCGAGGTTCTCGAGGCTCGCCTTCTCGTGAACCCGTGTCGCCAGCGTGTCGTAATTGAAGGGCCGCAGCAGCAGCGTCGCCGGCAATTCCTTCACGCAATCGACAAAGACCACAAGAAGCGCCGTCGCCACGGACCGCTGCATCAATGGCAGGTAGACCGCGTGCAGGGCCCCGCCCGCGCTCCGCCCCAGCGAGCGGGCCGCCATCGGCAGGCTGGGCGCGACCCGCCCGAAGGCCGCGTCCACCGCGCCCTGCGCGATCGCGAAGAACCGCACCGCATAGGCCAGCACCAGCGCCGCCGCCGTCCCGGTCAGGATCAATCCGGGATCGTGTCCCGTCATCTGCACCACGAGGTCTGCCACCCGCTGATCCAGCGCGGCGAGCGGGATCAGAAGCCCGACCGCCAGCACCGCCCCGGGCGCCGCATAGCCCACGGTCGTCACCGGCATCAGCCGCCGCACCGCCGCGCTGCGCGACATCCGCGCGCCGTAGACCAGAAACAGCGCGGCCCCGACCGTCAGGACCGAGGCCGTGCCCCCGACCATGAGCGTGTTTCCCAGCGCCCGGACCAGCCCCGGCGAAACCCAGGCCTCGGGGTTGCGGATGGCAATCGAAAGGATCACCCCGACGGGCAGCACGAACCCCGCCACGAACGGCATGAGGCAGAGCCCGGTCGCGCTCCAGGCCCGAAGCCCGACAAGCCGCACCGGCGCGACCGGGCGCGCACCCCGCGCCATCTGGTGAAACCGCAGGTTCCGCCGGCCCGCACGCTCCATCGCCACGAGCCCGAGGATCAATACAAGCATGACCAGCGAAAGCTGCGCCGCACCGCCCGCGTTGCCGCCCGAAAGCCAGACTGTGAAAACCCCGGTCGTCAGCGTCTGCACCCCGAAATAGCTGACCGTGCCATAGTCGTTCACCGTCTCCATTGCGGCCAGGGCCACACCCGCCGCAACCGCCGGACGCGCCAGTGGCAAACCCACCCGGAAAAACAGCCCCCAAGGGCCGGTTCCCAGGGCCCGGGCCACCTCATAGGCGCTGCCGGACTGTTCCCGAAAGGCGGCCCGGGCCAGCAGATACACATAAGGATAGAGCGCCGCCGACAGGACGATCATCGCGGCCCCGACCGAGCGCACTTCGGGAAACCAGTAGTCGCGCGCGCTCTGCCACCCCATCGCCGCACGCATCGCGCCCTGCACAGGGCCCGCGTATTCCAGAAAATCGACCAGCGCGTAGGCCCCGATATAGGCCGGGATCGCGAGCGGCAGCAGCAGCGCATAGTCCAGAACCCGCGACAGCGGAAATCGGTACATCGTCAGCAGCCAGGCCGCCCCGGTGCCCGCCACCGCCGTCAGCACCCCCACCCCGAGCATCAGCGTCAGCGTGGTGGCCAGATAGCGCGGCAGCACGGTGGCCATCATGTGCGGCCAGATGTTCTCGACCGGCGTCAGCGCGATCCAGATGACAGAAACGATGGGCAGCACCACCACGGCGGTGATCAGCATCGCCCCTGCCGCCCAGGGGTCGGGCCTGCGCAACCATCGCGCGCGCCTTATCTGAGTGTTTTGCTCGGCCATCCTGTCCGGCGGGTTACAGGAAAGCGGTTTCCCTGTCCAGAAAAGCCCGTATAGTCCGAAAGCGGCCCACGAAGGGCGCGCGTCATGGGTGCGCGCCCCCGCGCGCGGCGCCCGCGAACCTGGGGCCGGAACAGAAACTCCCGATGCAGATCGTCTATCACCTCGGGGTCCATTGCACCGACGAGGAAAAACTCCTCCGCTGCCTGCTCAAGAATCGTGGCCCGCTCGCCGAACGGGGCATCGTCGTGCCCGGTCCTGCGCGCTACCGAGCCCTGATCAGGGATACGATCGCCTCGCTCAAGGGCGAAACCGCGACCGAGGAAACGCAGGCCCTCGTGCTCGAACAGATCATGGCCGAAGATACCGCCAGCCGCCTGGTCCTGTCGCACGACAATTTCATGGCCTTTCCGCAATGGGCGCTCCGGCGCAGCTTCTATCCCAACGGGCATGAACGGATGCGCGCCATGACGCGCATCTTTCCCGAGATCGAGGCCGAGTTTCATGTAGCCCTGCGAAGCCCGGCAGGCTTCGTGCCCGCACTGCTGCGGAAACTGGGCGACAAGGCCTATGACGATTTCATCTCGGGTGTCGATCCGCTGAGCCTGCGCTGGTCCGATCTCATCATCCGGCTCCGGGACACCAATCCGGACGTCCCGCTGACCGTCTGGTGCGACGAGGATACGCCGCTCTTGTGGCCCGAGATCCTGCGCGGACTTGCCGGACATGAGCCCGGCCTCGTGCTCGAGGGGGCCGAGGATTTCCTCGCAAGCCTCATGACGCCCGACGGCATGGCGCGCCTGCGCGCCTACATCGCGCAGAACCCACCCACCAGCGACGCGCAGCACCGCCGCATCGTCTCTGCCTTTCTCGACAAGTTCGCGCTTCCCGCCGAACTCGAGACGGAAATCGACCTGCCGGGCTGGACTGCCGAGTATGTGGCCGAACTCGACGCCGCCTACGACCTCGACATCGCGCGCATCGCGGCCATGCCGGGCGTCAGGCTGCTCCGGCCCTGAAGGGCTGTTCAGGCCATCCCCAACGCGGCCTTGTACATCTCCAGAACCGCTTCTTCCTCGGCGATCTCGTCGGGCTTGCGCTTGCGCAAGGCAATGACCTTGCGCATCACCTTGGTATCGTAGCCCCGGCCCTTCGCCTCGGCGAACAGTTCCTTTTCCTGTTCGGCGATGTCGCGCTTTTCGGCGGACAATTGCTCGGCCCGCTCGATGAACTGGCGCAGCTCGTCGGCGGTGACGTTGTAGGCGGCGGACTGGTCGTTCATGGGCGGGGCCTCATTTCTTTCGGTGACAGGGGTGCGCGCCTCCCTACCGCGCCCGGACCATCGGGATCAAGGGTGCTGCGGGGCTTGCAAGCGCCCGGCCGCTCGACTACGAGCGGGGCCGCGAGGACAGGCAGGATGGGCGCGCGATGGAGTGGCTGATCTGGAGTGGGACGGCGTTGTCTCTGGGCGGCATCGTGGGTCTTTTCCGCTGCATCCAGCTCGCGATGCGTGCCCGCCGGGCCGGCCTTGAAGAGGCCGCGATGCGCAACCGGCTGCAACAGATTGTCCGGCTCAACCTCGGCGCACTCGCCGTCTCGGTGATCGGCCTCATGATGGTGATCCTCGGGATCTTCCTCAGCTGAGCCCCGCTCAGCGCCCGTCGGCATCCGCCAAAGCGCGACCGTCGTGTATCAGCGCATCGATCAGCGGCGCCACCTCCCAGAAGAGCGGGGCCTGTGCTGCAAACCGGTGCAGATCGGCGCGCAGCACGATCAGGCCCCGCGCATCGGCCCAGGCCATTGGCCCCCCTTCCCATCGCGGGAATCCATATCCGGCCACGACCGCCGCATCGACATCGCCCGGACGCAGCGCCACCCCCTCGCCCACCAGCCGCGCGCCCTCGTTCGCCGCAGCCGCGAGGCAGCGCAGCTGTATCTCGGCACGCCCGACCGGCCGGGCCAGAATGCCCTTGGCCTCGCGCAGCGCGGAAAGCAATGCCGCAACCTCGGGGTCTTCCTCCGGCTTCGTCCCCTCATGGCGGAAATAGCCCCGCCCTGCCTCGCGTCCGATCCGGCCCGCCTCCACCAGAAGGTCCGCCAGATCTGACCCTTCGGGCAGCGCCAGCCCCATCGCGGTGCGGCGCTGCCGTTCGGCCCAGTCAGCCGCAAGACCGGCTGCATCCGCCGCTTCGAACGGCCCCGCCACAAGGCCGAAGGCCCGCATCGCGCCATCCACCTGACCGGGCGTCGCCCCCTCTTCCAGAAGCAATTCGCCCGCCACCCGCATCGCCGCCATCACGCGCAGGCCGATCCCGCCCACACCCGGCCCGCGCCGGATCACCAGCCGGTCCAGCCTGCGCATCAACGCCGCCAGCGTGGCGACCCGTTCGGGCGCCGTGCCCGCCGGCACCGCGATCTCGGCCAGCCGCGACCGCCCGCCCGCCGCGCCAAGCCCCAACCCCAGCATGGACCCCTGCGAACCCGAAGCCTGTGCCAGAACCGCCGGATCGGCCCATCCCACAAGGCTGACCATCAGCGCGCCGGGCTTGGTCAGCGGGCCAAGCTCGGTCAGAACAGCCGTCTTGCTGCCCTCTTCCTCCGGCAAGGCCTCGATCACCAGGTCGCAGGCGGCCAGCGTGGAAAGCTCGGTTCCCGGAACGATGCGTTCCCAGGCCGCGTCGCGGTCGGGTGCCGCGATCTGTCCCGCCGCCACAGCCCGCTCCTGCACCGCGGCCACCCGGCCCAGCCCGGCAAAAAGCGCGGTGCTGTCCAACTCGACCACGGTCACCGACAGGCCGGCCGCCGCCAACGCCGCCGCCACCTCCGCCCCCGCTGGGGCCAGTCCGACAATCCCGACACGGGCCACGGGGCGCGCCTCGGCCTTGGCCTCGGGAAACCTCCCGGCCCGCCTCTCGGCCAGAAACGCCTTGCGCAGGCCCACCGATTCCGGGCTGGCGGACAGGTCTTCGAAAGCTGCCCGCTCGAAGGCGAGGCCCTGATCGAAGGGCAAGAGCATCGCGGCGTCGACGCAATCGACGATCCGGCCGGGCGCGGGCAGCCGGCCGCCCGCGCCGGCGCGCGCCGAGGCGACCGCCGCCTGATAGGCGGGAACATCCGCCAAACCCTCGCGCCGGTCGCGGGTGCGGCGGGGCGCACGCCCTTCGGCCGCCATCTCGGCGGCCAGGGCGACGGCCGTCTCTACCAGCCCGTCGGGGACCACCGCATCGACAAGACCCATCGCCTGGGCCGCATCGGCGGCGACCGGCCGCCCGCCCAGCATCATGCGGAGTGCCGCCTCGGCCCCGATGAGGCGGGGCGTGCGCTGCGTGCCCCCCGCGCCCGGCAGCAGCCCCAGCGCCACCTCGGGCAGGCCGAACCGCGCCTCGGGTGCCGCAAGCCGCACATGGGCGGCCAGCGCAAGTTCCATACCGCCGCCCAGCGCGGCCCCCTGAACCGCGACGATCACCGGCTTGCGGCTGGCCTCGATACGGTCGCACAACTCGGGCAGTGTCGGCACCCCCGCCACCGGCGGGGCGCCGAATTCGCGGATGTCGGCCCCTGCGGAAAAGATCGCGCCCTCCGACCGGATCACGACAGCACCGACCGCCGGGTCGCCAAGTGCTGCGGCCAGCCCCTCGGCAAGTCCTGCCCGCACCTGGGCGCCCAATGCGTTGACAGGCGGGGCCCCGATCACAAGGATCGTCACCCCGCCATCCCGCTCCTGCCGCACTGCCTGCGCCATGCCCGACCCCTTCAGCCCCCGTTTCCCCTTTGTAAGGTCTCGGGCGGACTTGGCAACGCCTTGCTGGGGCAGGTGCGCGCCGGACTAGACCGGCAGGTTGTCAAACTGGGCCTCGACCGCGTCCTCGTCGCTCAGGCTGTCACGCTGCCGGGCGCGCGTCTCGCGGGCCGTGCCTGCGGGTTCGCAGGAATCGCTCCCCAGCATCAGTTCGGTCAGTGCGGTCAACTCGTCCCGCAGCCGGACCAGATCCTTGGGCTGGGCGGCGGCGGCTTGTTCTTTCTCTTTCGGATGGCTCATTTTGCGCAGTTCCTGCAAAAAGGGGTGTAGGGCAGAACATCGAGGCGTTCTTCCGAGATCGCGTCGCCGCAGCGCACGCAAACCCCGTATTCGCCCGCGTCCATGCGTTCCAGCGCCGCTTCGATCTGGCGCATCTCGTGCTGGGCAGAGACACCTATCCCCTCGAGCACCTCGTCGGCCTCCCGCTCGACGGCCAGTTCCTCCCAATCCGTGGACTGGTGCGAGTCCAGTTCGTCGTCGATCGCCTCGATCCGGGTCTTCAAGTCGGCGTAGCGCGCTTCAAGCTGCACGCGGCGTGCGCTGGTCGGAATCATCCGGTCCTCCTTTTGCAACTGACCGATCCTGCCGTCCCGAGGTGGGGCGCGCATTGATGCAGGTCAACTGCGGGGCCTTGCAAGCCGGCGCACCTTGCCGCCAATGTGGGGCCTCGGATGACGGTTGGGGCGCAGCGGATGAACATGCAGGACTTGGCTCTGGGGTTTCTCGGCGGGCTCGTGATCGGCACGGCCGCCGCGCTCTACCTGCTGGTCAGCGGCCGGATCATGGGGGCGTCGGGCATCCTCGGCGGACTGATCGACGGCAGCGCCCGGTCGCGCCGGGCAGAGCAGAGCGCGTTCCTCGCGGGCCTTGTCGGGGTGCCGGCGCTGCTGTCGCTCGCATGGCCCGCCACCACCCACCTGACCCAGAACTGGGCGATCATCATCCTGGCGGGGCTTTGCGTCGGCCTGGGGACACGGCTCGCGGGCGGTTGCACCTCGGGGCACGGGGTCTGCGGAATGTCGCGCCTGGCCCCGCGCGGCCTTGTTGCGACCGCGATCTATCTGGTCACGGGCGCCCTCACGCTTCTGGTGGCGCGCCATATCCTGGGGGCGATCTGATGCTGCGAGCCGTCTTCGCAACCCTCGCCGGCGGTCTGTTCGGCGCCGGCCTGTTCCTGTCGGGGATGACAGACACGACCAAGGTGCAGGGCTGGCTCGACATCTTCGGCGACTGGGATCCGACGCTGGCCTTCGTTCTGGGCGGCGCGGTTCTGCCGATGGCAATCGCCTGGCGGATCGCGGCGCGGCGCGATGCGGCCATGCTTGGCGGGCCGCTGCCCGGCCCGGCGCCGCGCCGGATCGATGCGGGGCTTGTGTTCGGCTCTGCCCTCTTCGGTGCCGGCTGGGCGCTGGCCGGGCTCTGCCCCGGTCCCGCACTTGCCTCGCTCGGCTATGGCGGCGGCGGCGGGGTGCTCTTTCTTCTGGCGATGGCGGGCGGTATGATCGTCGCGCCCGCCGCCCGCGCCCGCCTTGCTCGACCGGCCCCATGATCTAGAGGATCCCGATGGATATCCGCCCCTTGACCGACAGCTATGCCGTCTCGCCGCAGATCTCGCCCGCCGACCTGGCTGCGATCAAGGCCGCGGGCTACACGACGGTAATCGACAATCGCCCCGACGCCGAGATACCCTCCGATCTGCACACCGCCGCCATGCGCGCCGGGGCCGAGGCGCTGGGTCTTAAATTCATCGCCAATCCGGTCATCGGGGGCGCGCTGACGATGGCGAACGTCGAGGCACAGCGTGCAGCGATGACGGCGGCCTCCGGCCCGGTCCTCGCCTATTGCGCCTCGGGCAACCGATCGTCCGTGGTCTGGGCGCTGGCCGAGGCCGGAACCCGCCCGACCGACGAGCTGATCTCGATCCCCGCCCGCTTCGGCTACCAGCTCGACGGGATGCGTGCGCAGATCGAGGCCCTCGCCGCCCGGCGCTGAACGCGCGCGTCCGGGCCCGGCCCGCGCAGCACTCGGCCCGCCTCGCCCGCCGCCCGTGTCGGGCAGGCTCTTCGATCCGCATCGTCTTCGCACCCCCGCCACCAGAATGCCCTGCCCGGCCGCATCGGCCTGACGCGGCCAGATGCGGGAACGTGGGCGGGCGGTGGCGATCTGCCGGTCGCCCCGTGGCCACAGGGGGTCGCGGTTGTCACGAAACGGTCTCGCCCGTCACGATGCCGTTCTGATGGTCACGATGCCGGCACTTTGCCGGCCCTACCCGTCCCCTCCGTCACTCCGGGCCATCCCGCACGGCCTTGGGCCCGGGCGCTGGCCCGGACCGATCCATCACGGCGCGGGCTCAGCCCCCGACCACCTTCAGCACGGGCGGCATGGCCGCCGGCGGCTCTTCCGCAACGACCGGTTCGGGGATCAACCGCACGGCCCGCATTCCCCGGTTCTGCCCCAGTTTGCCCGCCGCCAGTTGGCGCCCGTCGAGTCCTTGCAGCACGATGCTTTCCAATGCGGCCATCGGCAGCGGCAGGATCGCACCGGGGGCCAGCCCCATCACCAGCGACAAGGGCACCGTAAGCCGGTGCAGCACCGCCGAGAGCTCCGCCTCGGTCACCATGACCTGCTCGCCCAGCGCCTTTGTGAACCGGGCCTGCGCCACCGGGGCGGGTGTCGCCTCGGGCAAGGGGCGCGGCTTGCGCCCGCGCCCCTCGGACGGCAACGCCAGCAGAACCTGGCCGGTCTTGGCGCCCCCGGCGAGCCGAACCTCGGCCTCCAGCACCCGATAGCTCTCTTCTTCCAGCAGGAGGCCGAGCGGGCGCGGATCGTCGAGAAACGAGGCATAGCGGAACCCGCCTGCCCAGGTGATGTCGGGGTCGTGGTCGAGCCCGGCTTCCAGATCCTCGAGCGCCCGGTCGAT
Organism: uncultured Alphaproteobacteria bacterium; assembly: GCA_963700485.1. Taxonomy (GTDB): domain Bacteria; phylum Pseudomonadota; class Alphaproteobacteria; order Rhodobacterales; family Rhodobacteraceae; genus Aliitabrizicola. Next base: position 47,804 of record CAVOXQ010000012.1, read on the forward strand.
CACGCCCGCGACCATCGTGGCATCGGTGCGCGTCGGCTTGCGGACGGGCGGGGCGGCGCTGCCCACCCGTCCCATCGTCTGCATCTCGATCATCGCGGACAGCACGGACGGCGAGAGCGTCAGGATGCCCAGCGCATCGCGTGGCCCCTCCAGCACGGCGATCAGCGCGCGCTCGGGCGCCACATCCAGCAATTCGGCCAGCGTCAGGCGCGCGACCGACATCCGGGCCACTTCGAGCGGCAGGGCAAACAGATCGTTGGTCGCCCGCGCCAACGCGAGCCGCCAGCCCCGATCCGCCCCCGGCGCACCATCCTGCGCGTCGAGCCGCCCCGCCGCCAGCTTCTTCCTGATCACCTCGCCTGCCACCCTGCCCCTGCCCCGTCTGCCGCATCAGGCACCCACCCTAGCGCGCGCACGGTTAACAAAAGATGGCCTTGGGATCGGGCCGGGACCGCTCAGAGGTCACGCGGCATCGCGCAGACGCAGCGGGAAGGTCACGCGAAACGCCGTTCCTCGCTGGCCCGGCAGATAGCCGATCGTTCCGCCGAGGTTCGCCATCACCTCGCGACAGATCGCGAGGCCAAGCCCCGCCCCCCCGGCCCGCGTCTCGTCGGTCAACCGCGCGAATTTCTCGAAGATCAGCGCCTGTGCGTCCTGTGCGATGCCCGTTCCGTTGTCGATCACGTCGACGATGACCCGCCCGCCGCGCTGCCGCACCACGATGCGGATCTCGGGATGCTCGGCCTGGCAGTATTTGCGCGCATTCGAAATGAGGTTGATGAACACCTGGGTCAGCCGGTCCGGGTCGGTGTAGACGAACAGCAGTTCCGCCGCAGGGTCTCGGTGCACCGTGAACGACCGCTCGGGGCGCACGTTGCCGGCAGCAGCCAGCGCGCGGTCGATCATCTCCTGCACGCTTGCCAGTTGCAGGTTCAATTGCACCGTCCCGCTTTCCAGCACGCTCATGTCCAGCAGGTCATCGAGCAGCCGCGTCAGGCGGATCGCCTCGTCGTGGATGATGCGCGCATGGCGCGCGGCCACCTCGGGCGGCATGTCGCCCTCCATCAGGATTTCCGAGAAGGCCCGGATCGAGGTCATCGGCGTGCGCAGTTCATGGCTGATCTGACTGAGGAAGGCATCCTTCTGCACCGACAGCCGGGTCAGCTTCTCGTTGGCCTCGCGCAACTGCCGCGCGGTGCGGCTCAACTCGTCGGACTGCGCCTCGAGGCGGGCGGAATATTCCATGATCTGCGCCGTCTCGTTGGCCACGGCCATCAGATCCTCGACCGTCACCGCCCGTCCGCCCACGGCCTGGCGACAGCATCGCATGCGCCGTCGCGGCGCCGACCGATCCCGACAATCGCCGCTCCAGCGCGTCGATGAAATCCGGGCGTCGGGTCGGGCAGGCACGCCGTCCTTGCCCTTGCGCCCGGGCCTCGGCCTCGAAGAATGCCAGCGCCTCGTCCTCGCCCAGAATCCGCTGCGACATGGATCAGCAGGTCCTCCGGCTCGGCCCCGCCCCGCGATCCAGCCGCGCGCGCCGCTGCCCTGCTTCGAAGACATTGACGAAGGCCGCGCCCTGCACCCGCTCCACCGGCGCGGGAAAGGTCAGCGAGCGACCCAAGGCAAAAGGCCGTCGTATTCAGCGCCAGCGACCAGAACGAGCGCATGGATCAGCGGGTCCATCCCCGTCGACCCCGAACAGCGCCTGCGGGCGCAGCCAGACCAGCCCGAACCGGACCCTCGGCCAGTCGATCTGCGCCGGACATCACCGCCGCCCGGCCCGAAGGACGGAAGATACGAGCGCATAGGCCCAGACCGACAAACCCCACCGTCAGCCCCAGCCGCAGCGCCCACGCGCGTGGCCCCGCGCCAGAACAGCCCGCCCAGCATCGCCGGCAGGATCTGCGCCACCCCGACAAAGGAGATCAGCCCGATCGCGGCCAGCGCCGCGGACCCGCCCGACAGCCGGAAATAGGCATAGCCCAGCGCCAGCACCGCCCGCGATCGACAGCCGCCGCGCCATCAGCACGACGCGCCGCACGTCGCCCGACACCGCCTGCGCCGGGCGCAGCCACAGCCAGACCGGCATCACGATATGGTTCGACACCATCGTGGCCAGCGCGATCGATGCGACGATCACCATCGAGGTGGCCGAGGAAAACCCGCCAAGAAAGGCCAGCATCGCCAGCCCGCCCTGCCCTTCGGCCAGGGGCAGCGTCAGCACGAACAGGTCGGGGTTCGCCCCCGCCGGCAGCCGGTCCAGCCCGACGACCGCAATCGGCACGACGAACAGGCTCATCAGGAACAGATAAAGCGGAAAGGCCCAGCTCGCCGTCGCCAGATGCCGCTCGTCGACATTCTCGACGACCATCACCTGAAACATGCGCGGCAGGCACATCACGGCGGCGGCCGACAGGAAGATCAACCCGGTCCAGCGCCCGGGCTGCAACTGCCACTCCGCGATCGGCGATGCGTCGATCCGCGCGAGACATGTCGGCCGCGCCGTCGGCCATGCCCCAGACGACGAAGATCCCCACCGCGACGAGCGCCACCAGCTTGACCACCGCCTCGACGGCAATGGCGGTGACGATGCCGTGGTGGCTGCTCGTTGGCATCGAGGTTACGGGTGCCGAACAGGATGGTGAACAGCGCCAGCCCCACCGCCACCCAGATCGCCGTCGCCGCCCGGTCCGGCAGCGCCCAGCCATCGGGCGTGGCGCTGGCGAAGACCCCGAAGGACAGCGTCACCGACTGCAATTGCAGCGCGATATAGGGCGTCGCCGCGACCACCGCGATCAGCGTGACGATCACCCCGAGCAGGTTCGACTTGCCGTAGCGCGACGAGATCAGGTCGGCGATCGAGGTGATCCGCTGCTGCCGCCCGATCCGCACCAGCTTGCGCAGCACCCACCACCAGCCGACGAAGACCAGCGTCGGGCCAAGGTAGATCGTCACGAACTCCAGCCCCGACCGCGCGGCATAGCCGACCGCGCCGTAGAACGTCCAGGCGGTGCAGTAGATCGACAGCGACAGCGTGTAGACCAGCGGGGAATCGAAGCCAGCGCAGACGCCCCAGGCCGCGCCCGCCGTTCCACCATGAAGGCCACGAGGAACAGATCCGACGACATAGGTCACGCAGACCAGGACCAGAAGGTTGAAGGGCATCATCAGCCCTCGCCCCGTCTCGCGCCGGTCGCCGACGCGCAGTTTCGCGCCGCGCGCCGAGGCGTGTCTGGCGACCCAGGATCAGCCGGCACGGGCGCCACCCCGCCGGGTTCGGGCGCAAGACGAGCCGACCGGCGGCATGCCGGCCGCCGTTTCCCTCGGGCCCGGGCGCCGGCAGCCGCCGGTTCGGGCGCCGACAGCCCGGCAGCAGGCGCGCGCACAGGATAATCGCGCCGACGATCGGCGAACAGGTAGACCGCGTCCCAGGCGGTCGCGCAGCTGACGCCGTTCGGTCCACAGCATCGGCAACAGCAGCAGGAACCACCGAACACCGGCAACAGCCGCGCGGCATCAATCCGTCGGCGGCGCCGATAGGGGCCGCGTTGCAGGAAACGGGGCGCCGCCGATCATGCGCCCGCCAGTTCCCGCACGGCCGGCCAGAAGATCGGCGTTCGAGAACGGCTTGCGACAGAAAGCGGTCGGCACCCGCGCTGCTCGGCCAGGTCACGGTCCCGGCCCCGTGCGGTCAACATCATCACCGGCAGCTGCCGTATCGCCGGATCGGCCGCGGACGCCGCCAGGATCTCAAGGCCCGACAGGCCGGGCAGCATGTGGTCAAGGATCACCAGGTCCGGCGGGTCCGGATCGCATCCGGTCCAGCACCAGACTGCCGTCGGCGACATGGCTGACCTCCCAGCCTTCGCGCGACAGGATGAACTGGATCGCCTCGGCGATGTTCGGCTCATCGTCGACGAGGAGCACATGCCTGGCCAATCGAGCGTCCCTCCCGAAGCAGCCCCTCCCCTGCTCCTGCCGCTACTATCGGCAGAACCGGTCCCGCTGTCAAAAGCGGAAACGTCATCCGGCCTCGGCAAGGATCGTCGGTTCGCGCCGCGCCGGGCAGTCTTGGCGCGCGACAGATCCGGCAGCTTGATCCCACAACCAGCGCCGCCGCCGCTGGCCGGGTCACCCGGCAGGATCAGCATGGCTGCCCGCCGCAGTTCCGGCCCGCGGGGGCCAACGGGTCGCACGTGTCGCACCAGGCCTGCACCCGGAACGGACGCCGGTCTTGCCCGGCGACCTCAACCGTGGCTTCGACGGGCTGCTGCGGGCGCCCGAGTGCCGCATAAAGCGGCCAAAGCGGGCACGCGGCACCAAACCTTGGCAAGGGAAAGCCGGGTGCGGACTTGCGAAAGGTCAGCGTGCCGGACCCGTCACAGATCACCAGACCCAGGCCCAGCGACGGCAGCACCGCCAGCCGCCGCATCACCAGCGCAGGCTCCAGCGCCAGCCGTCCGGCAATCGCCAGCGCATCCGACCGCCATCGGTGGCGACCGCCGCTGTCAGCACGGGTTCCGGCAGCGCCCCGGCATCTGCTGCCGCTTGCACAAGGTATGCCCGCGCCAGGCTCCGCGCGGCGGAGGAGGCCAGCACTGCCACCTCCCCCTCCATGGCGCCCGCCAGTTCCGCGTCGCTGATCGCCCAGCCCCGCCGCGCAAGCCAGTCCTCGACCTCTTCCTGCGGCGATGCGATCCCCTGTTCCGCCATCGTGCTCCCAGCATCCAGATAAGCCACCAGCGCCTCCGCGCCTGAGGCCAGCCGCTCGCTGTCGCCATAGAGGTTCTGGTGGAACCGGTCCGCCCACTCCCGCGACAGATCTCGGCGTCTCGGCCAGGATCGCTGCCGTCGCTCGGATCGACGACAGCGAAGACAGCACCTCGTGCAGCGCCGTGAAAGGTGCGGATCATGCGTCATCCGGTCGTTCAGCGCTGCTATCGCCCGCTCCAGCCCCTGCACCCGCCCGTCAAGGTCGGCCACCAAGCCCGCCCAGCCCGGAAACCGCCCAACGAATTCCTCCAGCCGGTCCAACTCCGCGGGAACCGAGTGCGCCCGTCCCGCAGCCGACTGCAGTCCCTCGATCAGCGTCGCAGCACCCCCGCCCGCCAGCGCGGCCCGGTCCAGCCCCAGCACATCGGCCAGCCGGTCCGCCACCTCGGGCGTGACCTTGCGCCGGTTGTGCTCGATCAGGTTGAGGTAGGACGCCGAAATCCCCGCCGCCACTGCGACATCGGCCTGCCGCAGGCCCTGTGCCAGACGGCGTTCGCGCAGGCGGGTACCAGTCAGGGCAGAGATCGGCATGGGTCACCTCCGCTTCCGGGGACTTTACAAAGTCTGTCAAGCTTTACAACGCTGAAAAGCGGGAGAAAGGCGCCGCCCGCAGCACGGACGACGCCCCATATCCCGACCCGAGCAGCCTACTTGCAGCGCCGCGTCCGTGATCGCGCTGGTCCAGGCGCCCTTCCGGCGCCTTGGTGATCACCGGGTCCGACCCGCCCGCCAGCAGCGACGTCGACCGTGCGCTCTGCCGTCGGCCACGTCCAGCGCGCCGTTCGAGCCTGCGGTCAGCTTGGCAACCTCGCCCATCATCCGCTTCTGGTGGTTCTCGGTCTGCGCGCCGGTCTGGTCATTCTCCAGCACGATCATCGCGGCTTCTTCCGGGTTCGCCTCGGCGTACTTCCAGCCCTTCATCGACGGCGCGCACAAAGCGCACCATCTTGTCGGCAAAGGCCGGGTCGGCCAGCTTGTCTTCCAGCACGTACAGACCGTCCTCCAGCGTCGGCGACGCCCTGGTCTTCGTACTTGAAGGTCACCAGCTGCTCGGGCGTGATGCCAGCGTCGATCACCTGCCAGTATTCGTTGTAGGTCATGGTCGAGATGCAGGCCGCCTGCTTTTGCAGCAAGCGGATCGACGTTGAAGCCCTGCTTCAGCACCGTCACGCCACCGGCGCTGCCGTCGGTCGGCAGGCCAAGCTTCGCCATCCAGGACAGGAACGGATATTCGTTCCCGAAGAACCACACGCCCAGCGTCTTGCCGGGGAAATCGGCCGGCGTCGTCGATGCCCGGTCTCGGCCAGGCAGGTCAGCATCATGCCCGAGGATGCTTGAAGGGCTGCGCGATGTTGACCAGCGGCAGGCCCTTTTCGCGCGCGGCCAGCGCCGCCGGCATCCAGTCGATCACCACGTCGGCGCCGCCGCCCGCGATCACCTGCGTCGGCGCGATGTCCGGACCGCCCGGCAGGATGGTGACGTTCAGGCCCTCCTCGTCGTAGAAGCCCTTGGCCTGGGCCACGTAATAGCCCGCGAACTGGGCCTGCGTGACCCATTTCAGTTGCAGCGTCACGTCCTCGCGCCTGGGCGCCGCGTGCGCAAGCGCCGCCAGGAAAGCAGCCGTCATCAGTTTTCTTCATCGTCACCTCCCGTGTTGAGCCCGTCTTGCGCGGCCTTTGGTTAATGCCCGTTGCGACGGGTGCCAGAACGTCACCCGCCGTTCGATCAGCGAAACCAGCCCGTAAAAGGCCGACCCCGCCAGCGCCGCGACCGCAATCTCCGCCCAGACCATGTCAAGGCCAAGCCGCCCCACCTCGGTCGAGATGCGGAAGCCCATGCCGACAGGTCGGACTGCCGAAAAACTCGGCAACGATGGCCCCGATCAGGGCCAGCGTCGATGCAATCTTAAGCCCGTTGAAGACGAACGGCATCGCCGCCGGCAGCCGCAGTTTCAGCAGAGTCTGCCAGTAGCCCGCCCCCCAGGTCGCCATCAGGTCGCGTTGCATCCGGTCGCTGGCCTGCAGCCCCGCGACCGTGTTCACCAGGACCGGGAAGAACACCATCACCACGACCACCGCCGCCTTCGACTGCCAGTCGAAGCCGAACCACATGACCAGGATCGGCGCGATCCCCACGATCGGCAGCGCGGCGACGAAGTTGCCGACGGGCAGCAGCCCGCGCTGTCAGGAAGGGCGACCGGTCGATCGCGATGGCCACGACCACGGCCGCCCCGCACCCGATCAGCATAGCCCGACAGCGCACCCTTCACGAACGGTCTGCACGAAGTCCGGCCCAAAGCGTCGGCAGGTTGCACAGCGATGGTCGCCGCGATCGCCTCGGCGGCGGCAGGATCACCGCGGGCACCTCCAGCCCCCGCACCAGCCCCTCCCAGACCACCAGGATCGTCACGCCGAACAGGATCCGGCACGAGCAGCCGCCCCGCCCTGGTCCGCGGCCAGCCGCTGCCGCGAGCCGGACGTTCAGCGCCCAGGCCGCCAGCCAGAAGACCAGGCGTGCCCAGCAACCCAGATCATGCCGGCACCCCCATGCGCGCCGGCAGGCTGCTCCGCTCGATCGCGCCGACGACCACGATCAAGAGCCCCGCGGCGACGATCGCCGCCATGAACAGCGCCGCCCACATGATGCAGCGGCTGCCGAACTAGCTGCCCGATCAGCATCCGCGCGCCCAGGCCCTCCACCGCCCCGGTCGGCAGCTCGCCCACGATGGCGCCGACCAGCGCGGCCGCGATGGCCACCTTCAGCGAGGCGAAGAGATACGGGAGTCGAGGCCGGGCATCCGCAGCTTCCAGAAGGTCTGCCCGCCGGATGCGTTGTAGGTCTGCAGCAGGTCCAGCTGCATCGCGTCGGGGCTGCGCAGCCCCTTCACCATGCCGACGAGCACGGGGAAGAACTCAGGTAGGCCGCGATGATCGCCTTCGGGCATGTCGAGCCCCTGCATCCCCAACCGAGCTCAGACACCACCATGATCATCGGCGCGAGCGCCACGATGGGAATGGTCTGGCTGATGATCGCCCAGGGCATCACGCTCAGGTCCATCACCCGGAACCGTGCACGATGCCCATGGCCAGCACGACGCCCAACGACGATGCCGAGCGCAAAGCCCATCAGCGTGCGCCTACAGCGTGACCCAGCCGTGGTAGACGAGGCTCCGCTTCGAGGTCACGGCCTGCCCGTAAAGCCCTTCCACAAGCTCCGCCGCCACCTGATGCGGCGGCGGCAGCATCGGGCGCTCGTGGCTCATCGTCTGCGGACGATCTGCGAAAACGTCACCGTCTCGCCCGGCCCGCGCCGCCTGGTCGACGACCCAGGTGTTCATCCAGACCGAGCCGCGTACCAGATCACGACGATCGCGCAAAGGACGGTCAGGATGGGAAGCGGTTCATCCCCCGCCCCGCACGGGTCAGGATCAGCGCGAGCCGCCATGCGCCCACGCCCCCGCAAGCCGGGTGAGGTGGAGCGCTCTCCGTGCGGCGATTGCCACGACGATATGCCATCGGCAGTTGGAGCACGGCCGTGCCGAGACCCGATCGCCATCCGCGCCGCGCGGATCGCCGCAGCGCATCGACCAGGTTCCCCGCGTGACCGCCACGCGCCGACAGAACCAGCAGCGCGGGCAGTCCGCCCGGCGCAGCCCGGCTGGCGCGACGAACACGCCGTCGCCGCGCCAGCCAAGGCAGGACCCGTCATGCGACCCTGCTGGACAGGTCCATACGGATCAGACGACGCAGACCGTCATCTCATGCATGCCCGCCCGCAGCCCCTCCCGCACCCGGTGCGCGATCTCGAGGAACTCCGGCTGTCGCGGATGTCGAGCGGGCGTTCCTTCGGCAGCGGGCTCTCGATCACGTCGGTGATCCGCCCCGGCCGCGGGCTCATCACCACGATCTTGGTCGACAGATACACCGCCTCGGGGATCGAGTGCGTCACGAAGCCGATGGTCTTGCCCGTCCGCGCCCAAAGCTTCAGCAACTCCTCGTTCAGACGGTCCCGCACGATCTCGTCCAGCGCGCCAAAGGGTTCGTCCATCAAGAGGATGTCGGCATCGAACGCCAGCGCCCGCGCGATGCTCGCCCGCTGCTGCATGCCCGCCCGACAACTGCCAGGGAAACTTCGTGCCGAACCCCGTCAAGCTCCACGAGCTCCAGCACTTGTTCGACACGGTCTGTCCTGTCTCGGCCTTGGAAAACCCCATGATCTCCAGCGGCAAGCGCACGTTTCCGGCAATCGTCCGCCACGGATAAAGCCCCGCCGCCTGGAACACATAGCCATAGGCCCGCGTGCGCCGCGCCTCGTCCGGCGCTCATCCCGTTGACCGTCAGCGTGCCCTCCGTCGGCATCTCGAGCGCCGCGATCGCCCGCAGGAACGTCGTCTTGCCGCAACCCGACGGGCCCGATGAACGACACGAACTCGCCCTTCGCGATGGCCAGGTTCACGTCCTTCAGCGCATGCACCGGCCCGTCGTTCGTCTGGAAGATCAGCCCCAGCCCCGCGCCTCGATCACGGGCTCCGCCCCGGTGTCCTTCATCGCCCGATGCCCCCGTGCGGCCCGTCATACCGACCTCGTGATCCCACCGTCGACGCGGATGTTCTGCCCGGTGATGTATCCCGCGCCGTCCGAGGCGAGGAACAGGACTGTCTGCGCGATCTCTGCCTCCGTCCCATAGCGCTTCATCGGCACACTGCGGCCCGCGCCTCGGTCTGGGGCAGGCTGTCGATCCAGCCGGGCAGGATGTTGTTCATCCGGATGTTCTCCGCCGCGTAGCGATCGGCGAACAGCTTCGTGAACGCCGCCAGCCCCGCCCTTGCGACGGCCGAGGTCGGAAACATTTCCGACGGCTCCATGGCCCATGCGGTCGAGATGTTGACGATCGCCCCGCCCCCTCCGGCCTGCATGATCGGGGTGACAAGCCGCGTCGGTCGCACGACGTTCAGGAGATAGACATCAATGCCGCGATGCCAGTCCTCGTCGCTGATCTCGAGGATCGGCGCGCGCGGCCCGTGGCCCGCGCTGTTCACCAGCACGTCGATCCGGCCCCATCGCGCCATCGCAAGATCGACCAGTCGTTGCAGGTCGTCGGTCGACTGGTTCGATCCGGTCACCCCGACACCGCCAAGTTCGGCCCCAAGCGCCTCGCCCTTGCCCGACGAAGACAATATGCCCACGCCGTAGCCCGCGCCCGCGAGCGCCCGCGCCGCGGCCGCCCCCATTCCGCTGCCCCCGGCGGTGACGAGCGCCACCTTGCGATGCCCGTCTTCCAAACCGCTCATACCCCGCTCGCCGGAACGCCCGTCCGCACCACCGGCCGCGGCGCGGTCAGATCCTTCCACGCCGACAGCGCCCGGTTCACCGCAGGCCGCGGCTCGCGTGCCACGAAGTGCGCCGTGGCCCTCTGCGCCCGCGGATCTCGCCGTCATGCAACGCCACATGGCCGCGGGTCAGCGTGAAGCGCGGCAGGCCGATCACCGCCTTGCCCTCGAACACGTTGTAATCTATGGCCGATTGCTGCGTCTTTGCGGCAATCGTCTTGCCTTTCTCGGGATCCCACACCACAAGATCGGCATCCGCGCCGACCAGAACCGCGCCCTTCCTCGGGTAGCAGTTGAGGATCTTCGCGATATTGGTGCACGTCACCGCCACGAACTCGTTCATCGTCAACCGTCCCGTGCGCACGCCATGGGTCCACAGCATCGGCATCCGATCCTCGAGCCCCCCCGTCCCGTTCGGGTATCTTTGTGAAATCGCCGACACCGAAACGCTTCTGCGCCGTCGTGAAGGCGCAGTGGTCGGTCGCCACGCAGGACAGCGACCCCGACCTGCAATCCGGCCCAGAGCGACTCCTGGTGCTGCCGGTCGCGGAAGGGGGGGCTCATCACCCGCCGTGCCGCGTGGTCCCAGTCGGGATGGGCGTATTCGCTTTCGTCCAGCGTCAGATGCTGGATCAGCGGCTCTCCCCAGACCCGCTTGCCGGCCTGGCGCGCGCGCCGGATCGCCTCGTGCGCTTCCTCGCAAGAGATGTGCACGACATAAAGCGGCACCCCGGCCATGTCGGCGATCATGATCGCGCGGTTCGTGGCCTCGCCCTCCACCTGCCGGCGGGCGCGAATAGGCATGCGCTTCGGGCCCGGTGTTGCCCTCGGCCATCAGCTTGGCCTGCAACTCTGCAACCACGTCGCCGTTCTCGGCATGCACCAGTCGCCAGTGCGCCCAGATCGCCGCAGCGGCGGAAGGAGGCGAAGAGCTCGTCGTCGTTCACCATCAGCGCGCCCTTGTAGGCCATGAAATGCTTGAACGATGGTGATGCCGGCCTTCACCGACGCTTCCATCTCGTCCCAGACCTTCTGCGCCCCACCAGGTGATCGCCATGTGGTAGGAATAGTCGCAATGCGCGCGACCCGACTTGTTGTGCCACATCTGGGCCGCATCCATCAGGCCCTGCCCCTGCCCCGGCAGGATGAAATCCACAACCATCGTGGTGCCGCCCGAAAGCGCCGCCCGCGTGCCGCTTTCGAAATCATCGGCCGAATAGGTGCCCATGAACGGCATTTCCAGATGCGTGTGCGGGTCGATCCCGCCCGGCATCACATAGCAGCCGGTCGCATCCAGCACCTCGTCGCCCTTCAGGCCGGGCCCGATCGCGGCGATCACGCCGCCCTCGATCAGCACATCGGCCTTGTAGGTCAGATCGGCCGTCACGACGGTGCCGTTCTTGATGACTGTGCTCATTGGCCGACTCCCTGTCTGTTCTCGGTGCGCCCCAAAGTTGTGCGCCCCGAAGTTGCATGTCGATCGAGGCCCGGGACTTTACGCAGCCGCGCATGAACTGCGGCCCGTCCGGACCATCGGGGCGTCCGGGCGACGTGTGCGGCAGCAGATTGCACAGGTCGGGGTGGTACCAGCGCAGATCGTGCCCGCTGGACTGCCGATGCCCCCTGAATGCGGCGCGGATCGCCTTGGCGCCAGCCAGCAGCACCGGATGATCCATCGCGTCAAGATCGCCGTCGGGATCGTGCATCGGGCTACCCCACCACCCCCGCCGTCTCTAGCACGGCATGCAGCAGCACGTCCGTTCCCGCCGCCGCCCATTCCGGCGAAATCTCCTCGGCCTCGTTATGCGAAAGCCCGCCCACGCAGGGGCACATGATCATCACCGTCGGCGCCACCCGGTTGATCCAGCAGGCGTCGTGCCCGGCGCCCGAGACGATGTCCATGTGGGAATAACCCAGCCGCTCCGCCGCCGCCCGCACGGTCTTCACGAGGCCCGGATCGAAGGTCACCGGGTCGAAATGCCCGACCGGTTCGATGGATATCCCAAGGCCGAGTTCCGCAGCCACCGCTGCGGCCGCGCGTTCGACCTCGCCCCGCATCATGTCCAGCTTGGCCTGCTCGGGCGCTGCGGATATCGACCGTGAACACCACCTTGCCGGGGATCACGTTGCGCGAGTTGGGAAAGACGAAGACCTGCCCCACCGCGCCGACGGCGTTCGGCTGGTGGCTCATCGCGATCTGGTGGACGCGCTCGGTGATCCGCGCCATCCCGAGGCCCGGCATTGACCCGCATCGCCATCGGCGTCGATCCGGTATGGGCATCCTTGCCGGTCAGCGTGATTTCCAGCCACCACAGGCCCTGCCCGTGGGTGACAACGCCGATCTCCTTGCCCTCGGCCTCCAGGATCGGGCCCTGCTCGATGTGCAACTCCAGCATCGCGTGCATCTTGCGCGCACCGACCTTTTCCTCGCCCACCCAGCCGATCCGCTTCAACTCGTCGCCGAACCGCTTGCCCTCGGGGTCGGTGCGGCCATAGGCATAGTCCTGCGTGTGAATGCCCGCGAAGACGCCCGAGGCCAGCATCGCCGGTGCAAACCGCGCGCCCTCCTCGTTCGTCCAGTTCGTGACCACGACCGGATGTTTCGTGCGGATGCCAAGATCGTTCATCGAGCGCACCACCTCGAGCGCGCCCAGAACCCCCAGCACCCCGTCATACTTGCCGCCCGTCGGCTGGGTGTCGAGGTGCGAGCCCATGTAGACCGGCAGTGCATCCGGATCTTCGCCCGCCCGCGTGGCGAACATCGTGCCCATGGTGTCGACGCCCATCGTCATCCCGGCCGCCTCGCACCAGCGTCTGGAAGAGGCGTCGACCATCGGCGTCGGCGTCGGTCAGGGTCTGGCGGTTGTTGCCGCCCGCCACGCCCGGCCCGATCTTCGCCATCTCCATCAGGCTGTCCCACAGTCGCGCGCCGTTGATGCGCAGGTTCGCCCCTGGTGCCGCCATCGAAATCCCCCTGTCGGACCCGGCCGGTGTCGTGCCCCGCCGGACGCGCCATTCCTGACCGGTTGGTCAAACCGAAGGCAGCACACCGCAACCGGGGGGTCAACGGAAAACTGGCGCCCGGGGCGCGGCGCCTGCGCCACTGCCCGTTGCCCGGGCACCGCGCGTCCTGCTTCCCCCGCGCCCGACGCTCTGCTACCCCTGCCGCAGCGGCGGACAGCGGAGGCGGCCATGGAAATCGACATCCTCGAACGCGAGCAGGCCCGTCTTGTGCTGCCGCGCTTTCGCGAGGACGAGGCACTGGCGCTGGGCGAAATCCTGATGGCCCTTGCGCGGGCGGAAAGCCTGCCGGTGGTCATCGACATCCGCACCCCCGACCGGACGTTGTTTCACGCGGCCCTGCCCGGGGCTGCCCCGCTCAACGACCTCTGGGCGCTTCGCAAGAGCAATACCGCGCTGCTGTTTCAGACGGCCTCGCTGCTTGTGGGCACCCGCAACCGCGCCAGGTCGGAAACGCTTGCCCGCCACGGGCTCGACAGCGCCACCCATGCCGACCATGGCGGGGCGGTGCCGATCCGGGTGCGGGATGTGGGGGTGGTGGCGGTCGTCACCGTCTCGGGTCTGCCCCAGATCGAGGATCACAAGCTTGCGGTCCGCGCCCTCGACGCGCTTATCGCGAGGTTCTGACCGGGCAAGCCGCCGGGCATCTCAATCCTCGAGCCCCGCCAGTTCCAACCCCTTGACCAGCATTGCGGTATCGGCCGGATCGCGGAACGGCAGCCGGCGGAAATGCCCGACCGCCGAATACCTCGGATTTCAGCGCCTTGACCTCGGCCCAGACGTCTCGGGCCTCGTCGATCCGGCCCAGGTGGCCCAGCGCACTCGCCAGAAGCCCGCGCGACAGGTCGGTCCCCGGAGCAAGCCCGATCCGTTCGCGCAACCGCTCTACCGCCAGATCGAAGCGCCGCGACTGCATGTGGCAGAGCCCCATGAAATGCAGGTAGAGATTGGCAAACACCGGATCGAGCCGCATCGCCCGCTCCAGCAGCGGCACCGCCGCCGCGCCGCGCCCCATGAACGTCTCGAGGTTGCCGAGCGTCGCATAGCCTTGCGCGAAATTCGGGTTAAGCGCCACCGCCTGCATCGATTGCGGCCGGGCCGCATCCAGGTCGCGCCTGTAGGTCAGCGCGGTCGCGAGCGCATTGCGCGCGGCGGGTTCGTTCGGGTCTTTCTCCACCGCGATCTGCGCGAAGTGCACGGCCAGTCCCAGCGGGTCGGAAACCCCCGTCCAGGTGTTGCTGTATTCGACCATGTAGGTCATCGCCAGGTAGGCATAGGCCTCGGAATACTCTGGGTCGAGCTCGATCGCGCGCTCGATCAGCGCGATGATCCTTTCCACTGCGGCTGCCCCGCCGCTGCCCGAGGTCCGCAGAAGTTCAGCCGAAATCTCGCGGCCACGCAAGATGCAGTCATGCGCCTCAAGGTTCTTCGTGCCGCCACCCATCACCCGCGCCCGTTCGGCAGGCTTCAGCGTGACCTTGAGGGCGCCGACGATATGCAGCGTCACCTCGTCCTGAACGGCGAAGATATCGGTCAGGTCGCGGTCGAAGCGCTCGGCCCACAGATGCCCGCCGGTGCGCGAATCGATGAGCTGCGCCGTGATCCGCACCCGATTTCCGGCCCGCCGGATCGAGCCTTCCAGAACCGAGCTGACCCCAAGTTCGCGGCCGACCACCCGGATGTCATTCGTCCGTCCCTTGTAGGCAAAGCTGGAATTGCGCGCGACCACCATGAGCCCCGCCACTTTGGACAGGTCGGTGATGATATCCTCGCTGATCCCGTCCGAGAAGTATTCCTGCTCGGGATCGTTCGACATGTTGGTAAAGGGCAGCACCGCGATCGAAGGCAATTCCTCGACCTGCGGCACCGGCAGCGGCGACGGATCCGCCACGACCACGGGCGCCGGCGCCTCGCCGCCCCAGCGCCAGACGCGCACCGGGGCCGCGATGTTCTTCAGCGCGATCTCGCCGGCGTCGGCGAATGTCACGCCCACCTTGCCGCGCACCTGCGCATGCACCGCGTCCGACACCAGAAGGCCGTTCTTGGGGGCCTGCGCCTCAAGCCGCGCGGCCACGTTGACCCCATCGCCCAGGATGTCGTCGCCCTCGATCACGATGTCGCCCAGGTTCACCCCGATGCGGAACTCGATCGCCGGACCTTCGGCCTCGGCGTTGCGCTCAGCCATCGCCGACTGCACGGCCACCGCGCATTCCACCGCATCGACCGCACTGCCGAACTCGACCAGCGCGCCGTCCCCCATCATCTTCACGATCCGCCCGCCATGCACAGCGACGCAAGGATTGAACCGGTCAGCCCAGACCGCGCGCAGCGCGCCCAGGGTTCCGGCCTCGTCGGCCCCCATCAGGCGCGAATACCCCACCACATCGGCCGCGAGGATCGCCGCGAGACGGCGCTGAAGTCTGGGCGTGCTCATGGCTCGGCCGGCATCTTTCTGTCCTGGCAGCGACTGCGGCAGGCGGATCGCCCCGCGCGCTCTTGCCCTTGCGAGCAACATAGGGCCGCGCGCGCCCGATTGCCACAGGTCAGCGGCCGATCAGGCACCCGCACGCAAGCACCCGCGCGCGCGATGCCGGAGGCGGGTCCGGGCGGGGTGGCATTCCGGCGCCACCCGCGCCGGCGGCGGGTCGCAAAGCTGTCGAGCGGCGAACAAGGCGCGGCCTGAACGAAGCGCGGCATGGTCCCGCCTGCCGCCGCCAACACGTCACGTCGCGATTGCCACGCGACCAGCGCCGCCTTGGATGTCTCGAGGCTGCACCCCAGCCACCCCGGGACAGGCACAATCGCGCGCAAGGCATTCATGGCGGGCGGTGCGGCGCCTGGCCGTCATTTCAACTCGAGTTCGACGAAACTCATCGGCACATCGCCATCGTTGATGACGTTGTGCTCTACCCCCACGTCACGGCGATAGCAGGTGCCGGCAGGGATCACGACGCGGCGCGAGGTGCCGCCCGGCTCCTCCAGCAGCATCGGGCAGGCGGTAAGAGTCGTGATGACATAGTCATGTCCGTGCCGGTGCCATCCGGTTTCCGCCCCCGGTGCGAAATCGAAGCGCGTCACACGCACGCGTTCGTCGTCAAGCATCACCGTCGCGGTACAGGGTCGGCGCATGGCAGGCTCCCAAAGGCTGAGATCAGGATCACGTTACCGGATCAATCGTTTCCAAACGACAGATTGCCATGCGAAACATGCCATGGCGCCTGCCGGTTGCCACCCCTAGTCCAGATCCTTCAGGACGCCGGCCAGGGTTCCCACCAATTCGTCGATCTGACCCTTCGTGATGATCAGGGGCGGGCTCATCGCTATGATGTCCCCCGTTGTCCGGATCAGGATGCCCTTGTCATAGGCCTTCAGGAAGGCGCTGAACGCCCGTCTCGTCGGCTCGCCTGCGATCGGCTCCAGCTCCACCGCCCCGATCAACCCCATGTTGCGGATGTCGATCACATGGGGCAGCCCCTTCAGCGAATGCAGCGCCTCCTCCCAATATGGCGCGATCTCGGCCGCCCGCTCGAACAGCCCTTCTTCGCGATAGGTTTCCAGCGTGGCGATGCCCGCCGCGCTCGCGATCGGATTGCCCGAATAGGTATAGCCGTGAAACAGCTCGATCATATGCTCGGGCCCGGTCATGAAGGCGTCATGGACCGCCCCCGTGGTCAGCACCGCCCCCATCGGGATCACCCCGTTGGTCAAACCCTTTGCCGTGGTCATCATGTCGGGCAGCACGTCGAAGTATTGTGCCGCGAACGGCGCGCCGAGCCGCCCGAATCCGGTAATGACTTCGTCGAAGATCAACAGGATTCCGTGCTTGCGGGTGATCGCCCTCAGCTTCTCCAGATATCCTTTCGGCGGCAGGATCACGCCGGTCGACCCCGCGACCGGCTCCACGATGACGGCGGCGATCGTCTCGGCGCCATGCAGCGCCACGATCCTCTCCAGATCGTCGGCCAGGGTCGCGCCCTGTTCGGGCTGCCCTTTCGTATAGGCGTTCAGCGCCGGCAGATGCGTGTGGGGCAGATGGTCCACGCCCCCGAGCAGCGTCCCGAACATCTTGCGGTTGTTCACGATCCCGCCGACCGAAATGCCGCCGAAGTTGACCCCGTGATACCCCCGCTCGCGACCGATGAGACGGGTCCGCGCGCCCTCGCCCCGGGCCCGGTGGTAGGCGATCGCAAGCTTCAGCGCCGTCTCGACGCTTTCGCTGCCCGAGTTGGTGTAGAAGACATGCTCGATCCCCTTGGGAGCGATGTCGATGATCCGGTTGGCAAGCTCGAACGCCGCCGGGTGGCCCATCTGGAAGGCCGGCGCATAATCAAGCTCCGCAGCCTGGCGCTGGATCGCTTCGGTGATCTTGGGACGGCAATGCCCGGCATTGCAGCACCATAGCCCTGCCGTCCCGTCGAGAACCTGTCGCCCGTCGGAGGTGGTGTAGTGCATGTCCCTTGCCGCGACGAACATCCGCGGTGCCTTCTTGAACTGGCGGTTCGCGGTGAACGGCATCCAGAAGGCGTTAAGGTCGTTCGGGGTGGGCTTGCGGTCGAGCGCCATGGTCTGTCCTTCGCGGGCAAGGTGAGGTTTGACCGAAAGGTCGGTTCCGGTCTAGCAAGGCGGAAGCAGCAACGCGGGACACGCTCCATGCCCCTTCCGGGTCGATCTCGGCAAATTACCGCTCGGACCGGGCGCTGGCAAGCGGGCGCAGCGGGGCCGGCGTGGCGATGAGCCGGCCGCGCACCCGGATCCAGAAACGCAATTCAGAGGCGATCCTGGAGGCGGCGCTGGACGTGTTCTCGGCCCACGGTTTCCGGGGGGCGACGCTCGATCAGATCGCAGAGGTGGCGGGGCTGTCAAAGCCGAACCTGCTCTACTATTTCGCCTCGAAGGAGGCGATCCACATCGCGCTGCTGTCGCAGCTTCTGGTGGACTGGCTCGATCCGCTGCGGGCGATGGACCCGGCGGGCGATCCGGTGGAGGAGCTGATCGGCTATGTCCGTCGCAAGCTTGAGTTAAGTCGGGATTTTCCGCGCGAAAGCCGTCTGTTTGCAAACGAGATCCTTCAGGGCGCACCGCGGATGCAGGAGGTGATCGGCGGAGACCTGCGGGAACTGGTCGAGGAAAAGGCGGCCGTCCTGACAACCTGGATGGAGCAAGGCAGAATAGCCCGGGTCCACCCGGTTCACCTGATCTTTTCGATCTGGGCCCTGACCCAGCACTATGCCGATTTCGACGTGCAGGTCCGGGCGGTTCTGGGACCGGAGGGGGGCGACCCCTATCCGGAGGCGGGGCAATACCTGGAAACGCTGTTTCGCAAGCTTCTGGCCGTCTGAGATTGCGGATGGGCGGCAGATACGGCATGTAAACAACGTCCGCCAGATATCGGATAAACAATCATATTTCCATTTCTTGCAGGTCGGTCGAACGCTTCCCGCGGATGCCGCCGCCCGGGCAGCCGTGAGGGGGCCTATGCCGTTGCCTGCCGCGGGAAGGCGTCGGACCACGCCCGACCGTCACCCGGTGCATTCCCCTGCCTCGCCGGACCGGGCGGCAGATCACGTCGCCGCATCACAAAGCGTCAATGTGACATGCGGGCGGCGACGATGGTTGCCTCACTCCGCCGCCTTCACGGCTCCCGGATTGTTTGGATGGGTGGTCCAGTTGGCGTATTCCGTCACCTTGCGGCCGGTGCGCGGGTCGACCGCGCCGAGCGGCAATTCCACCATCGTGATGCAATCCTCGACCGGGCAGACGTTGACGCAGAGGTTGCAGGCCACGCATTCGTCATCCAGCACCTCGAACACCCGGCCCGGCTTCATCGCGATCGCCTGGTGCGAGGTATCCTCGCAGGCCGCGTAGCAGCGGCCGCACTTGATGCAGGCGTCCTGGTCGATATGGGCCTTGGTGACGTAGTTCAGGTTCAGATACTGCCAGTCGGTGACGTTGGGCACGGCGCGGCGGACGATCTGGCGGGTTTCGGTCAGCCCCTTTTCGTCCATCCACTGCGACAGCCCCGAGATCATTTCCTGCACGATCTTGAAGCCATAGGTCATCGCGGCGGTGCAGACCTGCACGTTGCCCGCGCCCAGCGCCATGAATTCGGCAGCGTCCCGCCATGTGGTGACGCCGCCGATGCCGCTGATCGGCAAGGTCGAGGTTTCGGGGTTGCGGGCGATTTCAGCCACCATGTTCAGCGCGATCGGCTTGACCGCCGGGCCGCAATAGCCGCCATGCGCGCCCTTGCCGTCGATCGTGGGCTCGGGCGCGAAGAGATCGAGATCGACGCCGGTGATGGAGTTGATCGTGTTGATCAGCGATACCGCGTCGGCCCCGCCGCGCATCGCGGCCTCGGCCGGCTTGCGGATGTCGGTTATGTTGGGCGTGAGCTTGACGATGCAGGGCATCCGGCTGTTCTGCTTGACCCAGCGCGTGACCATCTCGATGTACTCGGGCACCTGTCCGACAGCGGATCCCATCCCGCGCTCGCTCATCCCGTGGGGGCAACCGAAGTTGAGTTCGACCCCGTCCGCCCCGGTGTCCTCCACACGTTTCAGGATCGCCTTCCACGCCTCTTCGACGCAGGGCACCATCAGCGAGACGACCATCGCGCGGTCGGGCCAGTCGCGCTTGACCGCCTTGATCTCTTGCAGGTTCACCTCAAGCGGGCGGTCAGTGATCAACTCGATGTTGTTGAGCCCGAGAAGGCGGCGGTCCGCCCCCCAGATCGCGCCATAGCGCGGACCGTTGACGTTGACCACCGGTGGGCCTTCCTCGCCCAGCGTCTTCCACACCACGCCGCCCCAGCCCGCCTCGAAGGCACGCCGGACGTTGTATTCCTTGTCGGTGGGCGGGGCCGAGGCCAGCCAGAACGGATTGGGCGACGAGATGCCGACGAAATCGCTGCGCAGGTCTGCCATGTTATCCTCCTATGGCGGATGGCGGGCTGGCAACCGGGGGTTGCCGCCGGCGCCGGGCGGGGATGGAAAGGCCAGGTCGAGCCGGGGCCGTCAGCCGCCCGAGAACAGCCGCCAGATCCAGCCGATCAGAAGGCCGCTGACCTCGCCGAACTTCGGAACGAGCCAGGCCCAGCCGATAGAGCCCAGGACGTTGAAGATCTGGAACCGGGCGAACGGCATGAGCGCGATGCCACAGAGCAGGAAGGCCACCGGGCGGAGCGGGCCGAAGAAATGTCCCGCGATGATGGCGGCCGGACCCCATTTCACGAAGGCCTGCTTGCCGCGCTCCACAAGATCCGGATAATTCTTGAGCGGCCAGATGCGCAGCATGTGATCGCCGAACACCACCCCGAGAAACCACGAGACGGTGGCCCCCATCAGGGCACCCAGGGCCGCACCGAGAAAGATCGGGGTGAAGCTGAGTTCGCCCGTCGCCACGAGCGCGCCCACGCCCACGAGGATCGCCGTGGAGGGGATCGCAATGGACAGAAAGGCCAGATTCTCGGCAAAGGCGAAGACCAGCGCGATCCAGAAGGCCCAGGCGCTGTGCTGGCCGATGAAGGCGATCGTGCTGTCGATCATGGTGCCCCTGCCCGCGGCCCGAACCGGCCCCTGCGCTGCCTAGCGGGAAGTCCCGCGGGCCGCAAGCCGCCGGCGTCATCGGTCCGCCATCAGGCGGGCGTGGATATCCTCGGCCGCGTCGCGCCCTTCGGCCACGGCGGTGACGGTCAGATCGTCGCCCCCTGCCGCACAGTCGCCCCCCGCCCAGACGCCGGGCAGCGACGTGCGCCCGGTTGCGTCGACCGCGATCTTGCGTCCGTTGAGCGCAAGCCCCTGCGGCGCAGCACCCAGCGTCTGGCCGATGGCCTTGAACACCTGATCGGCCTTCAGCGTGAAGGTCTCCGCGCCGATCGACAGCCCGCCCGAACCCTCGGACGTATAGGCGAACTCCACCCCCTCGACCTTGCCATTGCCGAGCAGGCGGACGGGGGCGGCGCCGGTGATGATGCGCACGCCCTTGGACGTGGCATGGGCCTGTTCGTGGGCCGACGCGCTCATGCGGTCCTGCGCGCGTCGATAGACGATGGTGACGGTTTCGGCACCCAGCAGTTTCGACTGCACCGCCGCGTCGACGGCGGTCATCCCGCCGCCGATCACCACCACGTCGCGACCGATGGCGAGGGTGGACTTGTCGGGGGCCTGACGCAGTTCGGAAATGAAATCAACGGCGTCGCGGACATGCGCGCGATCTTCACCTGGCGTATCGAGCGCATTGACCCCGCCAAGACCGAGGCCCAGGAACACCGCGGCATGGTCCCTGCGCAACGTCTCGAGCGAGAAATCCCGCCCGAGCGCCTGACCGGTCCTGACGGTGATCCCGCCGATCTGCAACAGCCAGGCGACCTCGGCCTGCGCGAAATCGTCGGGGGTCTTGTAGGCCGCGATGCCATATTCGTTCAGCCCCCCGATGCGCGGGCGGGCGTCGAAAAGGGTCACATCATGGCCATGCAGCGCCAGGCGGTGGGCGCAGGCGAGGCCCGCGGGACCGGCGCCCACGACCGCAACGCGCAGCCCCGTGGGCGCCCCGCGGGTGAACGGATGGACGTCGCGCGACATCAGCGTGTCGGTAGCAAAGCGCTGCAACCGGCCGATCTCGACCGGTTTGCCTTCGGCCGCCTCGCGCACGCAGGCCTCTTCGCACAATTGCTCGGTCGGGCAGACGCGGGCACACATGCCGCCAAGGATGTTCTGGTCCCAGATGGTCCGGGCGGCGGCCTCAGGGGTGCCGGTCGCGATCTGGCGGATGAAAAGCGGGATGTCGATCGAGGTGGGACAGGCGGTGATGCAGGGCGCATCATGGCAGAAGTAGCAGCGGTCGGCCGCAACCTGCGCCTCGTGGCGGTCAAGCGCGGGCTCCTTGTCGGCGAAACGGTCGCGGTAGGCGGTCGCGGGCAGGCGTCCGGGCACGACGCCGGGGGTCAGCGGGCTGTTGGACAAGGTGCGGAACCTCCCGTGGGATTGCTCTTTCGGGAAACGCTGCCACAGCCGGATTTTTTAATCAAACGGTAAAATTTCATTCGCCCACACGGTGCGGCCCGCCTGAGGCGGCGCCCGGAATTTAGGCAGACAGCCGAAGCGGATCGGCGATATCTGGCGCTTTTCACCCCCTGCGGCCTCGCGTATAAGCACGGGAACCTTGGCCCGGCCCTGCCCGCCGGGCGCGTGACTGGGCGAAAAGAAGAACCCCGAAAGAGGACGGCATGAGCAAACAATCCACGGACAGCGACGTAGCCTTCATCCAGGCGCTTGCCGAGTTGCTGAACAAGAACGACCTGACCGAGCTTTCCGTGAAGCGGGAGTATGCCGAGGACGACAGCCTCGAGGTGCGCGTGGTCAAGCAGGCCAACATCGTGACGACAACGCTGGCGCAGGCGCCGCTGGCCATGGGCCACGTCGCACCGGCGGCAGCGTTGCCGGCGCCGGTGGCGATACCCGCGTCGGACGATCCGGCGCAGCACCCGGGGGCCGTGACATCGCCGATGGTGGGCACGGTCTATCTGTCGGCCGAACCGGGCGCCTCCCCCTTCGTCAGCGTCGGCGCGAGTGTCACCGAAGGCCAGACGGTGTTGATCATCGAGGCGATGAAGACCATGAACCAGATCCCCGCGCCGCGTGCCGGCGTGGTCAGGCGCATCGTCGTCGAGGATGGCAGCCCGGTGGAATACGGCGCGCCGCTGATGATCATCGAATGAACGCGGCAAGGGGAACGACGCCGATGTTCGACAAGATCCTGATCGCGAACCGCGGCGAGATCGCGCTGCGCGTGGTTCGGGCCTGCCGGGAAATGGGCATCACATCCGTCGCCGTCCATTCCACCGCGGATTCCGACGCGATGCATGTGCGCATGGCGGACGAAAGCGTCTGCATCGGGCCGGCGCCCTCGTCGGAAAGCTATCTCAACAAGGCCGCGATCATCTCGGCCTGCGAGATCACGGGCGCGCAGGCGGTGCATCCGGGCTACGGTTTTCTGAGCGAAAACGCGGCCTTCGCGCAGGCACTGGAAGACCACGACATCACCTTCATCGGCCCCACGGCCGAACATATCCGCATCATGGGCGACAAGATCACCGCCAAGGAGACGGCCAAGGCGCTGGGGATACCCGTGGTTCCGGGATCGGACGGCGGGGTTTCGGATTTCGAGACGGCGATCGGGGTTGCGGCCGGGATCGGCTTTCCGGTGATCATCAAGGCCACGGCGGGTGGCGGCGGGCGCGGCATGAAGGTGGCCAAGGATGCCGCGGAACTGGAAGTCGCGTTCCGGACTGCGCGGGCCGAGGCCAAGGCCGCCTTCGGCAACGACGAGGTCTATATCGAGAAGTATCTGCAAAAGCCGCGCCATATCGAGATACAGGTGTTCGGCGACGGCAAGGGCAACGCGGTGCATCTGGGCGAGCGCGACTGTTCCTTGCAGCGCCGCCACCAGAAGGTGTTCGAAGAGGCGCCCGGCCCTGCCATCACAGCCGCGATGCGCGACCGGATCGGCAAGATCTGCGCCGAGGCTGTGGCCAAGATCAACTACATCGGCGCCGGCACGATCGAGTTCCTCTATGAGGACGGCGAGTTCTACTTCATCGAGATGAACACGCGCCTCCAGGTCGAGCATCCGGTGACGGAAGCGATCTTTGGCGTCGATCTCGTGCGCGAGCAGATCCGCGTGGCCGCCGGAATGGACATGTCGTTCACGCAGGCCGAACTGGAGATCAACGGCCACGCGATCGAGGTGCGTATCAACGCCGAAAAGCTGCCCGAGTTCGCCCCGCGACCCGGCAAGGTGAAGGTCTTTCACGCGCCCGGCGGTCTGGGCGTGCGGATGGATTCCGCGCTTTATGGCGGCTATACGATCCCGCCCTATTACGACAGCCTGATCGGAAAGCTGATCGTGCATGGGCGCGACCGGCCCGAAGCGCTGGCGCGGCTGCGCCGGGCGCTGGGGGAACTGGTGGTCGACGGGATCGACACCACGGTGCCGCTGTTCCATGCGCTGCTGGCCGAACCGGACATCCAGAACGGCGAATACACGATACACTGGCTGGAAAAATGGCTGGCGAGTCAGTTCGGCTGAGCCCCGGCCGCAGTCCGCAGTGCCGACCCGCTGCGGGCGGGCCATTGTCCTGATGGATCTGCCGTTGACGCCCGAGATCGTGCTGAGCGGCTATGCAGCGGGCATCTTTCCGATGGCGGAGAGCCGCGACGACCCCGGGATCCATTGGGTCGACCCGCAGTATCGGGGCATTCTGCCCTTGGACAATTTCCACATCTCGCGTTCACTCTCGCGCCAGATCACGCGGTGGAATTGCGAAATTCGAACAGATACGGATTTCGCAGGGGTTCTGGCCGCCTGCGCGGAGCGGCCAGAGACGTGGATCAACGCGCCGATCCGCGAGATGTATATCAGCCTGCACGAAGCGGGGTTTGCCCATTCCCTCGAGGTGTGGGAGGGGCCCAATCTGGTGGGAGGCGTCTATGGCGTGGCGCTGGGTGCCGCGTTCTTTGGCGAGAGCATGTTTTCGCGCCGAACCGACGCATCCAAGGTCGCGCTGGCCTGGATGGTGGACCGTCTTCGCGCGGGAGGGTTCACTCTGTTTGACACCCAGTTCCTGTCGCCGCACCTGGCCTCGCTTGGCGGGATAGAGATTCCGCGTGCAGCCTATCGGCAACGGCTGGCAGAGGCCATCCGGGCGCAGGCCAGTTTCGATCCGGCGGGTTATGCGCCGACCGCCTATTCGATATCGCAGCGCAAGACCCAGACGTCATAGCGTGGGTGGTCAAGGGCGCTCAACGCAGGGCTCGAGGCGATCATCCAGCCGGAAAAGACCGGCTCGGGGCGCAGAGAGTCGAGGATCGTCAGGTGGGCATAGGCATTCGACGCCGGATCGGCGACCGGATAGCGGCAGGCATCGAGCTGGATCGTCAGTCGGCCGCGTTCGGCGCTCTGGCCACGTGACAGGTCGATGTCGCCAACCTCGCCCGACAGCTTGTCAAGCCAGCGCAGCACAGCCCCACGCGCCTCGGCCACCTCCTGCGCCGCGGCCGGCGTTGCGAGCAGCGCCGCGACGAGGGCCGCGCGGATCATTCGGCCGCAGCGGGATCTTCCGCGCCCGAACCACCCACGAACTTCATCAGGAGGGCGATCAGCCCGACCGCGCCCTGCGTATCCTCGATCTCGCCGCCTGGGGGCACGTTGTCGAGCGATCCGCCGGGCTGCAACTCCACGAAGTTACCGCCCAGAAGGCCCTCGGACGAGATCATCGCCGTGCTGTCATCCGGGATCAGGATGTCCTTGCGCACCAGAAGCGTTGCATCGGCGAAATAGGTCTGCGGGTTGAGGCTCAGGTCGGCGACCGTGCCGATCTTGACACCCGCCAAGCGAACTTCGGTGCCGATGGACACGCCATCGACCGAGCGGAAACTTGCCTTCAGCGGATAGGTTTCCGGCGCTCGGGTGAAACCGGTGCTCTGGCCCGCGTAGATCACGAAGCCGATGGCGGCTGCAAGCACGGCACCGCCGGCCAGCACTTCTGGAGAGATTCTCGGCCATTATTCCGGTTGCCATGCCTCATAGTCGCGCCGCGCCACGGGATCCTCCGCGCGCCGGATGGATCCAGGCGGGGCATAGGCGGCGGGCGTGCCCGTGAGATTCTCGACGTGCGGCTTTTCCCAGGCCTTCTTGACGAGCGGCGCCTCGGTCGGGGGCTTGTTCCAGGTGAAATGCAGCCATCCGTGCCAGTCTGGGTTCACCCGCGTGGCTTCGATGTCGCCATTGTAGATCACCCAGCGGCGCTTGTCGTCCGCGGTGCGGTAATAGATGTTGCCCTGCGCATCCTCGCCAACCTTGATGCCACGGCGTGCCGTGAAGATCTGGGTGCCCAGCGTCTGGCTGTTCCACCAGGTGAGCATGCGGATCAGGAACTTCATGGGCGGCCTCCGGTCATTTGCCCTGATATGGCGGAACGCGGGGGCGAGGTCTAGGGGCAAGAGGCCGGGCGAGCGGGAAAGCCGCAGCCTGCCAGACGATACCGGCCGTCGGCCGGACGGCGCGGCGCATCGGAACGCCCGACCGGGAGGCGCATCAGCGCAACCGGGGCGTCAGCCGGCGGTCGCGCTTTCCTTTTTCTTGGGGGCTTCGGTGAAAATCAGGAGCGGCTTGGCCCCGCTCTTCACCGCTTCCTCGTTCACGACGACCTCTTCGACGCCATCCATGCCCGGCAGTTCGAACATCGTGTCGAGCAGGATATCCTCCATGATCGAGCGCAGGCCCCGTGCGCCGGTCTTGCGCTTGATCGCCCGCTTGGCGATCGCCGAAAGGGCGTCGGACGCAAAGGTGAGCTTCACACCCTCGATCTCGAACAGGCGCTGGTATTGCTTCACCAGCGCGTTCTTGGGCTCGGTCAGGATGGTGACCAGTGCCGCTTCGTCAAGGTCCGTCAGGGTCGCGATCACCGGCAGGCGGCCGACGAACTCGGGGATGAGACCGAATTTCAGCAGGTCTTCCGGCTCAAGCTCCATGAAAAGCTCCCCCGCGCCGCGGGCGTCGGGATCCTTCACGTCGGCGCCAAAGCCGATGCCGGAGCCCTTGTTGCGCTGCGCGATGATCTTTTCGAGCCCGGCGAACGCGCCGCCGCAGATGAACAGGATGTTGGTCGTATCCACCTGCAGGAATTCCTGCTGGGGGTGCTTGCGCCCGCCCTGGGGCGGCACGGACGCGACAGTGCCCTCCATGATCTTCAGCAGCGCCTGCTGGACCCCCTCGCCCGACACGTCGCGGGTGATCGAGGGATTGTCGGACTTGCGGGTGATCTTGTCGACCTCGTCGATGTAGACGATGCCGCGCTGGGCGCGTTCGACGTTGTACTCGCTGGCCTGAAGGAGCTTGAGGATGATGTTCTCGACATCCTCACCGACATAGCCGGCTTCGGTCAGTGTCGTGGCGTCGGCCATCGTGAACGGCACATCGAGAATGCGGGCAAGCGTCTGCGCCAGCAAGGTCTTGCCACAGCCGGTCGGGCCGATCAGCAGGATGTTGGACTTGGACAGCTCGATATCCGCCTTGGACGAATGGTTCAGCCGCTTGTAATGGTTGTGAACCGCGACCGACAGCACGCGCTTGGCGTGGATCTGGCCGATCACATAATCGTCCAGAACCTTGCAGATCTCGCGCGGGGTCGGAACGCCATCCGAGGATTTCAGACCGGAGGACTTGGTTTCCTCGCGGATGATGTCCATGCACAACTCGACACATTCATCGCAGATGAACACGGTCGGGCCAGCGATCAGCTTGCGCACTTCGTGCTGGCTCTTGCCGCAGAACGAGCAATAAAGGGTGTTCTTGCTGTCGCCGCCGGAATTGTTAGCCATCGTCACCTCTGTCCAGGGACACCCCGCCACCCAGCGCGCCGCCCCGTTAACTCGGAAAGCTTAGGACAGAGCCCGCGCCTTCACAATGTCAAATCATCCCCCGTGGCGGTCGCGCCACAGGGGGGCGTCATTTGGACGTGTCGTCCGCCTTGCCGCGGTTCTCGAGGATCTCGTCGATCAGGCCCCATTCCTTTGCGTCTTCGGCCGACATGAAGTTGTCACGCTCGAGCGCCGCTTCCACCGCCTCGATCGGTTGGCCGGTGTGATGCACATAGATCTGGTTCAGCCGGTCCTTCAGCTTCTGCGTCTCGCGGGCGTGGATCATGATGTCGGTGGCCTGTCCCTGATACCCGCCCGAGGGCTGGTGAACCATGACGCGGCTGTTGGGAAGCGAATAGCGCATGCCCTTTTCGCCGGCGGTCAGCAGCAGCGAGCCCATCGAGGCGGCCTGGCCAATGACGAGTGTCGATACCTTCGGCTTGATGTATTGCATCGTGTCGTAGATCGACAGGCCCGAGGTCACGACCCCGCCGGGCGAGTTGATGTACATCGAGATTTCCTTGGACGGATTCTCGGACTCGAGGAACAGCAGCTGGGCGCAGATCAGCGACGACATGCCGTCATGCACCGGTCCGGCAAGGAAGATGATCCGTTCCTTCAGCAGCCGCGAGTAGATGTCATAGGCGCGTTCGCCGCGGCTGGTCTGTTCGACCACCATAGGCACGAGCGTGTTCATGTAGGTGTCTATGGGGTCTCTCATCTCGGCCTGCCTCTGGGACTGTCTGGATTCAGTGATGCGGGGGATACGTTGCGAGAGTCTTAGTTGCGCGTGTGGGGGGGTGCAAGGGGCGGCCCCGCAGATATCGGGCGTTGACCGGACCCGGCCCGGGGCTAGGTGGGCGGCGATGATCGAGACAAGCATCCCCTTCATTCCGACCCGGGCGGCGGGGCTGGCACGGCTGGCGGCCTTTGTTCCCCGGGCGGGGCATCAATATGCCCGGTCGCGAAACCACGATCTGCCCGGCCATGGCGAGGTTTCCGGACTGTCGCCATGGCTTCGGCACCGGCTGCTGACCGAAGCCGAGGTGATCGACGCGGTTCTGGCCCATCATGGTCCGCAAGGCGCGGAAAAGTTCGTGCAGGAGGTGCTCTGGCGCAGCTACTGGAAGGGCTGGCTCGAGATGCGCCCCGGCGTCTGGGCATCCTACCGCGACGGTCTGGCAGCGGCGCTGAACCGGGTGCAGACCCAGGCCGGGCTGCGCCGGGCCTGGGAAGCCGCCTGCCAGGGCGAGACGGGGATAGACGGGTTCGACCACTGGGCGCGCGATCTGGCCGCGACAGGCTATCTGCACAACCACGCACGGATGTGGTTCGCCTCGATCTGGATCTTCACGCTGCGGTTGCCGTGGGAACTGGGCGCGGATTTCTTCCTGCGCCACCTGCTTGACGGCGATCCGGCCTCGAACACGCTGAGCTGGCGCTGGGTGGGCGGGTTGCAGACGGCGGGCAAGACCTATCTGGCGCGGCCCGACAACATCGCCGCATTCACCGGCGGGCGCTTCCATCCCGAGGGGCTTGCGCGGGTGGCAGCCCCGCTCAGGGCCGCCCCGCCCCCGGCGCCCGCGCCGCTGGTCCTGCCCGACCCGCCCGAGCCAGACCTGCCGACGGCGCTGGTCCTCCATGAAGAGGATCTGTCGCCCGCGTTCCTGTTCGACATGGGGATACGCCCCGTGGCGACGGCCCTGCTGGCCTTGCCCGAGGGCCGGTCGCCGCTGGCCGTGGCCCCGGCGGTTCTGGCCTTTGCCAAGGGGGCGGTTCAGGACGCCGCAGATCGCTTGTCGGCACATCTGGGGCCGGTGCGTCCGGGCACAGCCGATCCATGCGCCGACGCGCTCGCCGAATGGGCGGTTTCGACGGGGGTGGCGCAGGTGGTGACGCCCCATGCGCCTGTCGGCCCGGTGGCGACGCGGCTGCGCAAGCTGGAGCGGGCACTGCGCGAACGGGGCATACCGCTTGTGCGGGTGATGCGCGCGGGGGATGCGGTCGCCTGGCCGCACGCGACACAAGGTTTCTTCCGATTCTGGGAGGCGGTCCGGCCCTAGGCGTTCAGGTGCCGCAGAACGTCCGGAAACCCTGGCTGAACCCTTCGGGCGGCGGCAGCAGAAAGGCCTCGCGCCCCGGGCGTTCGACGAAGGGATCGGTAACAGCGCCCAGCAGGGCGTCGAAGGGCACGAGATCGCCGCCGGTCGCCGCATCAAGCGCGTGCTCGACCAGATGGTTGCGGGGAATGATTGCCGGGTTCGCCTCGTCCATCGCGGCGGCGCGCGCCGCGGGGTCGGTGTCCGCGTCCCGCGCGAGGCGGGCGGTGTAGTGGACAAGCCAGGCGTCGATGCCCGTCGTATCGGCGAACTGCGCACGCAGGGCGCCCGGGTTGCCGCGCGCCGCATGTGACAGGCGGCGGAAACCAAGGGTCCAGTCCGCGCCCTGCCCTTCCATCGCGCCGAGAAAGGCCTGCACAAGCGCCAGGTCTTCCGGTTCCTCGCCGACAAGGCCAAGCTTGGCGCGCATTCGGCCGAGCCAGGCTGCATCGAAAAGGGCGCTGTAGGCGCGCACGGCGTCGGTCGCCTTCGTTACCGCCCGTTCGCCGTCGCCGTCGCCGTCGATCAACGGCAACAGCGTTTCGGCAAGTCGCGCGAGGTTCCATTGCCCGATCGCGGGCTGGTTGGCATAGGCGTAGCGGCCGGTCTGGTCGATCGAGCTGAACACCGTGCCCGGCGCATAGCCATCCATGAAGGCGCAGGGACCATAGTCGATCGTCTCGCCCGACAAGGTCATGTTGTCGGTGTTCATCACGCCGTGGATGAAGCCGACGGCCATCCATGCGCGCGATCAGTTCCGCCTGCGCCGCCGAAACGGCGCCGAGCAGCGCAAGCGCGGGGTTTTCGGCGCCGGCCAGGTCGGGGTAGTGCCGGGCGATCGTGTAGTCGAGCAACTGGCGAACCTTGTCGCCCTCGCCGCGGGCCGCGAAGAACTGAAACGTGCCGACCCGAATATGGCTGGCGGCGACGCGGGTCAGAACCGCGCCGGGAAGCGCCGTTTCACGCTGGACCTGCTCGCCGGTCGCGGTCGCGGCCAGCGCGCGTGAGGTGGGAATGCCCAGCGCATGCATCGCCTCGCCGATCAGGTATTCGCGCAGCACCGGCCCGAGCGCGGCCTTGCCATCGCCGCGCCGGGAAAACGGCGTGGGACCGGACCCCTTCAGGGCGATGTCGCGACGGCGGCCTGCGCAGTCGACCACCTCGCCCAGAACGAGCGCGCGCCCGTCACCCAACTGGGGCGAGAACCCGCCGAACTGGTGGCCGGCATAGGCTTGTGCCACGGGCGCAGCACCCGCAGGCACGCGGTTTCCCGAAAAGATCGCAGCCCCGATCGGGCCATCCAGCGCATCGGGATCGAGGCCCAGTTCAACCGCCAGCGACCGGTTCAGGCGCAACAGGCGCGGCGCGGGCACCCGCGCCGCCGTCCAGGGCACCGAAAAATCGGGCAGCGCGCGGGCATGGCTGTTGTCAAACCCGAAGTCCGGCGCGGCCATCGCGCCGCCGGTGCCGTCCTCGGCCATGGCTCAGGCCGCGTCGGACGACCGGCGGGGCAGCTTCCATCCCGGCCGAACGAAGTGGCAGGTATAGCCGTGGGGGATGCGCTCCAGATAATCCTGGTGCTCGGGTTCGGCCTCCCAGAAGTCGCCTGCGGGCTTCACCTCGGTCACCACCTTGCCGGGCCAGAGGCCGGACGCATCGACATCCGCAATCGTGTCTTCGGCGATGCGGCGCTGGTCGTCCGACAGGGTGTAGATGCCCGAGCGGTAGGACGGGCCGCGGTCGTTGCCCTGTCGGTCGGGGGTCGTGGGATCGTGGATCTGGAAAAAGAACTCCAGCAGGTCGCGATAACTGATGCGGGCGGGATCGAAGACGATCTCGATCCCCTCGGCATGGGTGCCATGGTTGCGGTAGGTGGCGTTGGCGACATCGCCACCGGTATATCCGACGCGTGTCCTGATCACGCCGGGCTTCTTGCGGATCAGATCCTGCATGCCCCAGAAGCAGCCGCCGGCCAGGATCGCCGTCTCGTAGGTTTCCGACATCTCGCGTCTCCGTTGCTTTGTCTTGATGACAATGTGGCATGCCGGAAGGCGATGTCCAAGGTCACGGCGGGGGAACTTCGGCGTGAGGATCGCGGCTTTGGTGGCGGCGGCGCATCGCCGACCCGGCGTTTCCGTGCGATGCGGGTGGCTTGCAGAGCGGCGATCCACTATGTAGGCGACACACGCCTGGCCCCGGGGCCGCGCGCCCGATACAAGGCAAGTCATGCTGACGTCTGTCGAAAACAAGCTCCACCGCTGGTTTCCCGCCTTGAAGGACCAGTTGATGTGGCGCCTTCTGCGCGAGAACCTTCACAGCCAGCGCAAGTATTACGGGATCGCCGTGGCCGCGATGGTCGTGGTGTCGGCAACCACGGCGGGGGTCGCCCTGGTGATGCGCTATATCGTGGATGCGATGACGGTGCCCGACAACCAGGGCATGGTGCTGATGGTGGCGCTGGCGGTCGTGCTGATCTTCTTCGTCAAGGGGGTGGCGACCTATGTCCAGGTCGTCTCGCTGACGCGGGCCGGCAACCGGATCGTCGCGACCCAGCAGATAAAACTCTACGACAAGCTGCTGCGGCAGGGCGTTTCGTTCTTCAACCTGACGGAATCCTCGGACCTGCTGATGCGCGTGACGCAATCGGCGCAGGCCGCGCGGATGATCATCGACCTGTTCGTGACCTCTTTCGTGCGCGATCTGCTGACGTTGATCGGGCTGCTCGCGGTGATGTTCTACCAGCAGCCCGTCCTGTCGGCGGTCTCGTTGATCATCGGCCCGCTCGCGATCTACGGCATCCGCCTGCTGTTGCGGAAAGTGCGCGCGATCATGGAGCAGGAAATGGCCTCGCTCGCCGAGATCATCCGGGTGATCCAGGAAACATCGACCGGCATCCGCATCATCAAGGCCTTTGCCCTGGAGGAACGGATGGCCAACCGGATGACCAGCGCCGTGCGCCAGGTGGAACGGCGTTCGAACGCGATCGCGCGTCTGGAGGCGATCACCAGTCCGCTGATGGACACGCTTTCGGGATTCGCGATCGCGGCGGTGGTGGCGCTGAGCGCGGTGAAGATCTTTGGCGTGCAAGACACCACGCCGGGCCAACTGATGTCCTTCGTGACCGCGCTCCTGATGGCCTATGAACCGGCCAAGCGGCTGTCGCGGATGCGGATCACCATCGAAAGCGGCATGGTGGGGGTCCGGATGATGTTCGGGCTGCTCGACCAGCCCGAGACGCTGGAAGAACACCCCGACCCGGTTCACATGCCACCCGGACCGGGGCGGATCACCTTCGACGGGGTGAATTTCGGCTATGCCAATGGCCGCCCCGTGATCAAGGATCTGACGCTGGCCTTCGAGGCGGGCAAGACGACCGCGCTGGTCGGACCATCGGGCGGTGGAAAATCGACGATCCTGAACCTGATCATGCGGCTCTACGATCCAAGCTCGGGCACCGTGGAAATCGACGGCACCGACATCCGCACCGCCACGTTCCTGTCGCTGCGCCAGCGGATTTCGTTTGTCGGGCAGGACACATTCCTGTTTTCCGCGAGCGTCATGGAAAACGTCCGCTTCGGGTTGCCCAGCGCAAGCGACGAGGCGGTGGTCGAGGCCTGCAAGGCGGCGAACGCGGACGAGTTCATCGTGGCGCTGGCCCAGGGCTATGACACGCAGGTGGGTGAGAACGGGGCCTTCCTTTCGGGCGGCCAGAAGCAGCGGCTGGCGATCGCGCGGGCAATCCTGCGCGATGCGCCGATCCTGCTTCTGGACGAGGCGACGAGTGCGCTCGACAGCAAATCCGAGGCGCTGGTGCAGGATGCGATCCAGCGGCTGACCAGGGACCGCACGACGGTGGTGATCGCGCACCGCCTCTCGACGGTGCTCGGGGCAGACAAGATCTGCGTGATCGACGCGGGACAACTGGCCGAGGAAGGCACGGTAAAGGCTCTGCTGGCCGCAGACGGCATGTTCCGCAGCCTCTACGACCAGCAGTTCGGCGCATCGGAGCGGCGCAGCACCGCGTGACATGGCGCCTTGCAGGCCGCCCGCCCGCCGCCCTATCCTTTCCCCGCGCAGTCGATCCCAAGGCAAATGACCCAGAGCATCCTTTTCATCACCGGCACCCGCGCCGATTTCGGCAAGCTGGAGCCTCTGGCGGCGGCCGCGCGCGATGCCGGCTTTCCGGTCAGCTTCTTCGTGACCGGGATGCACCTGATGGAACGCTATGGGCGCACCAAGCTGGAGGTCGGACGCTTTGACGGCGCGGCGGTATTCGAGTTCCAGAACCAGCGCGAGGGCGATCCGCAGGACATGGTGCTGGCCAAGACCGTCATCGGGTTCTCCGATTTCCTGACCGAACATCGCCCCGATCTCGCGATCGTGCATGGCGACCGGATCGAGGCGCTCGCCTGTGCGCTGGTCTGTGCGACCAACTACATCCGGTCGGCCCATGTCGAGGGCGGCGAGGTGTCGGGCACCATCGACGAGGTCTTCCGGCACTGCAACACCAAGCTTGCGACGCATCACTTCG
The DNA here is from genome assembly GCA_963700485.1 of uncultured Alphaproteobacteria bacterium. Taxonomy (GTDB): domain Bacteria; phylum Pseudomonadota; class Alphaproteobacteria; order Rhodobacterales; family Rhodobacteraceae; genus Aliitabrizicola. The sequence continues at coordinate 81,977 of CAVOXQ010000012.1, forward strand.
TCAGTTCGCCCGAAGCGGCGGCGCGGGTGATGGCGCTGGGCGAACCCAAGGCGTCGATCCATGTGATCGGCTCGCCCGAGCTCGACTTTCATTCACAGGCCTCGGGCGTGACGATCGACGAGGTCCGGTCGCATTATGGCATCCCGTTCGAGGAATATGGCATCTCGGTGTTTCATCCGGTGACATCGGAAGCCGAGACGATGGGTGCGCAGGCCGAGGCGCTCTACGATGCATTGGCGGCCTCGGGACGACAGTTCGTGCTGATCGCGCCAAACAACGATCCGGGATCAGAGGCGATCTTTCGGGTGATCGAGGCGCTGCCGCGGGATCGCTTTCGGGTCATCCCGTCGATGCGGTTCGCGCATTTCTCGGAACTGATGAAGAATGCCGCCTGCATGGTCGGAAACTCGAGCGCCGGAGTGCGCGAGGCGCCGTTTCTGGGGCTGCCCTCGCTCGACATCGGCAGCCGCCAGACCAATCGCGGCTCTTCGCCCTCGATCACCTCCGCCGAGGCTTTCGACCGCCCTGCGATCGGGCGGTTCCTCGCCGAACAATGGGCCAAGCCGCATGCGCCCCATACGGCCTTCGGCGAGGGTCGGGCGGCGGACCGGTTCGTGGCCGTGCTGCGCGACCCGGCATTCTGGGCGCGCGGCTTGCAGAAGCGGTTCAACGACCTTGCCTGATGGCGCCGCCCCCACGGGCTTGCTGCTGCGGCTCTACCTGGGCGCTGCGGCGATACTGGGCTTGCGGGCCTGGACGCATCTTGAGAGGCGCCGCCAGCGCGGCAAGGAACATCCCGACCGATGGCGCGAGAAGGCCGCCTGCGAGATGGCCGAGCGGCCCGCGGGTCCGGTGATCTGGATGCACGCCGTGGGTCTTGGCGAGGTTCTCGCGCTGCGCGGCCTGATCGAGGCCATGGCCGGGGCGCGGCCGGATGTGCATTTCCTCGTCACGTCGTCGTCGCGGGCCTCGGGCGAGGTCTTCGAACGCAACTGCCCGACGCGCACCCAGCACCAATACCTGCCATTGGACATTCCGTCTTTCCGGCGGCGGTTCCTCGATCACTGGCGCCCGGCCCTGTCGGTCTGGGCCGAGCAGGATCTGTGGCCAGGTTTCGTGGTCGATGCGTCGGCGCGGGGCATACCGCTGGCGATGATCAACGCGCGGATGGGCCCGCGGGCCTATCGCTCCCGGCGCAAGGCGCGATCGCTTTATGCCGACCTGCTGCGCCGCTTCGACCTGATCGCGGCGCAGGACGAGGTTACGGCCCGCAACATCCGGGCGCTGGCACCGGGGGTGGAGGCCCGTGTCACGGGATCGCTCAAGGCGGCTTGCGCGCCGCTGGCCGACACGCCGGAGCGTTCCGGCCTCGAGGCGGTGCTGGCGGGGCGGCGGATCTGGTGCGCGGCCCCGACCCACGCCGAGGACGAGGCGGTGGCACTCGGGGCCGAAACCTTGCGGCAGGCAGCAGGGACCGACAGTCTGCTGATCCTTGCGCCCCGGTTGCCCGACCGTCGCGCGGCGCTGATCGCGGCCTGCGCCGCGCACGGACTTGCGGCGGTGGTGCGGTCGCAGGGCGAGGTGCCCGGGCGGCGGACCCGCGTGTGGATCGCCGATACCTTCGGCGAGATGGGGCTTTGGTACAGGTTGAGCGAGGCGGCCCTGATCGGGGGATCCTTCGGGCCGGTCCAGGGGCACAACCCCTGGGAAGCGGTGCGGCTGGGCGTGCCGGTGCTGCACGGACCGAACACGGCGAACTTCGCGACCGATTACGCCAGCCTCGCACAGGCGCGGGCCTGCCGCGCGGTCGGCTCGGCGGACGACGTGGCGGCGGCGCTGGAGGATCCGGAGTTGCGCGCGATGGCCGAACGGGCGCGCGTCACCCAGGACCAGGCTGCGGCCGGATCGGATGCGCTGCGCGACCGGTTGCTGGCATTGATCGGTGGATAGGGCGGTGCGGCGGCGTTTCCCCTCGATCCGCATGCGGGCATTCCTTGCGGCCTGGGGAGTACTTTGGGCGGTGGCGCTGCCGGCGGTGCTGATCTACCTGCGTCGCCGGGCGCGGCGCGATCCGGACTATGGGCGGCATCTGGGGGAGAGGTTCGGGCATTATCCCGCGCCGCTGCCGGGCGCGGTCTGGGTTCACGCGGTGTCGCTGGGCGAAATGCGCTCCGCCGTGCCGCTGATCCGGGCGGTGCTGGCGTCGGGCGAGCGGGTCGTGACCACCCATTTCACGCCCGCGGGCCGGCGCGAGGCGCAGAGTGTCTTTGCCGCCGAAATCGCTTCCAACAGGCTTCGCGCGGTTTGGATTCCGTTCGAATTCGCATGGTCTTATCGGGCGTTCTTCAGATCGTTCCAGCCGAAATACGGCCTTGCGATGGAAACCGAGGTCTGGCCGCGCATGATCGCGTCCTGTCACAACCGCGCCGTGCCGCTGCTCATGTGCAACGCCCAGTATCCGCAGACAAGCTATGCCCGCGACACGACACGGCTGGGCCTGCGCGCGGAGTTGATGACCGGGATGGCGGGCGCGCTGGTGAAGTCGCAGTTGCAGGCCGAGCGTTTTCGCGCGGTGGGCGTGGAGAACATCGCGGTGACCGGGGAATTGCGCTTTGACCAGCCGATCCCCGTGTCGCAGACGCATGCGGGACGCGCGGCGCGGGCCTGGCTGGGTGCCGCCGACCGGCAGGTGGTCGCGTTGGCCAGCGTGGTCGCGGGCGAGGATGCGCTGTTCCTTGAGGCGATCGAGGCCAGCCTCGGGGCGCATCGCGCGGCCGGGCGGGAGGCGCCGATGTTCGTCTATGTGCCCCGGGCGCCCGAAAGGTTCGACGAGGTGGCCGCGATGATCATCGCGGCCGGCCTGCAATCGGCCCGGCGCAGCACCCTGTTCGACGAAGGGTTCGCCCCGCGTGGCCAGGCCCCCGCCTGCGACGTGCTCATTGGCGACACGCTGGGCGAGATGTACGCCTATCTCGCGATGGCGGACCGGGTGGTCGTGGGGGGCGGGTTCACGCCCAAAGGATCGCACAACATCTCGGAACCGCTCGCGCTCGGCAAGCCGGTCTTGGTCGGCCCGGACATCCACACGATCGAATATCCGGCAGTCGAAGCCATCGCGGCAGGCGTCTGCCGGCAATTGAAGACCCCGGCGGACCTGATCGCCGCCCTCGGGCCCGAAGCACCGGCTGATCCGTCACCGGCGGCGATCCGGCACTTTTTTGCCACGCATTCAGGCGCGGTGGACAAGACGCTGCGCGCGATCCCCGCGCTACTTACCAGCCGCTGAAACCACCATCGACGTTGATCATCTGACCGGTCATGTAGCCCGCCTGAGGACTGCACAGGAACAGCATGGCATCGGCGATCTCGTCGGGTTGGGCCATACGGCCCGCCATGATCAGATCGCCGACGCGGCGCTGAAACTCTTCGGAATGGCCGTTGAACACCGCGCCGGGTGCGATCGTGTTGACCGTCGCCTGCCGCCCCGCCCAGTAGCCCGCGAGCCAGAGCGTCAGTCCGTGGATGCCGGCCTTCGTGGTGGAATAGGCGGAGAACGACTTGAACGGCATCCCCTCGTAAATCCGGTGGTGCGGTCCGTTGAGGGCATACATCGAGGCCACGTTGATCAGCGCGCAAGGCCAATTCCCAACAATGTCGCGGTCCATTTGCCGGGCGATCAGGAAGGCGCCCGTCAGATTGGTGCGCATCGTCCTGTCCCAGTCGTCAAGCGAGGTATTGGCGAAATCCGGAAAGGGCTTTCCCGCGCCCATCAGCAACTCCCCGGTGATGGCCGCGTTGTTGAGCACGACATTGGGCTGCCAGCCGTCGGCCATGATCCTCACGAAGATCCCTTCGACCTCGGTTTCGCTTGCGACATCAAGCGGGTAGAATCGAAAGTTCGGGTTTTCTCCATGGGCCGCGACAAGGGCGTCGGCGCGGCGCCCCGGCAGATCGGAGGCGATGACGCGCGCCCCCTCGGCCAGCATCCTGCGCACATAGGTTGAGCCCAGGACGCCACCCGATCCGGTGATGAAGATCGTGCGGCCGATCAACTGGTCAGACATGCGCGCCCCCCTCGGCTCGTTCTCGAAGAAGAAACTCCACCCACTTGAAATCAAAAGGTGAATCTATATCGACGCAACGCTCTGGCGGCATGATGTAAGGGATCACCCTGCCCTCCCACAAGCCGGCTGCACGTTTCAGGTAATCTGGTGCCACAACATAGGTCGACGCGGCGTGTTCCAGCACCAGCGGAGCCTGCTGGCGCGCCACCACACCGCCCGGCAGCGGTTTGGAGACGTGCAGCGCGCCCGTCTCGTCCGGTTCGACGAGGTTGAAATACGGGTTCTTACGCGCCTCGCAGCAGGACATGACCATGTCGGGGCGCTGTTCCGCGAAGAGCATGAGCGCATTCTCGATGTCCTCGGGCAACCGCAACGGAGACGTGCAGTCGAGGTCGAGAAACGCGGTCGCTGGCCCGGTGATCGCCTCGGCCCGGTCCAGCGCGTGCTGCCAGACCCCCCATTTGCCGGCCGTGTCGGTGGCAAGGTGGGCGGGGCGCAACCCGATCTCCAGCGCGCCGCGCCGGATGGCGTGGTCGTAGATCTGCGGATCGTCCGTTGATACGACGACGGCGTCGATGGTGGGTGTGTCCAGCAACTGGTCCAGCGACCAGTCGATCAGCGGCTTGCCGCAGATCGGGCGAAAGTTCTTGCCCGGCACCCCCTTGGAGCCCTTGCGCGCCCCGATATGCCCGATGATCATGTGTAGTCCCCCGTCACCGTGCCGCCAAAGCGGCGCCGCGCCCAGGCCGAGGCGATGGCGCGGCAATTGTCCGCCGCCAGATCGAGCCGCGGCGTGAAGGCCGCGCCCCGTGGCGGCTGTCCGGCCACGAGATGAAGGAAATCCTGCATCGCCGCAAGGAACATGTCGTTCCGCTCGAAGGGCAGGTCGATGTCGCGCGCGCCCTGCCCGTCCTCGATCCGGTAGCGCGCTGCGATCAGGTCGAAATCCACCACAAGCGCCTGGCCGCGCAACACGATCCGCCGAAAGCTGACCGGCGAGAGATAATCCATCGCGACAGTGCCGATCAGGCCCGGCCCCGACAGGCCGATCCTTGTGGCGAAGTCCACCCCGGGAAACGCGGGATGCCCCAGGCACGCCACATCCATGAGACGCGCCGGCGCGAGGAGTGTGAGGGCGAGGTCGATCTCGTGGCACAGATCGAGCAGCACCCCGCCCCCTTCCGGCCGCGCGGCGTAGCTTTGCGCAAAGCTCCAGTTGGGGCGCCATTGGCGGACATCATGGCCGATGCCGAACTGCGCCTCGTACACGCTCGCAAGATCCATCCCCGCCAGAAGGCGAAAGGCCGGATGATACCGCATCATGAAGCCGACCATCGAGCGCGACGCGAGATCCCCTGTGGTGCGCATCAGATCGTCGATCGCGGTTTCATCATGGGAGAGCGGCTTTTCGACGTAGAACGGCAGGCCCAACTCGGCGCAGAGTGCCACGGGGCGCGGCGCACCTGTGTTGCTGTGGCGATCACCGCCGCATCCGCGCCAAGTCGGCGGAAGGCATCGGCATCGAAACCGCGCCACGGCAGCAGGGCCGTCCGCACGCCGAGGGCCTGCAGATTGCCGTGATGCCTGCGCCCGATCGCCCCCGCTCCGATCACCGGAATGAACATCGCCCTCTCCTATCCGCCCAGGGAGATGGTGACCGCGACCATGGGAATGGTCCAGCGCCTCTCGCGGCTGTCCTCAGGACACTCGCGATACAGCAACAGGCCGATGGCGAAAAGCATCGCCACCGCGATCGTATTCGACAGAGGCATGGCGAGTGAGAGGTGATCGGTCAGAGAGAACGGGCGGATCGGCGGCCATGTGGCGCCGGTCGCCGGCGCGAAGACCACGGCGGCAGCACACCAGTCCCAACCTTGCACATGCTGCACACCGACCGGTTCCCCGACCCGGCGCAGCATCTGTGGGATCAGGCGGACCTCGGCGCCGGGACGCATCCTGGCGACCGGAGCGGGAAGCACCGCGCGCAGCACTTCCGCCTCGGGAGCGGCGCGCGGCGCCTCAGGCCCGGCCGAACTGCGCGCGCGTTCGCCCGTGGTCGCCGGCAGGCAGACGGTCGCCTGGACGATGCCCCGCGCGACGCTGTACTTGATTGCCGCCAGAAGAACATCGCGGACGGTCGTGCCGGAACCGAAAGCGACACTCATCCTGCCCGTGAAAGCCAAAGCCAAGAGCAGACCGGACATCGCCTCCGAAAGCCGGTCGATCGGGTCGGGCAGCCGGCCCTGCCGATCGGCGTCCTGCATGTTTTTCCTCAAGCTTGCCCCGACCCCGGCGCATTGGAACACCACGGCAAGACAAGCGCCGCCCCCCTTGCACGCCTATTGACCGCACGCTACACCACGCGGCACGGAGAGGTGGCCGAGTGGTCGAAGGCGCACGCCTGGAAAGTGTGTAGGCGGGGAACCGTCTCGAGGGTTCGAATCCCTCTCTCTCCGCCATTTCAATATTTTTAATCGTTTTATTTCATATTGTTATGGTTCATGAGGCGGAATTCGTCCCCCACGGCATCCCCCACATTGATTTTGCGGGCATCTGCTTGCCGACAACGCGTCAGTCCTGTTTCGAAGCACCCGAATGGCGAAAGCCTCTTACATGGCGACCACGCGTTCGCTATTCGTTCTCAATGCGTACTCCTCGCCAATCCAAGAAGGATGCCCATGCCTGGCCGGTGACGGTCAGGGTTCTTGTGCCTGCGTCGGGCTTCATCAGCCTCGGTCGAGACCACGACCTGCACAGGTGGCTGATTCAGGAGATCGGGCGAGGCGAGTTCGCGACCGGCCCGCACCGCTCGGTCATCGGGGACATATGCGAGTTTCACTTCCGTTCGGTCGAGACGGCCCAACGCTTCCGGGACCGCTTTCCATCGCTCATCCTGGCAGACGAGACGGAAAGCGCCACTGTGGCGGTCGCCAGACCATCCGATGGTCGGGGACGATAGACACCGTATCGGATCGGTGGGTTTCGCGCAGTCAACGACACAACTATGCTCGAACAATGCCTTCGAATGAACAAGGTCTGGATAAGGAGAGTTTGTGCAACTCAGTCACACTTAGAATGGGCGACCCATTAATCGGCTTGAGGCCGCGCGGTCTGCGTGATTCAAGCTCCCGAACTGACGGGGGTGATGATGAGCAACCTTTTCTGGCTGACCGACGCGCAGATGGCGCGGCTCGAAGCCGTTCTTTCCGAAGAGCCATGGCAAGCCGCGCGTCGATGACCGGCGCGTGCTGAGCGGCATAATCTTCATCAATCGCAATGGCTTGCGGTGGTGCGATGCGCCCAAGGAGTATGGCCCGCCGAAGACGCTCTACAACCGCTGGAAGCGGTGGAGCGACAAGGGGGTCTTCGCCCGGATGATGGAGGGGCTGGCCTGCCGAGGCCGCCGTTCCGAAGACGGTGATGATCGACGCGACCTATCTCAAGGCGCACCGCACGGCGACCGAGCCTGCGGGCGAAAAAGGGGGGCCAGACGACCAGCGCGGGCCGTCTGATCGGCCGCACGAAGGGCGGCATGAACACCAAGCTGCATGCCGTCACCGATGCCGATGGGCGTCCGATCCGGTTCTTCATGACCGCAGGCCAGGTCAGCGACTACACCGGCGCCGCGGCCCTGCTGGGCAGTCTGCCAGCGGCCGACTGGCTGCTGGCCGACCGGGGCTATGACGCCGACTGGTTCAGGGAAGCGTTGAAAGACAAGGGGATAAAGCCCTGCATCCCCGGCCGGAAGTCGCGCGGCAAAGCCAGTCAAGCTACGACAAGCGCCGCTACAAACGCCGCAACCGGATCGAGATCATGTTCGGGCGGCTGAAGGACTGGCGACGGGTCGCAACCCGCTACGACAGATGCCCGAAGGTCTTCCTCTCCGCCGTCGCCCTCGCCGCAACCGTCATGTTCTGGCTTTGAAGATCAATGAGTCCGGAGCCTAGCATGGGTAAAGGTTGAGAAAATGAGAGTTCATACAATGGTTCTGGCGTTCACCTGCAGGATGTGCCAGC
>CAVOXQ010000013.1:0-62779 GCA_963700485.1 uncultured Alphaproteobacteria bacterium
GGTCTTGCCGGCCCCGACTTCGCCGGTGATCAGCGTGATCGGCGCATGCGTGAGGATGCCATATTCGAGGATGGTGTAGGCCCGCCAATGTGCCGCGGTCCAGAACAGGAAATCCGGATCGGGCACCAGCGAGAACGGGCGCTCGGTCAATCCGAAATGTTCCGTATAGATATCTAGCGAAGTACCCATGCTTGGTTTTGCGCCAGCCGCCCGGCCTTTCGTCAAACTGTCATCGCTGGCCACGGCGGGCTCATCCCCGCCCGCCTCCTGCGTCTTGTCGCGGGAGGAAGAAAGATCGCTTGCACCAGGCGAGTTTCGGGCAGAAGCCCACGCGAAACGCATGTCACATAACCCAATTGCCGTCGTGCCACAGCAGGGAAACGACACTCCGATCCAAATTTATGGTCTCTGAAATCACCGTCGCAACCCGCCCAACACACAAAACCCTTCCGTCGCGGATCGCCATCAAGGCAACCCCCATCGCTCATCGTCGTTCCGACATATCCCTGTTGCCAGGAATTCTAGTCGTAAAGATGCTTCCCACAATGACAAAGCAGCCCGATGACTTCTATCCAGCGGAAATGGGGCGTTCTTGTGTCTCCGCCGTCCCGCCACCGCGCCGCCGTGCCGCCGTCAGGGCCCGCCCGCGCCCTGCCATCTTGTCGCCGCAGCCTTGTGTCTTTCTCGCGCGGATCAGATGATCTAACCTTGGACGCTGGCTCTTGAACGGAACCTTTCGATGTATTCCATCCTTTCGCGTCTTACCTCCGCACTCCTTTTGTCCTCGGTTCTTGTTCTGGCCGGCTGCGAAACCTCCGAACAGCGGGCGGAACGGTTCTATCAATCCGGCATGGCCCTTCTTGCGGCCGGCGACGTGGACCGGGCGCTGGTCGAATTCCGCAACGTCTTCAGGCTCAACGGCCAGCACAAGGAGGCGCGGCTGACCTATGCCCGCCTGGTGCGCGAGCGCGGCAAGGCGGGCGAGGCCTATGGCCAGTACCTGCGCCTGGCCGAACAATACCCCGACCTTCTCGAAGCGCGCGTCGCCCTGGCCGAGATCGCGATCGAGGGCAACAGCTGGGACGAGGCCGAACGCCATGGCCGGGCCGCGCGCGATCTGGCGCCGACCGATCCGGACGTGGTCCTGATCAATGCCGTGCTCGACTACCGCGCGGCGGTGCTGGCCAAGGATACGGCCGCAGCGGAGCCGCCCATCGCCGTGGCAAGGGCCGCACTCGAGGCGGATCCGGCGAACCTGATGGCGCGCCGGCTGGTGATCGACGCGAAGCTCAACGCCGGTGACAGGGCGGGTGCCCTGCCCGACATCGCAGAGGGGATCAAGGCCCATCCGGACGAGTTCGCACTCTACATGCTTCAGACCCAGATCCTGAACGAGACCGGCGATGCCACGGGCACCGAGGCGGCCCTTGAGGAAATGGCCGCCCGTTTCCCCGAAAACGCCGAGGTCCGCCAGACATTGATCGCCTGGTACATGCAGAACGGCGACACACCGGCGGCAGAGGCTTTCCTGCGGCAGCTGTCGGAAGCGCCCGATGCCACCGACGAGGCCAAGCTGACGGTCGTGGAGTTCCTGCGCCAGACCAAGGGGAACGAGGCCGCGATGGTCGAGATCGACCGCCTTGTCGCCCTCGAGCCGGACAACGCGACCTTCCGCACCCTGCGCAACGGCCTCATCTTCGAACAGGGCAAGACGACCGAGGCGATCGCCGACATGGAGGCGCTGCTGAAGGATGCCGAACCCTCGGACGAGACGCGCAACCTGAAGGTCGCCCTCGCCAAGATGCTCGAGGAGACCGGCAACCAGGTGGGCGCGCGGGGGCGGATCGAAGAGGTGCTGGCCGAGGATCCGAACCATGTCGAGGCGCTCAAGATGCAGGCCGGCTGGCTGATCGCCGAGGACAAGCCGGGTGAGGCGATCCTTGCGCTGCGCACGGCGCTCGCCGAAGCCCCGCGCGACATCGCGGTGATCACGATGATGGGCGAGGCCCATGAGCGCGAGGGCGCGCGCGACCTTGCCGGAGAGCGGTATGCGCTGGCGGTCGAGATCTCGGGCCGCGCACCGCTGCAATCGCTGCGCTATGCAGGTTTTCTGCTGACCGATGACAAGTACAACGCGGCCGAGGCGGTGCTGGAGGATGCGCTGCAGGCCAATCCCGACAACCTGTCGCTGCTTGTCGGGATGGCCGAGGTGCAGCTGCGCCAGCGCAACTGGGGCCGGACGGCGTCCATCATAGACCGGCTGCGGGCCCTCAATACCGCCCAGTCGAACGAGGCGGCCAACGGGATCGAATCCGAGTTGCTGCTGCGTCAGGAACGGGTGGACGACACTCTCACCTTCCTGTCGGACCTCGTCTCGAAAGGCGATGCCGGCACGGTGGCCAAGGCGCGCATCGTCCAGATCCAGGTGCAGAACGGCCGCATCGACGAGGCGGGGGCCTTCCTCGACGAGGAACTGGCGAAGACCCCGGACGACCCGACGATGCGCTTTCTGCGGGCGGGCGTGCATGTGCTCGAGAACCAGCCCGAGCAGGCCGAGGCGATGTATCGCGCGCTTCTTGAAACGGCACCGAACGACCAGACCCTTCAGGCGCTCTACGGCCTTCTGGTGGCCCAGGGCCGCGGCACGGAGGCGCTGGCACTGATCGACGGCATTCTGGCCGAGACCCCCGACGCCATCGTGCCGCAGCTGCTCAAGGCGGGATACCTGGAAAGGAGCGGCGACTTCGAAGGGGCGATCGCGATCTATGAGGCGCTCTACGCCGCAAACAGCAACAATCTCGTCATCGCCAACAACCTTGCCAGCATGATCACCACGCATCGCACCGATCCGGCCGATCTCGAACGCGCCTACGCGATCGCGCGGCGCCTGCGCGGATCGGATGTGGCGGCGTTCCAGGATACCTATGGCTGGATCGCCTACCGCCGCGGTGATCACGAGGAGGCGCTGCGCCATCTGGAACCGGCGGCGGCGGGCCTGCCCGACGATCCGCTGGTCCAGTTCCATCTCGGCATGACCTATGCCGCGCTGAAGCAGACCGCCAAGGCGCGCGAGACGCTCACCCGGGCGCTGGAGGTGGCGGGCGACAACCCCCTGCCCCAGTTCGACGAGGCCCGCGCCACGCTGCAGACCTTGGGAAGCGAGTGATGCCGGCCGCAGCCGGGGAAAAGGAGCCGATCCTTCTCTACGGGATCGGAGCGCAGAAGGCTGGAACCACATGGCTGTTCAAACAGCTCGAGCGGCACCCGAAGGTGTTTCTCGCACAGCCCAAGGAGCTGCATTACTGGGACTGCATCCGGGCGCCGTTCAACCACGCCTTCCGCCATCGGACCCGTCAGCGGCTGCACGCCCCTGACGCCGACTTCAAGCTTGCGCTACCGGCTTTCCCCGATCTGGAGCCGCAAGAGCCGCGAATTGCGAGACCTCGCCGAACAATTGCACGATCTATATCGACACGATCCCTATGATCATGGGCGATATCTCGACTACATCGGCGCACAGCCGCCACGACATGCGCCTTGTCGCCGATATAACCCCGGCCTATGCGCTGCTGGCTCGAAGTGTCTTTGCAGACATGCTGAAGACCTCGCCGAACAGCCGCTTCCTTTTCATCCTGCGGGATCCGGTTGCGCGCCTCTGGTCCGGCGTGCGGCAGCAATATCGTTATCAGACGGCCCTCGGCAGAGTTCCCGAAGAAAGCCTCACGCGGGCATTCGCAGAGGCCTGCGAGACGCCTTTCCATCCGGATCTGCGGTTGTCGAACTATGCCCAGACGATCACCGAACTCGAAGCCGCGGTGCCGCCCGAACGTATCCATTATGCCTTCTTCGAAACTCTGATCGATCCAGAGGCAGGCAACACGGAGCGGCAGGACCTGGCAGGATTTCTCGACCTCGAGGGGTTGGTGCTGCACGCAGAGGAACGGGTCCACGGAACACGCGGAGGCATGCCCCTGTCCGACGAACAAAAGCGCATGGCATGGCAGGCGCTCGCCCCCTGCTACAGCTTCTTGCGCGCCCGCTTTGGCGATCGGGTGCCCGCGTCCTGGCTGGACCTGAACTGACCGCTTCAAGCGAAAGGACCGCAGATGCCACGCGTTTCCGTCCTGATGCCCGCCTTCAATGCGGAGCGTTTCCTTGGAGATGCGATAGAGAGCATCCTGTCCCAGAGCTTCGATGACTTCGAATTCCTGATCTATGACGATGGCAGCACGGATGCGACGGCCCGGATTGCCGGGTCATATGCCGCACGGGATCCCCGCATCCGGATCCTGAGCGCGGAAAACCGCGGGATAGCCTTTGCGTTGAATGCGCTGATCGCCGAGGCCAGGGGCGAATACCTTGCGCGTATGGATGCCGATGACATCTCCCTGCCCGACCGTTTCGAGAAACAGGTGGCCTTCCTCGACACACATCCCGACTGCACGATGGTGGGCGGGCAGGAGGAATGGATGGACGAGGATGGCTATCTGATCGGCCCCCGCTGGGCCCCGACGCGGCACGAAGACCTCGAGGCGCTGCTTCTGCGCGGCAAGGTCCGGATCAGTCACCCGACCGTCATGCTGCGCACGACCGCAGTCCGGCAGGTTGGCGGCTATGACAAGACCCTGCGCTCCGCACAGGATTTCGATCTCTGGCTGCGTCTGGCCGAAATCGGACGGCTCGCCAATCTTCCCGACATCGTGCTGCGCTACCGGTTGGCCGGCGACAGCATCAGCGCAAGGAAAGCCGATGAGCAGAAATCAAATGCAATCAATGTTCTGAACACGGCCCGGCAACGACGGAACCTTCCCGAGACACCGTTCGAGGGCAAGGACTGGCGACCCACAGCCGACAAGGATTCGCAGTTTTCCTTTCTTCTTCGGTATGGCTGGATCGCCTGGAGCAACAACTACCGCGACACTTGGCGACGCTACGCTGGAAGGGCACTATATCTGAAACCACTCGAGACCAACGCCTGGAAACTTCTTTTGCTTGGCATGATCAGGCGGCCGTCTCTTGTCTCGCGAAGTGGCACCGGACAGCCCGGATCTAAATCACCCCCCCAACTAGCTCATCCCCTACAGGACATTGCATGCGCCTTCCTGACTTCCTGATCATCGGAGCCGCGAAGGCGGGGACGACGAGCCTCTACAAGGTTCTGGCCCGTCATCCCGGCATCTTCCTGTCGCAGCCCAAGGAACCCGAGTTCTTCGCCCGCGATGATCGCTATGGCGAGGGCATCAGACCCTATGCGGCCCTGTTCGAGACGGCAGCGACGGATCAGCTTTGTGGCGAGGCATCGACGCTGTATTCCCTGTCTCCCCTTTTTCCCGACACGGCCGGCCGTATCCGCGCGCATGTGCCGGGGGCAAAGCTGGTCTATGTCCTGCGCGAACCCGTGGCGCGGGCCTATTCCTACTATGTCCAACTGGTGAAGAACCGCCAGAACGCGTCGGGCGAATACCGGGTTGCCCGGAGTTTCGAGGAATGTCTCTTCCCTCAGGATCATCCCGGACGCGCCCCGCGAGAGGCGTTTTTTGCCGGATTCGACACGCATTTGCCTGACGATCCGGTGCTGTTCACGGCTGGCAGCGACTATCTCCACCAGATCCGGACCTATCTGCGCCACTTCGACCGATCGCAGATGCATTTCATCAGCTTCGAGTCCTTCATGGCCGATCCCGGCCCGATCCTGAGCGATCTCTGCGGGTTCCTCGGGCTGGATCCTGCGCCGCTCGGGGCGGAAGGGATGGCACGGGCGAACATCTCGGAGGATCATTTCGACACGGTCGGCACGACGCTGGCGGTGGAACGCGTGAAGGCCCGGATGGGGCCTCTCTACGCCCCGGCAAAGCTTCTGCCGGATGGTGTCAAACAGCGCCTCAAGGGCCTCTTGCGGGCCCGCCAGAAGGGGGCGGGCGGCCCCCATCTGCCGCCACCGATGCTGCCCGGGACACGGGCACAGCTCTCTGCCCGCTTTGCCCCCGACCGGGCGGAGATCGAGGCCCTGACCGGGCTTGATCTGGGGCACTGGGACAGGGCCTGAGGCCCCCGGTTTTCGGATCGGGGCGGCGCAGACCTGTTGCATGCCCGGCACGTCGCCTGCAGGGAAATGGCGGGAGCCTGCCGCCTTGCGGGGATTTTCCTTTCGGGCCAAGGTGCAAAACCATAAGATGGATGTCAGGGGCATGGCCTCCCAGAGGGTGGCTCGGAAAGCCATCCGGGGACAGGTACAGAGAGACAACCGAATGAAATTCTTTTGCACGCTCCTCGCAGCGCTCGTGACGGGACTGACCTTCGTCTCCGGCGCCCAGGCTCAGGACAGCTACCGCGTGCAGCGCGGTGACGTCGTCCGGATCGAGGTTCTGGAAGATGCGAGCCTCAATCGTGACGCGCTGGTGCTGCCCGACGGGCGCATCTCGCTGCCTCTTGCCGGCAACATTCCCGCCGCAGGCCGCAGCATCGAGGATATCCAGGCCGAGATCACGAACCGGCTGTCGCCGAATTTCGCCGCACCGCCTTCGGTCTTCGTGACGCTGAACCAGCTTGCGCCCCCCGCGGTCGCCTCCGCGCCCGTTGCGGCGAACCTGGTTTCGGTCTTCCTGATGGGCGAGGCGGCCAATCCGGGCCGGATCGAGGTGGAACCGGGCAGCACGCTGTTGCAGGTGCTGGCCGAGGCGGGCGGCTTCAGCCCCTTCGCGGCCAAGAAACGCATCCAGTTGCGTCGGGCAGGACAGGTCTATTCCTTCGATTACACGGCGATCGAGCGGGCCGGCGGAACCGGCTTCGACACGACGGTAAGTGAGGGCGATGTGATCGTCATTCCGACGCGGCGGCTGTTCGAATAACGATCCAGAGGTGATGGTGGGCCAGAAAAAGATCCCGCGCGCCGCCCTGTTCGGCGCGCTTTGCCTCCCCATCCTTCCTGCCCTTGCGCAGGATACCGATGGGGTGCGGATGTTTCTGGGTGTCAGCCAGCGCTTCGAGTATGGCGACAACCTTGCGCTGAGCTCGCCCGAGGAAGGGTCGAGCAGCATCGCCACGACCCGCCTCTCCTTCGGGCTGGAGAGCGAAACCGAGCGGCAGGTCATCAATCTGGGGCTGAGCGGGGGCCTGACAATCCAGGACACGCCGGATACCGACGGCACCGAGACAGAGCTTGGCACACCGAGGCTGACCCTTTCCTATGGGCTGGTCGGATCCAATGCCCGGCTTGATCTGGATGCCCTTTACCGGACCGACTTCGTCGATACGCTGACCTTCCAGGATTTCGTGAACCAGGACGGAATCCTTGTCCTGCCCGAGGATTTCGCCGGTCTTGATGGCACCGGAAAGCGGACGAACTACGGTCTCGACGCCCGGTTGCAGCTTGGAACCTCGGCCCCGCTCGGTTTTGACCTGACGGGGGGGCTGAGCGGGACGAACTATTCAAATACGACCGACCCGGATCTGACGGACTTCAGCCGCACCTATGTGGGGGCCGATGCGCTGTTCCGGATCTCGCCCGTGCTGACGGCAATCGCCGGTCTGCGCTATTCCACCTACGATTCCGACGACAGCACCCAGACCTATCGCACCACGACGACGGGCGATGTCGGGGTGAACTACGATATCTCGGCCAGGGCGCGGCTCGAGGCGCGGATCGGCGTCACCGAGATCGTGACCGACGAGAACGGCGCGCAGGTTTCCACGACGTCGAGCCCGGTCGGCAGCCTCGATCTGGTCTATGACATGCCCGACGGCGCGGCGACCCTCGCGCTCGACGCCCGGGTCGACGCCGATACCGGCGACCAGCGGACCGATCTCGTCATCGGCCGCAGCTATGACCGGCCGGATGGCGCCTTTGCCTTCACCTTCGGTCTGACCGACCCCGAAGCGGGCAGCATAGAGCCGATCGGCAGCCTCATCTGGGAACGTAACCTGCCCGCGGCCCGGCTCTCGGCCCGGATCGACCGGCGCGTCTCTTCATCGAACCAGGACGAGACCCGGCTCTCGACGCTGCTCGCACTTGGCTATGATCAGGACATCAACGAGGTTTCGGGCTTCTCGCTCGACTTCACCTATGGTGAAACCGATGCGACCGCGACGACGAACAAGGTGCGGCGCAGCGGCCTCTCGGCCAGCTATCGTCATGCCCTGACCCGTGACTGGGATCTGAACACCGGCATCAATTATCGCGTGCGCGACGAGGATGGCCAGGACCAGAGCGATTCCCCCTCGATCTTCCTGACGATCGGCAGACAGTACGAATTCTAGGCCCCCTGCCCCGCCCCCGCAGGACGAGGCCCGGGGCCTGTGCAAGGTTGCGCGATGACTCTGCCCTCCTTCCTTGCGCGCGTGCCGAGCCGGCGTCCCGCCCTGCCCCCTGTGGCGGTGATGGCGCTGATCCTCGCCTGCCTGCTGCCCGAAATGGTGCTTCAAGGGGCGGATCTGGGGCTGTGGGGGTCTGCCCGCTGGCGGCCGCTGACCTACCAGAACGGCGCCTTCTGGCTGGGCCTTCTTTATGGCTGGACGCCCAATTATGCGCTTCAGCCATTTGCGATGTTCGTGACCCATGCCTTCCTGCATGCGGGTCTGCTGCACCTGATCGTGAACATGATGACGCTTCTGTCGCTTGGCACCCCGATCGTCGCGCGGATCGGCCAGGGGCGGTTCCTCGTGCTCTACGCACTGGCGGTACTGGGCGGCGGCGCGGGGTTTGCCCTGCTCGCGACCTCGCCACGGCCGATGGTCGGGGCCTCGGGGGCGCTGTTCGGGCTGGTCGGGGCCTGGATCGTGTGGGGCCTGGGCGATGCCTGGCGCGAAAGCCGGGGGACGGGGATCGGGACGCATCTGCGCATCCTTGGCACCAGCCTGCTCTGGCCCGTGGCGTGGCTGATCCTGCTCAACCTCGTGATGCTCTGGGGGACGGGCGGGCTGATCGCCTGGGAAACCCATCTGGGCGGTTTTGTCGCCGGGGCCATGGCCGCGCCGCTGCTCGACCGCCGCCCCGCGTCCCCTGGGGCGGCTGAGGGCGGCCGCTAGGGCTTCTTGGCGGCCACCACCACGTCCGGGGCCCCTGCCCCGCCACCGACCCCGTCAGCCAGGCCAAGCGCACTGCGCAGCAGGATATAGTTCCGCGCCACGTCGCGCTGGCTTCTCGCCAGGGTGACACGGGAATTGGACAATTCGCGCTCGCGGTCGAGCAGGTCGAGCACGGTCGTGTCGCCGCTCGCATCGAGAAGCTTGCGCGACAGGGCGAGCGTTTCCTCGTTCAGCCGCACCAGATCGCGGGCCGCCGCCGCCGAACGCTGGGCCCCGCTCAGCGCAGCCAGGGCATTCTCGACTTCCTCGACAGCCGAAAGCACGGTGCTGCGCCATTGCAACAGCGCCTGATCGGCCCGGGCCGTCGCGGCATCGACATCGGCGGCCAGCGCGCCTTGGGTGAAGACCGGAATCACCAGGCCGGCCCCCAGGGTTTCGTTGTTGCTGCCACCGCCCAGCGGCGCCTCGATGATGCCGCTGAGCGTGAGGCGCGGATAGCGCGCCGCCTGCGCGGTGCCGATATCAGACACTGCGGCTGCATAAATCCGTTCCGCCTGACGGATATCGGGGCGCGCGCGCAACAGGTCGGCCGGCACCCCGAGCGCCGGCGCACCGCGCGGGCGCGGCTGCTGCCCCGAAGACCCGAGATCGATCCCGAGATCCCCGACCGTGCGGCCAAGCAGGGTGGACAGGCGATTGCGCTGCTGCACGATCGCGGCCTCGAAGCCGGGCAGTTCCGTCCGGGTCTGCGCAACCAGGCCCTCGGCGCGCATCCGGTCGAACTGGGTGGCCACGCCGCTTTGCATCTGGATCGTGATTTCGTCCAGCGTGGTCTGGCGCGATCGCAGATCCTCGCGCCCGAAGATCAGCAATTGCTGCGAAAAGCGCAGATCGACATAGGCGAGCGCGATTTCCGACAGCAACACGCGGCGCACCTCGGCCTCGTTGTTGCCTGCGGCCTCAAGGCGGGCCGTGGCCGCCCCGACACGAGAGGAAAGCCCGCCCGGCGGATCGAAGGCCGCGGAAAGGCTGGTCTCGCGCGTGTCGGCTCTGGTTGTTGCCCCCGGTGCGCTCGATCCGGCCATCGCCGGTGACCGGCCAGCCGGCGCGGCGCGCCAGCGCCTCGGCCTCGGTCACCCGCACGCGGGCCTCGGCCAGCGTCAGGCTGCCTGTCAGGCCCTCGTCTATCAGCCGGACGAGGATCGGATCCTTGAACGCCAGCCACCAGCGCGGATCGACCTCGGCGGAAACCGCAACCGGCATCAGCATCGAATAGCGGTCCGGCAGGCGCATCCCGGGTGTCTCGTAGAGCGGACCCGGCGTGCAGGAAGCCAGCAGCACACAGGCCGACCCCATGCGGAAAATACGCGAGCGACCTCGCCCGACTGCCTGACGCGTCATTGAACTGCCCTGGTCTGCCTACTGCCTCTGGAACACCCCCGGCATTTTTTTCATGCTTTTCAGGCGATCCAGTGGTGACGGTAGCAGAGTGCGGGAAAATTTCATGCAGATACGATGACCCCGGGGCAGGTTTTCGGCCCGCCTGTTGCCAGGCTGCGCCACAGTGCGGGGACGGGAACGGCGGGTCTATTCGCGGAAAGCCCGGTCGAAGAAGTTCCGGAAAGGCTGCACGAGATAGGTGAACGCCGTCCGGTCGCCGGTCCTGATATAGGCCTCGACCGGCATGCCGGGCAGCAGCGTATGCGTGCCGAGCTTGTACATTTCCGAGGGCAGCGGCACGACTTCGGCCGCGTAATAGCTTTCCCGGGTCGCCTCGTCGACAATGACATCGGCCGCGATACGCTCGATCCGCCCGGTGATGTCCGGCATCTTGCGCTGGTCGAAGGCCGAGAAGCGAAGCGTCACCTCCTGCCCCACGAAGACCTCATCCACATTGGTGGAGTTGATCCGCGCCGAAACGATGAGCGGCTGATCCTGCGGCACGATGTAGAGAATCGGCTGGGCCGGCTGGATCACGGATTGCAGCGCGAAGATCTGCGAATTGTAGACGATGCCGCTCATCGGGGCGCGGATGTCGAGCCGCGACATGGTCTCGGTCAGCGCAAGCTGGCGCTCGGTCAGCTCGATCTCGCTGAACTCCAGGTCGCGCAACTGGCTCGCGGCCTCTTCGCGCCGGGTCGTCTCGAGCCGCAGCCGCGAGATGGCATTGCTGGCCGACTGGCCGCGCAACTCGGCCGTCTCGGCTTCGAGCCGGCCGATCTGCCCCTCGAGGTCGGCCCGCACACGCTGCAACTCCAGCACCCGGCCGGCCTGGGTCAACTGCTGGTCGAGCAGCCGCTGCTGATTGGCAAGTTCCTGATCGAGAATGCCGATCTGTGCGTGCAATGCGTCAAGCTGGGCCCGGATACCCTCGATGCGGTTCTCGATCTGGGCATTCTGCTCGTCGAGCAGGCTGACCTCCTGGGACAATGCCACCCGCCGGGTTTCGAACAGGTTCTGTTCGCCCGCGATCTGGTCGCGCACCTGCGGATCGGTCCGCGCGGCCTCCAGCAGGGACGGCTCGAAGACGATTTCGCGGCTTCCGTCACGCTCGGCCAGAAAACGGGCCCGGCGGGCGCCGATCTCGCGCAGCTGGCCATTCACCACCGCCAGTTCCGAAGCCGGCCGGGTGCCGTCGATCCGCAAAAGCACATCGCCCGCCTGCACCACGTCGCCGTCGCGCACCATGATCGCGCTGACCACGCCGCCATCGGGATGCTGGATGACCTGGCGGTTGGATTCGACCTGGATCATGCCCCGCGCCACCACGGCGCCCGAGATGTTGGTGAGCACACTCCAGACCCCTACCCCGCCAACCAGCACGATCATCGCGACGATGCCGGTCAGAAGGGGGCCGCGCGCGCTCCACACCGGGGGCTGCGGGGGCCGCCACAGGGGCCGGGGCTGCGGGAATGCCCGGTTTCCGGTTCTGGCCGAGGCTCTGCATGCCCGCCATCTCAGCCGACCTCGCGGGGGCGGATCGCCTGATGGACGTTCTGGGCGTTCTTCATGGTCTTCTCGATCATCTCGTCCCGTGGTCCGAAAGCCGCCACCATGCCGTTCTCGATCACCAGAAGCAGATCGCATTCGGCGATGGCGAGCGGGCGGTGGGTCATGATGATGACCCCCTTCCCCGCCTCCTTGAACTCGCGCACCGCAAGGTTCAGAGCCTCGGAGCCTTCGGAATCGAGGGCCGAGTTCGGCTCGTCGAGAATCAGCAGCACCGGATCGCCATAGAGCGCGCGCGCCAGCGCGATGCGTTGGCGCTGCCCCCCCGAAAGCTGGTTCTCCGCGCCATTCAGGATGGTGTCATAGCCATCGGGCAGGCTGGTGATGATGTCATGCGCATTGGCGCTTTTCGCCGCCGCCACCACGGCATCGGGATTCGGGTTCAACGCCATCCGGGCAATGTTCTCGGCGACCGTGCCGTTGAAGAGCGTGACCGTCTGCGGCAGATAGCCGATGTGCGCGCCCAGCCGCTCGGGGTCGTATTGGTCGAGCGTGGCACCCCCGAGGCGCACCTCGCCCCCGACCGCGGGCCAGTAGCCCAGCAGGGCCCGCGCCAGCGTCGACTTGCCCGACCCGCTGCGCCCGATCACCCCCAGGGCATGGCCCGGACGCAGCTCGAACGTGACATTGCGCAGCGTGGGCGTTCGGGCCCCCGGCGGGGTCACGGTCAGGTTGGCGACCGTCAGCCGTGCGGGGGGCACGGGAAGCTGGGTGCGGGTTCGGGCAGGCGGCACGGTGGCAAGATAGGCCCCGAGCGCCGCCCAGCCCGCCCGGGCGCGCTGCAGCACGGGCCACTGGCCCATCGCCTGTTCGATCGGGGCCAGGGCGCGGCCAAGCAGGATGGAACTGGCGATCATCGCACCCGGCGTCACCGCCCCGCGCAAGACCAGATAGGCCCCGAGCCCGAGCACCGCCGATTGCAGGAACAGCCGGAAACTCTTGGTCAGCGAGGCGAAGCTTCCGGTCCAGTCGTTCGCGCTCATGCCCCGGATGAGGGCCTCGTTGCGCCGCCGCACCCAGCGTTCGATCATGGCGCTGCGCAGGCCCTGCGTCAGCAGCACCTCGCTGCCCGCCCGCGCCTCGTCGGCGAAACTGTGCGAGGCCTGGGTCGCGATCTGCGCCACGCGCGTGCGATGCGCGGTGATCACATGGTTGGACAGCGCCAGAATCACGATGAGAAGCCCGCCCGCCACCGACAGCCAGCCCAGCAAGGGGTGGAAGAGGAAGATCGCCGCAATGAAGACAGGCGTCCAGGGCATGTCCATGATGGCAAGCAGCACCGGCGAGGAAAACAGGGTCTGCACCGCGTCGAGATCGCGCAGGGCGGCGGCCGACATGGCCTGTTCCTGCGGATTGCTGCGCCGGCGCAGCGTGGCCTCGAAGACGCGCGCATCGAGCGATGACTGGAACCGCGCCCCCACCCGCGCCATCACCCGGCCGCGGGCATAATCGAGGAGCGCCATCAGCCCATAAAGTGCGGTCACAAGCACCGAGAGCGCGACCAGCGTCTCGACCGAGCGCGAATGCAGCACGCGGTCATAGACCTGCAGCATGTAGAGCGGGCCGGTCAGCATCAGCAGATTGACGAAGACCGAGAAGATGAAGACCCAGATCAGCAGCACCCGGCCCTTGCGGCGGGCTGCGCGCAACTCTTCCGCACCCGGATGAGGATGAGACGTCATGATGAAATGGATTGCCTGTTCGTGTTCTTGTTGCCGTGGAGCATATCATGTGGCCGGAAAAGGGAAACAAATAGTCTCCACCAGCGGCATGAAGCCGCCAACATGTCGCCAGGGACACAACCGGAGGACACCGCCCAGATGTTTCGCGCGCGAAACATCGCCCGAGGACCCGAGGGGCGGCCGGGCCCGCCATTCCAGACAGGGGGTTCGGCAGGTTCAGAGCGATTGATGCGTATCCCTAAACTCTGCGAGCATTGCCGGGAAATGTGACGTCAAGTGGCCGTAACGGCTTTCATGCCCGCCATCCCTACTTTACGGCGATCCCAAGTGGACATTCTCCGGAGCCTGTCCGAGAAGAAGGCGGGCCCCCGCGCCCCGAATACGGCGTCAGACAGCAATCCATGTGGGCACAAACGTGATCCCGCACCGCCTCAGGCGGATTTCCCGGCGGCCGGAACGCAGCTAGACCACCTGCCGGGGGCATGAGAGACAAGGGCGCGCAGCAATGACAGGAGCAGACATGCGGGAAGAACCTGCCGCCCCGACCGCCCCCATGCTGATCCACGTCGGGTTGCACAAATGTGCGAGCACCTGGCTTCAGAACATGATCTTTTCCAGACCGGATCTCGGCTTTGTCTCACCCTGGGGAGCGATGTCGCATATGGCCGTGACCGAGTTCGTGACGGTCGATCCACTGGACTTCGACGCCCGGGAAACGGCGGCGAAGTTCCACGCCGCGGAAATTCCCGAAGCCTCGACGAAGCCCCACCTCCTGCGCGTATTGAGCCATGAAGCCCTCTCTTCGCGCCCCCACCACGGGCATTACTATGCGCCCCTGGTCGCGGATCGCCTCAACCAGGTCTTTCCGGGGGCCAGGCTGCTGCTGCTGTTCCGGGAGCAGGTCGGCATCATCCACTCGCTTTACGGCGAGCATATCCGCAATGGGGGGCGCAACCGGCTGGATGAGTTCATCGGGCATGGCGACGAACCGCCAGGCTGGTCGCCGATCTGCAAACTGTCCTTCTTCCGCTATGATCGGTTGATTGCGATGTATGAAGGCGTCTTTGGCGCGGAAAACGTCCTTGCCCTGCCGATGGAGATGCTGCGCACCGACCCCGAGGGCCTCACGAAGCGGATATTCCGTTTCGCGGGGCTGCCGGACGCCCCGGTCGAGACCGAAAAGGTTGCGAACCGCGGCTGGGGGGGACTAACCGTGGAAGCCGTCAGGCGATCGAATGGTCTCGTGCGCAAGAACCCGTTGGGGGGGCCCAGTGGCGCACTCTATGACGCGCGGCAATGGATTGCGTGGCGGGCGGACCGCCTGGTTCCTGCCGCTTTGAACGATCGGCGGCGCAAGGCCCAAAGGGATTTCATCAAGACCCGGGTCGCGGACTTCTATCGGCAGAGCAATCAGGCGCTGTCTCAATCGCTTGGGATCGATCTGAAATCCCTGGGATATGATTGCTGAAGCCCGCGCCATCACATTACGCGTCACGCGGGCGCAAGGGCGTCACAACCGGGTCATTGAACTGCGAAACAAATGCTAACCTATGCTAACCTTTCCTGAGGTACGGCCTGATCCCTCCGAACCAGACGGCGGCGGCCAAGGTCGTCGCCATGTCCGTGAGGACAACCGGCCTTGCAAGCTGTGAATAGTGCCGCGCGTGCGTGTTGCGGTGGCTCTTGTGATCACCGTAGATTGAAAAGACGAAACGGAGGTCGTCATCGCTTTTGACGTAGCGATGGGGAAATGCGCCGCGGATGGGATGGATCGCCCGCGTATAGACGACCGGCCCGGTCAGGCGAAGCACCGCATCTCTGCCCACGCCCTGCTTGAAGGCCCTGTAGTCGGCCACTCCCCGCAGCACGGCGCCGAGCACGGCCTGGAGGTAGGGATGACCGGGGGCCGCCGCGATGAACCATTGCAGGAAAGCCCCGCCCTGAATCCCGGACAGATCTCCGGGCATTGACGCCGCAGGCCTGTCGCGTCGTTCAGGCCATTGCGCCAGCAGATAGGTGTCATCGGGACGAAGAACCTCGTCCAGGGGCAGGAGCGCGGTCGACTTCGTGTCGAGATAGACGCCCCCGCATCGATAGCAGATCAGATAGCGCAGAAGATCGGCGCGGGCCGCGTGATAGGCGGGATTTATCCGGTGATAAGTCGCAAGAACAGACTCTCCATAGTTTTGCGGATGAAGTCCTCTGCACTGTCGGCGTCGTAGAAACGGTACTCCCATCCCGGATTGCGTTCCTTCAGGGCTTCAGCGTTGCGCCGAATCTCGGGGCGCAGCGCATCCCAGCCCTGGAAGTGGATCTGGTGCAGGATCCGTGGGATCGACTGGCCCATCTGAAACTCGGGAACCATGGTATATCCAGCAAGACAGACATCATGTTCCGGATCATGGTTTTTTTAACGTTAACAAAAGATTAAGAGACTGCAGGGAACTCGCGGGAAAGGTTCCCTCAAAGCCGCCCAGGCACATATTGCCGATGTTGCGGACGTGTTTCGCGCGCGAAACACCTGCTCTTCAAGTGCGCCGCAGGGCGCGGGCGGCAAGGATACGCAGTTGCCATGCCAGGGTCTTGATCTCGGCGGACAGGACACGGGGCAGGGGCGCGCGCACCCGGTTTGCATCCCAAAGCGCCAGATAGGGTTGCGGCAATAGCCAGCGACCAAGGTTCCAGGGCTTGAAGCCGGTGATGAAATGCACGATCCAGGCCTCGCGCAAGGACGTTTCATCCGACAGCCGCGCCTTTCCCCAGACCGGGTCCACGATCACGTTCCAGCGGGGATCGAGGCGCGCAATGCGGCCCTTCAATACCCCCTCGATCGCGCCCTGATCGGCATCTTTCGGGGTATGGAGCCGCGCGAAGTCGAGCGTCTGACGCATCAGCCCCTCGCGCCGCCAGACCCGTCCATTGATCAGGAGCACCCCCGCATTCAGGTTTTCGCCGTGGAATACGCCCGCCAGCGGCGCCTCGCCAAGGTCGACCTCATACATCTCGCGCAGATCATGGCGCACGATGAGATCGGTATCGAGGTAGACGAACCGATCCCAGTCCACGAGGTCGGCCATCAGCAGCCGGGCATAGGTCATCGGTGACAGGACGAACTTGAACTTCAGGTTCTCGAGCACTCCGGCCTTCACATCGAAAAAATGGATGGTCAGGGTCGGAAAGAGGCCGCGCAGCACCTCGCGCTCGGCTTCAGAGACATCCTGCAGGACGATGCCCACCTCGATCGGTCCCGGAGTGCTCTTCGCGACGGAGGTGAGCATCACCGCGACATGGCGGAAGAACACGCGGTCTGCGGCGCACATCAACCGAACCGGATCCGCCTTTGCCATTGCCTCATCTCCGCCAGAACCGCGGGCACTCTGCGCAGTCCCTGGGCGAAAGACAAGGTTAGCCCGACCCGGCCAGCCAGGCCTCGAGCCGGGCGCGGAACGCGGCATCGACGCCCGGGCCGCTCAGCACAAGCCGCCGGCCACGCTGCTCGAGCGTGACGGGCGCCACCGGGCCGGTCGGGGGCGGGGTCGGGGCAGGGGGGTCGAGCCGGCCCGAGGCCGCGCGGGCGAGCAACGCCTGTTCCGCCCCGGCCTCGGCGGGCTGCAAGGAGGCGAGGCGGGCGACGAGCCGTGGGCCGAGGCCCGGATCCGCCTCAAGCGCCTGGGCCAGCGCAAGCCCCAGCCGCTCGCCGATCCGGGACGGAAAGCGCAGACCGTCGTCGAGCGCCGAAACCAGCGCAAGAAACGAGCCGATCTTTGAACGCTTGGCCCGGCTCGCGGTGGAAAACAGGCTCTGCAATGCCTCTTTTCGGGAGGAAAACACGCCCTGATCCACGGCCCGCGCCACGATCCGGGCGCGTTCATAATAGGACAGGCCGATGCGGATCTCGTTCTCCTCGACCATCGCAACATAGGCCGCCGGCGCATCCGCCGGACGGCGCAGGAGCGCGAGCACGGTCGCGAAACGCGCCTCGCCTGTCTCCTGCAGCAACCCCCGCAGGGCGGCGAGGCGGCGCCAGCCGGAGATGAGGCCAAAGCGCCCCCCGCCCAGATCGACCACCTCGATCGGGGTTTGCTGGCCGCGCGCGCGCAGGCTTTCGGTCAGCGCGGCGAGATCGTCGGCCTCGACCGCGATCCTGTCGCGCACGAGGTGATCCTCCACCACCGCCTCGAGGGGGATGGACTGGATCAACCGGCCCTCGGCACGGGCGCGCCGGAACTCCTCAGACACCTGGTCGAGGGCCGCCATCGCGGAGGCTTCGGCCGCAACCCGGGCAATCGGCGCGGGGCCGGCGCCAAAGGGGGCTGCCAGGGTTGTTTTAGGCTCTGTTCCTGCAGGATGGGCCCGTGTATCCGCCAGATAGCCTTCCTGTGGCGGGGTCAGTCGCAGCCGCTTGGCCATGTTCTCTCGTCTCCCCGGTCTAGCCTGCCTTGCGCACCGCCGCGGCCTTCAGCTCGTCCCGCCGCCAGACGCCCAGCAGAAGCCGCTTGAAGGCGGCATAGGTCTCGTCGAAGGTTTCGCGGCCGCGCATGTAGGTCTCGCGGTTGAAATCGCGGTAATCGGCCTCGTAGATGCCGTTCACCCGCTCTCCGGCCTGGCCGATCAGGGCGGTGAAATCCTGCCGATAGGGGCTGAGCGTGCGGCCGAGATAGGCCTGCATCAGCCCGGCAAGCTCGGCCTGCTGGCCCGCATCGTAGCGGGTGATGACGGCGCGTACCGCATCCCACTGGAACGACATCTCCTCGCGCCCGAGCGCCCGGGCGGCCATGTTCTCGCCCTCCTCGATCGACTGGAAGGTGGAGTGCAGCATGTCGAAGAAGCGCCCGGTCGAGTTCGAACTCGAGGAAGGACGCCCCGAGCGGCACAAGCAGGATATCGCAGGCCGCCAGCCCGTTGATCGTGAGATAGCCGAGCGCGGGCGGGGTATCGAGAAAGACCAGGTCATAGGCATCCAGCATCCCGTCGGCGGCCAGCATGTCGGTCAGCGCATCCCAGAGCTTCCAGCCCCGCGCCGCCATCCGCCAGACCGGGATCTGGAACTCCGCCCAGTAAAGGTTCAACTGCGCCCCGATGAGATCGATGTTCGGCCAGTGCGTCTTCTGGACAAGCGCCGGCGCCGTGATCTTCAAGGCCTCGGTCAGGGTTTCATCGAGCGGCAGGGGCGCCTCGCCGCGATCCAGGCGGCGCTGGTTCTCGGTCCGCAGATGCAACGCGTAATGCCGCGCGATCAGCGGAAACACGGTCCCCCATTCATCCGCGACGCGCCCGCCGAAGATCGAGGTCATCGAGCCCTGTGAATCGAGATCGATCACCAGCACCCGGTAGCCATCGAGGGCGGCCGACATCGCCAGATGGGCCGCGGTCGAGGTCTTGCCGACGCCGCCCTTGAAATTCGCCACCGCCACGATCTTGGCCGGCAGATTCTTCGGGCGCCAGGGCAGGTATTCCTTGGCGCGGGATCCTTCCTGCGCGAAATGCGCCCGAAGCCGCAGCACCTCATCCAGCGTGAACCATTTCGCCCCGCTTTCGGTTTCGCTGCGGCCCTGGGGCAAATCCGGGTTCTGCTTCAGGACGCGGCGGAAATGCTGGGTGGCCACGGGGATCAGATATTTCGTGATCTCCCAGGTCGAGAAGAGCCGGAGCTGCTTGCGGCCCTCGGCATCCATGCCCCGGCTCGCGAGATCCGTCCGCCCCCTTGCGCAGGCATCCGCAATACCCGCAAACTCTGCCGTGTCGACAGGCCCCCCAAGTTCCGCCAGCGCCGCATCGGGGCTGATGTTGAAATAGGGGGGTTGCTCGATCCCGTCCCGTGCCATTCCGGCCTCATGTTCGCTGTTTTTCGCAATATACACCGAAACGGCGAACATCAAAGCAAATGCCGCACAAGCAGGTCATTTTCTAAGCCATTCCTGCTGTTTTCCGTGCCGGGCGCTCGGCTGCCGGTTCGCGCCGCAAAAATCCTGCCAGTGTTATCTTTGTGTTATTGATAAGTTACGCCCCAGAGCCTTTTTCGGAATATGTTGTTTTTTTTGGATAATCATCGATCTCTTTTGCCTTGGGTGACTCCGGTCCCCCGATAAGGTGACTCCGATCCCCCGCTTGTCCGACTCCGATCCCCCGAAACTCCTGCTGGACCGGGGCTGTGGATAACTTTACCTTGGGTGTCAATGAAACCACGAATCCGGGCATCAGATCCGGGCGGGCAGAGGCGACAGGCAATGACCGATCTTGTGCGGGGCAGGGGGCTGCTGCCCGACCGCCATCCGACGGCGGACTTCTTTCTTTGCGACATCCTCGATGCGATCCCCAAGGCCGACATGGCCACGATGGAGCACCCGGTCTTCTCGTTGTCCACCCGCCCCGACCGCCGCATCCTGTCCTATGCCCACAACGGGGTGGAGATCACGGTAACGCCGTCGGTCCGCGGGCTGGCCACGATCCACGACAAGGACATCCTGATCTACTGCATCAGCCAGGTGATGGCGGCGGTGAACGCGGGCCGGGCGGTCAGCCGGAACCTGACGCTGCGCGCCCATGACCTTCTCGTCGCCACCAACCGGGAAACCAGCGGCGATGGCTACCAGCGGCTGCGCGATGCCTTCGAACGGCTGGCGGGGACGCGGATCACCACCAACATGGGCATCGACGGTCTCGAGGTGACGCGCGGCTTCGGGCTTATCGAGGGCTGGCAGATCGTGCGGCGGACGCGGGCGGGGCGGATGATCTCCGTCTCGGTCACGCTCTCGGAATGGCTGTTTAGGGCCATACTCGCGAAATCCGTCCTCACGCTGAGCCGGGATTATTTCCGCCTGCGCAAGCCGCTCGAGCGGCGGATCTACGAGATTGCCCGCAAGCATTGCGGGCGCCAGCCCGAATGGCGCGTCTCCGTCGAGATCCTGCTGAAGAAGTCGGGCTCGGCCAGCCCCCGCCGGGTCTTTCGCGCCATGCTGCGCGAGATGATCGCGATCGACCATCTGCCCGATTATCACATGGCCGAAGAACCCGGCGACATCCTGCGCTTCACGCCGCGCCAGGCCGTGATCGAAGGCCCCGAGGCCCCGCCGCTCGCCGCCGCCACGATCGAGGCCGCCCGGGCGCTTGCCCCGGGCTGGGACATCTATGCGCTCGAGGCCGACTGGCGCCTCTACTGGGCGGCCTCGGGCCGGCCGCGCCTGCGCTCGGCCGACCGTGCCTTCCTCGGTTATGTCCGTGTCAGGGCGGGGGCGCGGGATTGATCGCCCGTTGGCCCGTCTCCATATAGTGCCGCGACTGACGAAATTGTGAGTTTCCTGATGTGACCGAATGGCCCCCGGACCCCGTCCCGGACCCACCCGCCATCCGCCCGGAAGAGAGATACCAAGAGTTTGATATATATGGATTCCATCGACATCCTGTGCACGTCTGGCGGCCGCCTGCCGGACGGCCCGCAGGCCGTGCCTTGCCGGATGGCCCGCGCGATGTCCCGGAGGCCGGCAAGGACCGCCATTGTGGCGCCGCGCTCCGGATCGGGCTATAGTCCGCGACGGTGCCGACCCCGGGTCGGTATCCGTTTATTGGTTTGATCAAAGGCTCCGTGCATGTCGCTTTCGAGTAATCCCGTCCCGCAATCCAGCGCCCCGGCCACATTTCTGACCTGGGGCGTGTTCTGGCTCCTGGTTGCGATCCTCGGTGCGGCCGCGTTCTTCCAGGACGGGATAGGAGAGCTTCTGCGGGCCTGGCAGCTGCCCGAATACAGCCACGGCCCGCTCATCCCCGTGCTGTCGCTGCTGCTTTTCCTGCGCGCGCTCAAGATGACGCCGGTCAATACCGGGGCGGTTCCCGACCGCTGGCCGGGTGTCATCCTGCTGTTCGTGGCGCTGCTTCTGGGCTTCGCCGGCAAGATGCTGCAGATCAACGATATCGTGGCCTATGCGCTGATCCTCTGGGTGGGATCGATCCTGCTGATCAGCTTCGGCTGGGCGCGCGGGCGGGCGCACTGGCCGCCGGTGCTTCACCTTGTCTACATGCTGCCGCTGCCGGGCGTGCTCTATTACGGGCTGTCGACCTACCTGCAGGGCGTCTCGTCGGAACTGGGCGTGTTCTTCCTGCAGATGCTGAACGTGCCGGTCTTCCTCGAAGGCAACATCATCGATCTCGGCGTCTACAAGCTGCACGTCGCCGAAGCCTGTTCGGGGCTGCGCTATCTCTTCCCGATCCTGAGCTTCTCCTACATCTTCGCGGTGCTCTATCAGGGCCCGATGTGGCACAAGGCGGTGCTGCTGATCTCGGCCGCCCCCATCACCGTCCTGATGAACTCGGTCCGCATCGCCATCGCGGGGGTGATCGTCGACCGCTACGGGCTGGAGCATGTGGAAGGGTTCTCGCATTTCTTCGAGGGCTGGGTGATCTTCCTGTCCTGCGTGATGATCCTCTTTGCGCTGGCCTGGTTCATGCTGTTCCTGCGCCGTGACCGGATGGGCCTGGCCGAGGCGCTCGATCTCGACACCAGCGGTCTTGGCACCCAGGTGAAGCGGATCGCCCATGTGCAGCCCTCGGCGGCGCTGATCACGGCGGCCCTCTCGGTCGTCTTTCTCGCCACGGTCTGGCAGATGGTGCCGCCGCGCGCCCCGGTGGTGGTGGACCGCGATCCCTTCCTGCTCTTCCCGGTACAGCTTGGCGAGTGGCAGGCCGGGCCGCAGCGCGCGCTCGACCCGCAGACCGAGCGGATCCTTGCGGCGGATGATTATCACTCCGTCACCCTGACAAGCGCCGCCGAAGGCGCGCCGGTCGATCTCTTCGTGGCCTGGTACAAGGACCAGCGGACCGGCGGCACGCATGATCCGCAGGTCTGCCTGCCCGGCGGCGGCTGGGAGATCGCCGATCTCAAGCAGATCGAGGCCATCCACCCGACCGATGGCGCGTTCAGTCTGAACCGTGCGATCATCCAGCAGGGGGTCGAGCGGATGCTCGTCTATTACTGGTTCGAGCAGCAGGGCACCCGCACCGCCTCGGGCTTCACCGCCAAGATCCAGCTGATGCTCGGCAAGCTCACCAACGGGCGCAATGACAGCGCCATCGTGCGGCTGATCACGCCGATCGATCCGGAGGGCGGGATCGGTCCGGCCGAAGCCCGCCTCGAGGACGCCATGCAGGCGGTATTGCAGCCACTGCCGCGCTTCATGCCGCCCCTCTGAGGGGCGCCGCCGCGCCTTCAGTCGCGGAAGAGGAAGCCCATGTCGTCGACGAAGCGGGCTTCGCGCAGGTAACCGCTGATGCGCGCCCATGCGGTTGCCGCGATCTGGCGGCAGCGCGCCTCGTCGGCCAGGGCGCCACGGATCACCTCTTCCAGATCGGCAAAGTCCCAGCGCACGGGCAGATAGGTGACGCCCGGCTCATAAAGTTCGGGGTGCGTCTCGAGATGCCCCATATCGGGCTTGATCAGCACCGCCCCCACGCGGATGGCCTCGATGTCGCGCCAGCACAACTCGCCATAGCCGAAAGGGCTGAAGCAGAGTTTCGATTGTCCCATCTCGGCCATGTAGGTCTTCAGCGGGACGGTGCCTTTCGCGGCGATGGTCAGATCCGGCAGCGCGCCCAGCCGTGCCAGGCTGTCGGCGCGCATCGCCTGATACCAGCCCGAGCCCTTGCTTGCCATCCTGGCATGCACGTCGATCGGGCGGTCGTCGCGCGGCGGCAGGACGCCTGTGATGAAATCGTCGAGAAAACGGGGGTCGGTGAAGAAGTTCGGGCCGAGATGCAGCCGTTCCAGAAGGGCCGGCGGCGTCTGCCAGTCCACCGGATCGGCCTCGATCCCGTAGAGATCCCCGTAGTACTCGGTCAGGTTCGTGTCGCCCCGCCAGGCCCGAAGGTAGAGAGAATGATCCCGGAACAGGGACTTCTTCACATAATGTCGGACATGGGGCTCCAGGTGCCGGCCAAGCCGCAGGTCGCTGTGGGCATAGGAATCCAGAAAGGTGATGGGCGCCGCGGGCGCGGCGCGACCGAGGCGTTCCAGCAGGCCGGTCAGCCGGTCAGGATCGACGGTAAACCAGGGTTGCACCAGAATGACATCGGCACGCTCGAGGGGCATGCGGGCGCCTGTCAGCAGCGTGTCGATCGGAACGGCCCGAATCTCGGCCTGTTCGGCTTCGCGAAACCGTTGCTGGTAGTAGAGAAACGGATGGAGTTGCGAGAAGCTGATCCGGTTCGGGCTGTAGTAGATCGCGACCCGCGTCCGGTTCCGCCGCGAGAAGGGCCGCGCGAACCAGGCGCGCAGCGCCGCCCCTGGTCCGGGGGACAGCAGGTGGCGCGCCAGACGTCCCGGATCGGAGACGCTGCGTGTCAATCAGCGTCTCCGGTCCGGATGGGACCGCCGCCGCGCAGTCAATCCCACGGGCCTTGATGATCCTGTCGTTTCGGGATCGACGCTGTGCATGTCATGTCCACGTTGGCGTGGCCTTCCGGGGCCTTGGCGCAGGCTATCGTATCCCCCCAATACAGGCCAGAGGCCCCTCGGTTACCTCAAGTTTAGCAACAATCCGAGGCGTTTGCCCGCCGCCCCGCCCGCTCTTCTGCCCTGTTGTTGACACGAATGGCCCGGCTTCGTTTCCAGAATGAGGACAACCGGCCTCTCTCTGGGCGTGTCAATCGCTGCCTCTGCGTCAGCTCCGGGGGCCCGGAAGGGCCGGAAC
Source organism: uncultured Alphaproteobacteria bacterium (assembly GCA_963700485.1). GTDB lineage: Bacteria > Pseudomonadota > Alphaproteobacteria > Rhodobacterales > Rhodobacteraceae > Aliitabrizicola. Next base: position 24,395 of record CAVOXQ010000013.1, read on the forward strand.
CGGGTCCGGTTGCAGCTTTCCGCCCAGTCCCTGCGCGGGACATTGCCGAGGCGACAGGCCCGGCACCGGGCCCCGCATTGTCTTCAATGAGACGATGCGCGATAGCTTTCACGGGCTGGGTACAGACCGCGTGAGTGAGTCCCCGATGGGTTCATCTCGCTGAAATTCTGTTTTGAATCCGTGACCTATCTGGATGGTGAAGGAGATCCGCCGCAGTTTCGCGGCGCGGGAAAGACGTTGCGTTGCAGGGGGTGGAAAATGTGGGGCCGGTCGGCCGGGAGAAGGGTGCGCTGGATTAGCGATGGTTTTGGAAACGGCGGCGCTTCATGGCGGCCACGCTTTGGCCCAAGTGCCGCCTTTGTGAAACCTTCAACGGAAAACAACGTCCCAACCAATCGGATCGGAGTGTCTTTCGATTCCTCTTGTCGCAGTTTCAAGGATGCAGGCTGAATGACCGCGCTTACGCCCCCCCCCTCGACAACCGCTGCCCTCCCGGCCCCGCTCAAGGGTCTTCTTGGTGAGTTTTTCACCCTTCCGAAGCCGGTCAAGACCCTGCGCGACGTGAATTTCGATGCACCCCCGAAGGTGGAGGGCATGGTTCGCTCGATCAACCATCTCGATACCGACAAGAGCTTCTTCAGGGGGGCGGGGACCGATCTCTTCGCGGCGCGCTATACGGGCGATCTGAACGTGGTGAAGGCCGGAACCTACACCATCTATCTGACCTCGGATGACGGCTCGGCGCTTTATCTCGACGGCAAGAAGATCATTTCCAATGATGGCGCCCATGGGACGCGCGAGATCAAGGTCACGCTCAACCTGAAGGCCGGGGCGCATGACCTCGAGATCCGCTACTTCGAGAATACCGGCAAGCAGAGCCTGAAGTTCGAATGGCAGGGGCCCGACAGCGGCGGGAAGCGCGCGGTCGTCAGCGACACGGCGTTGAGCTATACCCCCGTCCCCGTGGTCGCCGAACCCCCGCCCCAGGCCGATCCGGCCCCCGCCGCCCCGGCAGCGCCCGAAGTTGTCACCCTGCCCGAAGGCAAGCTCGGCCTCGACGTGTCCTATTTCGAGATCGGCAAGAAGATCACGAGCCTGGACCAGGTCGATTTCAACGGCACGCCCGCCGCTACGGGCATGGTCGGCGCGCTCGATTACCTGCGCACCACCGAGGCCTTCTGGAAAGGCGGCCCGACCGACATGTTCGCCGCGCGGTATACGGGCGAGCTCAACGTGGTGAAGGCCGGAACCTACACGATCTATCTCACCTCGGACGACGGCTCGGAACTTTATCTCGATGGCAAGCGCGTCATCGACAACGACGGCACCCATGACGTCACCGAGAAGTCGGTGAAGCTCACGCTCGGCGCCGGGGCGCATGACCTCGAAATCCGCTATTTCGAGAATACCGGCAAACAGAGCCTCAAGCTCGAATGGAAAGGCCCCGACAGCGCCGGCGTGCGGGCCCTCGTCACCGGCAACAGCCTGACCCATGCCGAGCCCGCCGAAACCGCTGCCGGAGGGGCCGGCACGCCCGCGCCCGAAGCCGCGGTTGTCCGTCATCCTGGCCTTCTGGTCGATTACTTCACGCTCGCCGCCCGCGTGACCAGCCTGTCGCAGATCGATTTCTCGGCAGCCGCCGCCGCCAAGGGCGGCGTGACCCAGCTGAACTATCTGAAGACCAACGATGCCTTCTGGCAGGGTGGCGCGACCGACCTTTTCGCGGCGCGCTACACGGGCGATCTGAACGTGGTGAACGCGGGTCGCTACACGATCTATCTCACCTCGGACGATGGTTCCGAGCTCTATCTCGACGGCAAGAAGGTGATCCTCAACGACGGTGCGCACGGCACGCGCGAGATCAAGATCACGCTCGATCTGTCGGCCGGGGCGCATGACCTCGAGATCCGCTATTTCGAGAATCTGGGCGCACAGAGCCTGAAACTGGAATGGCAGGGGCCTGACAGCGACGGCGCGCGCAAGCTCATCTCCGGCACCAGCCTCAGCCATGATGGCCCGATCCATGCCGGCGATCCCGGCCCCTGTCCCGAAGAAGGCGGGGCGGTCTGCCAGTGCAGCTGCGGGACGGACGAAGCCTCCCATGATCACGGCACACCCATCCCGACCGCACCGGAGCACAATCACGACCAGACGACGGGCGGAACCACCGACCCGGCCCAGACCACCCCGGATGGCGGAACCGCCACGCCCGGCACGGGACATGACCATGGGGGCGAGACCGCAGGTCTGCCCCTGCCGCGCACGGCGGCCGAGGCGGATGCCTATGTCGCAGCCGTCAAGGCGCTGCCCGAGACGCATTCGATGCACAGCGACGATGCCGGAATGATGGCCGAGCATGACAAGCTTCTGGATCTGGTGCCGCGGGGCGAGGCGACCCATGTGGCGATCGCCAACGGCGACTGGTTCGACCCCGCCACCTGGTACGAAGGCCGCATCCCGGGCGAGGGCGCCAAGGTGCTGATCCCCGAGGGTGTTTCCGTCACCTATGACGGCGAGAGCGATGCCTCGCTCTTCACCGTCCGGGTCGACGGGACATTGTCCTTCGCGACGGATGCCGACACCAAGATGATCGTCGACACGATGGTCATCACCTCCAGTGGCCATCTCGAGATCGGCACCGCCGAAAACCCGGTCGAGGCCGGCGTCTCGACCCAGATCCTGATCGCCAACAACGGCGACATCGATGTGGGCTGGGATCCGATGCTTCTGTCGCGCGGCATCGTCTCGCTGGGCGAGGTGGATATCAACGGGGCCGAGAAGACCGCCTTCCTGAAGGTCGCCGAGGCGCCGATGAAGGGCGACACGGTGATCGATCTGGCCGAGACGCCCGAGGGCTGGCACGTCGGCGACACGATCGTGCTGACCGGGACGCACAAGACGGGCTGGACCTGGATCGACGGGGGAAGACCTACGTCGAAAGCCAGGACGAGGAGGTGGTGATCACCGCGATCGAGGGGGGGCGGATCACCATCAACAAGCCGCTCGCCTACGATCACGACACCCCGCGCGAGGATCTCTTCGCCTATGTCGCGAACACCACCCGCAACGTCACCATCGCCAGCGAGGACGGCGAGGCGACCGCCGTGCATCAGCGCGGTCATGTGATGTTCATGCACAACGACGACGTGGATGTGCGCTACGCCGCCTTCGACGATCTGGGCCGCACCGACAAGTCGCAGCCCGCCTTCGATATCGGCGCGCTCGACACCGTCACGGCCGACAGCAACATCAAGGGCCGCTATCCGCTGCACTTCCACAAGACCGGGACGACCGATCTCGACGACCCGGCGATCTCGCAGGGCAATTCCATCAGCGGATCCCCGGGCTGGGCCATGGTCCAGCACTCGAGCAATGCCAATTTCATCGACAACGTGACCTTCGACACCTTCGGCGCCTCCTATGTCGCCGAGGATGGCGACGAGACGGGCATCTGGCTGCGCAACATCTCGATCCGGACCGAGGGTTACGGGTACTCGGCCTCAGTCGGTCAAGGCGGCAGAGGGGGGCGACAATGAGCGGCTGGATGCTGCCCGTTCCGGGAATGCGTTCTTTTTTGCTGGGCGTCTGGTCGAGGCGGCAGAGAACGTCGCGGCAAATGCGAGTTTCGGCTTTGTCTGGATGTCGCGCATGGCACAATCCGATCCTCTTGCCTCATCGCTTGATCATCCCGAGATCGCCGATGGCGCGGAGACGATCACACTCAATCGCGCTCCAATCCAGGGTTTTCACGACAACGAGGCCTTCGGCACATCCCTGGGCCTCGTTGTGATCAAGGGAAATCCGATTCAGGGTCACGACGTGCGCACGGTACTCGATGGTTTCCTGAACTGGGAGACATCCCAGGGCGTCTACCTTGGCTATACGGCGCATTACACACTCAAGGATATCGACCTTATAGCAACGGATAATGGCGCGCCGATCGCAAGAGCGGGTACGGTCTTCCAGATAGACACCAATACACTCGATATTGTCGTCAACGGGCTGACGATTGAAGGCTTCAAGACCGCCGTGGATCTTGAGCAGCGTTTCACCAAGGAGTTGACCGACGGCGATCCGTCGACCATGTGTTGATCGACGTGGAGCTGATCGACAACAAGATAGACTATACGGGCTTTGATCCCGCGCAGCACCAGATCCTCGACTCTGGCAGATCTGGTCTCCGGGCGACTTGTCTTCGACATGGTCGGGGATACGACGCTGTCGCAGAATGAGCGCCTCGACTTCGACGGGATCAAGACGGATTCGATCGGCTCCATCGATCGGCAATTCTTCGATGATCACTTCGTCGGGGCCGACAGCATCCGCAAGTTCCTCCAGACCGATGGTTATTACCAGACAGCCGACGGCAAGAAGGTGATGATCATCGAGGATTTCGTTGCTGATCGCGCCACCGGAGATCTTCTGAAGATCGGCCACGTGGTCACGCTGGACATGAGCGAGGATTATCTCACCAAGCTCGGCGCCGTGAACAAGGGGGCGATCACGCTCGGGGGCGAGGCACCGGCCGCGGTCGATGACACGGCGCGGGTCGAGGCGGGCCATGACGTGCTCCTCGATCTTCTGCGCAACGACAGCGACCCCGAGGGCGGGGTGCTGCGGGTCGACGGTTTCACCGATCCCCGCCATGGCGATGTCTTCCAGCAGGACGATGGACAGCTTCTCTACCGTCCCAACGACGGCTTCACCGGGACCGACACCTTCACTTACTGGGCGGCGGACGATGCCGGACATTTTTCGAAGGCGCTGGTCACGATCGACGTCTGGGATCTCTGAGCACAGCTTGTCCGGGCCGGCCTGTTGCAGGAATTTGCATGGTGTTCGAGCCGGTTTCTGCTAGCAGGAACATTGGGGGGCAAAGACGCAACAGGGCACATGGCCCGGGCAGTGGAACATCGTCATGACCGAGGTCTACCGGAAGATACTGGATCTGTTCGACGCGCGTGAGCGGAAACGGTTCTGGCTTCTGATGGTCGTGATGGTCGTGGTGGCCTTCGCCGAGGTGCTTGGCATTTCCACGATCCTGCTGCTGCTCAGCGTGCTCGCCGATCCCGAGAAGATCACCCAGAACGCGCATCTGGCCTGGGTCTATCATGCCCTCGGCTTCACCAGCACCTTCGCCTTCCAGATCTTTCTGGCGCTTGGCGTGTTTGCCGCAATTCTCATGAGCCTCGCCGTCAAGGCGTTCGGGGCCTATGCCACGATGCGCTTTTCCACGATGCGCGGCTACACGATCTCGGCCCGCCTGCTGCAATCCTATCTGCGCCAGCCCTACAGCTGGTTCTTGCAACGCAACAGCGCCGAGATCCGCCGCAGCGTGCTCAACGAAGTGGATCAGGTCATAGGCACCACCATCCTTCCGGCAATGGGCCTGCTCTCGGCGCTGATCCTCGCCATCTCGATCCTCGGCTTCCTTCTGGTGCTCGATCCGGTGGTCATGCTCGTCGCCGCCGGCATGATGGGGGGCAGCTATGCCCTCATCTATCTGCGGCTGCGCAAGGCGCTTGCGCGGCTTGGGGCGGACATGCTCAAGCTCAACCGCGAGCGTTTCCGCCTTGTCCAGGAGGCGACGGGCGGGATCAAGGATGTCAAGCTGATGGGGCTCGAGGACAGCTATCAGCACCGCTTCGACAAGGCCGCCCGCCGCCGGGCGAGCTATCAGGCGCGTAGCAAGATCCTGGCCATGATGCCCCGCTATATTCTCGAGGCGCTGAGCTTCGCGATCATCCTGACGCTCATTCTCGTCATGCTTCTGCGCAGCGACGGCTCGCTGATCGCGATCATTCCAACACTCGGCATCTTTGTCGTGGCGGTGATGCGGCTTCTGCCGACCATGCAGCAGATCTATGCCGCCCTGGCCTCGATCCGGAACGGCAGCGCCGTGCTCGACCATATCCATGCCGACTACACGCCGCTTCTGGCCGCAGCCGGGCACCGCGGCGCGCGCGCCGAAACAGGGCCGCCCCTCGCGCTGCAGCCGCGATCTGGAACTGCGCCATATCGACTATTCCTATGCCACGGCGGAACGCACCGCGCTCAAGGACGTGAACCTGAAGATCCCGGCGCGGAGCACCATCGGCATCGTGGGGGGCACCGGTGCGGGCAAGACCACGCTGATCGACCTCATCCTCGGCCTCCTGAGCCCGCAAGAGGGCGAGATCCTGGTCGATGGGGCGCCGATCACATCGGCCAACCTGCGCGCCTGGCAACGCTCGCTCGGCTATGTGCCCCAGAGCATCTATCTGACCGACGAGAGCGTGGCGCAGAACATCGCCTTCGGTGTGCCAAGGGAGAAGATCGACAGGGCGGCCGTCGAACGGGCCGCCCGGATTGCGGCCCTGCATGACTTCGTCCTCGAGGAACTGCCCAAGGGATATGACACGATCGTCGGCGAGCGCGGCGTGCGCCTTTCGGGCGGGCAGCGCCAGCGGATCGGCATCGCGCGGGCGCTTTATACCGATCCCTCGCTCCTGATCATGGACGAGGCGACCTCGGCGCTCGACAACATCACCGAACGGGCGGTGATGGAGGCTGTGGACAACATCCGCCATGACCGGACGATCATCCTCATCGCCCATCGCCTGAGCACGGTACGGGGCTGTGATACCATCTTCCTGCTGGAACGGGGCGGCGTCGCCGCAAGCGGCACCTATGACGAGTTGGTGAAAGGCAGCGAGACTTTCCGCAAGATGGCCGTAGGCCACTGACGCCGCCTCCTCGAACCTTCCGCCGGGATCCCATGCGCATCACCTTCGTCAGCCCAAGGCCAAACCTCTCGGGGGGATGCCGGGTCATCGCGATCCATGCCGATCTTCTGCAGGAGATGGGTCACGAGGTCACCGTGGTGGCCCCGGCCGGACCGCCCGCCCGATCCCTGCGCGACCGGGCGCGGGCATTGTTGCGCGGGCGCCTGCCGCGCCGCGAGCCGAAGGGAAGGCGCCCGTCGCATTACGACGGGATGCGGGCGCGGCTGATCCTCGTCGAGCGCGCCTCGGGTGTGAGCGAGGCCGATCTGCCCGAGGCCGATGTGGTGATCGCCACCTTCTGGACGACGGCGCCCCTCGTGGCGGCTCTGCCACCCGGGAAAGGCCGCAAGTTCTATTTCGTCCAGCACCATGAAATCCATGTGCCCTACCTTGCCCCCCGTATCGCCGAAACCTACCGGCTGCCGCTGAAGAAGATCGCCGTCGCCGGCTGGCTGGCCGAGGTGATGCGGGATCTCTATGGCGATGGGGATGTGGCGGTGGTGCCCAACAGTGTCGATCCGGCCCTTTTTCACGCCCCGCCCCGCGATCGCCAGCCTGTGCCCACGGTCGGGCTGATGTATTCGCCCGCGCCCTTCAAGGGGGTGGATCAGAGCCTTGCGGCGATCGAGATGGCCCGCCGACGCCATCCCGGCCTGCAGGTCGTGGCCTTCGGCAAGCAGGAGCCGACGGCAAACCTGCCGCTGCCGCCCGGCAGCCGCTATTTCCTCAATCCGGCACAACAGGACCTGCGCGCGATCTATGCGCTCTGCGATGTCTTTCTGATGGGCAGCCGGTCCGAGGGGTTCGGTCTGCCCGTGCTCGAGGCGATGGCCTGCCGATGCCCCGTCGTAGCAATGCGCACCGGCTGTGCCCCTGATGTGATCGAGGAAGGGGTGAACGGCTTTACGGTCGCCCCCGGCGATGTCGAGGCCTTCGGTGCGCGGCTGGGCGATCTGCTCGATCGTGATCCCGTGGCCTGGCGCGCCATGTCGGAGGCCGCCCTGGCGCAGGCCTCGGGATATGGCTGGCGGGATGCGGCGCGGCGCTTCGAGGCCGCCCTGCTGGCCGGGTCGCTGCCGCCTGCATGACAAAAGGCCGCATCCTTCCGGATGCGGCCTGATCCATCATCGACCTGAGGTGATGTCAGATTGCCTTGCGGCGACGCAGCAGCGCCAGAGCACCGAGGCCTGCAAGAAGCAAAGGCGCGCCGGCAGGCAGCGGGACCGCAGCGATATCCACCGAATTGGCCGTCACGGCGAGCGATCCCTTGTTGTCCTTGAAGTTCGAATCCCAGTGGAAGAACTGAAGCTCGCCCGCAAGTGCGGCAACGCCAGAGAAGCTCGTCCCGATCAGGAAGAACACGCCATCGCCGATCCGCCCGACCAGCGAGCCGAGCACGAAGGTCTGGCCCGCGCTGGTGAAGGTCTTGCCGGTGGTCAGCCCGTTGGCATCCGTGGTCCGGTTCAGCGCGGCGGTGGTGCGGCCCTGCGACCAGGTATCCGCGGGGTCGTCCACGACCACCGAGAACGCCTGACCCAGCGCGAGAACAAGCCCCGTCGCGTAGCCCGTGCCGCCGGTGACGGAATTTTCCTTGGCCAGAACCTCACCCGAAACCGTCGCGGCACTTCCAGCGCCGATCCCGAGGCCCAGTGCCATCGCACCTGCAGCAAGGATGTGTCTCAGCTTCATTCGATCGCCCCTTTCAATCTACAGAAACAGTTAATGCATATTTTGCGCATTTCCACCGGCTGTCTAGGAAACACTTATGGCAAAACTGTGGCTATTCGATTTCCGGAAGTGCCGCCACAGGAAAAAAACCACCCTCGGTTGCGGGGCCCCTTGTCTCGTCTTCCAGGCGGCGGGAAGCGTGTTTCTTCAGCCAATACAGGGCTTCCTGCCCGTTCTCGCGGCGGACAGACGAAGCTGTGGATCGTGGCCGCCGGTTTTACAACTATGGCGAAAGCCCGGCCGTGCCCCTCAGGAGGGGCGGCTGGTTTTGTGGACAATCATTGTGCGCTAATAAGAATTGGTGACGATTTATAATCAATGTCGCCGTCCGGGGAATCACGCGCCGCAGCGCGGCATGCGCGAGGCCGCAGGATATTCCTTTCCCTTCAGCCGCGCCGGGTTCTGGGCGGGACAGGGGCAGGGGGGGATCGATCAGCGGCAATCGGTCGCACCCCATCGCTTGCCGGGGCCGCGCGGCCGACCTGCCGTGGCGCCCGGGCCGGGCGCGGCGCGGCCCCGGCTGCCGGGGTGCTGTCCTGCCGCGCGATCGAATAGCGCCCCGCCAGGGCCCCGCCGATGAGCCAGGTCACCGGGGTAAGGGTGGCGTTCGGAATCATGTCGATCAGGTTTGCCGCGAGAACGAGGGCGAGGCCCGAGGTGGCGAAGGAGAGATCCAGTTGCCGTCGGTTGAAGCCCAGAAAGAGAATGGGCAGGGTCAATAGACCCATATTGCGCGATATACCCAAGCCAGCCCCAGGATCCGATCAGGATGATCCACATCCCGTCGGTGGTGGACTCCGACCGGCCCGTGTCCTCGTTGTAGACGCGGTTGCGCCCCCAGCTCCCCCAACCCGCCAGCGGCTTGCGGTTCGCGCGCTCAAGCAACACGTCTTCGTTGCGAAATCTGAACGCGAGCGATTCCGCGCGTGCCTGATCGACCGACTGCGCCCAGGAGACCATCCTGTCGACGGGGACCAGACCCGCGCCCCGCAGCATCGGGTAGAAGAGCATCGAACCGGCAATCACTGTCGCAAAAAGAAGCTGTCCCCGCACCCCCAGAAAGAGGGCCGCTGGGAGGAGGAGGAGGAGGACTGCGAACGCTCCGAGGCTTTTGCAGAGCACGACCGTCATCGCCAGCCAGAGCGTCGCGCCGCCCCAGATCCAGGCGCTGCGCGATCCGGCCTTGAAGGCCTGCCGCCAGAGACCTGCCGCCGCCAGTGTGGCCATCGTCATGAATATCCCGAGCCAGAGTCCGTGCTGGAGAAAGACCGATGGTCTGAACCCTCCGTCTCGAACTTGCTGGCGCCACGGGCTGTTTGAAAAACCATAGATCTTCACATTGAGCTGCGGACTCATGCGCACCTCGTAAAGCGCCAGCAGCGAGTAGCCGAGCCCGGCGATGCAGAGCACGCGCAGCAGGGTCAGTTGCGCCTCGGGCGTGGCGAGATATCGCCGCCCCAGAAGAAACGGCAGAAGCGCGATGAGAAGGGCTCCGATCACCGAAAAGGCGTCGTAGAGCCGCAATCCGGGAATGACCCTGGATCCGAAGACCAACAGCTCGCCATTCTGAAGCACTGTCAGAAACACGCCCGCCACCGCCAGAACGATCAGTGCGGTCACGATCTTTCCGCCCAGCGAGGATCTCCACGTGGGGATATCGAAGGGTGGGAGTCCGGTCTCGGCCAGACGCGCATGTTCTCCGGATGCCGCCGTCCGGGCCGCGAGCCGGGCCTTGCGGCGCGCGGCGGAGGCCACGGCGCCGGCCACCAGCAGGCAGAGAAGGCCCGCGGTCAGGCTCGGGACGCCGTCCTTGTCGATCGTGGGCACCAGCGGCAGGTTGATCCCGGTAAGCCCCGGCAGAAGCAGGTAGCCCGCGATGATCGACCAGGCCAGTGCTGTGGGCAGGGGAAGCCTGCGAAACAGCAGAAAGACGACGATCGGCCAGCTGAACAGCACCAGATAGGCAAAGGAATTTGGCATGATCGGGCGTCGATACTCGCAGAGTCGGAAACGGGGCCAGTCCCGTTTCCGCCTTCTACCCCGTCCGGGCCTGTCATGAAACAGCCCCCGGCCGGTGACAGGCCAGACCGGGCCGATCTTGCGGTGGCCTGCAACAGTCCCGCCCCCAAAAGGGCATTGTTTCGCCCATATGCCCGGGCCTTCTGCGCGGGTGCCTTCTGTGCGGGTGACGGGGTCTCTCTGGACTGTTGCCCGGCTCTGCGCTTTTCTGCGGCCCCGCCGTCCCAACCGACCGGATCTCTCGCGTGACCAAGACCCTTGCCGCCCCCGACCGCACCGTCCGGGTCGCCGTGTCGATCATCAACTACCGCACGGCCGAGATGACGCTGCGCTGCCTGCATTCGGTGCTCGACGATCTTGCCGGGCTCGATGGCCATGTGGTGATCGTCGACAACCGCTCCGACGACGGGTCGGTGGAGACGCTCGCCAAGGCGATTGCGGCCCTGCCCGATCCGGGGCGCGTCACGCTCCTGTGCTCGGCCACCAATTCCGGCTTTTCGGGCGGGCACAACCAGGGCATGGCCGCCTGCCCGGCCGAGTTCCATCTCCTGCTCAATTCCGACGCGCTGCTCCAGCCGGGCTTCTTCCGCGCGATCCTCGCCGCCGCCGATGCGGCGCCCGATGCCGGGCTCTTCGGCCCGCGCATCGACCATGAGGATGGCACCCCGCAGATCAGCTCGTTCCGCTTCCCGGGTCCGGGCAGCGAACTCATCCGGGGCGCCCATACCGGCCTTGTCACCCGCCTTCTGGCCCGGCGCGAGGTCGCCCTGCCGGTGCCGCCCCCGCCCGGCGCCATCGACTGGGCGAGCTTCGCCTGCATCCTGCTGCGCGGCGCGATGGTGCAGGGGATCGGCCCGATGGACGAGGGCTACTTCCTCTATTTCGAGGATATCGAATATTGCCTGCGCGCGCGCCGGGCGGGCTGGGGGATCGTCCATGTGCCGCAGGCCCGGGCCGTGCATTTTCGCGGCGGCAGCGGCCCGGTGAAGTCCCTCGCCAGGGAACGCCGCCGCCTGCCGGCCTATTACTATGCCTCGCGCACGCGCTTTCTCTATCAGGCCCATGGCCGGGTGGGCCTGCTGCTGGCCAATCTCGCCTGGCATCTCGGGCGGGGCATTGCGCTCGCGCGCGTGCTGGTGGGCCGGCCCGCGCCCCCCGCCAACGCGGCCGAGGCGCGCGACATCTGGATCAACGCGCTGACGCCGCTCGGCGATCGGCGCGCGGCCGGGGGCTGAGCCCGTGGCGCTGCCGGATTTCCTGATCATCGGTGCGATGAAATGCGGCACGAGCACGCTGGCGGCGCAGATCGGCGCGCAGCCCGGCCTCTTCATGACCACGCCGAAGGAGCCCAATTATTTCTCCGACGACGCCGTCTTCGCCCGTGGCCGGGACTGGTACGAAAGCCTCTTCGATCCGGCGGCCCCCGGTGATCTGAAGGGCGAGGCAAGCACGCATTACACCAAGCTGCCGACCCATCCGCAGGCCCTGGCGCGGATGGCGGCCCTGCTGGCCGCCCCGAAACTCGTCTATCTGATCCGCAATCCCGTCGACCGCGCGGTGTCGCATTACATCCATGAATGGAGCATGGGCGTGATGACGGAAGAGATCGACCGGGCCTTCGATCTTCACCCCGAACTCGTCGCCTACAGCTGCTACGCCCGCCAGATCGCCCCCTATCGCGACCGCTACGGCCCCGACAACCTGCTGCTGCTGACGCTGGAAGAGATGGAGCGCCAGCCGCAGGCGGTGCTCGATCGGGTCTGCGCCTTTCTCGGCCATCCGGGCCGCCCGGTCTGGCAGACCGGGCAGGACCGCGTCAACGCCTCGGCCGAGCGCATCCGCCGTCTGCCGCTGCACGGCCTGCTCGTGGACAATCCGGCGGCCACCGCGCTGCGCCGGATGCTGGTGCCGCAGGCCCTGCGCGACCGGATCCGGCGCAGCCGCCAGATCCGGGACCGCCCGGACCTGCCCCCCGCGCGGCGCGCGGCCCTCGAGGCGATCTTCACCGAGGATCATGCGGCACTCCGGCGGATGTTTCCCGATCACCCCGCGCTCGCCGCAAGCTATCCCTTCGTGCAGCCATGAGCGGCGGTCCCGTCATCGGTATCGTCCTGATCGGGCGCAACGAGGGCGCGCGGCTCGTGGGGGCGCTGGCCGCGATCCCCGCGGGGATCACCCGGCGCGTCTATGTCGACAGCGGATCGACCGATGGCAGCATCGCCGCGGCGCGGGCGGCGGGGGCCGAGGTGGTGGCGCTCGATCTGGGGCGTCCCTTCACCGCGGCACGGGCCCGCAACGAGGGGTTCGCCGCGCTCACGGCCGCGGGCCCCGTGGATCATGTGCAGTTCATCGACGGCGATTGCACGCTCGCGCCCGGCTGGATCGAGACGGCGACGGCCTTTCTCGAAGCCCATCCCCGGGCGGCCGTCGCCTGCGGGCGGCGGCGCGAGCGCGCGCCCGAGGCCTCGGTCTACAACCGGCTCTGCGACGCGGAATGGAACACCCCCATCGGCCGCGCGCAGGCCTGCGGCGGCGATGCGCTGATGCGGGCCGCGGCCTTTGCGGCGGTGGGCGGGTTCAACCCGGCCCTGATCGCGGGGGAAGAGCCGGAACTCTGTCTGCGCCTGCGCGCGGCGGGGTGGGAGGTCTGGCGGCTCGATGCCGAGATGACCCTGCATGACGCGGCGATGACCCGGTTTTCGCAATGGTGGCGGCGGGCAAGGCGGGCAGGCCATGCCTATGCCGAGGGCGCGGCGCTGCACGGGGCCACGCCCGAACGCCATGGCGTGGCCGAGACGCGCCGCGCGCTGCTCTGGGGGGCGGGCCTGCCCGCAGTGGCGCTCGCCGGGGCCCTCCTCGTCAGCCCCTGGATGCTGCTCCTGCTTCTGGCCTGGCCGGCGCAAATGGTGCGGCTTGCCTTGCGCGAGGGCGCCGGGCGGCGCACAAACTGGGAGCGCGCGATCTTCCTCACGCTCGGCAAGCTGCCCGAGGCCCTGGGGGTGCTGGAATATCGGGCCCGGCGGCTGTTCCGCCGCCCGGCCGGGCTGATCGAATACAAGTGATGGCGGATGCGGGAGACGGGGCGCGGGCATGATCTTCATCAACACGACCGACCTTCTCGGCCCTGACTGGCGGTTTCTCGAACCCCTCTGCGATGATCCCGCCATCGCCTGGCAAATCCACTCGGGCCGCGCCCGCACCGCCCTCGAACGCCGCGTCCGGGGGATCGCCTAGGACGCTACCGGGCGGCGCTCGCCGCGGCCGATCGGCTAGCGCGCGCGCCGGGGGCGGTGCTCGTTTCGCATCTGCCCCTGATGGCCGCAGCCACCAACCTCGCCCGCCGCACGCTCTGCCCGGAGGTACCGCAGATCGCCTTTGCCTTCAATTTTACGGATCTGCCGCAGGGTGCACGGCGGCGCTACCTCGCCGCGGCGCTGCGGGGGATTGACGAGTTCGTCGTCTTTTCCCGTTTCGAGCGCGCACTCTATGCCCGCCATCTCGACCTGCCCGAGGATCGGATCCACTTTCTGCCCTGGGCGATGGAGCCGCCCCTGCCTGGCCCCGACAACCCAGCGGGGCGGGGGCCTATCTCTGCGCGATCGGCGGCGAAGGGCGTGATTATGAACTGCTCGCACGGGTGATGCGGGATCTGCCCACGTTGCGCATGGTAATCGTCGGTCGCCCGCACAGTATGGCGGGGATAGATCCGCCGGAGAATGTAACGGTCTTCACCAATCTGCCACAGGCGCAGACCTGGGCGATCGCCGCGGGCAGCCGAGGCATGATAATCCCGCTCCGGACGGACAGTACGGCTTGCGGTCATATCACCCTCATCGGCGCTCAGATGCTGGGCATTCCTCTGGTCATCACGCGTTCACATGGCGTCGAGGACTATGTCACACACGGCGAGACGGCCCGCCTTATGCCAGCAGCCGAGGTAGCCGCAATGCGCGCCGCCATTATGGCCCTGGTCGAAGATCTCGGCCACACCGCGCAGATGGCAGCCACGGCGCAGGCCCGCGCGCTATCCGGAAATGGACTCGACATGTGGCTCGCCTACTTTCGTGAGATAGCGGCAAGATACGATGCGCCCCTCACTGACCGTCAAGACACTGAAACGGAGGGCGGATGATGCCACCTATCTCCCGCCCGGATGGGTCTGCGCCCCCGGCCCCGCGCTCCTGTCCGCGTTCGACCATCTCCACATCATCAATCTTCCCAGCCGCCCCGACCGCCGCCGCGAGATGGAGGCAGCAGTTGCGCCTTGCTGGCCTCGAGAACCATCCGAAGGTCTCCTTCTTCCCGGCCGTCCGGGGCGAGGCGGCCGAAGGTTTTGCCTCGCCCGGCGCGCGGGGGTGCTTTCTCAGCCATCTTGGCATCCTCGAGGCGGCCTTGGCGCGGGGCGCACGCGGATCCTGATTGCGGAGGACGACCTCGACTTCGCCTTTCCCCAAGGCACCGATCTCGCCGCCACCTTGTCCCCGCTCGCGACCGGGCAGTGGGATTTCTTCTACGGCGGCTATCATTTTCCCGAGCGGTTTCTCTCGGTGGGCACCGGGCTGGTCGATGTCGGCCGCCGCTTCGATATCGGCGGGCTGCACCTTTATGGCGTGTCGGCAGACGCAATGCCGGATCTGGTGGCCTGGCTCCGCGAAGTCGAGACGAAGAATGCCCGCGGGCAGGACGCCCTGCCGCATGTCGACATGGCCTATACGGCCTTCCGGCGGAAAAGACCCGATTGCGTGACCTATGTGATGTCCCCCGCGATCGGCCTGCAACGCCGGTCACGCTCCGATATCCAGGGCACCCGCTTCTACGACCGGATACCGCTTCTCCGCCCTGTCACGGATGCGTTGCGTCGTGTCATGCGGGCGGACGACATAAGTAGGCTTGTGAGGCAAGCGGCGTTCAAGGAAATTCAAACCATGGCAATGATCATCAATCACGCCCGGAAGTTCTGCTTCCTTCACATCCCAAAATGTGCAGGTTCAACTATCCGAAACCAGATTATGAAATTCGATCAAACAAACGGGCAATTTATTTTTCACATCGCGGAACACCCTATTTTAGGACGCATCCAGTATGCACATCTACCACTACACGTGTTGGACGCATATTTTTGTGAAGCCTATGAAGCTGTTAGAACCTATAAATCTTTTGCAATTACCCGAGCTCCTGTCCTGCGTTTCCAGTCGGCCTTTGCAGAGCGCTGCCGTAAGCTTCTGGGGCGTCGGCCGCTGGTCTATCACCCGAGAGCGTAGCCCAGAGCTTGGCAGTGATCGACATCGGACACACGGCCAGATTTCCGGCCAAAGGTCTGTCATTACCGCCGACAGGGTGACTTCATATTTCTAAACGGAGAAAAGATCGTAAAGAATATTTTTCCTATCGAGCGAATGGATGCTGCCCTCGAGGCAATGTCACTAATTCTTCAGAAGAACTTGACGCTTCGAACGGACAACTCCACGCGCGCTTTCAGGAATCGGATTCTCGAAGTTGCGTTGGTGCCGCTGTGGCGTGCTACTAGGAAGTACATCCTGAACGCCAAAAGCGACTTCTGAACATATACGTTGCGCCGCGCGTGACTAAACCTTTGTCTGGCGATACCTTTCCTGAGATTGAGTCTCAAGCCGTCACAGATTTCATCCATGAGTTTTACAAGGAAGATTTCTCTCTCTATGCTGAATTTGTCTTATAAATTCATATATCACGGTTGCGGTTAGCGTTAGTCCGATATAGCCAAAAAACTATCCCCACTGCGCGATAAGAATGGAAACATCTATGACAATGATCATCAACCATTCAAGAAGATTCTGCTTCATTCATATTCCAAAGTGCGCAGGATCAACAATTCGCAATCAGATATACCGTTATGATCAAACTAACCAACATTTTGCGCCTCGAATTGAAGAGCACCAAGCCTTGGGAAGAATCCGAGTATGCGCATCTTCCGCTATACGTTCTAGAGGCTCATTTTCATGCGATCTATGAATTTATACGCAGCTATGAAGCTTTTGCGATCACCCGGCATCCTATTCCACGCTTTCAGTCGGCTTTAGCCGAGCGTTGCCGACGATTTCCTCGGGACTCCTATAAGTGTGCTCTCGTCCAAGGAGCGCAGACGAGAGGTAGAAAAGGTGATCGAACATTTGATCATTAGGCCACATTTTCCAGAACCTGAGTTCTGCCACTTCAGCCGACAAGTTGATTTTATGTTCCTGCGCGGTGAGAGAATTGTTGAGAACGTCTTTCCGATTGAGCGCATGGATGCCGCTCTCGAGGCAATTTCGTCGGCTCTCGATGTACATCTGGTGTCAAGCCAGAGAATTCTTCACGAGTTTTTCGTAACCGCCTCTTGGAGAGGTCGCTCGCTCCAATCTGGCGTATGACCAAGAGTTACATGCCTGATCAACAAAAGAAGTGGCTCGATCGACATATCGTGCCGCGGTTAACAAAACCTCTATCTAGTGAAAGCGTGCCCGAGATAATTCTTCCAGATATTGAGCGATTTATTCGCGAGTTCTACAAAGACGACTTCGATCTTTATAAAGCCGCGCTGCAGGCCTAACTCGATTCCATCCTGATCTCGAACGGCAAAGGCGGCAAGACAAGTTTCAATTTTCTCGGAAATCTGTGGCGTGTCGAGTCCATCTACTTCAATGACACCAAAGTTTTTAATACCCATCGCCGAGGCGACAAAGAGTGTGTTGTTTACCCACCACCGGTTCACGACGAGTTCAATGACGGTCCGTGGCTTCCAGAACATTAGATTTCAGCAATCCCGATCCATGATCGCCAATTACGCTATCGGCCCATTTGCTGTAGGCTGAGGCGGTTTCTGTTGTTAGATTAGCCTGGTGTACTACCTTGCTGCAGCGAGGAGCGAGGGCAGCTGCCACACGGTCGCTGGGAAAATTGCGGGATATGGTTTCACCCGCAAGGTTGAATTGACCAAGATAGAGAATTGAGCCTGGATCCGGAGCAACCCGGTTAGGCACGAAGGTTCTCTGAAAATTCTTCACATCGGCCGATTTCCAGTAGAACTTTGGATTTCGTTTCCTTAGAATCCGGGCCTTACGTATGTGGACCCAGCTCTCTACCACAACATAGTCGATGCCGGCTACGGCAAGGTCGCGGCGGACATAATCTCGGCTTGCTAACGCCTTTGGAACGATTAAAGGGGCCAGAAGTTGGCGAGCGGCGAGGATTGTGCCAAGACAGCAATGAACCCAATCACCATAGGAGTATGAGAAATCCACCTCCACGATCGTCCCTTGCTCGATCACTTGCACGCCGGTCGAGGGAGGGAGGTCGAAGAGATGCTCTGGACTGATGGGGACTGTGGAATAGCGAGCAATCAGTCTGCCCTGCTTCCAGGCCTTTCCTGAAGAGGAATAGAGAAGATCATGGGCATCCTCGTGCTCCGGTCTTTGTTTAGTGAATTCCTGTCTTCCGTCCTCATGCCAGACAAGACCGCTGCTTATACCAGGACGCTCTCCAAAGAATGGAACTTTCTCGACTGAACGAGTGGCAAGATCGGCTGCGGTGTGGCCTTCGAAGCGGTTCAACCGGTCTGGCACCGTAAAAGATGGCCTTGCGAGCATGTCTGATAAAGCGCGCACTCGGCGATCTCCAGTCTCTCATTACTGTGTATCCTGAACTGAAGGGATGTTCGCGGGATCAAGCAAAGAGTGGAGAGAGGGACCACTCTGCCTGCAGGTTCTGCGAGCCACGCCGCCTCGGACGCGCCGTCGAACTCTGCCTCGACCCTCGCGCGCCCGGCAAGGCCCATGCGGGCGGCGCGGGCGGGATCGGACAAGAGGCTGCCCGATCCGGTCGGCGAGCGTGGCCACGTCGCCCGGCGGCACGGTAAAGCCGGACACCCCGTCCTCGACCAGTTCCGGCACGCCCGCGACGCGGCTCGCGATCACCGGGATCCGGCTCGCCATCGCCTCCATCAGCACCACCGGCACCCCTTCGGCGAAACTCGGCAGCACCAGCATGTCGGCCTCTTCCAGCAGCAGCGCCACCTCGGCCTGCGTGCGATAGCCCGCGAACTGCACCGCACCGTCCAGTCCCAGTTCCTCGGCCTGCCGCTCGGCCGCCCCGCGCGCCGCCCCGTCGCCCACGATCGTCAGGCGGGCCTCGGGATGGTCGGCGCGCACGGCGGCAAAGGCCTCCAGCAGCAGCGGCACCCCCTTGACCGGATCGAGCCTTCCCACGAAGAGCAGGCGCTTGCCGAACGCCCCGCGCGGGCGGCGCCCGTAAAGCGCCGGATCGACCCCGCAATGCACGATCGCGATCTTGTCCCACTCCGCCGGGTCGGAAAAGAGCATCAACTGCGAGCGGCAGAAATGGCTGATCGCCACCACGAAGCGCGCGCGCGCGATCTTTTCGTCCAGCCGCCAGCGCGCAGGCTCGAAGAAGATCGCCGGCCCGTGCTCGGTGAAACTGAACGGAATGCCCGAGATCGTGCTGGCCAGCATCGCGACCGAACAGCTCGAATTGCCGAAGTGATTGTGCAGATGCACCACGCCATGGGCGCGCAGATGCTGCGCCAGAACACCGGCCTCGGCGAAGTAGAAAAGCTGGTAGAGCGTGGCGCGCAGCCCCGGCGCGCGCGTGCGCCAGGCCAGCGCCAGCGCCGCGAGCCAGCGGCCCGGCGCATGCCCGAAGGCGCCCGCATGGGCCGCGAGCAGCCGCAGCGGGTTGCGCGCCGCCTCGAGGATGCAGAAGGTCGCGGCCTCTTCCGCCTTCTGATCCGCCAGCACATCGCGCGGGGCGGCGCGGCGCACGGTGCAGGTCAGATCTCGGCCCCAAGCGCCCGCAGCGCCGCCACCTCGCGCTGGATGAAGGTATGCGAGACCTTGGGATATTCACCCGTCAGATAGGCGATCGGGCCGGGGGGCGGGGCAGGGGGCATCGGGTCCGTCTCGTCGGCGCAATCGAAAAGAATGCAAATTCAACCGTATCCTAGCCAGACCCGCGGCGCGCCGCCACCTCAATCCTGCCCTGTGCCGGGCGCGGCCCGCGCGGGCCGCCTCTTCTTCAGGCAATCGGGCGCCGGTCGGCACATTCCCGCCCAAGGCGTCGCTGATGCCATAATTATCGCCTTAAAGAAGAATTAACCCTGTTGCCGACAAGCTTCTTGCGACAGGAGGGCCGCCCCTTGACCGTTCCAATCCGTTTCCCCGATCCCGCGGCCGCGCCCGGCGCCGGATATGCCGCCGTCCGGCAGCGCCTCGATGGGCTCGCCCGGCTGATCGGTCCCCGCGCGCGAGATCGTCTATGTCGATCACGCGGTCTATGGCAACGTGGGCGATCTGCTGATCTCGGCGGCGACCGAGGCCTTCCTCGAGGATCACGGCCATCGCATCATCCGGCGCTACAGCCGGCAGAACCACAACCTGCTTTTGTCCCGCAAACTGCCGGCCGGGGCGCTGATCGTGTTTCAGGGCGGCGGCAATTTCGGCGATCTCTTTCCCGGGTTCCAGCGGATGCGCCAGGCGGTGCTCGAGGCCCACCCCCGGCAGGAGGCGATCCTGCTGCCCCAGACCGTCTATTTCCGCGACAAGGCGACGCTGATCGAGACGGCGCAGGCCTATCGACGCTTTCCCCGGCTGACGCTCTGCGCGCGCGACGAGACCAGCCGCGCCGTGCTTGAGGCGCATTTCTCCAACCCCATCGCCTGTTTCCCCGACCTCGCCCACCATCTTCAGGGCAAGATCCCGCCCCGCCCGCCGGTGCCGGGCTCGACGCTGCTTTTCCTGCGCCAGGACCAGGCCGCCTACCGCGCGCCGGGGGCCGAGCCGCTGCCCGACCTGCCGGTCGAACAGTTCATGGATTGGGGCAGGCACCTCTCGCCGCGCGAGAAACGGATGATCCGTTTCGCCTCGCGTCTCCATGACCGCGAGGCCGGCTGGTTCGAGACCGGATTGCCCTACCGCCTCTGGGCGCCGATGCGGGCCCGGATCCTCGCCCGCGCCCACGCCCGTTTTCAGGACAGCGAGCGGGTGATGACCAATCGCCTGCACGGCCTGATCTTCGCGATGCTGGCCAACCGCCCCGTCCGGATCGTCGAGACCGGCTATGGCAAGCTGTCCGCCTATCACGAAAGCTGGCTGCGCGACGTCCCGGGGATCACGATCGGTGCCACCACCGCCCATGAAGAGGCGATCGGATCGCTTGCCGAGCGGGAACGCTCGATCGCCTGAGGCGAGCGGCCGTCGTGGTTCCGCTTCAGCCGCGAGTTTCAGCAGAACAGGAAACCCAACCCACGCCCGAACTCTGAGGGGAAGTCAGCCTTGTCCGCCGAATATCGCCGGGCGGCTACAATTCCTATCAAAGGATATGAGTTGGGTGGTCGCGTTCCCGAAGCGTCGGATCACCGGGATCGGGGCCATCCCGGGTTTCCCGGTCAACGTCGGAAGCGTAAAAGCGCGAATATCGGAGCCGAATGGTTCAGGTCGAACCGTGCTGTTCGATAGGACGGAGTTAGGACTCGCGAAGCGGCGCGTTCAGCGCACCCTGAGACGCCCAGATCACCCGACAGGGACGCGTAGCCTGGCCCCCAGGGCCGCCTTTCAACCGTCAGGAACTCGGTCCAGTCTCGGCTTGATCGCCCCCGCCCCGCGCCCCTCAATCCCGGACGCCAGACGGCGCCCCGGACCAGAGCGTCGCACGGGGGGAGAGGGTACCCCTCGATCCCGCAACACCGTCAATCCCGGTATGAATACGGGCCTCTGCACCCCAACCTGACCACTTCACACCGGGATTGATCGTTCCCCACGCGTTGAAGGTCCGAGGTAGCGCGCCGTCACGGCGTACGTAGGCGGACACTTGCCTTCCTCGGAGCTAGGCGCGATCGAGATGGAAAAAGTCGCGATTGGCCCTGATGGTCTCGCCCGTTGCCTCATGGCCCCAGCGCATATCCGAATTCTTCCCATGCGCCGTGCCCCAACCGTGTTCCAGGCCATTGATCAAGATACCGCCCATTGCTGGAGGAGGTCTTCCGGAGACCGTTCCGCAGGGGGGGCAGGGGTGTGCGTCTGGCGATGCCGAGGGCCGACACGATGCGGTCTATGGCCTCTTCGGGTGCGGCGCAGAAATCCTCGTAGCGCAGACAGACGCAGTCATCTTCCAAGGCGTCCAATGCTGCGGAATGAGCGACGTGCCAATGATAGAGCAGGTCGGTCAAGGTACCCCCCGACCATTTCTGCGTCGCCATCGACACCACTCTGGGGTCGCGCGTGACGATGATGAAACGCGCGCCGGGGAATACCGCACGAAGCCATCGGATCTTCGTCAGGTTGGGAGGGCTCTTCTCGAGGAGCAGTGTCTCATCACCCTTGATCCAGGGTGTCCAGCAGGCAAGCAGGCGCGCGCGCGCCGCCACTGCTTCTTCGGGGGCGGGAGTCTGGGGGTGCATCGTCGGATGAAAAGCAAAACGGCCTGGCCCACCATAGAGATCAGCGCGCGGATAGACGTCCTGCAAATGCTCGCCCTCATTCTCGGAAACGGGCGCACGCAGGGCGCTGACCTCGCAAGCCGCCCGGATCCACGCCTCGATCAGGGTGGTGCCACTGCGATGCAGCCCGCAGATGAAGAGAAGCCGGGTCTCCATCCTCGGCTCGTCCGACGGAGTCACGACATGGGGGCGCCATGGCTTGTGGAAGGGATTGAGACGCTTCAGCAATCTCTGCGCGCGCTTCAGCGGGGCTTGTGAGGGTTTGCGCATGGTGTCTCCAATATTCCAGTCAATCTAGATCGGCGGGCCAATATCTGGCAGACATCACCCTCAGTCAGATCGCTCGGACCTTCTCCGGCCCGACGCGGGCGAGTTCCCGGTCGATGACGGCGTAGAGCCGTTCCAGCGTCTCGGCATCCCGGATCTTTTCCTCCTTGCGGACATTGGCGCGCGGCGGGTCGAGCGAGGCCTCCGAGATCGTCACGCCATGCGACGCGAGAAAGCCGGCAAGCTTGGGCGCCCAGCCCGCGTCATCGGTGACGCTCATCCAGAGGAAACGCGGCGAGCCCGCGAAATAGGCCTCGACCTGGCTGTGGTAGATCCGCCGGTCCGCGATCCAGCGTTCGATCGCCCGTTCCGGATCGGCCATGAAATCCCGGTCGAACCGATGGGTCTCGCCCGTCCGCAGGAAGGCCCCCAGATCCGGCGGCAACCCGCGACGTAGCACATGCTTGACCCGTGAACGCAGCCAGGCGCGCTCGTCGCGGTCATTCAGGATGAAGAGCGCATCTGGAAACCAGCGGTCGAGCCGGATGAAATCGGCCTGCTCGCCATCGTTGAAGCTCTGCGCTCGCATGAAGTAGAATTTATAGTATTTTACATGACTGTAGGCGGGCCAGGTATCGGCATGCAGGTTGCGGATGCCCGAGCGTTCGAAGAAGAAATGCAGCGACGTGCTGCCGGTCTTGTTGAACCCGATGCAGAAGATCTTGGGCGACTTGAAGCTCAGCTTGAGATATTCCAGCCGGGAGGGTGGCCGGACGATCTCTTTCTTCCGTTCCATCTACATCTCTCCCTGAAAGTGACCTGCCATTCACAAATCCCGCGCGAGGGTGGCGGCGATCATCTCTCGCATTCCATCCGGGCAACGCCGCGGATCCTCTGGTTCATTTGTTCCGGCCTGCAAATCCCGCTTATCCCTCTTTGGCGCATCCTGTCACCCCCACCCTGTCAGCTTGCGGGCTCACCGCCCGCGCGTCCAGTCCGCCGAGGGGGGGCGGGCGCGGACGGCGAGGTGGACGGCGAGGTAGACGGCCATGCCGCCCGGGTCCGTGAGGCCAAGCCGGGCGAGGTGGCCGCCGCCGACCGGGGCCTTGGCCTCGTTGGCGTGCAGATGGGGATAAAGCCGGATCACCTCGGCCACCCCGGCATCCTGGCGCCGGCGCACCCGGATCAGCGCGGCCATCCCCTCGACCATCGGCCAGTGATAGCGCGCGGGCACCTCGACCCGCTCGGCGGGCGAGAAGTTCAGCCGGGCAAAGGTATCGTCCGAGATGATCGCGGGCCAGTCGCCCCAGCGGGCGCGCCCCGGTGCGTTCACCGCGAAGAACCCCGCCCCCACCGCGCCGCCGGTCACGAAGGGCAGCCGCGTCCAGATCCGCGCATAGGCGCGCGTCACGGCGCTCGTCGCCCGGGCCACCGCGATCCGTCCGGTGGCATAGCGGGGCAGGGCGGTGTCGAGCGCACCCCGGATCTGGCCCAGAAGGGGCGGGTCGCAGATCACGTCGGCATCGAGATAGGCCCGCAAGGCCCCGCGCGCCGCCCCGTCGGCCGCCGTCAGCGCCCCCGCCTTGCCGCCCTGCGCAAGATCGAGCACCGCGAGGCGCCAGCCGCGGGCGGCAAAGCCCGCCTCGCAGGCGCGGGCCCGCGCGACGGTCGCATCGGTGCAGGCATTGGCCGCCACGATCACCTCGACCGCCCCGGCGCCGGCATCCTGCGCCAGAAGCGCCGCCAGGCAGCGGCCGATCAACGCCTCTTCGTTGCGGGCCGCGATGATCACGCTGAGCAGGGCAGGGTCGGCCCGCGCGCCATCCGGCAGGGCCGGCGTGGTCGCGGGGCAGGGGGCGGCAGAGGACATGGAAACCCGGGGCAGAGGACAGGCCGTCACAATAGAGCCCGAAACGGAACATATGAACCGGGCGTGGAAAAGCTTGTCATCGGGTGGCGCTTCCCTGCATCGGTAGGTGCGCGACGGTGGACATCGCCCGGCGTGTGACCCATCAGGACAGGCGGGGATCCGGGCGGAGGGCAGGGTGCCGAAGGACGGAATGCAGAAAGACGGTCTGGACAGGGACGGGGCAGGATCCGGGCCCCCCGATCTCGCCGGGGCGGGGGTGCTGGGGCTTGTCAACACGCCCTCGCAAGATGCCCTGCTGGCCGATCTGGCCGCGCGGTTCGACCGCGGGCAGGGGTTCGCTGTCGCAACGCTCAACCTCGACCATATCGTGAAGCTGCGCCGCGTGCCGGCGTTCCGCGCCGTCTATGCCCGCCAGACCCATGTCGTGGCGGATGGCAATCCGGTGGTCTGGCTTCTGCGCCGGGCCGGGCGGCAGGTGGATCTGGTGCCGGGGTCGGAGCTTGTGCGGCCCCTCGCGGCGCTGGCCGCGCGCAAGGACGTGGGGGTGGCGATGATCGGCTCCACCGATGCGGCGCTCGAGGCCGCGGCCGCGCGGCTCGCGGCCGATTGTCCGGGCCTGCGCATCGTGCTGCGCCGCGCGCCGCCCTTCGGGTTCGACCCCGAGGGACCGGAGGCCGCGGCCTGTCTCGCCGAGGTTGCGGCCTCGGGCGCGCGGCTCTGCCTGCTCGCCTTCGGTGCCCCCAAGCAGGAGATGCTGGCGGCGCGCGGGCTGGCGCTCGTGCCCGGCTGCGGGTTCGTCTCGGTGGGGGCGGGGCTCGACTTCATCGCGGGCCACCAGACCCGCGCCCCGGTCTGGGTGCGGCGGATCGCGATGGAATGGGCCTGGCGGATGGCCTCCGATCCGCGCCGTCTGGCGCGGCGCTATCTCGACTGCGCCCTGATCCTGCCGGGCCTCGCGCGGGACGCGCGGAAGGATCTCGCGCGGGGAACGCCCGGCGGCACGGAGGATCGCGGATGACCGGGGCCGCGCCGGACACCGGGCATCCCCCGCTCAAGGTGCTGATCGTGGCCCCCAATGCCTCGTCGCGGTTCGGCGGCGAGGCGTTTCTGCCGCTCAAGTATTTCCAGCTTCTGCGCAGGCGCGGCCATCCGGCCCGGATGATCGCCCATCACCGCAACCGCGAGAACCTCGCCCAGGTGCTGGCGGGGGATCTCGACCATGTCCATTTCATCGAGGACACCATCTGGCACCGCGCGGTCTGGCAGGCCGGCCGGCCGTTTCCGGAGGTGCTGCGCGGGGCGGTCTTCGGGACGGCGCTGAACCTCGTGAACGAGGCCTACCAGGGCCGGCTGATCCGCCAGCTGGTGCGCGCGGGTCAGGTCGATCTGATCCATCAGCCCATTCCCGTCTCGCCCAAGGCGCCCTCGAGCCTGCATGGCCTGGGCGTGCCGGTGGTGATCGGGCCGATGAACGGCGGCATGCGCTATCCGCCGGGCTATGAGGATCACGAAAGTGCGGCTGCGCGGCGCTTCACCGCCGCCGCGCGGGTGGCCGCGATCGCCCTCAACCGCCTGGTGCCGGGCAAGCGGCGCGCGGCGGTGCTGCTTGTCGCCAATGACCGCACCCGCGCGGCCCTGCCGGTGCCGGATCATCCGCGGATCCTCCCGCTGGTCGAGAACGGGGTCGACCTGTCGGTCTGGCAGGGCGGCGATGGGGGCGCGCCGCGCCCGGCCCGGACCCCGGGCGATCCCTTCCGCCTCGTCTTCATGGGCCGGCTGGTCGGCTGGAAGGCCGTGGACATCACGCTCGAGGCACTGCGCCTTGCCCGCGACCGGGGGGTGGATGCCCGGCTCGACCTGCTCGGCGATGGCGAGGCGCGCGCGGGCCTCGAGGCACAGGCCCGCGCGCTCGGGCTGGAGGGCGTCGTGCATTTCCACGGCTTCCGGCCGCAGGCGGATTGTGCAGCGATCCTCGGCGGGGCGGATGCGCTCATTCTCAACTCGCTCTACGAATGCGGCGGCGCGGTGGTGCTCGAGGCGATGGGCCTCGGGCTGCCGGTCGTGGCCTCGGACTGGGGGGGGCCGGCCGATTACCTCGACGCGGGCTCGGGCATCCTCGTGCCTCCCGCGCCACGGGCCGAGTTCGCCCCGCGCCTCGCCGCGGCGATCGCCCGCCTCGCGGCCGACCCGATGCTTGCCCGCGCGATGGGTCAGGCCGGCCGGCGCAGGATCGAGCAGGAATTCGACTGGGAAAAGAAGATGGACCGCATGCTCGAGATCTATCGCGAGGTTCTGGCGGCCCCCCGGGCGCGCTGATCCTGCGCGCGTGCCATGTTTTGGCCGAATTTGCCCGCAAGAGTGCGGGCAAAAGCGCTCGTCAGAGCTTTCGGCAGGACCCCGCAGATGACCCGGCACGTCTCCTTCCCCCAGACCCCCTCGCTGCTCTCCGCCGCAGGCGCCACCGTGCCGCCGCATCTGGCGGGCACGCGGGCGGCGCTCTTCCACCTGCTCAAGTCGGGGCCGCGGCCCCCGGCCTCGCCGCGCAACCTGTTCCGCCAGGCCGAACCGGCAAGCCTGGCGCAGGCCGCCCCACCCCGTCCGGCGCCCGTCACGGCGCGGCCGGTGCCCAGCATCTGCGCCGACATCCTGAGCGAGGATGTGTTCGAGTTTCACCCCCTGCGGGCCTGAACGGCGCAGAGGCGCGGATCGCCGCCGGGCGGGGCCTGCGCAAACCTATCCTTGAGACTTCCGTGCGAGACAGGGGCGGCCCGACCAGGAGCCCGCCATGCCTGCCGCACCGCCATCCCCCGGCTTCGTCTTCGCCAGCATCCGCGCCCGGAACCGCTGGCCCGCCCCGCCGCAGGGCCCGGGCGGGCAGAGGCGACCCTTCGCCGCAGCGGGCGGCGATCCCCCGCCGACCGTCACATCTTCCTTTGCACCCCGCGCCCGGGAATGGTCTGATCTGGTGCAGGAAGACGGTTTCGTGTTCCACTCACCGCTCCTGCCGGGGGCCTGACCGCCCGGCCCCGCCGCGGGGCAGGGCCAGAGGGAAAGGGCATCGATGTTCAGCTTCGCCACCTCGCTCGCCGCGGCGGCCGTCACCGAGCATATCTCGGTGCTGACCCCGAAGATCGCGCTCGAACACTGGGACGGGATGAGCGTCACCGCCGAGCGCTATGGCAACGGGCAGGGCGGCGGCACGATCGGCGCGCCCAAGGTCTACCGCGACCTGATGGTGCTGGGCCCGACCGAGCCGAACCGGATCCTCGCCCCCTCGGTCGCGCTGACGGGCTATGACGTCTTTGCCAGGCCGTTCTTTCTGGGCGCGCAGGCCGATGTCTACCGCATCCGCGACGGCCGCCTTCAGCATGTGCGCCGGTCGGCGGTGACGGGCGGGGCGATCGACCGCTGGGTGATGCTTGGCAATCGCAAGTCGAAAGAGGAGAAGGCCGCGGCAAAGAAGGCCCGCAAGAAGAACAAGACGGGCGAGGCGCCGACCCGGACGCGCAGCATCCTCGTCGATCCCGCTTATGAACATGCCTTTGCCCCCTTCAACCGCGCGGGCGCGCCCTACTGGTTTGCCGTGGCGGCCGTCGATGAGGCCGGCAACATCGGCCCGAAATCACCCGCCCTCGCTGTCTTCCCCGCAACCACCAAGGGCAAGGCCAAGGCCCAGAACAGGACGCGCGACGATATCGCCTCCGGCACCGAGGTTTCCGCACTGCCCGCCCCTGCGGGTCTGACGGGGCAGATGGCCGAGAACATCGCCCGGCTCCGCTGGCAGGCGGTGCCGGGGGCTGCGGGCTATGTCGTCTTTCTGGCCTTCGCCGATCCCGCGACCGAGATCGTTGATCAGCCCTATCTGGAACTTTCCGATGATCCCGTGCCCCTGCAGAAGGGTGACGCGGTGATCCTGTCGAAGAAATTCCTCACCATCACGCCCGAAGACATCAATTCCCGGGTCTGGGGCACGAAGGAATGGTCGGTAACCGTCCCCGGCCTCGTCTCCAACCGCGCCAACGATCCGGCAAGCGGTGTCCGCTGGGAATGGCAGCGTTTCGGCACGGACGACCCGAAACCCGCGGCCCATCTGGGTGAGTGGTTCCTGCGGCGCAGCCTCGCTCCGGGCGCCACGGTTTCCGACGGGCGCTACTTCCAGGCGGGTCTCGCCCAGAGCTGGTACATGGTGCTTCGCCCGGGGCGGATCTATCGCTGGCGGGCCCGGCTGCGGGCCGATGCGCCCGTCACCGCGACACTCGCGCTTTCGGGCGGGCTCGGGGAGGCCACCTTCCGGCTCACCCCCGACTGGCAGGAATGCAGCTTCGACTTCCAGGTGGACCGCGTGGCGCAGGGCGACCGGCCCGGCAACTGGCAGCTTTCGGTGACGGCCGGGGCCATGCCGCTGACGGTCGATTGCTGCGAGGTCGAACTCGTCGATGCCGCCCTGCCGCTTTTCGCCGACGACTTCCCGATCGCGCCCGGCAGCTTCATCCGCGACCACAGCCAGATCAAGCCCGGGCGCTCTACCGCCGATGCCGATACGCTGACGAACTGGACCGGGCAGGGCGCGCGCGACGAGACGCTGCACACGCTGCGCCAGACCTGCGAGCGGTTTTCGGCCCGGCCCTGGATCCAGCTCGAATGGCACCTGCCAAAGGAAGACTGGCTCGACATCGCGGCCTATCTCGCCGCCCCGGTTTCAAGCGGCCATCCGATGGCGCAAAAGCGCGCCTCGCAGGGCCATGAAGCGCCGTGGACCGAGGCCTTCGACCGGATCATCCTCGAGTTCGGCAACGAAAGCTGGAATCGCGGCATCCAGGCCTTCTGGTCGACCCCTGAGCCTCACCGACCGCGAAAGCGGCACCGCCTACAAACCCGGCGAGGTCTACGGGCTCTGGTGCAAGATGATCACCGACTGGATGTCGGAAAGCCCGTTCTGGCCCGCGCTCGAGGCGCGCGTCGAATGGTTCCTGGGCGGCTGGGGGCGGGCGCCCCACGGCCAGCTGGCCGCGCAGCATTTCCCTCTTGCCCGCTACATCGGCGTTGCCGCCTACAACGGGGGCTGGGACGACAAGGGCAGCCGGATCCCGCAGGAGGATGGCGCCTTCTTCGCCGGGCTGCTCGCCCATCCGGCGATCAACTCCGCCCCGGGCTTTGCGCGCCTGGCCGAAGAGACGGCGGCGGTGGCAGAGGCGACAGGGCGCGCGCCCGGCCAGTTACGTCCCGCGATCTACGAGGCGGGGCCGGGCTATCAGATCAGCGGGCTGAACGGCAAGGTCGTCTCGCCGGCCGAGGCCATCGTGCAGGAAGTGGTGATGAAATCCCGCGCGGCCGCGACGGCGACGCTCGACGCCTTCCTGCTGTCGGCCTCGCTCGGGCTCTGGGGGGCGAACTACTTCCGCATCGGAAGGGGGGAGGTCTGGAACTCCACCACCTTCAACGGCGAGCGCGACGTCGATTATCCACCCTATACCCTGCCGCGGCTGCTGACCGAGGCGATCGCGCCCTGTTCCGTCTTCCGGGTGGAGGATCTGCGTCCGCGCGAGCACAGCCTGCCGAACCGGGAGGGAGAGACCCGCAAGATCGCCTCGGCCGCGGTCTATGCGCTGCGCTCGCTCGAGGATCCCGCGACCTGGATGGTGGTGTTCCTGAACCGCCTGATCGATCCCTCGCGCCTCGACCCCGCCGACCCGGCCTTCCGGGCAGGGGAGACGAACCCGCTCAGGGTCCGGCTGCGCACCGGCTGGAAACGCATCGGCGGGCTGACCGAATGGTCGAACTTCGGCAATTTCCGGGACCACAACCGGTATCCCGTGGGGGCCCGGGTGACGGTGGAGAAGACCTTCGAACCCGATCCGCTCTGCGTGCCGATCGACTTTCCCGCCACGCCCCGGCCGGTGCCGGAGGATCCGGGGCTTCTCACGGCCGAACTGCCCGGCGGGGCGGCCGTCCTGTGGAAGCTGACCGGGGTCGCCTGACGGCGGCCCGGGGTCTCAGCAGCAGGGTGGCCGCGGACCCTGCGGCGGATCGGCGGGATGGCGCAACTGGACCACGATCAGCACTCCGGCCGAGATCAGAAGAAAGGCAAGCGTCACATCAGATCCTTTCGGAGCGCCCCTGGGCTACCACCGGCACAGTCCCGGCGCGGTTGATCCTGGCGATTGTGCCGGGCCATTATGGTTGAAAGAGGGCGGCACGGCACGGGCCTCGCGCAACAGCCTAACATCCGGTTTGCCCACAGTGCATGGGCAGCACAAACCGGGGGCCGAGTCGATTTCGGAGTTCGGGTCTCAATTCGGTATCGTTGAATCGGGCCTTTTCCACCGGCGGCCCTGGGTGAACCAGGCTGGTCCCGGTGCGACCTCCACCTACGCGCCAGGTGCCAGGGCCACCAGGGTAACCGCGCCACCAGGGAAACGCGATTCCGCGCGGCCGGGCCGCTCAGTCGTCGAGATCGGGGCGGCCGGGCGGCCGTCTGTCGAGATCGGAAAGCATGGGGGGCATATGCCCCCCTACCGGGGCATGGGGGGCATATGCCCCCCTATGTCCGGGGCGTCGAGTTGCCATGAGTTGCCATAGGTTGCCACAGTCGCTCGGGGTCCTTCCCGGCCGGGGGCCAGGTCGCGGGGGGCGCGGAGCGCGTTTTGCAGAAAATCCTGGTCAATCGCTATAGGAGAGGGGCAAATGCCCCCCTTGGCCCCCATCCAGGGAGGGCATATGCCCCCCTTCCCCCAACGAAATAAGCCCGGCCTCCCCAGAAAGCCGCTCGATCTCGGCGTCCAGGAAGCGGCCCCCCACGGCAAAGCGTGTGCAGCGGGAAAATTTTTGCAGCAGATTCCGGGGGCGGGGTCGCGCTGGACAATTGGACAAGAGTGGACCAAGACTACGAAAATGTTGATTGTCCAGGTTTTTCCTTTAATCTCAGTAGCTTAAGCACCCTTGGACCATTGGACACATTAACTTCCCCATATGTTGAATCTTGGAAAAGATGATAATAATATATGTATCCCATTAAACTACTTTATTATTATCATCTTTTTAGCCCAGCAACATAAAGGAAAACTCTTTGTCCAATCGATCCGACGGTAAGAAAACCGTGTAGAATCAACAGCTTACCCTGGAACATGAAAAATGGGGGCTTTTGGTCCAAAAGCCGGATTTCCGAGGTTCCAAGGGGGGCATATGCCCTTTTTCCGAAATCGCGGATTCCGGCCCTGCGAACGGTAAGTCTGCCGGGTCGCCCGAAACTTGATGCCGCGATCTGCGACATCAAGCGGATGGGGGGCATTTGCCCCTCAGATGAGGTCGCCGTACAGATCGCGGTAGGGGTACGCGCCCTCGCCGACACGCTGAACTCGGACTCCCGCTCGCTCGGCTCGCCGCACCATGTCGGCCGTGCCGCGCCCGCCCTCGCAGGCGATGACGAGATCGGGGCGGATCAGATCGAGCATCCGCTGGTTGCGGTTGAACCCGGCCGCGCGCCCCTCGCCTGACCAGTTCGCAGGGAAGATGACCCGGGCGATCCCGAGTTCGTCGGCGAGCTCGTCACCGAGCGTGTCCGCCCCTCGGGCGCCACCGGTGATAATGAGGGAGGGCCGGGTCTCCAACATCCTGTCACAGATCAAAAGTCGCAGTTCAGGTTAGCGCCTACCCTGCTTACAGAAATAAGTGCTATAATAAATATTATGTAAATAAACGGTGCTGTGACCTGCGAAAACCCGATGTTTTCTGTCTGCATACGCAAGTCATACGGAAATCACATGGTTTGCACAGCATCGGATTCTGCTGGCCACCCGGCGGTTTTAAGCCCAGACAGGAGGCCTGCCTGCCCGAACCACACGCCCAGACCGCATGCCCGAAACGAACCCCCGCGAGATTTCCGCCACCGATCCCGACTGGGCGCGCGAGGCCCCGCGCGGCTGGTGGGATCCCTCGCGCAAGCTGCTGCGCAGCATCCGCCGCTATCAGGTGGCCCGGGCCCGCCAGGGCATCGGCGCACGGATGGCGCGGCGCTGGTGGGCGTTGCAGCACCGGTTCTGGTCCGTCATCACCCAGGCGGAAATCAGCCCGACAACCCGGATCGGTGGCGGGCTGCTGCTTCCGCACCGAACGGATCGTGATTCATCCGGCGCCATCATGGACCAACTGCCATATTCCAGCAGTTACCATCGGGACGGGCCAATGGCGGCGCCCCGGATCGGCGGGCATGTCGATATCGGTGCCGGATTCTCGGTGCGGTCACGATCGGGGATCATGCCGTCATCGGGGCCAATGCCGTCGTAACGCGTGACGTGCCGCCAACAGCGTGGCCGCCGGAATCCCCGACCGTCAGCTGGACCGATGGCGACCGACCGGACCCGTCCCCCGGCCCGGTTCGCGCAGGTCACCTCTCGGCCCGATCCTGGCCTGCCTCCTCGCCTGCACTCCGGCCCACGCCGCTGAAGTGACCCTGCACGGCAGCGATCTCTTTCAGGTCGGATCCCTGGGCTGGGTCGCCCCCCGACTGACCCTTCCCGTCCCCGATCCATCGCTGCCCCTCGTCTCGCCCAAGCAGAAGGATCCGGGGGCCGACTTCCTGCGCCAGCTTGGCAACCGGGGCCTTGCATCGGGCTTTTCCGGCATCCTCTACGACAACCGCGACCGGGGCCATTCGGTGCTGCCGG
The DNA here is from genome assembly GCA_963700485.1 of uncultured Alphaproteobacteria bacterium. GTDB lineage: Bacteria > Pseudomonadota > Alphaproteobacteria > Rhodobacterales > Rhodobacteraceae > Aliitabrizicola. Next base: position 57,173 of record CAVOXQ010000013.1, read on the forward strand.
GCGACACCTTCCCCCAGCTTGCCCGCCTGACCTACGCCCCCGACCTGCGCGCCCGGGATCTCGACTACGGGCTGGGCGGGGCGATCCTCTACCCGGTGATCGTGCTCGGAAATTCCTCGACCGCGATCCGCGGCGGCCCGATCGCCCGGTCGCTGCCGCGGCTTGCGATGACGGCCGAAGGTGGCGCGGCGATCGCCTTCCGCTCTTATGTCTCCAACCAGATCTATGTCTATCCCGAGCATCGGGACCACGATGCAGTCGATCTCTTCCCGGCCAACTGGCCCTACATGGTGATCTCTCAGGGCTCGTCGCGCTCCGACCGGCCCTTCCTGCGGGCCATCGCGATGACGCTCGCCGCGCTGCCGGCCGACACCCGCAAGCGCCTGCAAGAGACCGGGCTGATCGCGCCGACCCTCCAGATGATCCTGCGGCGCAGCCAGAAACAGGTGCCCTCGCGCGAGGCCTATTTCACCGGCGCGGCTCATCCGACGGTGTTCCGGGCCGATCAGCTCCAGCCGGAGCGGATGATCGGCCTCGCGGCCGCCCTGCGCCCCGAAACGATCCCACCGCTCGTGCGCCTGACGGTGGAGGAGGAGGATTTCGCGCCTTTCGCCGGCCTCGCCGGCCTGTCGGAACGCCTGTTCACGACGCCCTCGGCCATCGCACGGATCTGGCGCGCCCCGGACTGGGAGCGCGGAATGATCCTTTCGGCCGCCGAAACGCACGACCCGAACGACCGCCCGTTGCAGTTCCGCTGGGCGGTGCTGCGCGGCGATCCGACCCGCGTGAAGATCGAGCCTCTGGATGCAACGGCGAGCCGCGCCCGGATCACCCTGAACTGGCACGACCCCCGCGTTCTGGCGATCCCCCCCGACGCCTCCCGGGCCCCGACGGCGGATGACGAGGAGGAGGAAGACACAGGCAAGCGGCCGACCGAGATGCAGACCTCGCGCGTCGACATCGGTGTCTTCGCATCGAACGGCGCCCAGGACAGCGCGCCCGCCCTCCTGTCCATCAGCTTTCCGACCCATGAGGCGCGCCACTACGGCCCCGGGCCCGATGGAACGATCCGCCTGCTTTCGGTCGACTACGACGCCCTCGGTCGCAAAGCGGCCTATGATCCCGCCCTGCACTGGTCGGCGCCCTGGACAGACACGGCCGTGCTGGGTCCGGACGGCACGCCCACCGGATGGAGGCGGCAGACCGCCGATGGCAGCCTTTTGCTCGATCTGGCCGGACAGCCCGCCGAGGGGTCTCCGCTCGTCTACCAGGTCGATCGCGCAAAGCCGGCCCGCCCGATCCTGCGGGCCGATCCGCCGGGCGCGGAAATCGAGAACTGAGATTTCTCCGCTGATTCTGCACCGGCCACAAACCTGCCTTCATTTCGCCGTTTTCCCGATGACCACGCCTCACAAGGCGGCAGGGAGGCACGCCGCCGTGTCGCCCGTGCCACGGCCGCCAGACGGGCACATCCATCGTCTCGGGAGCCGGTTGGAACCGTATGGGAAACAATATCTAACCGACGCAGCCATTAACACCCGACCACAGACAAAGGATCGCCGAAAGGTTGTTTTTTTCCTCTCCAGGTTGATTCGCGTGATGCGAGAAAACCCTTGGGCGGGAGCCCCTGAAGGGCATGACAAACCGGGGAAAAAGTTAAGAATAGTGTTAACTTTCGGGCCGAAAGATGGTAGCACAAAGATCGTGAGATGGCTTGAGGCTGACGGTCGGGCCGCAGAATTTGATCGACACGCATGATGGAGAAAAGAATGACGCAGAAAACCAAATTGCTCGGCCTCGTCGCCGGGATTACCTTTGCAGGCGCGATGGCTTCCTCGGCGGCCATCATTGATTTCACCGCACCGATTGTCACCGATCCTATCCCCGGTCCCACCATCAACGGCACCGTGTCGGGCATCGGCTACACCGTCACCGCGAAAAAAGCGTAACGGCGACGCTGGAACGATCACCCAGACCAACTACGATGGCGGCGCCCCGAAGCCCGTTGCTCCCCTTGCCTTCACGAAGGATGGCCTTGGGGTAACTGACGACGAGATCAGCAATCCGCGCGGCAAGTCGCAGTCGATCACGGTGGTGTTCGAAAAGGCAGTGCGGGTTGTGGGCTTCTATTTCCTCGACCTCTTCCTGCCGGACTCGGACGAAGGACGAACTGGAAAAGGCAGTGGTTGACTCCGACACCAACGGAACCGCTACCTATGCGGCAACCGAGCCGTTCGGATCGCCGGCGCCGGGCTTCCTCTTTGCCAAGTACAAGGGCGAGAAAGTGAACTCGCTCACCTTCACTGCCGATGATGGCAACGATGCGGTCGGTGTCGCCGACTATGCGCTCGCCGGCATCAAGATCGCGGCGGTTCCGGTTCCGGCCGGTGGTCTGCTGCTGCTCTCGGGCCTTGGCCTCATGGCTGCTGCGCGTCGCCGCAAGTCGGCCTGATCGCCAGCATCAACGATCGAAAGGGCCGGGGATTTCCCCGGCCCTTTTCATTTGGACAGCCGACGCGGTTCGCTCAGCTCTCGTAGCCGTAGTAGTTCTCGCCCTTGTCGAGATAGCGGCACTTGTTCAGCACCACCCCCAGAACCTGCACGCGGGCGGCAAGTTCCTGCTCGCACCGCTCGATCTCCTCGATCCGGGTCTTTTCGGCCGCGGCCACCAGCAGCGCACAATCGATCTGGTCGGCGAAGGCGAATGTGTCGTCGTTGACGAGCATCGGCGGCAGATCGAACAGGATCACATCCGGCTTGTAGCGTTCCTCGATCGCGTCGAGAACGGCGGCGGCCCCTGCCCCCTGCAACAATTCGGCCGGATTGCGCGCCGGAACCTGGGTGATCGCAAAGACGAGGTTCGGCCCGTAGCGCACCATGTGATCTTCCGGCACGGCCGTTCCCTGCAGCGCGGCCGCAAAATTCGCCTTGGCCTTCAGCCCGAGCACCGGGCCCAGCGACGGACGCCGCAGATCGAGATCGACCACGAGGATACGGATGTCGCGCTGCCGGGCCAGGCTGAAGGCCAGGTTCAGCGTCATCATCGTCTTGCCGCATCCGCTGCCCGGCGAGGTCAGCGCGACGCGCTTCCAGTTGCTGGCCCGCAGACGGTGCAGAAGCTTGGTGCGCATCACGTCGAAGGGAATGGCCGAGGGGCCCGATTGATAGGCCACGACGCGATAGGCCTCGAGGGCGGCGAGATCGGGCTTGAACTCCGCGATCGCCGCCCAGGGATCGACCTCCTGCGGCTCCGCGCGCGCGGCCAGTGCCGTCGCGGCCACACCGGGCGCGAGCGGGCGGGCGGGGTCTTCCGCCTGCTTGCGCTGGCGCGCCGCCCGCGCCTTTTCGATGGCCGATTGAATGCGTTCCATGTCTGTCCCGACCTCAGCGCATCCGCGCCATCACTGCGTTGATACCGGACTTTTCGAGGACCAGCTCGATCAGCATGTCCATCGGCAGATAATAGACATGCAGCAGATAAAGCCCAAGCGGGATGCCGAGGCCGACCACCAGCATGGCAGCGATGATGATCGCCCGGCGGATCCGGCTTTGCCGCGCGGTCCGGATATAGGGGATCGCGGCGAAAGGCGTGATGCCGAGGCGCCGGGTCAGATCGACCGGACGGCGCACCGAGCCGTTCAGCAGTTCCAGCAACACGATGAAGCCAACGCCAAGCGCCATCCCGCCCCCGACGCTCGCCGCGGCGATCAGCGGGCGGTTGGGCGAAACCGGTTCCCGCGGGGCCGTCGCCTGCTCGATCACCGAGATCCGCTGTCCCTTCGAGGTCAACTCGATCTGGTCCCCGATCCGGGCCTGGCCCAGATCGGCGACCGCGCGGTTGTACTGGACGCGCAGGTTCTCGTAGTCGCGCTCCAGCGTGCCCAGTGCGATGGCATTGCTGGGCGTGGCATCAATCGTCTTGGCGAGCGTGTCGAGTTCGGTCTCGATGATCGCCTTCTGCTCGGCCAGGTAGGAAATCTGCCCGTCGATGTCGGCGACCTGCAGATCGAAGCTGCTCAACTCGGAGGCCCCTTCGGTGCCGGCCCCGAGTTGCTGGTTCACGACACTCTCCAGCGCCGCGACCTGCGCCTGCAACGCCCGCACCCGCGGGTTCTGGGCGGAATAGATCACCAGCGCCGAAGACAACTCGGTCTTGAGCCGCTGCAATTGGGCCTGTTCGGGCGTCTGCGGGTCAGTTCCGGTATCGACGCGCCCGGTGCGGTTGTAGAGATCCTCGAGCTTGGTGCGCCGGTCACGCAGGCTCGCCAGATCACGGTCGATCTGGGCAAGCCGCTCCTGCTGGGCGGCCTGGCGCGTGCGCCGGTAATCCAGACTCTCGGGCAGCGATTCCTTGTTCTCGAGCTTGAAGTTCAGGATCAGCGCCCCTTGCCGGGCCAGTTCGTCGTTCAGCCGCTCCACTTCCTGCTCGAAGAAGGCGAGCGTCTGGCCGGTGGTCGCGGTGCGCAACTGCACGTTCTGCTGCAGGATCTGGGTGACCAGATCGTTCGTCACCTCGGACGATTCCTGTGCCGACGGCGAGCGGAAGCTGACCGTGACGACGCCGGTCCTGTCGCGCGCACCCGGCAGGCTGATCTGGGCGCGATTGCGCATGTCGGCCACGATCTCGTCCGCAGGCATGCCGGGACGGTCGGAATGAATGCCGAAGCGGCGCGACATGTCGAGCAGGTTGTCCCGTGTCAGGATGCGCTGCTGGATGACCCGCAAAAGCTCCGGCGCATCCGCCCGGACGGTAGAGGCCGCAAGATCGTCGGGGATCTGCGGGCTTTCGACCAGAAGCCGCGCCTGGGCCTGATAGACCGGCGGAAGCGTATAGGCGAGCGTCAGCCCCACCGCCGCGACCGCCAGCGCGATCAGGACGAAGTAGTGCAGGCGGCGCAGGAACAGCGACAGGTAGAACTTCAGATCAAGCGTCATCGCGATGGATCATCCTTGTCGCCGGGCAGGCTGGCGGCGAAGAACACGCCGTCGTCCAGAACCTGCTGGACCGTCAAACGGATGACACCCTTATGGTTCTTGGTGAAGGCGTAAACCATCGACAGGTCGCACAATTGATTGACGAGACGCGGAATGCCGCCCGTCGCCTCATGTATGAGATTTGTCGCGGCCTCGCTGAAAAGATTGCGCTCGGCCCCGGCCACATGCAGCCGGTGCGCGACATAGGCCCGCACCGTCGAGGGTTCCATCGCCGTGAGGTGGAAACTGGCCGACACCCGCTGCGCGAACTGGCGCATGTCCGGCTGGCGGACGATGTCGCGCAGCTCGGGCTGGCCAACGAGCACAAGCTGCAGCAGCACGTCCTTGTTGGAGTTGATGTTGGTGAACATGCGCAGCTCCTCGAGCGATTCCTGGCTGAGGTTCTGCGCCTCGTCGAACATCAGGATCACGCGCTTGCCGCGGGCATATTCCTCGATCAGCAGGGACTGGAAGGCCGAGAAGAGATCGACATAGGTCGAGTTCGGATCGGCCGGCAGGCCGAGCGACATCAGCACCCAGCGCAAGAGCTCGCCCCGCGAGCCATGGGCATTCGAGATCAGGCCGATCTTCACCCCTTCATCGACCGACTTCAGAAGATGGTGGATGAGCGTG
>CAVOXQ010000014.1:0-109907 GCA_963700485.1 uncultured Alphaproteobacteria bacterium
CCAGAAACACCTGCGGCGTTCCGGACATTCACCAGCAACCTCAAACGAGCCCGGGCTATGCCGCCTTTTAGATGAGTGGTGGCCGAACGGGCGTCGCAGGAGACGTACCATGTCATCCAAGAGATCAGGCTATCAGGCCAACCAGATGATGATCGACGATGTGAACATCGACAATGTGGATGCCGATTTCACCACGACGATCGCAGTCGAGGAGGCCGACATCGACGTTGATGCCCAGCAGCAGCAACAGCAGCAGGACACCGACGTCGCCAACGATCAGGACCAGGGCCAGGATCAGGACCAGGGCCAGGATCAGGGTCAGGGTCAGGACCAGTCCCAGGGTCAGGATCAGGCCGTCAACAATACCAACGGCAACAATGACAACTCGAACGCCGTGAACATCGACTTCGGTGGTGGCGAGTGGATACCGCGTGACGACGATTTTGCCGATATCGACCTCAACGGCCCGGCGAAGATGGAAGGCAACTACATCGCCGATGGCGATATCGACCATGATCCGGGCAATGACGTCACCGTCGAGGCGGCGCTGGGTGGCGCGAGCTTTGGCGAGGGCAACGACGCGGGCGTTGTGAACACCCAGTCCAACAACCTCGTCGACAACGACAACCTGTGGAATCCCTCGGTCAGCAATGGCGGCACCTTCACCCAGAACGGGGACGCGAGAGGCGGTTTCGCCAAGGCTGAGGACGGCATCAGCACAAGTGCCGATGGCGCGGCCGGCGGCAGCGATGCGGCGGCGCATGGCGGAAGTGCCGCAGGCGGCGACGCCAAGGGCGGCTTCTCCATGGCCATGGGCGGCGAAAGCGGCGACAACGATGAAGTCGATGCCGAGGGTGGCGATGGTGGCGACAACGGCGACGCGACCGGCCTTGGTGTTGGCCTGGGCCTCGGAGAAGCTGACGCCGAGAGCGAGACCGACGGCGGTGACGGCGGCGATAGCGGCGCGATCGCACTTGGTCTTGGAAGCGGCGAAGGCGAAGCCGAAACCGAAGGCGAGGGTGGCGACAGCGGCGATGTCGACGCAACCGGCACGGGTCTTGGGGCCGGGCTTGCCGGATCGGAAGCCGAAGGCGAGGGCGGCAGCGGTGGCGATGCCGGCGCGACCGGCACGGGCCTCGGTGCCGGACTTGCCGGATCGGAAGCCGAGGCGGAAGATGCCGCAGGCGGTGATGCGGACTCCAGCGCCGAAGGTGCGGGGGATGCGACGTCCGAGTCCGAAGCCGAGAATGGCGACGCGACCGGCGGCGCAGCCGGCGCGACCGGGGCCGGGCTTGGCGCTGGCTTGGCCGGGTCTGACGCCGAGGCGGAAGACGCCAACGGCGGCGATGTCGACACCTCGTCGGACGTGCGGGGTGATGCCTCCTCAGACTCGGAAGCCGAAGCGGAAGACGCAAGCGGTGGCGATGCCGGTGCGACCGGTTCCGGTCAAGGATCGGGCGAAGGTGAGTCCGAGGCCGAAGGCGAAGGCGCAAGCGGCGGAGATTCCGGCGCGATGGCGGGCGGCATTGGCGGTGGCGAAGGCGAGTCCGAGGCCGAAGGTGAAGGTGGCAGCGGCGGCGATGCCGTAGCCATGGGGGCCGGTCTTGGCGGCGCCGAAGCGGAAACCGAAGCCGAAGGTGAAGGCGGCCCGACCGGAAGTGGCGGCAACAGCGGGTCCGCGAACGGTGCGGGCGACGGCGACAGTTCGGGTGCCGGTGGCGGCAGTGGCGCAGCCAGCGGTGACGCAACGGCCGGCGATCCGACCGCGACCGGAACCGGAAGCGGCGCGGCCGACGCCGCAGCCGGGGCTGGCGGCACGGGATCGGGAAGTTCCGGACCGGGCACGGGCACCGGAACGGGCACCGGCACCGCGTCGTCGGCGGGCGGCCCGGGCGGACAGGGAACGGGCACTTCGGGGCCCGGGACCGGAACGGGCACCGGGACGGGCATGGCCGACGCTGTCGGCGGCCTGGGCATGAACGACGCCGGATCGGATTCGGCGGCGGACAATGCCGGCACCGGATCTGCTGATGGAACGAGTGGTGCCGGCGGTACGAACGATGCCGCATCCGACGCTACCGGCACCGGAAGCGGAACCGGTGAAGCCGGAGCCACTGGCGGCGCCGGATCGAACGACGCTGCCTCGGACTCGGCGGCCGACGGCACCGGAACCGGCACGTCCGATGCCGCAGGCGGCGCGGGTGGCACGAACGACGCCACCTCGATGGCCGACGGCTCGGGGACGGGTTCCGGTGACGCCGGGGCGACCGGTGGCGCGGGCGCTGCCGGTGACGCCAGCTCAATGGCCGACGGCTCGGGGACGGGCACAGGCGATGCGGCGGGCACGTCGGGCGCGGGTGGAGCTTCGGATGTGATGTCCGACTTCATGCTCGATGCTTCGGGAGAAGGGCTCGCCGATGCCATCGCCGGATATGGCGGCAACGCCACATCCGACACGATGTCGTCCAACACCTCGACCGGCACCGGCATGGCCGATGTCCTCGGTGGCAACTCGGGCTATGGCGGCGCCGGAACCGCGACCGGCGGCAACACCGGCGACGGCTATGGCGGTTCCTCCAGCGGCGGCGCGGGTTCTGTCGGCGATGCGATCGGCGGTGCCGGTGGCACGGCGATGAACGGAGATGGCGGCGCAGGCGGCAGCGGCGGCAGCTGGGGTTCGGGCAACGGCGATGACGGCTATGTCTCGGGGCAATCCTACGCCTCGGCGGCGGCGGCCATCGACCTGACCGCGTTCAACCAGAACATCGTCATGGGGGCCAACGTGCTTGGCAACTCGGTCGACATGACGGTTGTCGGCGGGTCGCTGACCTCGTCGATGGTCGGCGACGACGACATGTCCTGATCCCGTCAGGTGAACGCTTCCCCGGGGCCGGTGATCCGGCCCCGGGGTATCTTGAAGTCGACGGAAGGATCACCTTCCGCATGACAAGGTAAGGGACGACATGGCCCTTGATCCGATTACCGAAGTCGTCGCCCATTTCATCGGGGTTCTTCATGTGACGATGGAAGAACACCGGATGCGGATCGACTACGATGCTTTCAAGGCGGCAAAGGCCGCCGAGGACGACCCCCAGCCCATCGACCAATTCGACGTGATGATCCGGTCGCCCTACGCGCTTGAGGGGTTCGATCCGGGTGTCAAATACAAACCTGCGGTGCTTCTTGCCCCTCCGGTCGAACCTCAGACCCCCGGTCTGGATGATCTGCCGAACGCAGCCCCCTTCACCCCCCTTGCAGAGGACACGGACCCTTTGCCGGACCTGCCCGGGGCGGTCGGAGGGCGTTCGCCGGGTGGTGCCGCCAAGATCACGATCCTGAAGGCAGAACCCGCGTTCCTGCTGCCCGCCCCGAACGTGATCCACACCTATACATATCAGCGGGCGGACCTGACGGATGATGACCTTCTGATCTTCGGGAACAAGGCCGGTTTCGTCGAGCCGGGCGTCTACCACGCCAGGCTGGCAGAGCTCGCGGCGGTTGCCGATCGGCTGGCTCCGCTCGATCAGGGTCCGCTCGGCATCGGCCATGTCCCGGACGGCGCCGACGCGCTTGCCTATCGAGAGTTCCTGTCCGCCGTCGCTCCCTCGGGCTTGCCCGGCGCCGATGAAGTGGTGCTGCGTGGGTCGCAGGCGCACGGGGTGGTGGTGAACGGCGAGCAGGTGGCGGAAATGCCCGTGTTCGAGGAGCACCTTCCCGCTTACATCCTGCACAGGACCGAACAGCAGGAGGATGCGGCCGCAAGGCAGGCGGACTGGCCATTGCCGGACGGTGCGACAGACCCCGGGCCAAATCCCTTTGCCGTCCCGGCCGGCCATGCGATTGTCGCCGGGGCGAACATGACGATCAACGAGACCCGGATCGTCACGAGTTGGGTCGACGCGCCGGTGATCGCCGTGGCGGGCGACATGATCCGGCAGGACGTGATCAGCCAGGTCAACGTGATGGACGACGTCGATGACGTCCAGGCGGCAGGGGGGGCCGTGTCCCGCGCGCTGAATGCCGCCTCGGTGATGCGTGCCCGACGCCTCGGACCCCGGCGTGTCGGCTCCGGTCCACGGCGGCGCCTTTCCCGACCGTTGGAACGTCGTCGACGTCAAGGGCGACGTGATATCGGTGAACTGGGTCAAGCAATATACCTTCGCCACGGACTTCGACCGTGCCGAAATCCAGATCAGCGGCGCCGACACCTACATCGGGCTGGGCGAGAACGTCGTGACGAACGTCACCTCGATCCTGGAGTTCGGATACGACTACGACCTGATCCTTGTGGGTGGCGACATGATCACGATGAACGTGATCAGCCAGATCAACGTGCTTCTGGACCGCGATACCATAACCGGGCCCGTGCCGCCGGGGGCGGATCTGTCCGCATCCGACGATCTTCAGATGAACAGGGCCGAGATCGAGGCGACCAGCACGGACACGGTGATCGCGATGAAGGATTCCTTCAGGTCCGCGCTTGACGATCTTGCCAACGGCGTGCGCGATCTTGCGCAAGACGTGGTCCACGACGCGCGCTTCGCGGGCGAGAAGTTCCTGTCGGTGCTGCGCATCGAGGGCAACCTGACACGGCTGAACCTCGTCGAACAGATCGATGTGCTTCGGGGATTTAGATCAGCTCGATCTTGCGATGCAGAACCTCGCCGAGCGGGTCGGCGCCGAATCAGCGTGGTTGCCGGGTCGAACGCGCAATTGAACGCGGCGCGAATTGTGGAGGCGGGGCAGGACTGGCCGTCATGGTCGGGGGGACGTCTATAGCGACGCGCTGATCTACCAGGCGGAACTGATTCGGCACACGGACGCGGCGCCGGTCGGCGTCGGACTGGCGGCACTGGCGAACTGGGGCTGTGGCCTTCCTGGCCGATGACATGATCACCGAAGTCCGCGATCCGGATGCCGGCTGGGTCGACCAGATCGACGATCACCCCGGTGGATCGGACCCGATGCAGACCTTGCTTTCCTGATTTTCATCACGCGTGCTGGAGGCATAGTTTTGAACGATTACAGTGACTTTCGTAACCCGTCCCGCAACGGTGCGGCGTCGTCGTCGCCGCGCTGGGACGGCAAGGGCAGCGACGCCAGCATGTTCGTCTCGCTGCGGGCCCGGGCGGGTCGGCTTGGCAGATTGCGCCTTGACGACTCGATGCGACGGTCGCCTCCGGATGCTCCTGCCGCAGAGCCGGCCGCCGCTCCGGTCACGGCGAGGGCGCCCGATCCGTCCGACAAACCGCAGGAGACGCCCGATACCCTGCTGCGCGAGGGATCGGGCGAACCTGCCCTTGGCGTGACGATCGAGGCGAAGGCGGGAGAGCCGGTTCCACGGCGGCCGCCCCCACCCCCCGGTGGCGGCGGTGGTGGTGGAGGCGGGAAAGGCGCGGGCTTTCACAAGCGCATCGGCCCGGAAAACTTTGGCGAGAACCTGAGGAAGGGAATGGCCGCGGTCCGCCGCAACCTGAGCTTCGTGATGCTCCTGACCTGCGCCACCAACGTCCTCGTGCTGGCGATCCCGGTCTACCTGTTCCAGATTTCCGATCGGGTGCTGACCAGCCGCTCGGTCGACACGCTGGTGATGCTTACCCTCGTGATCGGGGGGGCGGTCGTGCTTCAGGCCATTCTCGACGCGCTGCGCCGCTTCATCCTGATGCGCACCGCCGTCGAGGTCGCCGTGCAGCTCGGCGCGCCGATCCTCAGCGCGGCCGCCCATGCCTCGCTGCACGGGTCGGGGCGGGAATACCAGACGCTGGGCGACTTGCAGCGGTTGCGCGGCTTTCTGGTTTCGGGCACGTTGATCTCGTTTCTCGACGTGCCCGTTTGCGCCGCTGTTCATCGTCGCGATCTACCTGTGCACCCGCACCTCGGGACGATCGTCATGGTCACCGCGCTCGTGCTGATGGCGATCGCGCTCGTCAACCAGCAGGTCACGAAGACAGCCGTTTGCAGAGGCCAACCTCGCGCTCAGCCGTGCCAACCTGCATCTCGACTCGATGACCCGCAACAGCCAGGTCATCAATGCGATGGCGATGATCCCCGAGGCCGTGACGATCTGGGGGCGCGACACCGCGGCCTCGCTGACGGCGCAGGTCCGCGCGCAGGATCGCAACATCGTCAGCGCGTCCGTGTCCCGTGCGGTCCGGATGCTGACCCAGGTCGCCATGCTCGGCTGGGGCGCGTTCCTCGCGCTCGAAGGGCAGATCACCGGCGGCATGGTCATTGCGGCCTCGATCATCGCGGGGCGGGCGCTGGCCCCGATCGAAGGCTCGATCGAGGGCTGGAACACCTTCATCCTGTCGCAGTGCGCCTATCGGCCGGATCGCAGCGTCCTCCACACGACCGCGAAGCTTCAGTTCGAGACGCCTTCGCCTGCCGCAGCCGCAGGGCCGGCTCGACGTGGAACGGCTGCTCTACGTTCCGGGCGGGACGAAGCAGGTTGTCCTCAACGGCATCAGCTTCTCGCTCAATCCCGGTGAGACGCTGGCCGTCATCGGCAATTCGGGCGCGGGCAAGACCACGCTGGGCAAGATGCTCGTCGGCTCGATCCTGCCGACCTCGGGGAACGTCCGGCTCGACCTGATGGACCTGCGCAACTGGGATCCGCGGCAGTTCGGCGAGAACATCGGCTATCTGCCGCAGGACGTGCAGCTGTTTCCGGGGACCATCAAGGACAACATCGGGCGGATGCGACAGGACGCCACCGATGAGCGAGATCCACGAGGCGGCCGTGCTTGCCGACGTTCACGAGATGATTGCCACCCTGCCGCAGGGATACGAGACGTTCGTCGCGGCCGACGGGTCGCCGCTTTCGGGCGGGCAGAAGCAACGCATCGCGCTGGCAAGGGCGTTCTTCGGCGATCCGCGGCTCGTCGTGCTGGATGAGCCGAACTCGAACCTCGACACCTCGGGGGACAAGGCGCTTGCGCGCGCGATCGAGCACGCGCGCAGCCCAAGATCACGGTCGTCGTGATCACGCAGAAGCCCGTCTCTGCTGAATGTTGTCGACAAGATCATGCTGCTCTCTGGGGGAACGGTCGCCCTCTTCGGGCAGCGCGACAAGGTCTTGAGCGAGCTTGGCCAGCAAAAGAAGCCGGAACCGGGCCAGGTCGGCCGCGCGCAGGGAGGCACGCCCGCCAATGGCTGAAGGTTCGCTCGTCCCCGCGCAGGCGGACTGGTTCGCGAAGGTGCCCCGCGCGATAAACCGACACGTCCTTGCCGGGGTCGTGCTGATGGCCGTCGCCTTTGGCGGGTTCGGGCTATGGGCGTTCCGGGCACCGCTTGCGGCAGCCGTGATCTCGCAGGGCAGCTTTGTCGCGACCGGCGAAAACAAGATCGTGCAGCACCTCGAGGGCGGGATCATCGAACGCATCCTCGTCAAGGAGGGCGATACGGTGGCCAAGGGCCAGGTCATGCTGTCGCTCGACCAGACGCTTGCGTTGGCCAATGATCAGGAACTCTACCTGCGCCGCTTGCGCCTCGAGGCAACCGAGGCGCGGCTGATGGCGGAACATCTGGGCAAGGCGGAACTGGTCTTTCCCGAGAACCTGATCGAGGCCCAGGGCAATCCCGAGGTGGCAGTGATCCTCGACAGCCAGCGGCTGGCCTTCGCGGTCACGAAGTCAGGCCTGTCGAACGACATCGAACTGATCGCGCGCAACATCGACGCGATCGACGTCCGGTCGCGTGGCTATGCGATCCAGCTCGACTCCCTTCGGCGCCAGATGGACCTTCTGGCCGAGGAACTCGCCACAAAGGAGGATCTGCTCAAGACGGGTCTGATCCGCCAGAACGAGGTTCTGGTCCTGCGCCGCACGATCATCGAGGCGGAAGGCCAGGTCGGCCGGATGGAGGCCGAGATCAACGAAATGGCCGAAATGCGGTCGAAATACGAGACGCAGATCCACAAGACCCGCGATGAATACAGCCTCGCCGCGCTGGGCGAGTTGCAGGCCATCCAGGCGGAACTGGAGAGCATCCGCGAGCAGGCCCGGAAATCGGCCAATGTGCTGGCCCGGACGAATGTTCTGGCCCCGGTGTCGGGCACCGTGGTCCGTCTTCTACTATCACACGCCGGGCGGCGTGATCGAAACCGGGCGCCCGATCGCCGAAATCCTGCCGGCCGATGCGCCGCTGCTGATCGAGACGATGATCCTGCGGGGCGATATCGACAGCCTGAAACTGGGCCAGAAGGCCACCATCCGCCTTGTTGCCCTGAACCAGAGGACCACGCCGGTTCTGAACGGCCATGTCGGCTATGTCTCGGCCGACGCGATCACGGATGTCACCAACAACGTCCCGCGCGAGGTCTATATCGCCCGCATCACCCTCGATCCGAAGGAACTGCGCCGCGTCCACGGCTTTACCCCGACGCCGGGGATGCCGGCCGAGGTGATGATCCAGACCGCCGAGCGGACCTTTGCCCAATACATCACCAAGCCGATCGCCGACAGCATGTCGCGGGCGTTCCGCGAACAATAGGCTGGACGGTCGTGGTCGGGGCGCCGCCGGTTGCACGGCGCCCCGGGCGATCCGGACCGCGCTACTGGAGCTTGGCCTTGATCGCGTCGACATCGGCGGGCGTCATCTCGCCCACCGTCGTCACCACGCCATCGACGATCTGCCACAGCCGGAACGGACCGGAAATGTCGCCATACTGGTCGAAGTTGACCGGTCCGATGACGCCCTCGTAGCGGATCGGCTTGCCGTCGGCGATCAACGCGAGCGCCTTTGCGAATTCGTCCTTTCCGGCATGGATCACCTCGCCGTCCGGATCGACCGCCTTGCGGATCGCCTCGGGCAGTTTGGCCGCGTCCGGACCGCCTGCGATGGCCACGGCCAGCCCCACCAGCGCCCCGGCATCGTAGGACCGGTCGGCCGCCGGGGCGGCAGGGTCGATGCCCGAGAATGCCTGATAGTTCGCGTTGAAATACTCGGTCGAAGGCGTCGGATTGGTGCCGGACGATGTTCCGAACGCATCGCCGAGATAGTCCTTGCCCACACTGTCGATGAAGTCCTGGCTGTTCATCCCGTCATTCAGCAGGAACTTCTGGACGCCACCCTGCGAAATCCATGTCCGCGCGATGGTGGCCCCATCGACCGGATCACTGATGAGGTAGAGCGCGTCCGGCTCGCCCGCCATCGCCGCCGTCACTTCCGAGGCATAGCTCGATTGCTTGCTGTTGTAGGGCGTGACGGAAATGACCTCGCCGCCGAGGGCGGTGTAGGGGTCGGAGAACTCCTTGACGAGATTGACGCCGAAATCGTTGTTCTGATGGATGATGACGATGCGCTTCATGCCCTGGTCAATGGCGAACTTCGCGGCCGCGACGCCCTGGAGCGCATCCGAGGTGATGGTGCGGAAAAACACCCCGTTGGTCTTTCCGTCGCGCCCGAGTGCGGTGAGTGTGGGTGAAGAGGACGCGGGCGAGACTTGCAGGATACGGGCTGGGGCGGTTACCGAGGTCAGGATCG
This sequence comes from uncultured Alphaproteobacteria bacterium, assembly GCA_963700485.1. Classification (GTDB taxonomy): domain Bacteria; phylum Pseudomonadota; class Alphaproteobacteria; order Rhodobacterales; family Rhodobacteraceae; genus Aliitabrizicola. The sequence continues at coordinate 9,484 of CAVOXQ010000014.1, forward strand.
GGATCGACATCGGAGAGATGATGCCGCCGATGATCGCGGGCACCTTGGCGACCTGGACGAGTTGGGTCGCGGCATCGACCGCTATGTTGGCCTGTGTCTGGCTGTCGCGGGTGTCGGTCTTCAGGCTGCAACCCGCGACGCCGCCGGCGTCGTTCAGGTCGCGGAACGCCATTTCGACCGATTTCGCGCCGGCCTGGCCGTATTCGCCGGCCTCGCCGGTCAGTTCCAGGACCAGGCCGATACTGATGTCACAGGCGGAAGCGGTGACGGGCACGAGCGCCAGCACGGACAGCCAGGCGATGAGGGACGTTTTCATTGCAGACCTCTCTCTCTGTTGTTTGCGGATGTGAACCTGTTCTTGGGTGGAGCCGCCGGGCCAGGCCTGTCCGGCAGCTTGGGCGTGGTCAGGATGCCTTGTTCAGATTGTACTTGATGATCTGGCCGTGACGCCCGTCGCGGTCACGCTCGAGCGCATAGCAGTCGCCCTCGGGCACCCGGCCCCTGAGAGCGGCGATCTCGGCGTGGTCCTGCGCGGACAGCCGAAGCGACCCGATCTTCAGGTTCTGTGCGAGATGCGCGCGGTTGCGGGCCCCGACGATCACCGCGGCCACCGCCGGTCGCGCCAGGATTGCGGCGCTGGCGACGGTCGCGATGTCGGTGCCATGGCGCGCCGCAATGACCCCAAGACCCCGCAACAGCGCCTGAAACGCCTCCCAGCCCCCGAAATCGTCGATGATCAGCTTGTATTTGGTCAGCGACCTGTTCTCGAGCGGGGCGCGCGGCTCTGGTTTGCCCAGCCACCGGTCCGAGAGAAAGCCGCCAGCCACCGATCCGAACGCAAACAGGTGCATGTCCGCGGCGAGCGCCGCCTGCACCATCTGCCTTTCGGGCCGGGCGTCGATCAGGCTGTATTGCACCTGCATCGAAACGAGCGGGATGCCCGCGGCGATGATCTCTTGCGCGTGCGGGGTGTCAAAGTTCGTTCCGCCGATATGGGCGATCTTGCCCTCGCGGCGCAAGTCGTCCAGCCATCCGGCGGCGTCGAGATACCCCGGCACCGCGTAGTCCCACCAATGGAATTGCACCAGGTCGAGCCGGTCCGTCCGCAGTCTGCGCAGCGACGTCTCGACGATCCGCCGAATATCGCCTCGTCCCAAAGTCGCGAGGTCTTCGAGGTCGGGCACGCATTTGGTCTGGACCTTCACGCGCGCCACGGCCTCGGCGCCATGGCTGCGCGCGTATTCGGTGCGGAACGCCCCGATCAGATCCTCGACGCCGGTATAGATATCGGCGCAGTCGAATGTCGTGATGCCGGCTTGGGCAAAGGCGATCATGTCGCCGATCGTCTCTGCCCGGTCGACGGGGCCGTGTCCGCCGGCGAGTTGCCAGCCGCCCCGGATCACACGGGAAATGTCATATCCCGGTCTGAGGCTGATGGTCGGCATCATGGCGCGGGCCCCTCGGGCAATGGCACGGCGGTTGTTTGCGCATGCGAGAAGCGACGCCTGGCAATGCGCGTGATCCGCAACCGCGACGGGCAATTCGGATCGGGGCAGGCGACCTCGGCATCCGAGGTCATCCAGTCGTTCGGATGGGTGACGCGCTGCTTGGCGGGCAACAGCGGCAGGATTGCCGCCAGCGAATAGATCGAGAAGCTCTGTCCCGGCGGAAGGTGCAATTGCTCGCCCCGCAATTCGAACCAGTCGCCGTGATTGCCGCAGTAGAGTTTCGCGCCGGGCGGCGCCACGATTTCCACGCGCAGGTCGTAAAGCTCGAATTCGTCGCTCATGGCGCGATGTCCCGGGTGAAGGTGATCTCGCAGGCGCCGCTCTGTCGGATGCGGCCGCAACCGCCTGCAAGCGCCTCGCGATCCTCCGGGCGGACCTGGGCCACCACGCTGCCCGCGATCCAGCCGATCGGAAACAACATGCGCGCCCCCGGCCCATAGAACAGGCCGATATCGAAGATCGGATCGGGGTTTCCGCCCCACACGCGGGGCGGCACATAGGCAAGAACCACATCGCCCGGTTGCGGGTGCAAGGTCGCATTCTCGGGCGGCAGCGGCACGGCCCAGTCCGCCTGCGCAAGATGCGACGGCGGAATGGGGCACGAAATCTCGGGGCCGGTCCACATCGCGTGAATTCCCGGCACCACCCGCGGGATTTCCAGATAGCGCCAGAGGAAGTCGGCATTGGCGGGGGCCTTTGCGGCCAGCAGTTCCGCCCCTATCGAAAGGCCCGATCTGGCGTCGGCGATCCGGATCATCTGGGTCATGGCGCTTCTCCGTCCGTGATGAGCTTGTTGCGCAGGAACGCGAAGGGGCGGCTGATGTCGGCGACCAGCGCGGCGCGTGCGCGCGGGCCGTCGCCGGCCGAAAGCGCGTCGAGCATGGCGAGATGAAAGCGTTCCGCGTCGCGTTCGCCGGCCTCGGCGAAGGCAAGGATCGAGGCGCGCGTGCATGGACCCGATTGCAGCCAGAGGCTTTCGATCATCGGGATCAGCACGGCCGAGCCGCAGGCATTGTAGATCTCGAAATGAAAGGCGCGGTTCAGGGCCGCCTCGCGATCGACCTTTTCGGGACCGTTGCCTGCGGAAAGGGCGGCCCAATCCTCGATCGTCTGCCGGATGGTGGTCAGCAGGTCTGGCGTGACGCGCGCGGCCGCGCGCTCCACCGCCTCGCCCTCGATCAGGATGCGGGCGTGAAGCAGATCCTCGATCCGGGCCAGGGTCACGGACGGCACCCGGACGGTGCGGTTCGGCAACGCCTCCAGCGCCTGCTCGGTGATCAGTCGGCCAAGAGCCTCGCGCACCGGCATGGTCGAGGTCATCAAGGCATCGGCGAGGCTGCGGATCGTCAGCACCTGCCCGGGCGCGAAGACGCCGCCGATCAGCGCACGACGGAGTTCCGAGTAGACCCTGTCCTGCACCGTCTCACGCCCGACGGGCGCAAGGGCAAGGCCGGGATGGCGTGCGTGGGCGGTCATGCAGCGGGCGTGCCTCGGTTCGAAAGGAATCGGCTTGCGCGTCGAATTAGGCCTGCTTACCGTGATCAAATCAAGTGTGATCACACATCACTAAGCGGAGTGCGACGCCCGTGGATGCGCCCGTTCTGGAAGCAAGATCGGTGACCCGGCGTTTCGGGGGTGTCGTGGCCGTCGATCGGATGTCGCTTGCCGTGGCACCCGGCGAAATCCTGGGGCTGATCGGGCCGAACGGTGCGGGCAAGACGACGATGTTCGACCTGCTGGCCGGATCGGTCGCACCAAGTGACGGCCAGATCGCCCTGTTCGGCACGGATGTCTCTGGCGAACCGGCCCACGCCCGTCTCGCGCGGGGCCTCGGGCGCACCTTTCAGATACCGCGTCCATTTCCTGAACTGTCGCTGATAGACAATATGCTGATCGCCCGCCAGAACCAGACCGGCGAGCGGTTCTGGTCGAACTTCACGCGCCCGGGCCGCGTTCGCGCAGAGGAGCGTCTGGCGCATGAAAAGGCGCGCGCCCTTCTCGATGTCGTGGCGCTGACACGACTGGCGGAGGAACCGGCACGGGTTCTGTCGGGCGGCCAGAGGAAACTGCTCGAGATCGCGCGTGTGATGATGGCCGATCCGCGCGTGATCCTGCTGGATGAACCTGCGGCCGGCGTGAACGCCACCCTGCTCGAAGTCATCATCGCGCGTATCCGTGCGATCAACGGGCAGGGCGTGAGTTTCGTGTTGATCGAGCACAACATCGACATGGTGACGCGACTGTGTCACCGGGTTCTGGTGATGGCCTCCGGGGCGCTGCTGGCCGAAGGTTCGCCGGATCAGGTCGCGCGCGATCCCAGGGTGATCGAGGCCTATCTGGGGGGCGGCGGATGACGTCTCCGATCCTGGCCGTCCGCGGGCTCAGCGCAGGATACGAACCCGGTCTGGCGATTGTCCGCGATGCCTCCATCCATGCCGCAACGGCGGAAATCGTGGTGATCCTCGGGCCGAACGGCGCCGGAAAATCAAGCCTGATCAAGGCTATAGCCGGGATCGTTCCGATCTTTGAAGGACAGGTTCTGCTTGACGCCGAAGACATCACCGCCACACCCGCCCACCGCATGGTTCATCGCGGCCTTGCCTTCGTGCCCCAGACCGAGAACGTGTTTGCGCAAATGACGGTCGCCGAGAACCTGCTTGTGGCGGCGGGTTTCCTGCCGCGGCGACTTGCAAGCGCCCGCATGGATGAGATGTTCGCGATGTTTCCCGATCTTGCGCGCCAGCGCGGACTCGCGGCAGGCAGCCTGTCGGGCGGGCAGAGACAGATGCTCGCCGTCGCGCGGGCACTGATCGTGCATCCGCGCGTCCTGATGCTTGACGAGCCTTCCGCCGGCCTTTCGCCCAAGTTCGTCGAGATGGTTTTTGCACGGCTCGCCGAAATCCGCCGCGAAGGCCTGACCATCGTTCTGGTGGAACAGAACGCCCGCGCCGCGCTTGCGATCGGCGACCGGGCCTACGTCCTGGTCGAAGGGCATGTGGCGCACGAAGGGCCGGCGGCCAGTCTTTGGGGCGACCCGTTGATCGCGGAGCTTTACCTCGGACAGACAAGGGATGCCCGATGACCCTGCAATTCGTGCTCGACGGACTTATTGCCGGTTCGATGATCGGCCTGGGTGCCATCGGCGTGACGCTGACCTATTCGATCCTGCGATTTTCCAATTTCGCGCATGGCGACTTTCTGGCCTGGGGGGCCTATGCGACGCTGACGATTGCGGGCGCCATCGGCGCCATGGCCGGAGGCACGGCGCCGATCGGCGCACTGTCGTTCGGCTGGCCGCTGATCCTGGCCGGCCTGGCCGCAATGGTGCTGACCGGGGGGATGGCGCTGGCGCTCGACTGGATGCTGTTTGCCAGGCTCCGGGCGCGGGGGCAGGCGATCATCGTCGTCATGGCCAGTTTCGGCGCATCGCTCGTGCTCCGCAGCCTGCTGGAATTCGCGTTCACCTCACGTCCGGAGTATTTCAGCCGGGCGATCCAGATGGCGCGGCCGGTCGGTGCGGGCATCAAGGTGACGCCGGACCAGATCGTGCTGCTCGCGATGACGGCCGTTCTGGTGACTCTCATGCACCAGTTCATGACGCAGAGCAGAATGGGGCGGGAAATGCGGGCGGTCAGCCAGAACCCCGCGCTTGCGCAGGTCGCCGGGATCGACGTATCGCGGGTGGTTCGCGCGACCTGGATGCTGGGCGGGGCGCTTGCCTGCGCGGCCGGCATCATGGTCGGCGTTCTGGTACAGATCAGGCCACTGATGGGGCTCGACCTGTTGTTGCCGATGTTTGCGGCGGCGATCCTCGGTGGGATCGGTTCGATCCCCGGGGCGGTCCTTGGCGGGCTGATCATCGGTCTGTCGCAGGCGGCGACGGTCCAGTTCGTTGGCGCGGAATGGCGGGCGGCGGTCGCCTTCGTGATCCTGATGGCGGTGCTTGTGCTGCGCCCCTTCGGTCTTTTCGGGAAGGCAGAACGATGATCGATCTTCTGGGATATGGGGCCTTCTTCCTTTCGACGGCGTTGATCTTTGGCATCATCACGCTGGGCCTGAACCTGCAATGGGGCCTGACCGGTCTGTTCAACGTGGGCATCGCCGGTTTTGTGGCGATCGGGGCCTATACCTCGGCCATTCTGACCACACCCGAAGCTGCCGACCGGATCGGCGGCTTTGGCCTGCCGATTGCCGCGGGATGGCTCGCGGCCATGGCTTTCGCGGCGCTCGCCGCGGCACTGACCGGCATCGCCACGCTGCGGCTGAAGGCCGACTACCTCGCCATCACCACGTTCGGCGTTGCCGTCGTCGTTCACCTGATTGCACTGAACGCCGAAGGGCTTACCGGCGGCCCATTCGGCGTGGCCTTCATCCCCCGCCCGTTCGCGAACCTCGCGGAACATCCGGTGCTCTTCAACTTCTCGAACCTCGGTGTCATCGCCGGGGTGACGCTGGCGCTCTATCTCGCCTTGCAGCATCTGTCGCGAAGCCCCTGGGGCCGCGCGTTGCGCGCGCTTCGCGAGGATGAACGGGCGGCGATCTCGCTGGGCAAGAATGCCCGGTCCTATCGTGTCCAGGCCTTTGCGGCCGGCGGCGCGATCATGGGTCTGGCGGGTGCGGTGCAGGCCCATTTCATCGGCTTTGTCTCGCCCGACAGCTATCTTCCCACGCTCACCTTTCAGGTCTGGGCCATGTTGATGGTCGGCGGGTCGGGTTCGAACCGCGGTGCGCTCGCCGGGGCTGTCACGGTCTGGGCGATCTGGGTCGGGGCGGGGGCCCTGGCCAGTGCCATCGTGCCCGGCGCCTGGCAGGCGCGAACGGCCTCGCTCCAGATCGTGGCGATCGGCTTGATGCTGTGCGTCATCCTTCTCGCCCGGCCCCAGGGCTTCTTTGGCGGCGGTCGGACCCGGCGATGACCGACCATGCGCCCGAAACGCTCTGGCATGCCGTTTCAGGGCGGTCCGTGCCACGGCCCGCGCCGACGGGGCGGCACGCGTGCGACGTCCTGGTGATCGGCGGCGGGTTCACCGGCCTGTCAGCCGCCCTGCATGCTGCCGAGGCGGGCCAGTCGGTGATCGTGCTGGAGGCGCATCGCATCGCCTGGGGCGCGACCGGGCGGAACGCCGGCTTCGTCGTTCCGAATTTTGCCAAGGTCGATCCGGACATGGTTATAGCCCGGCTCGGGCGCGAGCGGGGCGAAAGGCTCGTCCGGTTCGCCTGCGGCGCGGGCGATCTCGTTTTTGACCTGATTGCCCGGCATGCGATCGCCTGCGATGCCGTGCGCCAGGGCTGGATCCAGGTGGCCGCGACGCCGCAAGCGCTCGCGCGCACCCATGCGCGGGCCGCGCAATGGGCGGCACTGGGGCGCCCGGCCGAGGCGCTGGATGCCGCCATGGCGGAACGGCTGACCGGCATGCGCGGAGGGTTGGGGGGGTGGATCGACCGTTCGGGCGGGGTGCTGAACCCGGTGCGCTTCGCCCGAGGGCTGGCTGATGCCGCAGAGAAGGCGGGGGCCAGAATTTTCGAAGGCGCGCGGGTCGAGGCGATTGCGTCGGCGGGGTCGGACTGGGCCGCGAGCACGGCCCGCTCGACCGTCGCCGCCAGACGCGTGATCCTGGCCACCAACGCCTATTCCGGCGCGCTCGTTCGCGGGCTCGCGCAAAGCTTCTTCCCGTTGCGCGTCTTCCAGATCGCAACCCACCCTCTGCCGCCCGAGGTCCGCCAGCGGCTGGTGCCGCTCGGGCAGGGGGTCGCCGATACGCGCCGCAATCTGTTCACCTATCGGTTCGACGCGGAGAACCGGTTGATCACCGGAGGCATGCATGTGGTCGGCCCCGGCGCGGCGCGGCGCGTTCCGCGCGCGCTTCATGCCCGCATGGCGCTGCGCCTCGATCTGCCGGATCTTCCTGCGATCGCCTACGCGTGGTCCGGCCTTGCCGCCGTGGTGCCGGGGTTTCTGCCAAGGATCTTTTCCGTCGCGCCGGGACTTGTCGCTGTCACCGCCTGCAACGGCAGGGGCATCGCCCTTTCGACGGGTGCCGGTGCTGTTCTGGCCGATTGGGCGACGGGCAAGCCGATAGAGGCGCTTGCCATTCCGTCCTCCGCGATTGCCCCGATCCGCGGACACCGGCTGTTGCGCTATGCTCCCAACGCGCTCTTGCCGGTGAGCATCCTTCGCGACCACATCGAGACGCGACGGCGCTAGACCGGCAGATCGCGGTTGTTCACGATCGCCTCCATCGTGATGTAGGATGTCACTGTCTCAAGCTCCACCTTGGCGATCAGACGCTGATAGACGCGGTCGAAATCGTTCATGTCCGCCGCAACGACCTTCAGCATGTAGTCGTAGTCGCCCGCGATCCGGTAGAAATCGATCACGTTCTCGACGCCCGAAACCTCCTTTCTGAAGGTCGCAAGCCACTCGCTCGAATGGTGCCTGGTGCGGATCATCACGAAGACCGTCAGGCCGAGCCCGACGCGATCCGCGTCGATCCGGATCGTCTGGCCCTTGATCAGCCCCGACGCGTTCAATGCCTTCAGGCGCCGCCAGCAGGCGTTCTGCGAAAGGCCGACCTGATCGGCGAGCTCACGTTGCGACACTGCGCCATCCCGCTGCAACGCCCGAAGTATCCGTCGATCAATCTGGTCCATTTGCCACCCTCTATAGATCAAATGACCCAATATGGTGACAATTCTGCATGAAATCTGATGATTTTTCACCATCCGAATTGTCATATGATCTCTGGAACCACGCCCTGGCAACAATGAGCTATTCCATGCACCTCAGCCCTGATTGCGGACATTTTTCCCGGTTTGCCTCAGATCTCGCCGGAACCAATCGCATCGCCCGTATTCGCGAAGGCCTGATCGGCGAAGGCATCGAAATCCCGGGGCCCTTCGGTCCGCGCAGGCTGATCTATGCGGATTACGTCGCCTCGGGGCGCGCCCTGCGTCAGGTCGAGCAGTTCGTGATGGAGAACATCTTGCCCCACTACGCGAACAGCCATACCGAGGCGTCGTTCTGCGGCGGCCAGATGACCCGGATGCGTGCCGAAGCGCGCGCGATCATCGCGCGTCTGTGCGGTGCCGACGAAAGCTTTGCCACCGTCTTTGCCGGTTCCGGCGCCACGGCGGGCCTCAATCGACTGGTTGCCCTGCTCGGTATCCCCGAGGCCCTGAGCACGGGTCGCGGGGCGAGCGTGTTCATCGGTCCATACGAACATCACTCCAACATCCTGCCCTGGCGCGAAAGCGGTGCGCGGGTGATCGAGATCGGCGAGGCGCCGGCCGGCGGGCCCGATCTTGCCGAACTCGAAGCGGCCCTTGTCGCGGCCGGTCCGGACACGCTCAAGATCGGGGCATTTTCTGTGGCCTCGAACGTGACGGGCATCGTCACCGATACCGATGCCGTGACGCGGCTCTTGAAGCGCCACAAGGCACTCGCGGTCTGGGATTATGCCGGAGGCGCGCCCTACCTTCCGATCGACATGAAGCGCGGAAGCGATGCTGAAAAGGACGCGGTTGTCCTTTCGGCGCACAAGTTCATCGGTGGGCCGGGGGCATCGGGCGTGATGATCCTGCGCAAGGCCGCCGTGGCGCGGACCCGACCGGTGGTCGCAGGCGGCGGGACTGTCCGTTTCGTCTCGCCCTGGGCGCAGGATTATTCCGAAGACGTCGTCGCGCGCGAAGAGGCAGGAACGCCGGATGTCATCGGCGACATTCGGGCGGCCCTCTGTTTTCTGGTGAAGGACGCAATCGGGCAGGCGTTCCTCGATGATCGGCACGAAAGGCTGCGTCGGCGCGCATTGCGGGTCTGGTCACGGAACCCCAACATCGAGGTGCTCGGCAATCCCGATGCCAGCCGAAAGCTGCCGATCTTCTCGCTGCGGGTGAAGGATGCGCGCAGTGGAAAGTGGATCCATCAGCAACTCTTCACCCGGATGCTGTCGGATTGTCATGGGGTTCAGGCCCGGGGCGGATGTGCCTGTGCGGGGCCCTATGCGCATCGACTGCTCGGCATAGATCGGCAGCAATCGGACGCGTTGCGCGGGGCCATCCTTTCGGGCAGCGAGGATCTGAAGCCGGGATGGACCAGGCTGAACCTCAGCGCGATCGCAACTGATGCCAAGGCCGACGCGATCATCGCGGCGGTCGACGGCCTCGCCGCCGACCCCTATCCGATGATTTCGACCTATCGGTGCGATGGTGCGACCGCGCGGTTCGGGGTTGCGACCGCAAGCTGAGCCTTGCGCAGGATGTGGTCGCGGTTCCCGTTCTTGTCACGAGGCAAGTCGCTGCTGCGCCGCAAACGGGCTTAGTCCAAGCCAGGTCTGCATGCTTGCGGCAATGCCCCGTTCCCCCTCGAACTGGATCTTGTCGCCGGACCTGACGACGGTCGTGATGCCCATCCAGATCGCGGTCATCGTGCGCAGATCCGTTGCAACGAACAGATTGACGTCGAAGCCCGGATCGGTGCTGCACAGATCGACCTTGCCGGTGGGATCGACGACCAGCCAGAACGTGCCCTTGCCGGGGGCGATATCAGAGAAACTGAATTGGACCACGACCTGCCGGTTCGGCAGCGGGGTGGGATCGAGGTTGCGACGCATGTCCCACATCAGGAGCGACGCATCGAGGTTCCCCAGGGTCAGGTGTGACTCAACCCATTTTTGCCCCCAGATCCCGAGGGCTTCGACGACCGGCACCAGATCCCGGCCCGACGGCGTGAGGTGATAATCGTGGAGGTTGTGGTCATGCGAGATGACCCTGCGCTCCACCACACCGTGTTCTTCGAGTTCCTTCAGGCGTTGTGACAGAAGCGTTCGGGACATCTTGGGAACGCCCCTTTGCAGATCGTTGAACCTCGAAGAACCGGCAATCATTTCCCGGATCACAAGCAGCGTCCATCGGGTACACAATATTTCCGCCGCCATCGCGACCGGACAGAATTGCCCGTATCCCGCGTGTGCCATGGTCTACCCCTCCCTGATGTTCCTGACCGGACAAGACCCGGTTGGGCAGCTTCACAATAACACGGCGGGGAAGCCGCAACGATAGTCCAGAAACTGGACCGCCAGGTCCAGTCCCGCCACTATCGCGATTCGTCGATGCGGGGCACGCTGGTCGGGTCCATGAAAACGAAAGGATACATCATGTCTGTAACGCTACGCGGACTGAACGGAGACTCGCACCGGATCGACGAGGAGGCAATCTCCACACTTTCGTCCCGCATCAGAGGCCAGGTGATCAGAGCGGGAGAAGATGGTTTCGAACATGCGCGAAGCCTCTGGAACGGCATGATCGACAGAACCCCCGGCCTCGTCATTCGCGCCCAGGGAACAGCCGACATCCAGGCGGCCGTCGATTTTGCGCGCGACAACGACCTGCTGCTGGCCGTGCGGGCCGGTGGTCATCAGATCGCCGGCCTGGCAGTTGCAGACGGCGCCTTGCAACTCGATCTGTCGAACATGCGGTCGGTCCATGTGGACGAAGCCCGCCGGATCGTTCAGGTCGACCCCGGAGCTTTGCTTGGCGATGTCGATCGCGAGACCCAGCTTTACGGGCTTGCGGTGCCCTCAGGGGTCAATTCGACAACCGGAATTGCCGGGCTGACGCTGGGCGGCGGTTTCGGGTGGATCACGCGCAAGTTCGGGATGACGATCGACAACCTTCTGTCGGTGGACATCGTCACGGCAGATGGAAAGCTCAGAAAGGCGAATGCGAACCAGAACCCGGATCTGTTCTGGGCCATTCGAGGTGGCGGCGGCAACTTCGGCGTGGTCGCGTCCTTCGAGTTCGGGGCGCATCCGATCGGTCCCGAGGTGATGTCGGGTCTTGTCGTCCACCCGATCGAGGCGGCGCCCGAACTGTTGCGGGACTTCAGGCGCATCTGCAACAAGGCGCCCGACGAGCTGACGGTCTGGTCTGTCTTGCGCAAAGCGCCGCCACTGCCTTTCCTGCCCGCAGACTGGCATGGCCGGGAAGTGCTGATCTTTGCTGCCTGCCATACGGGAAGCCTGGACGCGGGAGAGGCCGCGATGCGCGAGCTTCGATCGCTTGGCACCCCGATTGCCGACGTCATCGCCCCCCACCCGTTTTCCGGCTGGCAGGCCGCATTCGACCCGCTGCTGACGCCCGGCGCGCGCAACTACTGGAAAAGTCACGACTTCGTTGACCTCAGTGATCGGGCGATCGCTGTCATTCTGGATGCAGCCGGCCAGTTGCCGGACCCTGAATGCGAAATCTTCATAGCCCATGTGGGCGGGGCAATGTCCCGTGTCGCAAGCGACGCGACCGCCTTTCCACAACGCAATGCTCATTTCGTCATGAACGTGCATACGCGCTGGCAGGACAAATCCAGGGACAAGGCATGCATCGCTTGGGCCAGAGATGTCTTTGAACGCACAAAGCCGTTCTCGGCCGGCAGTGTGTATGTAAACTTCGTGCCTGACGACGAACCGGGACGTCTGGTCGAGGCCTATGGCTCGAACATGGAAAGGCTGCGCGCGATCAAGACCAAGTACGATCCGCACAACCTGTTCCGGGTCAACCACAACATTGTTCCTGCGGCACAAGGCGTGGCGGCCCATTAGCCGGGGCCCTTTGCGCTGTCCTGGGCGGGATCGCGGCGTGCGATCCCGCCTCCCCTTTGCTGGCAGGACAACGGCAGTCTCGCCGGTCGGGGCAGGCGTTGCCATCGGGCACCGCACGCCCGCCCTCGCCCCGACCCTCACCCCTTGCGAAAGATGCGCTACTCGGTCTGGATCAATTCGAGATAGACGATCACGTTTGCAAGCGGCAGGCCGGTCATCAGGGGTTGTCCGCTTGGCAGCCGGAGGGCGACCGCCTTTCCGGTGTCGAGGAATGGCCCGAAGATCGGCATTTCGCCGCCGTGCGCCAGCAAGGCGTCACGCCCGTCGATCTGCCGGGCCACCTTCTCCACCGGGAAAACGCCGTTGTTTCTGCTTGCGAGCCGGGTCAGATCCGGGGTCGCGATGGCAAGCATTTCCGCCATGGGCCCGTTGCCCTTGGCGTCCTGTCCGTGACACTGCCAACAATGCGCAAGATACAGGTCGCGACCTGCCTTGGCATCAAGTTCCTGTGCAATGCCTTGTCCTGCAATAGAAAACGCAAAAACGATTGTCCAGGGATTCATCCGGTTGCCTCCTTGCTTCAGATCGGTCGCAGCGACGATGTCGACTGAGTCGGGATCATAGCAGCAGGGAGCGATGGCTTCACGGCCGCCGCGAACCGAGATCGGTTCCGCCCTGCGCGCGAAGCCCTGACGGCGGAGCGGCAGGCAAGCATGCCCTTGACGCGGGGCGATGCGATGCGGCCCAATGGAGCCAGTCAAAGTCTTCTGATGGTGCCAGAATGCCCGTCCCGCGCGAAGCCTTCTTCCTGACCCCCGGCGCGCCGGGAAGCTTGCAGCAGCAGATCCGGGCAATGGTGGCGGATGGCATCCTGGCCGGGCGGTTCCGCCCCGGTGACAAGATGCCCTCCAGTCGGGGGCTGGCTTCGCATCTGGGGATCAGCCGCATCACCGTGACGCTGGCCTACAGCGATCTGGTGGCGCAGGACTGGCTGTCTGCGCGGGGGCGGTCGGGTTACTTCGTTTCCGACGGCGCGCCGCGTGGCCCGGAAGTGGCTCCTCCGGAACGGCAGGGTGCCGAGGCGGTGGATTATGGCGCGCTGACCGGGTGGCGGCATTCGTCGGCGGTCAGCGTCACGAAACCCGCCGACTGGCGCAGCTATCCGTTTCCCTTCATCTACGGGCAGGCGGACGCGAGCCTGTTCGATCACCAGAACTGGCGGCTCTGCGCGATCCGGGCGCTTGGGAAGCGGGATTTCGAGGCGCTGACCGATGACTGGCAGGAACGGGACGATCCTCTGCTCATCGAATACATCCGCCGCAACATCCTGCCCCGACGCGGCATCGTCGCGCGCGAAACCGAGGTTCTTATCACCATGGGGGCGCAGAACGGGCTGTGGCTGGCCGCGCAGGTGCTGCTGGGGCCCGGGCGCAGGGCGGTGCTGGAAAACCCGGTCTACCCCGGCTTGCGGGCGATCCTTCAGCAGACCCGCTGTCGGGTGCGCCAGGTGGAGGTCGATGCCGAGGGTCTGCCGCCCGATGCCTTGCCCCACCGGGTCGACGTCGTCTTTGCCGCGCCGAGCCACCACAGCCCGACCAATGCGACGATGCCGCTCGCCCGGCGCATGGCCCTGCTCGAGGCAGCCTCGCAGCGTGATTTCGTTGTCGTCGAGGATGATTACGAGTTCGAGATGAGCTATCTTTCCCCGGCATCACCCTCGCTCAAATCGCTTGATCGCGAAGGGCGCGTGATCCATGCGGGCTCGTTCTCCAAATCGATCTTTCCGGGATTGCGGCTGGGTTGGCTCGTCGGGCCGGAAAGTTTCATCCGCGAAGCGCGTGCGCTGCGCGTGGCGGTGCTGCGCCATCCGCCCGGGCATGTGCAGCGCACGGCGGGCTATTTTCTGTCGCTCGGCCATTATGATGCCCAGGTGCATCGGATGAAGCAGACGTTCCGTCGCCGCAGGCAGGCGATGGATGACGCGATCCGGGAGTGCGGCCTTGCCGTGGCCTCGGCCGGCAGCTTTGGCGGGTCATCCTTCTGGATGCGCGCACCTGACACGATCGACACGGCGGCGCTGGCGCTGCGCCTGCGGGCGCGGGGCGTCCTGATCGAGCCGGGGCGGGCCTTCTTTGATCCCGTTGCCGGCCCCGACAACTATTATCGGCTCGCCTATTCCTCGATCGGTGCGGGCAAGATCGCGGAGGGCATCGGTATTCTGGCGCGCGAGATCGGATGACGGCCGATCCCGCGGCGCGCAGCCTTTGGGGCGCATCCGGCCCCGGCGATTTCCCTGTCAAACCGATCACGGGCGGGAACGGCCCATGATCGCCGCGCTCGCGGCCTGGGGGGGTGTCGGGGTGGAGGGGCCGCTAGGCGGCGGCGCGCGCTCTCGCCTGTTGCGGGTCTGGCTGGAGGGCCGTGCATGCGTCGCGCGGCGCGTCGGCATGGGCGAACCGGAGGCACGCTGGCTTCTGCGGGTGCTCGGGGCCGCAGAAGCCGCGGGTGTGGCCGTCGCCTTGCCGATCGCCGCGCGCAATGGCCAACTCGTCGTCGGCGGATGGATGCTGGAACCCTTCATCGCGGGGACGCCGGGGAAGACCGGCGATCTGTCGGCACTGGTCCCGGCATTTCGGCGGTTTCAGGCGCGCACAGCTGGCCTTCCGCAACGGCCGGGACGGGGCATCGGGCGTTCGGGGGTGCCGGGGCCGTTGATGTCACGGATCAGGCGCGCCTGGCCTGACGGGCGGATGGTCGCGGTTCATGGTGATCTGCATCCGGGCAACGTGATCCGGTCGCTCGACGGTCGGTTGACGGTGATCGACTGGGAGGAGGCCCGGCGGGACGCTGCCGGAGTGGACTTGTGGGCCCTTGCAGCCTGGCACCGGGCGTCGAAAGCCCATGCGGCAGTGGAAGTTACCGCATGCTGGCGGCAGGAACCCGCCAGAGGCCGGGCGATGGCACGGCGGTTGCGGGCGATGGGCGGGGGAAACGCGCCGGTTTCTGGACTTAACTTGCCGTCGTGACTGGCCCTAAGGGGCGGGTACCACGGCCCGCTAGATTGCGCCGCGACGGGCCCTCGGGCCCCCGACCGCTCAGGAGTTCGCCACCATGAAGATGACAACCGAGGAAGCCTTCGTCAAAGTCTTGCAAATGCATGGAATTTCCGAAGCATTCGGGATCATCGGGTCGGCGATGATGCCGATCTCGGACCTGTTTCCACAGGCCGGGATCAGGTTCTGGGACTGTGCGCATGAATGCAACGCCGGCATGATGGCCGATGGCTATGCGCGGGCCACCGGCAAGATGGCGATGATGGTGGCGCAGAACGGACCGGGGATCACCAACTTCGTGACGCCTGTGAAGACCGCCTATTGGAACCATACGCCGCTGTTGCTGGTGACGCCGCAGGCGGCGAACAAGACCATCGGGCAAGGCGGGTTCCAGGAAGTCGAGCAGATGGCGCTGTTTCGCGACATGGTTGCCTATCAGGAAGAAGTGCGTGACCCGAGCCGGATCGCGGAAGTTCTGAATCGGGTGATCCTGAAGGCGCAGCGCGCCTCGGCCCCCGCGCAGATCAACGTTCCGCGTGATTTCTGGACGCAGGTGATCGACATCACGCTGCCCCGGGTCATTGCCTTCGAACGCCCCTCGGGCGGGGATGAGGCCCTGACCGAGGCTGCGGCCCTTCTGTCGGATGCGCGGTTCCCGGTGATCCTGAACGGGGCGGGCGTGGTGCTCGCCGGGGCGATCCCGGCCTCGATGCGCCTGGCCGAGCGGCTCGATGCCCCGGTCTGCTGCGGCTATCAGCACAACGATGCCTTTCCGGGAAGCCATCCGCTGTTTGCGGGGCCGCTGGGATACAACGGATCGAAAGCCGCGATGGAACTGATCTCGAAGGCGGATGTCGTGCTGGCGCTGGGCACGCGGCTCAACCCGTTTTCGACGCTTCCGGGATACGGCATCGACTATTGGCCGAAATCGGCGGCGGTCATCCAGGTGGACCTGAACCCCGACCGGATCGGTTTGACCAAACCGGTCGCCGTGGGGATCGTCGGTGATGCGCGGATGGTGGCCGAGGGGATACTCGAACGGCTCGCCCCGACCGCGGGCGATCATGGAAGATCGACGCGCAAAGATATGATCGCACAGACGAAATCGGCGTGGGCGCAGCAGCTTTCGTCGATGGACCATGAGGATGACGATCCCGGAACGACGTGGAACGAGCGGGCACGTGTCGCAAAGCCCGACTGGATGAGCCCCCGCATGGCCTGGCGGGCGATCCAGGCCGCCTTGCCGAAAGAGGCAATCATCAGTTCCGACATCGGCAACAACTGCGCGATCGGCAATGCCTATCCCAGTTTCGAAGAGGGGCGGAAGTATCTGGCACCGGGGCTGTTCGGGCCGTGCGGATATGGTCTGCCCTCGATCGTGGGCGCCAAGATCGGCAAGCCCGATGTGCCGGTGGTGGGTTTCGCGGGCGATGGGGCGTTCGGGATCTCGATGAACGAGATGACGGCCATCGGGCGCGAGGAATGGCCGGCGATCACCATGGTGATCTTCCGGAACTACCAATGGGGCGCGGAGAAGCGGAACACGACGCTCTGGTATGCCGACAATTTCGTTGGAACTGAGTTGAACGAACGGGTGAGCTATGCCGCGATCGCGACCGCCTGCGGGTTGACCGGTGTGCAGGCGCGCACGATGGATGGGCTGACGACGGCGCTTCGCACGGCACTCGCCGACCAGAAGGCGGGCCGGACGACGTTCATCGAAGTGCTGCTCAACCAGGAGCTGGGCGAGCCGTTCCGCCGGGACGCGATGAAGGCACCGGTTGCCGTGGCGGGGATTGATCCTGCGGACATGATGGTGCAGGCCGGGGCGTGAATGCCCCGTTCGACCTCGGGTCGGGCGGCCTTGTCTGGATGGGCGTGGCGGTGTTCGTCGCGGCCTTCGTGCGGGGCTATTCAGGGTTCGGCTCGGCCGCGTTGATCATCTCTTCGTCGTCGCTTGTCACCAATCCGCTGAACTTCGTGGTGGTGGTCACGATCCTCGATTTCCTGATGACGTTCCAGCAATGGCGGGGCGTTCGCGGTCACGTCGACTGGCGGCGTATCCTGCCGCTGATGGCGGGCGCGCTGGTCGGCGTGCCGCTTGGGCTGTGGCTGCTGACGGGCATCGGGGTGGATGCGGCCCGGGCGGTGATCTCGATCTACGTCCTCGTCATGTGCATGATCCTGCTGCGCGGCTGGACCCTGCAACGGACGGCGGGGCGCGGGGCCCATGCGGCGACGGGTCTTGTTTCGGGAATGGCGAATGCGGCGGGTGCCGGGGGGCTGCCGGTTGCGGTCTTCTTTGCGGCCCAGCCGATCGCGGCGACCGCCTTTCGCGCGACGCTGATTGCCTACTTCTTCGCGCTCGATCTCTATACCGCGCCGCTCTTGTGGACCCATGGCCTCGTCACCTGGGACAGCATGCGCGCGACTGCAATGGCGCTGCCGCTGATGATCTTGGGCATCTGGCTGGGGGGGCGGCATTTCTTTCGCGCCGAACCGCAGGAGTTCCGGAAGTTGGCGATCCTGCTGCTGGCGGTGCTGGCATCGCTGGGTCTGGCGCGGTCATTGTTGTGAGTGGGATGTGAACGTGAAGAAATTCCCGGAAACCGGGCGTATCCGGAACGTCGTTTCTTCTTTTTGGGGTGGTCAGGAACTTCGGTGCCCGCCAGACTGCGATCGCATGGACCAATGATGCCGAGATGATGCCCAGCCAGCCTTCAATCGACCTGTCTCCGCCGCGTCTCGGACGAGGTGCGCAAGACCACCTGCTACATGTGCGCCTGCCGCTGCGGGATCAATGTTCACCTGACCTCGGGAAAGGTGAGCTATATCGAGGGCAATCGCGACCATCCGGTGAACAAGGGCGTGTTGTGCGCCAAGGGGGCTTCGGGCATCATGCAGATCACCGCGCCCTCGCCGGCTGCAGGGCGCCGCTGAAGCGGGTCGGGCCGCGCGGATCGGGGGCGTTCGAGGAGATCTCCTGGGACGAGGCGCTGGATATCGCCGTGTCGTGGATGAAGCCGCTGCGCGAGACTGCGCCGGAAAAGCTCGCCTTCTTCACGGGCCGCGATCAGAGCCAGAGCCTGACCGGCTTCTGGGCGCAGGGTTTCGGGACGCCGAATTATGCGGCCCATGGCGGGTTCTGTTCGGTCAACATGGCGGCAGGCGGGATCTATACGATCGGCGGGGCGTTCTGGGAGTTCGGCCAGCCCGACTGGGAGCGCACGAAACTGTTCGTGATGTTCGGCGTGGCCGAGGATCACGACAGCAACCCGATCAAGATCGGCATCGGCAAGCTGAAGGGCCGGGGCGCGCGGGTGATCGGCGTCAATCCGATCCGCACCGGCTACAATGCCGTGGCCGACGACTGGTTCGGGATCACGCCGGGGACTGATGGCCTGCTGATCCTGTCGCTGATCCACTGCCTGCTGGAAGCCGGAAAGATCGACCTCGACTATCTGGCCCAGATGGACCAACGCGGCCCTATCTGGTGGACGAGGCGGAAGGTCCGGACCAAGGGGCTCTTCGTGCGCAACGCCGAAAGCCAGCCCTTCGTGATCGACCGGCGCACCGGCATGCCGGCGCCTTGGGACGGCAAGGGGGTGGAGCCTGATCTGGGCGCTGTCTGGCAGGGCAACCGGACGGTGTTCCAGCACATGGCGCGAACGCTATCTCGACGCGTCCTACGCGCCCGAAGCCGTGGCGGCGAGGGTCGGCATAGACGCAGCGCGCATCCGGGCGCTGGCGGCCGAACTCGCGCGACGTGGCCTTTGACGAGGCCATCGAAATTGCCCAGCCCTGGACCGATTTTCGCGGTAACCGGCATGACGACGATGCCGGGACGACCGGTGAGCTTTCACGCGATGCGCGGGATTTCTGCGCATTCCAACGGCTTTCAGACCGCGCGCGCGCTGCATCTGCTGCAAATCCTGCTGGGGGCGGTCGAAACGCCCGGCGGCTACCGGCTGAAACCGCCATACCCAAAACCGATGGAAGCCCATCCGACCCCGCATTTCGAGGCCGTGCCGGGCAAGCCGCTGTCCGGGCCGCATCTGGGCTATGTGCGCAGCCCCGACCAGCTTGCGCTGCGCGCCGATGGCAGCCCGGCGCGGATCGACAAGGCGTTCAGCTGGGAAAACCCGTTCTCGGCGCATGGAATGATGCACATGGTCATCCCCAATGCCCATGCCGGCGATCCTTACCGCATCGACACGCTGTTTCTCTACATGGCGAACATGGCGTGGAATTCGTCGATGAATACCGCCGCGGTGATGGAGATGCTGACCGATCGGGATGAGGCGGGCGAGTATGTCATTCCGCGCATCATCTATTCCGATGCCTATGCCTCCGAGATGGTGGCCTATGCCGATCTGATCCTGCCCGACACCACCTATATCGAGCGTCACGACTGCATCAGCCTGCTCGACCGTCCGATCAGCGAGCCGGAGGCGGCGGGAGATGCGATCCGCTGGCCGGTCATCGAGCCCGACCGCGACGTGCGCGGTTTTCAATCGGTGCTGATCGAGCTTGGCGCGCGCCTCGGTCTGCCGGGGTTCGTCGATGCGCAGGGCCGGGCGCTTTATGCCGATTATGCCGATTACATCGTGAACCATCAGCGCCGCCCGGGGATCGGCCCGCTGATGGGGTTTCGCGGGAACGGCGACGAGACGGGCCGGGGCGCGCCCAATCCGGGACAGCTCGACGCCTATATCGCCAATGGCGGGTTCTTTCAGGCGCATGTGCCCGATGAGGCGGCGTTCTACAAGCCGTGGAACGCCGCCTACCAGGATTGGGCGGTGGAGATGGGGTTCTACGAGACACCCCAGCCCTATCTGTTTTCGCTTTATGCCGAGCCGATGCGGCGGTTCCAGCTTGCCGCCGAAGGTCATGGCCATCCGCAACCGCCCGATGCGCTGCGCGCGCGGCTGCACCGGGCGATGGATCCGTTGCCGGTCTGGTATCCCCCCTTCGGTGATGATGATGCGGACTGGATATCCGATCCACGCGCTGACCCAACGGCCGATGCACATGTATCATTCCTGGGGATCACAGAACGCCTGGCTGCGCCAGATCCTGGGGCGGAACTACCTGTATCTGCCGACCAAGATCTGGCAGGCGGAGGGGTTTTCGGATGGGCGACTGGGCGCGGGTCACGTCGCCCACAGGGCAGATCGTGGTGCCGGTGGCGCATATGGCTGCGCTGAACGAGCATACCGTCTGGACATGGAATGCCATCGGCAAGCGAAAGGGGGCCTGGGCGCTGGAGCCGGATGCGCCCGAGGCGACGAAGGGATTCCTTCTGAACCACCTGATTTCCGAGTTGCTGCCCCAGAAGGAGGACGGGATGCGGTGGTCGAACTCGGACCCGGTGACGGGGCAGGCGGCGTGGTTCGACCTGCGGGTGCGGATCGAGCGGGTCGCGGCCCCCGCCGAAGCGCAGCCCCAATTCCCGGTGCTGGGCGACCCGCCGCGCGCGACGGCGCGGACCGGCGCCGCCGATCCGGAGGGCCGGGCATGACGGCCTTGCCAAAGACGGTCGAGCGGCAACTGGGGCTGGTGATCGACCTCGACACCTGTGTCGGCTGCCACGCCTGCGTGACGGCCTGCAAGGGCTGGAACGACCAGGGCTATGGCGCCCCGCTGTCGGATCAGGATCCCTATGGGGCGGACCCGTCAGGCACTTTCCTGAACCGGGTGCATTCCTATGAGGTTCAGCCCGAGGCAGGGCCTGCGCAGATCGTGAACTTTCCCCGCTCGTGCCTGCATTGCGAGGATGCGCCCTGTGTCACGGTCTGCCCGACCGGGGCGTCAGCTACAAGCGGGCCGAGGATGGCATCGTGCTGGTGAACGAGGACGCCTGCATCGGCTGCGGACTATGCGCCTGGGCCTGCCCCTATGGGGCGCGGGAACTGGATGCCGACGGCAGGGGTGATGAAGAAATGCACGCTCTGCGTCGACCGGATCTACAACGAGACGTTGCCCGAGGAAGACCGCGAGCCTGCCTGTGTGCGAACCTGCCCGACCGGCGCGCGCCATTTCGGCGACCTCTGCGGATCCCGATAGTGCGGTCAGCCGTCTGGTCGAGGCGCGCGGCGGCTATGACCTGATGCCGGAACTGGGCACCAGGCCCGCCAACAAGTATCTGCCGCCCCGCACCAAGGACGCGCGCAGCCGAAGCCTCGGTGCTGGCGCCGCTGCTGGACTTGCAGGCAACGGGCTTTGCGGGCTGGCTTGACCGTCTGCTGGGGAAGATCTGAATGCATCCTGCCCGATCCGTCATCATCTTTACCGTGCTGTCAGGCATGGGGTTCGGCCTTCTGGGACTGCTGGATGCCGGGGCCGTTCGGCCCCAGGGGCTTGGCGGGTTCCTTGCCTTCTCGGTGGCCTACACTCTCGCCGTGGTCGGGCTGGCGGCCTCAAGCCTGCACCTGGGCCGGCCGGAGCGGGCGCTGCGGGCCTTTACCCAATGGCGCACAAGCTGGCTATCCCGCGAGGCCTGGGCTGCTTGTGGCGCGCTTCTGGCCAGCGCGCCCGTGGCGCTGGGCGCGATGGGCGGGCAGGCGCCGGGGCTGTGGGGGCTGGTGGCCGCCGCGCTCTGCCTTCTGACAATCATCTGCACCGGGATGATCTATGCCCAGCTTGCGACCGTGCCGCGATGGAACCACTGGACCACACCTGCGGTGTTCGTGCTGTTCGCGCTCACGGGGGGGGCGATCCTCGCGCCGCTGCCGTGGCTGGCGGTGGTGCTCAGTCTGGCCTTGGGCGGGGCCGTGGCGGCGACGTTCCGCCATGGGGACGGAAGGTTCGCCGCGCGCGGGTCGTCACTGGGGACGGCGACGGGTCTTGCCGCGATCGGCACCCCGCGCGTGTTCGAACAACCCCATACGGGCGGCAACTATCTGATGCGCGAGATGATCTACGGGGTCGGACGCAAGCACGCGATGAAGTTGAGGATCATTGCGGTCACGGCGTTGCTTCTGCCTGCGCCGGTCCTGTTGTCGGCCGCCGGGCCGGGTGCGATCGCGCTCGCCGCGCTGTGCCATCTTCTGGGCGCGCTGGTTGCCCGATGGTTGTTCTTTGCCGAGGCGGAACACGTTGTCGGGCTCTACTATGGAAAGCGCTGAAACCTGAGTGATGATTGACGTACCTCATTCTTTGTGCCGATAGTTGCGGGCAGGGGGATGGGATGCGGCCAACTGTCAATGATATCGCGCGCGAGGCCGGCGTAAGCCTTGCCACGGTCGACCGTGTCCTGAACGATCGGCCGGGGGTGCGCGCGAAGACGATTCAGGCGGTGCAGGACGCCATTTCCCGGATCGGCTATGTGCGCGACGTGGCCGCGGCCAACCTTGCACGGCAGCGGGACTATCGTCTTGCCTTCGTGCTGCCAGACACCGACAGCCAGTTCACAGGGACGATTCTGGATGCACTGGACGAGGTAGATCGCCTTTCGGTGAGCGCCCGCACCGATCTGCTGCTATACCGTTTTCCGGCCGAAGACCCGCATGCGCTTGCCGGTCTTCTGGCGCGCCTGCCCGATGAGGGCGTGGTCGGGATCGCGGTCATGGCGCCCGAGACGCCCGTTCTGCGCGACGCCATACGGGGGCTTCGGCAGAAGGGCGTGGCTGTGGTGGCCCTTGTCTCGGACCTGCCGAACACCGAGCGGGATCATTTTGTCGGCATCGACAACTGTGCCGCCGGGCGGACGGCGGCGGTTCTGATGGGGCGATTCATGGGGCCGGGCCCAGCCAGCATCATGGTCCTGTCGGACTCGATGCAACTGCGCGAGAGCATCGAGCGCCGCCTGGGGTTCGACGAGGTGATGCTGGCGCGGTTTCCGCAGATCGAGGTTCTTGCATCGCTCGAAACCCACGGCCAGCCCGCGGTTCTGCGCCAGGTGGTGGCCGAGGCGCTGGCGCATGCGCCGCGACCGGGGGGCATCTATATGCTCGGCAGCGGCCAGCGGGCGTTGACACAAGTGGCGCAAGACCTGGAATTGCCCGGCGCCACGGTGGTGATCGGACACGAGTTGACCCCCCATGCGCGGGCGGCGCTGCAATCGGGCCTGATGGATGCGGTCATCACGCAAAACGTCGGCCATGTCGTGAGATCCGCGTTGCGGGTCTTGCGCGCCCGCATCGACCGGGTGCCGATCGTGGTCTCGCAGGAACAGATCCGGATCGAGATCGTCATCCGCGAGAACCTGCCCGGCAGCGTGGCCGATCCAGTGGCCGGGACAATCTGGGAAAACTCATTAAAATACTGACGTATATAGAAAAATCGCCTTTCTGCGGGCCGCTTCGGATACTGCGGACAAAATTGAGGGACGTACCTCAATAATATCTGGACAGCGACGGCGAGTGTTGCCTATTGTGATGGCAACCAAGAGGGCCGACAGGATTCGGGAAAACGGCTCCGGCATCAACCATGGGAGGACTGCAATGAAATCGCATTATCTCGCGGCATCCACGGCGATGGCGCTTGGCCTCGTGGCGAGCGCCGCGCAGGCAGAGGATCTGACACTTTGCTGGGCTGCTTGGGATCCCGCGAACGCGCTGATCGAATTGTCGAAGGACTTCGAGGCGCAATCGGGCCACAAGATGAACTTCGAGTTCGTGCCCTGGCCCAACTTCGCCGACCGGATGCTGAACGAGCTGAACTCCGGCGGCAAGCTGTGCGACCTGATGATCGGGGACAGCCAGTGGATCGGGGCCGGCGCCGAGAGCGGTCACTATGTGAAGCTCAACGACTTTTTCGACGCCAATGGCATCTCGATGGCCGATTTCGTGCCGGCAACGGTCACCGGCTATTCGGAATGGCCGAAGAACACGCCCAACTACTGGGCATTGCCGGCCTTTGGCGATGTGGTGGGCTGGACCTATCGCAAGGATTGGTTCGAGCGGCCCGAATTGCAGGCCGAGTTCAAGGAAAAATACGGCCGGGATCTGGCCGCGCCGGCAACCTTTGCCGAGTTGAAGGACATTGCGGAGTTCTTCCAGGGCCGCGAGATCGACGGCAAGACCGTCTATGGGGCCTCGATCTACACCGAGCGCGGTTCCGAAGGGATCACCATGGGCGCGATGGACGTGCTCTACAGCTTCGGGTTCAAGTACGACAATCCCGACAAGCCCTATGACATGGAAGGCTTCGTCAACTCGCCCGGCGCGGTCGAGGGGCTGGAGTTCTACAAGGCGCTCTATGATTGCTGCACCCCGCCGGGCGCCTCGAACGCCTACATGGGCGAGGGGATCGACGCCTACAAGTCGGGGCAGGTGGCGTTGCAGATGAACTTTGCCTTTACCTGGCCGGGGTTCGAGGTGGATCCCAACGTCGGCGGGGGCAAGACCGGCTATCTGGTCAACCCGGCCGGCCCGAACGGCGAGAAGTTCGCGCAATTGGGCGGGCAGGGGATTTCGGTCGTGTCCTATTCCGAGAAACAGGATGCCGCGCTGGAATACATCAAGTGGTTCGCCCAGCCCGAGGTCCAGCAGAAATGGTGGACGATGGGTGGCTATTCGGCCCTGCGTTCCGTGGTCGAGGATCCGGGCTTTGCCGCGAGCCAGCCCTATGCCCAGACCTATCTGGACTCGATGGCGATCGTGAAGGACTTCTGGGCCGAGCCGGCCTATGCCTCGCTGCTCCAGGCGTCGCAGAAGCGCTTCCACGACTATGTGGTTGCCGGCACCGGCACGGCGCAAGAGGCGCTGGACGGACTTGTGGCCGACTGGACCGAAGTGTTCGAGGACGAAGGCAAGCTCTGACCTCGACAACAGGGGCGCGCCGGGCCAAGCGGCGCGCCCCAGCTTTTCCCGGCGTGATGCCGACCGCAGGATCCCGACATGCCCGAAACCCCGATGGACCGACTGGCGCGGCACACGCCCGCATCCGTATCGCGCCGCATGCGCGGACTGAGCGACCGGGCGATCGCGTGGCTTTTCGTGACGCCGACCGTGCTTCTTCTGCTGGCGATCAACATCTTTCCGCTGATCTGGACGATCCGTCTCAGCTTCACGAACTTCGCGGCCAACAAGCCGAATGCCGAGGTGAAGTGGGTGGGGTTGCGCAACTATGAGCGTATCCTGACGGATCCCGACATCTGGCAGACTATGCAGGCGACCGCGCATTTCCTGTTCTGGACGCTGTTCTTTCAGGTGGTCATCGGGTTCGCGCTGGCCTGGCTCATCAACCGCAAGTTCCGTGGCAATGACCTGCTGACGACGCTGATCGTGCTGCCGATGATGCTTTCGCCTGCCGTCGTGGGCAACTTCTGGACCTTTCTCTACGAGCCGCAGATCGGTCTTTTCAACTATGCGCTGGAATTCCTGACCGGCATCCCGGCCTCGTCCTTCACGATGCTGGGGTCGGTGGCGCTGGCGCCCTGGGCGATCGTCATCGTCGATACATGGATGTGGACGCCGTTCGTGATGCTGATCTGCCTTGCCGGACTCCGCTCGATCCCCGATTACATCTATGAAGCGGCAGAGGTCGATCGGGCGTCGAAGTGGCGGCAGTTCTGGACGATGACGGTGCCGATGGTGCTGCCGTTCCTGATGCTTGCCGTGTTGTTCCGCGGGATCGAGAACTTCAAGATGTTCGATCTGGTCGTTCAGCTGACCGGCGGCGGGCCGGGGGATACCACGCTGCTGACCTCGATCGAACTGAAACGGGAAGCTTTCGAGAAGTGGCGAACAGGTTTCAGTTCGGCCTATGCCATCATCCTGTTCGTGACCGTTTTCGGACTGGCCTCGATCTATGTGAAGGCCTTGAACAAGGTGAAGGAAAGATGAGCGCCTGGTCGATCACCGAGCCTTCCGCCCGCTCCAAGGGTATCGCCGCGGTGCTGGTGGTTCTTTACACCGTCATCACGCTTCTGCCCTTGGTCTGGATCATCTCGACAGGTTTCAAGACGGGACCGGACTCGATCAGCTATCCGCCCAAGGTGATCTTCCAGCCGTCACTGGAAGGCTATGTGAACCTGTTCACCAGCCGGACGCGGGCCACGGCAGAACAGCTGGCCACGATGCCGCCACCGGCGAATTTCGCCGAAGCCATCGTGCGGGAGCGCGACATGGTGATCACCGGGCCATCGCGGTTTGGCGAGCGGTTCGTGAACTCGGTCATCATCGGGTTCGGCTCCACGTTCCTGTCGATCGTGCTGGGCACGCTGGCCGCCTATGCCTTTTCGCGGTTCCGCGTTCCGCTGAAGGACGACCTTCTGTTCTTCATCCTGTCCACGCGGATGATGCCGCCGATCGCGGTGGCGATCCCGATCTTCCTGATGTTCCGGCAACTTGGGCTGAGCGACACCCATCTTGGCATGATCCTGCTCTACACGGGCGTCAACATCAGCCTTGCCGTCTGGTTGCTCAAGGGGTTCATCGACGAGATCCCGCGGGAATACGAGGAAGCCGCGCTGATCGACGGCTATACGCGGTTCCAGGCGTTCCGCAAGGTGGTGCTGCCGCAAGCGGCGACCGGTATCGCCTCGACAGCGATCTTCTGTCTGATCTTCGCGTGGAACGAGTATGCCTTCGCCGTGCTCCTGACCTCGGGCAATGCGCAGACCGCGCCGCCGTTCATTCCGACCATCATCGGGGTGGGCGGCAAGGATTGGCCGGCGGTGGCGGCCGGGGCGACGCTGTTCCTGTTGCCGGTGATGCTGTTCACCATCCTGCTGCGCAAGCACCTGTTGCGCGGGATCACCTTCGGCGCGGTGCGCAAATGACCCGGCCCGGGCGCATCACCGGTATCGTCGCGCCCGGTCCGGGGCGTGGATGCCTCCGGCGGGGATATTTGAAAACAGAAGAAGGAGCGGCGTGATGGCCTTTCTCGATGGTCTTGCCCGGTTCCGCCGCGGCCCCTGGGAACTGCTGGCAAGCGTCCTGATCGGGCTGGGCGTGGTGATGCTGATGCAGCCGTTTCGTGCTGTGGGCCTTTACCTGGAGTTTCGTCGTCACTCTGACCGGCACGGTGATGTTCATCATCACCAGCCATTTTCCGGAGTAGCGCCTTGGCCGAGATCGTCATCCGCAACCTGCGCAAGGAGTTCGGCGATTTCGTCGCGGTGAAGGGATCTTCCTTCACCATCGGCGACGGCGAGTTCTTCATGCTGCTCGGCCCCTCGGGCTGCGGCAAGACCACGACGCTGCGGATGATCGCAGGACTGGAACTGCCGACGAGCGGCGAGATCTGGATCGACGGCGAGGAGGTGAGCCGGCGCCCGGCCAGCCAGCGGGACATCGCGTTCGTGTTTCAGATGTTCGCGCTCTATCCGCATCTGAACGTCCGCAGGAACATCAGCTATCCGCTGGTGTCGCAGGGGCTTTCCCGCGCCGAGGTCAAGGCCAAGGTGGCCGAGGTGGCGGGCATTCTGGGGATCGAGCAGATCTTGGACTCGCCCGTCGGCGGCCTGTCGGGGGGCGACCGTCAGCGGGTGGCGCTGGGCCGGGCCATCGTGCGCAATCCCAAGGCTTTCATGATGGACGAACCGCTGGGTGCGCTGGATGCGGAGTTCCGCGAGCGCATGTCGGAGGAATTGCGTGCGCTCCATGACCGGATGGGCGCGACGACGGTCTATGTCACCCACGACCAGCTTGAAGCGATGCAGATGGGCGACAAGATCGTCGTGATAAATCACGGGGTGGTGGAACAATTCGGCACACCGCAGGAGATCTACGATCACCCGGCGACGATGTTCGTGGCCGATTTCATCGGCAGCCCCTCGATGAACTTCCTGCATTTCGAGGGCAGCTTCCGCCCCGGCGACCGCCGGGTGACATTGGGCGGGGTTGAGATCGGCACACCCGAAATTCGCGAAGAGGCGGGCGGGCGCAAATTGGTCCTCGGGGTGCGGCCGGAACATGTCGCGCTGGGCGATGAGGCACCCTATCGCGGACGGGTCGAGGCGGTGGAATACCTGGGCACCACACAGATCGTCACGCTGGCGGCCCCCCATGGCAGGGTGAAGGCGCGCACGCCCTCGGCGCAGGCGGCGCGGGTCGGCGAGACGGTGGGGTTGAGTTTCGCCCAGTCCACGCTGACGCTGTTTGACGCGGGTACGGGACGGGCCTTCCGCACGGCGGCCAACGCGGGGGTGCAACATGGCTGAGGTGGTGCTCGAGGGGATGAGCAAGGCCTATGGGGCGACCAAGGCCCTGCGGCAGGTCAGCCTGACGATCCCTGACGGGGCGTTCGTGGTATTGCTCGGGCCGACCGGCGCCGGCAAGACGACGACGCTGCGCCTGATCGCAGGCCTCGATGCGCCCGATGCGGGCGACGTGCGGATAGACGGGCGCAGCGTGCTGGCCGACATGCCGGCGCAGCGCGACGTCGCCATGGTTTTTCAGCAGTATTCGCTTTATCCGCATCTGTCGGTGCGCGACAATCTGGCGTTTCCGCTGCGCTCTCCGATCCTGAACTGGCCCGAGGCGGAGATCGCGGCCCGGGTGCAGGAGGTCGCAACGGTCCTGCGCATTGCCCACAAGCTTGACAACAAGGCCACCAACCTGTCGGGCGGCGAGATGCAACGGGTGTCGATCGGGCGGGCGCTGGTTCGATCGCCGCGCATCTTCCTGATGGACGAGCCGCTGTCGTCGCTCGATGCGAAGCTGAGGGCGGAGTTGCGCATCGAGTTGCGGCGGATCCACAACGATCTGGGCGCCACGTTCCTTTATGTGACCCATGACCAGATCGAGGCGATGACGATGGCCACGCATGTCGGTGTGCTCGATCAGGGTGCGCTCGTGCAGTTCGGGACGCCGCGCGAGATCTACGAAGATCCGGTCAGCACCTATGTTGCGACCCGTTTGGGCCAGCCCCGTATCAACCTGCTGCCGGCGGATCTGTTTGGCTCCGCGCCGCCGGGGGCAACCCAGATCGGGCTGCGCCCCGAGCATATCCGGCAGGGAGAGGGCCTGCCCGCCCGGGTGCGGCGGGTCGAGCATCTGGGCGACCAGACCCGGCTGCACTTGCGACTCGGGGCACATGACCTTGTCACGCTGACCGATGCCCACAGCCCGCTCGGGCCGGGCGATCCGATCCTCATCACCCCCGACGCCCCGCTCTGGTTCGATGCCGGCGGCGCCCGTATCCGTTAAGGGAGACGTTCCATGAAGCAGTTCATGAACACCAGGGAAACCCTCGTCACCGAGGCGATCGACGGGCTGATCCGGACCAGTGGCGGGCTGCTGGCCCGGCTGGACGGCTATCCTCACATCCGTGTGGTGGTGCGCACCGACTGGGACCGCAGCAAGGTCGCGCTCGTCTCGGGCGGCGGCTCGGGGCACGAGCCGAGCCATGCGGGATTTGTCGGGCGCGGATTGCTGACCGCCGCGGTCTGCGGCGATGTCTTTGCCTCGCCCTCGGTCGATGCGGTTCTGGCGGGCATTCTGGCCGTGACGGGCAAGGCGGGGTGTCTTCTGATCGTGAAGAACTATACCGGCGACCGGCTCAACTTCGGGTTGGCCGCCGAGCGGGCGCGGGCGTTCGGGTTGAAGGTGGAGATGGTGATCGTCGATGACGATGTGGCGTTGCCGGACCTGCCGCAGGCGCGCGGTGTGGCAGGCACTCTCTTCGTGCACAAGATCGCGGGCGCGCTGGCCGAGCAGGGGGCCGGGCTCGACATGGTGGCGGCGGCGGCGCGGCGGGTGATCGAGGGGGCGATCTCGATCGGGATGTCGCTCGATACCTGCACGGTGCCCGGTTCGCCCAAGGAGGACCGCATCGGCACGGGCAAGGCCGAACTCGGGCTTGGCATCCATGGCGAGGCCGGGGTCGAACAGGTCGATTTCGCAGGCGCGCGGGAAGCCATGGCGATGGTTGTCGACCGACTGGCGCCCCATGCCGGGCCGGGCGAGCATGTGGCGCTTCTCAACAATCTGGGCGGAACCACGCCGCTGGAGATGAGCGTGCTGGCAGAAGAACTGGCGCGCTCGGCCCTTGGGGGGCGCGTTCGCTGGCTGGTGGGGCCTGCGGCGATGATGACATCGCTCGACATGCACGGCTTTTCGGTTTCGCTTCTTCCGGTGGATGGTGATGAGGTGGCGGCGCTGGCCGCGCCGGTTGCGCCCCATGCCTGGCCGGGACTGGCGGAGGTGGGCGTGGTCGCGGTGCGCCCGCTGCCCGACGGATTGGCGCCGATCCAGCCGCTTCCCTCGGCGCATCCGGGGCGCCGGGCGTTGATCGAAACCTGCTGCACCGCGCTGATCGCGGCCGAGGCGGCGTTGAACGCGCTCGACGCGAAGTCGGGCGATGGCGATACCGGCAGCACGTTGGCCGGTGCCGCCCGCGCGTTGATCGCGGCGCTGGATCGCTTGCCGCTTGCCGATCCGACGCAGCTTTACCGCGCGATCGGGACCGAATTGAGCCAGACGATGGGCGGGTCATCGGGGGTTCTGCTGGCGATCTTCTTTGCTGCGGCCGGCGATGCCTCGGCAGGTGGCAAGACGCTGCACGGTGCCCTCCAGGCGGGTCTGGACCGGGTGATGCAGGTGGGGGGCGCGGGGCCGGGCGACCGCACCATGATCGACGCGCTGGCACCGGCGCTGGATGCGCTGCCCCGGGGGGTTGGTGCGGCGGCCAAGGCCGCGCGCGAGGGCGCCGACCGGACCGCGACGATGACGCGCGCCAAGGCTGGGCGGGCGAGCTATCTGTCCCAGGACAAGCTTGCGGGACATCGCGACCCCGGCGCGGAGGGGGTCGCGCGACTGTTCGAGACGCTCGCTGCGGCCGGGGGGCCCACGGGTGCTGCCGGAGGCACCTAGCGAGGGGTCCAGGGAACAGGTGGCCCGTCGGGCGAAAGCTGGTAGAACCCGTCGGCTGCGAGCGCCTGCCAGTCGCCCGTCCGGCCGTCCGGCCAGATCACCCGCACCTCGGCCTTGTCGGCCGACCCAAGTCCGAAATGCCGCCAGCCGTTCTGGCCGCCCGCGTGCCCGCCGCCCACGGTGATCTCGCGGCGCTGCACCCGGTCGCCTTCCCGGACCTCGATCCATGCACCGATGCCGTCGCGGTTCGGGGCGGCCTGGCGCAGCGCAAGGCCGACCCAGTGCCCGCCGCCCGCGCCGGTGTTGCGCCAGAGTTGCGCACCCTCCCAGCGGTTGACCACGACCAGGTCGACCCAGCCATCCAGGTTGAAATCGGTAAGCGCGGCACCGCGCGAGGTGCGCAGGCTGGCCACGCCCGCGCGGTCGCCGGCCTCGGCAAAGGTGCCGTCGGCGGCCTGTAGCAGCAGGTTGTTGGGATCCTTCCGGGCGAAGTCCGGCATTTCCGCCACATTGCCTTTGGCGATGAAGAGGTCGCTCAGCCCATCGTTGTTCACATCCTCGAACTGGGCATGCCAGGCGGTGCTCGGCTTCAGCTCTCCGCCTGTGTAGGGCCGGTGGGCAGTCGCGCCCTTCGCAAAGGCAACGTCGGCATAGTCGGGCCGCGCCGTCGCGGAGCCCGGCGTTGTCGCAAGTGTTTGCAGCTTGTTGTCGGCCATGCTGGTCAGGAAATATTCAGGATAGCCATCGGCATCGAGATCGGTGCTGGCGATGCCCATGCCCCAGATCCGCAGCAGCTTCCAGCCTTCGGCCTCGGTATAGAGCCGGGGCGGTTGGCCGGGCTCGACCCTCCAGAGTTGCTCTTGACCGCCCTTGTAGTATTCCCTGTCGTTCGAGATCCTCAGAGATGGCGTGCCGGATCTGTTCCAGTCGGTGAACAGCATCGAGAGCGCGCAGAAACTCGGCGCCAGCGGCAGTGGTTGGGCAAACCCGGAACCGTCAGGCGCGGGGCGGTGAAGCCAGTTGTCGGTACACGACCCCCAGGGAAAATCCTCTTCCTTGCGGTCGATGTAGTTGCCGATCGCGACGGTCGGCCAGGCGGCCCCTTTTTCCCAGGTGGCCGCAAGGGCCGCCGTCCAGGCGTCGCCGCCGTCGAAATGCCAATCCTCGTTCGCCCGCTCGAACCGGCAGTGTCCAAGGCCGCGCATCGCGACATTTTCGCCCTGTCTGAGCAGCACGACATCCTGAAGACCATCGCTGTCGATGTCGACCGGATAGGCTCCGGTCACGCCGGTCTGTTCAAGCCCGCTTTGATCGGACCGAAACCGCAAGGCGCCGCCACGGGTCGAAACGTTGCGGTAGAAATGTGCAGGGTCGCGTCCCCCGGCAAGAAGCAGGTCGGGAAACCCGTCTTCGTCGCAGTCGAAGGTTGCCGCGCCGCCGCCCACCATGAATTCCCAGTCACCGGCATAAGTGCCTGTTATACCACCACTATCAGTCTCGTCCACGAAGGATGGGATTGCGGGTTGCTGGGCGTGCGCCATCGGGACCATGCCGATCAGGACAGCGAGCGAGAGCGGGCCCGGCTTCATCGCCGGGTCCGCAGGGCTGTGGCATGGGCCCCGATGCAGCGCCCCTGATCGAGGCCCCGCACAATGGCGCTGCGAAAGTGAATTCCGCCGTAGAGCCGCGACAGCGCCGCCTCTTCGGCAGCGGCGCGGAAACTGGGATAGCTTCGGCCGGGCAACCCGTCGTCGGCGTGGGTCCGGTCGACGAAGGCGTAGTCCTCGCCAAAAGCCGCGCTCAGCACTTCGGCCGCGGCACCGGACTGGGTGCTGTGGCCGCTGGGATACTCGGGAAACGGTGGCGTTATCAGCATCGGCTCCCACGCCGGGTCGATGGTGCGGTGGATGTAGGTGACCGGGCGCACGAGATCGAACTCGAACTTGCTGTACCAGCACCCGATGAAGGCATCCGCCAATGCCACACCCAACCGCGCAAGCACTTCGACCCGGATGTCGAGCGGGGCGTCCTGCGTGTCCAGGACTTCGGTCGCGATCGACAGCCAATGGCCCGGCGGCGTGGGCGAAAGCATCGGATCATCCGACCAGAATCGGGCGATGCGGCGCTGTTCCTCATCAAGAGAACGGCTTATGTCATAGACCTCGCGCGCCTCGGCATAGAAAGCCGAAGCGGGGTCTTCGCTGTAGGCGGGTGGCGGAGGCAAGGGGCAGGCATTGCCCTGGGGCATGGCGAAAGGCCGGTTCGCGCCCCAACCCGGCAAGAGCGGGGTCTGCTGCTGGGCGATGCGGCTGGTCGGCACCCAGGCGGCCGGGCCAGGCTTCAGCGCATAGGCAAGCGGAAAACCCATGTTCGCGATTTCTGCGCCGCCGTCGTCGGCCGCCCAGTCGAGAACCTGTGCCGCGATGGCCCGTCCCAGTGCCGCGCTGCGACGGATGGTTTCCTCGGGCACGCCTTCAGCC
This sequence comes from uncultured Alphaproteobacteria bacterium, assembly GCA_963700485.1. Lineage (GTDB taxonomy): Bacteria > Pseudomonadota > Alphaproteobacteria > Rhodobacterales > Rhodobacteraceae > Aliitabrizicola. The sequence continues at coordinate 42,881 of CAVOXQ010000014.1, forward strand.
GCGCGCGCTCCAAGTTTGCGCGTCATCGCTTCCAGCGCGCGCTGGCCTGTGGGGCCGGTGTTGGCGAAAAACTGCGCCGTACCATCGGCGAAAGCCGCGTGCAGCAGAACAGCCTCGTTATAGCTCTGCTGCGGGTCGCGGGCAGGCAGCGGACCAAGATCCGTCAACTGGCCCGCAAGGCTGAGCATCCCGGGTTGACCTCCCGCCACTGCCTCATAGCCGATCACGCCGAGATAGGCGAAGGCGCGGCTTGCCACCGGCGGCGAGTAGGTCGGCGTATGGCGAACCAGTTCCAGCACAAGGCGATACCAGCGATCCAGCACATCGACCGCCGTCGCAGGCGCCGCCACGGTATCGGTTGCCGCCCAGAGGCCAAACGGTCGGCCAGCGGCAGCCAGTGCTGCGGCGCCAATCAGCAGTCGACGGCGCGACGCATTCATTCGTGTTTCCTCCACGCCCGTCCTGCCGGGCCTACGGGGGGCAGATAAGCACGCCTGACCCGCGTGCCGCAAGCCAATGGCGGGTCACGCGGTTGCGATCACGGGGCGGGGCTCCATTTGCGCGTTCGCCAGGCAGCACCCCGGTCGTTGCCGCATGGGATGGCCGCCGCATGCGGGAACCGCCGGCGGCCGTCCGGTTCGGGTCGCGCGCAGGTCTGCGACGTCCGGACATCCGCGACCGTGATGTTCGACCATCCAGCGGCCCGCCGGACGCAAGATGTTGCTTGCCGCGACTGGCCCGGCTTTCTTCCGGTCGCCTTGCGCCCCTGCCCGATCAGGCAACGCCGTAGCCGGCAAAGCCTCGGGATGTTTCGGCCAGTTCCGCCTCGCTCAGCACATGGCCGCCACCGATCTGGAGAACATGAAAATACTGGTGCGCCAGCGCCTCGAGTTCATGGGCGAGCCAGACGGCCCGAGCAAGCGTGGCGGCGCCCACGATCATCCCGTGGTTCGCCATCAGGCATCCGGCACGTCCCTCCATCGCCGTGACGACTTCGGCCGAGAGCGCCGCCGTGCCATAGCAGGCATAGCCCGAGCAGCGGATATCGGGCCCGCCAAAGGCCGCCATCATGTAGTGGATCGCGGGGATCGGCTTGCGGGCGATGGCAAGGATCGTGGCGTAGGGCGCGTGCGTATGGACGATCGCGCCGAAGTCGGGACGCGCGCGAAGCAGGTCGCGGTGGAACCGCCATTCCGAAGAAGGTTTCCTTGGCCCCACCCATGCGCCATCGTCGCCCGCAAGTGGCATCCGCGCGATCAGGTCGGGGGCGAGTTCGCTGCTGGGAACCGCGGATGGGGTCACAAGCATCGCGTCGCCATCGCGCACCGAGACGTTGCCCGATGTGCCGCGGTTCAGGCCGGTGCGATCCAGTTCGCGGCAGGCCGAGACGATCTGGGCGCGCAGGTTTTCGGTCATCGGGCGTCCTGTGGGGCTGGTCTGTCTTCGGTATCCTCGGAAATCACTTCTGATGCTCGGGAAACATCGAGGCGAGCCCCGTGGCCGTGGCGGGGGCGATGCCGCGCTCGGTGATGAGGCCTGTCACGAGCCGCGCCGGCGTGACATCGAAGGCGGGGTTGGCGGCGGGGGTCGCCCCGGGCGAGATGCGCAGGCGGGTTCGGGTGCCGTCGGCCAGCATTCCCTGCACGAAGCTTACCTCGTCGCCCGAGCGTTCCTCGATCGGGATTTCGGCGAGCCCGTCCTGCACCGACCAGTCGATGGTCGGCGACGGCAGTGCGACATAGAAGGGCACGCCGGTGTCATGGGCCGCCAGCGCCTTGAGATAGGTGCCGATCTTGTTGCAAACGTCACCCCGCGCCGTGGTGCGATCGGTTCCGACGATGACCATGTCGACCGCTCCGTGCTGCATCAGGTGGCCACCCGCGTTGTCGACGATCAGGTGATGGGGGATCGAGTGGCTCGTCAGTTCCCACGCCGTCAGATGTGCGCCCTGATTGCGCGGGCGGGTTTCGTCGACCCAGACGTGGATCTCTATTCCCCTCTCGGCCGCCTGATAGATCGGCGAGGTCGCCGTCCCCCAGTCGACGGTGGCGAGCCATCCGGCGTTGCAATGGGTCAGGATGTTGACCGGCCCTGCCTTGCGTTCGGCAATCCGCTCGATCACGGCCAGGCCGTGCAGGCCGATCCGGCGGTTGATTTCCACATCCTCGTCGCAGATCGCTCCGGCACGGGCGTAGGCGGCCGAAGCCCGATCGCCAGCGGGAAGGGGTGCGACGCTGCGGCGCATCTCGTCGATCGCCCAACGCAGATTGACCGCCGTCGGCCGCGTGGCGAGAAGCGTCTCGCAGGCGCCCGCGAGGCCCGCGTCGCTGGGATCGTTGGCCATCTGCAACGCGACACCGTATGCGGCCGTTGCCCCGATCAGGGGCGCGCCGCGAACCCACATCTCGCGGATCGCCACCGCGGCCTGGTCCATCGAGACGAGGTCCACGACGACGAAATCGTGGGGTAGGCGCGTCTGGTCGATGATCTGGACAGTCTGGCCGTCTGGTGCAAGCCAGATCGAACGGTAGTGCGTGTCGCCCACCTTCATCTCAGATCTCCTTGGTCTATCGTCGACGCAAGGCCACAGATATCATCCGGGCACCCGATCACGCCACGCAATACGGCAAGCTGGCGGCCCATCGCAAGGGCGCGGCGCTCCGCCACGAGGCGGCGGGCCGGATCGACGATCGCCTCGAGATCCTCGACATGGGCGAGCCCGAGAATGCGGCGATGCATCTCGACCCCGGCGAAGCCCAACGTGTCGATCCAGATGCCCCGCAGCACCGATGCAAGGGCCTGCCCGGAGGCAAGATCGTCGCCCTGATCCTCATAAAGCCTGCGTTCATGCAGGATGCCATGGCGCTCCGAATGCCAGAGCCGGGTGAATTCGGCCTGAAACGTGCCCCATGTTCCGGCGATGACGCCGAGCAACCAGGCACGGTATCCGTCGCGCGCGCCGGGTTCGGCCTCGTGTCCGGACTGGGCGAAGAAGGCCAGAAGCATGTTCGCGATCAGCATGCCGACATCGAAACCAAACGGGCCGTAGACCGCGAACTCGGGGTCGATCACCTGTGTGTCCTCGGGCGTCACCATGATCGAGCCGGAGTGGAGATCGCCGTGGACGAGCGTTTCGGCCTTCGCGATGAAGGCATGCTTCATCTCTTGTGCCGCGACCTTCATGTCCCGGTCATTGCGCAGCCGATCGATCCAGGGGTCCAGACCGGGCGTGTGCCGGTTCAGCCTTGCGGCAAAGTATGGATCGGAAAAAACGAGGTTCTCGGTGATGTCCGAAAGTTCTGCATTGGCCGCGAAAAGCGCCATGTCGGCCCGCACCGCGGCGCCGGAAAGCGACAGGGCAGAGCCTCGGAACAGGCTGCGCGCCAGAAACAGCCCCATATCGCGCGCAAGAACCGGATGGCGCACGCCAGCGACGATGGATTTTCGCAGGATGACGTGCGGAGTGAGGTAACGCATCGCGATCAGCGCCTGATCCTCGTCGAAATGATGGACCTCGGGCACCCGGCCGGGGTCGCGCGCCGCGTGCCGGACAAGGGCATTGTACTCGAAGAAGGTTCGCCGCAACGGCAGGGGCCATCCTTCACCCACGACCCGGAGGTAGGGCAGCGCCTGCTTCACGATCACCGCGCCCCGCGGCGAGGTCACGACGAAGACGAGGTTGAGGTTGCCGTCGCCGATTTCCTCGACCTGCCAGACGGCGGGGTCGCTGCCGAGCCTCTCTGTGATCGCCCCGACATTGGCGAGGCGCGCCCGCAGCGTGGACGTGGTGAAGGGTTCATAGGCCGTCATTGGATCAGGCCGTACTGGCGCGCCTTGCCGCGCAGGAAGGGCAGGCCGTTTTCCATGACCTCGGCCTCGTCGCGGGCAACCGGGCGCCAGACGGAAAGACCGAAGGCGAGTTCGGGCGGCATGTTGATGAAGCTCTCCATCGCCAGACCGCCGTCGAACCCGATGGCGGCGAGCGTTGCGAAGACCTCGTCCCAAGCGCAGTTGCCCCAGCCCGGAGTGCCGCGATCGGATTCCGAAAGGTGAATGTACTTCAGGTGGTCACGGGCCTCGAGGATGCCGGCCGCAATGCCCTTTTCCTCGATGTTCATGTGATAGGTGTCGAGGTGGACGAACATGTTTTCGGCGCCGACCTTCTCGATCATCGCCACACCCTGGCGGCCGGTGTTGATCAGATGGCTTTCGTAGCGGTTCACCGGTTCGATCCCGAGGTGCAGGCCGCGTGTGCGTGCGTGTCTTGCCGCAGCGGTGAGGCAGGTGGCGACATTGTCGAGTTCGCCGGGTGTGGGCGGCAATCCGCTCCGCTCGCCAATTCCGCCAAAGGTCACGCCTGTCAGCGCCAGCGCGCCCATTTCGGCGGCCTTGTCGATGGCCAGCGACAGAAAGTCGATCCCGGCCTGCGGGTTTACCGAGGGCCAGGCGGATTTCGGCAGGCCAAGCGAGCAGACCGCGGGAAGCTGGTGGCGCTCGAGCAGCGCACGGGTGTGCGGGGTATCGACGCCCGCGGGGTTCAACAACGCAATCTCGATGAAGTCCATCTTGTAGCTGACGGCGCGCGCCACGGCCCGTTCCGCGCCATCCCTGTCCCATGTCATGGTCCACATGCTCGTGTGCACCCCGAAACCCTTCATGCCGTCTCCTCCGATGCGGCGACGAGCAGCGCCCGCGCCAGTGCCTCATCCGCGATCAGGCGGTTGACCAACCCTGCACGCAGCAACGCAAGGGTGGCCGCCGTCTTGCCGATCCCCGCCGCCAGCAACATCACATCCTTGCGGCGCAGATCGTCCAGACCGATGGATGGCGCCCGCCGGTTCAGATCGGTGTCGGCGAGTGTGCCGTCGGCGCAAAAGAACTTGCCCGTGCTGTCGGCCACGGCGCCAACCCGTGCCAGATCCTTCGCTTCGGCGTCCGTGAGTATCCCGCTGGTGCTGAGCAGCGCACCGGGAGAACAATCGCCGAGCGAGATGATGGACCAAGGCGCCTCTCGCGCGGCCTGAAGCGTCTCGCGGACGAGGCGCTGGTTCAGCACGACCCTGCAATCGGCCTCGCTGTCGGTCAGAAAGGGCGCGGGAAGGAACATGGCCGATCCACCCGTCAACGCCGCGAGGCGGGTGCAGACATCGAACGGGCTTGTTTCCGTGGCCCGGGCGAGCGACCCCATCAGGGACACGAAGCACAATTGCGGATTGCGCAGCCCGGTCAGGGCGTTTGCCATGGCGGCCATGGTGCGGCCCCAGCCGACACCGATGTTCACCGGGCCATCGGTGCGGCCGATCCGCGCCAGAAAACCCGCGGCGACGATGCCCACCGCGCGCCGCGCGATCTCTTCGTCGGCCAACCCGCCGGGCATGGGGGCGATCTGGACTTCGGTCAGCCCGAATTGACCTGCAATGCGGTCCGCGAGGGCGAGAGTGTCCGATGTCTCATGGGCGACGCTGATCCGCACAAGCCCCTGGTCCCGTGCCTCCGCCAGCATCCGAAGCACCTTGAACCGCGATATCCCGAGGCGGCGGCTGACCTCTTCCTGGCTCATGCGGCCAACATGATAAAGCCAGGCCACCTGAACGAGGTCGTCGCTGTCATGTCTGGCGAGGGTCATCCGGGCGGGCTTTCAGGGCGTGACGACGGGCATGATAAGCGCTTGACCGGGGGCGGCGTCAACGCATATCACAAATGTGCATAGAATGCACAAATACTGCAACGCAGCATTGCGTCCGCAGAAACCTGTCGCGAGGAGTGGCGCGCGTGGCCTATGTGATCGGCATCGACGGCGGGACGGAAAGCCTGCGCGCGCATGTCTTCGATCTGTCCGGACGCTCGCGCGGCGTCGGGAAATGCGCCTATGCGACATCCTTTCCCGAACCCGGCCGGGCGGAACAGACACCCGAGGACTGGTGGCACGCCGCCGGCGTGGCAGTGCGCGAGGCGCTGGCTGTATCCGGCGTCGGAGCGGGGCAGATCATCGCGCTGGCGGCTGATACAACCTCTTGCACCGTGGTTGCGCTGGACGGCGAGGGGCGCTCGCTCGGTCCGGCGCTCTTGTGGATGGACGTGCGCGCGCATCGCGAAGCGGACGAGGTGGCGGGGTGCGGCGACCCGGCGCTTCGGGTGAACGGGGCGGGGGCCGGACCGGTTTCGCCCGAATGGATGATCCCCAAGGCGCTCTGGATCGCGCGGCATCAACCGGCCATCTTCGCCGCGGCGGCAAGGCTGGGCGAGTATCAGGATTATCTGAACCTTCGCATGACCGGGCGTTGGTGTGCCTCGCTCAACAACATCACGATGCGCTGGCACTATCAGACCGACCATGGCGGCTGGCCCGATACGATGCTGGCGCGACTTGGCCTGTCGGAGTTGCGGCGGAAATGGCCGGACACGATCGTGGCGCCCGGCGCGGAAATCGGGCCATTGACGCCCGAGGCCGCGGCCCATCTGGGATTGCGCGCCGGAACGCCCGTGATGCAGGGCGGCGCGGACGCCTTCATCGGGATGATCGGGCTTGGTGTGACCCAACCCGGCGAAATGGCGCTGATCACCGGGTCTTCACACCTTCAGCTCGGTGTAGCAAGTCATGCGGTTCACGCGAAGGGCGTTTGGGGCACCTACATGGATTGCGTCTATCCGGGCCGCCCGATCATCGAGGGGGGCAAACCTCGACCGGGTCGGTCATTGCCTGGTTCAAGCGCCACTTCGCCGAACATCTGGACTTCGACAGGCTGAACACCATGGCCGAGGCCCTGCCGCCGGGGGCCGAGGGCCTGCTCGTCTGCGATCATTTCCAGGGGAACCGGACGCCCTACACCGATGCGCTTTCGCGGGGGGCGATCACCGGGCTGACGCTGAAGCACACCCCCGCACATGTCTACCGGGCGCTGGTCGAAGGTGTTTGCCTGGGGACGCGGCTGATCGTCGAGACGTTCGGCGACGCTTTCGATGCGAAACGGATCGTGGTGGCGGGGGGGGCGACACGCTCCGCCTTCTGGTTGCAGGTGCATGCCGATACCTTGGGCCTGCCATTGCAGATCACCGAAGAGCCCGAGGCCTGCGCGCTGGGGTCGGCCATCCTGGCCGCGACAGGTGCCGGCGCCTTCGCCGACATCGACGAGGGCTGTGGCGCGATGGTCCGGGTCGCACGGTCGATCGAGCCGGACATGGCCCGGCACGCGGCCTATGGCCCGATCTACCAACGTTACCTTGCCGCCTACGAGGCGCTCAAGCCATTGCGCGAGGCCGTATGAACCGGGTGACCCACCTCAATTCGGCGGCGCTCTTGCGCTATGTCACGATGCGGCGCATCCGGTCGTTCGAAGAGCGCGTCGGCGAATTGTTCCTGCGTGGCGAAAGCGCCGGTTCGATGCTGCATCTGTCGATCGGCGAGGAGGCGGTGGTGGGAGTGACCGACGCGATGGCGCCGGGCGACACGTTCACCACTCATCACCGCGGGCATGGCGTCTTCCTTGCGCGCGGGGCCGACCCCGGCCGGATGATGGCCGAGATCGCCGGCAAGGCCGAAGGTTACTGCCGCGGCAAGGGCGGCTCCATGCACATCGCCGATCGTGCCCTCGGGCATCTGGGCGCCAATGCCATCGTGGGCGGTGGCATTCCCCATGTGGTGGGCGCGGGGCTGAGCTATCGCAACCGGCGCACGGACCAGATCTCGGTCGCGTTCTTCGGCGACGGCGCGATGAGCCAGGGCATTCTCTATGAGTTGATGAACATGGCCGCGCTTTGGCATTTGCCGGTGATCTTCTGCTGCATCAACAACCAGTACGGGATGGGAACCCGGGTGGACCGGTCGGCGGGCAGGCTGGATTTCGGGGCGCGGGCCGAGGCGTTCGGCCTGAACGCGGCGCGCGCCGACGGGCGGGATGTCGAGGCGGTGCATGACGCGGCGCGCGCGCTGGTGGCGGCTGCGCGCGCAGGGGAGCCGGGTTTTCTCGAGATAGACGCCTACCGCTTCTACGGTCATGCCCGGATGGACAAGTCCCCCTACCGCACACCCGAGGAAGAATCCGAGGGGCGCAGGCGCGACCCGCTTCTGGCGGCGCGCGCGCGGATCGAGGAGATGGGTCTGGCCGCCGAGACGGAACTGGCCCAGATCGACGCGGATGCCGCGCGCGAAATGGATGCGGCGCTGGAGGCTGCGATCGCCGCCGCGCCTCCCGAACTGCCGACGATGTTCGAGGATGTCTTTGCACCGGGCATGCCCGCGCCGCGCCCGCAAGCGGATCGGTTGCGCGCAATTCTGGCGGAGGCGCCCCGATGATCGAGACGAGTTATCGCGAGGCGATCCGCCAGGCCCTGGTCGACGGCATGGAAGCCGATCCGGATATGATCCTGCTGGGCGAGGAGGTGGGTCTCTACGGCGGGGCCTATGGTGTGACGAAGGGATTGATGGACCGGTTCGGCGCCCATCGGGTCATCGACGCACCGATCTCGGAACCGGCCATCGTGGGCGCGGCGGTGGGTGCGGCCATGACCGGACTGCGGCCGGTCGCCGAATTGATGTATGTGGATTTCATGGGCCTGGTGATGGATCAGCTTGCCAACCAGGCGGCGAAGAGCCGCTACATGTTCGGCGGGCAGATCGGGGTTCCGATGGTCTTGCGCACCCAGGGCGGCACCGGACGCTCGGCCGCCGCGCAACATTCGCAGAGCCTCGAGGCCTGGATCGTTCATGTGCCCGGACTGCGGCTGGTCATGCCGGGCACGGTGAACGACGCCTACCATCTGCTTCGACAGGCGATGACCCAGCCCGATCCGGTCGTCGTCATCGAGCACAAGGGCCTTTACACGATGAAAGGCCCGCTCGACGTGGATCGGCCCGATGCCGATTGGGGGGCGGCGTCGATCCGGCGCACCGGGCGCGATCTGACACTCGTGACCTATTCGAGGATGGTGCAGGAAAGCCTTTCCGCCGCCGACACGCTGAAGGCGCGGGGGATCGAAGTCGAGGTGATCGACTTGCGGACGCTGAACCCGCTGGACGAGGCGACGCTCTTCGCTTCGGTCCGTCGCACCGGGCGAGCCATGGTCGTGACAGAGGCCACGGTGACGGGATCGGTCGCCTCGGAGGTGGCCGCGCGGATCCAGGAGATGTGTTTCGACTGGCTTGAAGAACCGGTGCTGCGTCTGGGCGGCGAAGACATCCCGATCCCGGTCGCCCCGGCGCTGGAACGCGGGTCGATCCCGACGGCAGCACTGATCGCCGATACGGCGGCATGGCTTGTCAGACGCGAGGCGCCCGCATGGGCGTGATCCGGATCAGCCTGCCCCGTCTGGGCGAAACGATGGAAGAGGCGCGCGTTACCGAATGGCTGAGGGCGCCGGGCGATCTCTTCGAGCGCGGTGACGTCCTGCTCGAGGTCGAAACCGACAAGACCGTGGTCGAGGTGCCGGCGCTTCAGGCAGGCCGTCTTGTCGCGCAACTGGTGGCCGTCGGAGATGTCGTGGCGCTGGATCAGCCGATTGCCGAGGCAGAGGTCGAGGGCGCCGATCAAGCACCGGCTTCCCCCGCCACGGCGGGCGTGCCGACCCATGGGATGACGGCGGAGCAGGGCCCGGTCGAACGCGGAGCGGCGGCATCCGAACCCGTCGCCGGAACCGGCGCAGTGACTGGTGGGGCATCAGGGAAAATCGCGGCAAGCCCGCGCGCCCGGCGCCTTGCCCGAGAGGCGGGCATGCCCCTGGACGCGGTGTCGGGATCAGGGCGCAGGGGGCGCGTGTCGGGAGAGGATGTGCTGCGCGGCCGCAGCCCGGCGGACGACCGAGTTGTGCTTGGTTCCGGCGAGATCGCCTTGCGCCGCCTGCCGCCGCCTGCCGCTTCGCTTGGAACACTCGTCTTGCTGCACGGGCTTTTCGATGATGGTCGCGGATGGCGCGATCTTCCCGAGCGGCTTGCAAGGACTGGCTACAATGTCGTCGTGCCCGACCTTCCGGGCCACGGCGCGAGCACGGCCACCGCTGCAACGCCGGATGCGCTGGTCGATGCCATGGAAGAGGTGATTGCGCTGGTTGCGCCCGAAGGGCCGTTGCGACTTGTCGGGCATTCAATGGGCGCGGCGGTCGCCGCGCATCTTGCGCAACGGATCGCAGGCCGGGTGGACCGCCTTGTCCTTGTCGCGCCGGCCGGGCTCGGCATCAGGATCAATCCGGACTTCCTGGATCAGATGGCTGCCGCCGAAACACCAGCGGCCTTGATGCGCGCCATGGCGATGCTCGGGGCGGGGCCGCTTTCGGAGGCGGTGGTGCGGATCGAGCTTGACCGGCTTCGCGCCCGGCGTCCCGGCCTGCAAGGCCTGATGCGGGCGCTGGCGGTGCAGGGGATCCAGCAGATCGACCTGCGCCCGGTTCTGGATGGATTGACCGTTCCAATGACCGCCATTTTCGGCCTGGACGACCGGATCATCGACTGGCGCGACTGCGCGTTCCTGCCTGCGCGTGCGGCCATTCACCTGGTCCCCGGCGCCGGCCACTTGCCCCATGCCGCCGCTGCCGAGCTTGTTGCAAGTCTTGTGGCCGCGACCGCCGGACCAGCAGAGGGAGGGGCCGGGACGCGCGCAGCCTGAGTGTCGACCGCAGGTGGAACCTTGTCCCGGCGCGCAATTGTGCGAAGGGATGGACCGCTTGACGAAAAATCCCAAACATCGGCATATCATGCTGAAATATAACACAAAAAATTGAACGCTCGACGAGTCTGGTCTGGATTAACCGGGGGAACCGGCTATACTTGCCGCAAGGTAATGCGACCGACGCAACCGACGGCTATCTAGGGAGGAAAGCCACGATGATGAAACCGAAACTGATGGGCTGTGCGCTATTGATCGGCACGGCAATGACGAGTGCAGTCCCCGCCGCAGCGCAGGACGGCAAGAACATGGTCACGGTCGTCAAGATCGCGGGCATCCAATGGTTCAACCGGATGGAAGAAGGCGTAAAGAAATATGCCGCCGACACCGGCAACAACGCCTTTCAGGTCGGCCCGGCCCAGGCCGATCCCCAACAGCAGGTGGCCTTGCTGGAGGATATGATCGCGCAGGGCGTGAACTCGATCGCCGTCGTGCCGATGTCGCCAGAGGCGCTGGAGCCTGTCCTGAAGCGGGCACAGGATGCCGGGATCGTCGTCATCAGCCACGAAGCGGCGAGCCAGCAGAATGTGAGCTACGACATCGAGGCCTTCAAGAACGAGGACTTCGGCGCGAACCTGATGGAACAACTGGCCACCTGCATGGGGGGCGAGGGGGAATACGCGGTCTTCGTGGGCTCTCTCACCTCGCAAACCCACAACCAGTGGGTCGATGGCGCCATCGCCTATCAAAAGGAAAAATACCCGAACATGGTTCTGGTCGGGGACAAGAACGAGACGTTCGACGACCAGCAGAAGGCCTATGAAAAGGCGCAGGAGGTTCTGCGCGCCTTTCCGAACATCAAGGGCATGCAGGGGTCGGCCTCGACCGATGTCGCCGGGATCGGCCTTGCGATCGAGGAGCGCGGCATGGCTGACGCGACCTGCGTCTTTGGAACGTCGCTGCCCTCCATCGCGGGGCAATATCTTGAAACCGGCGCCGTCGACGGGATCGGCTTCTGGGATCCGTCGGTTGCGGGATATGCGATGAACAAACTCGCCACCATGGTGATGAACGGCGAGAGCGTGACCGATGGCATGGACCTCGGACTGCCAGGATACGAGAAGGTCAAGCTGGACGGCAAGGTCATCTATGGCCAGGCCTGGGTCAACGTGAACAAGGAAAACATGGCAGAATACCCGTTCTGAGGGTGCCTGACCAGAAAGGGCGGCGGCCGTTTTGGGGCCGCCGCCCACCTTGCCTGATGCAAGCAGGATCCTGTCGTGCCCACGCCCGCAGCTGAAACACCCTTCATCGTCCTCGAGGGCGTGACCAAGACCTACGCCGGGATCACCGCGCTGGACGATGTCGGCTTTTCGATCGGCGCCGGCGAGGCGATATGTCTCGCGGGTGAAAACGGCAGCGGAAAGTCGACGCTCATCAAGATACTGGCCGGAGTGGAACAGCCTGACCGGGCATTGATTGCGATCTCGGGTCGGCGGCAGCGACACCTGACGCCGCGCGAGTCCGCCGCGGCCGGCATCATGGTGATCTTTCAGGATTTCTCGATCTTTCCCAACTTGACGGTGGCCGAAAACATCGCGTTTTCGGCGTCCCTGGCGCGGGGCGACAGGCTTTACCGCCGTCGCACCGCGCACGCGCTGGCCGCAGAGACGCTTGCGCGCGTCGGCGTGGAAATGGATCTCGATGCGCCGGTCGAAACCTTGTCGGTCGCCCACAAGCAACTCGTCGCGATCTGTCGCGCTCTTGCGTGCGACGCCCGGCTGATCATCATGGACGAGCCGACAACGGCCCTGACCGAGCGCGAGGTCCGCGCGCTTCTCGCGATCATCAGACGGCTGAAGGCGGACGGGGTGGCGGTGCTCTTTGTCAGCCACAAGCTCGACGAGGTTCTGGAGGTCTGCGAAAAAGTGGTCGTTCTGCGAAACGGTGCGAAAGTTGCCGAAGGACCGGCACATACCTTCGACGCGGCCTCGCTTGCCCATCACATGACAGGCCGCGATGTGGCCGAGACGCCGCCGGAACCGATTGATCCGGCCGCGCCCGTGCTGATGCGGGTGCATGATCTGGGAAAGGAGGGTGCCTTCGACGACGTGTCGTTCGACTTGCGGGCTGGCGAAGTGCTGGGGATTTCCGGCCTGCTCGGATCGGGGCGCACCTCGCTTGCCAAGGCGTTGTTCGGGCTTGTTGCACCCGATGCCGGGCGGGTGGAAATCGCGGGCATGCCCGTGCCGCTGGGCGATCCGCTGGCGGCGGCGAAGGCGGGCATCGGTTATGTGCCCGAAGACCGACTGACCGAAGGATTGTTTCTGGCCCAGTCGATCGCGCGCAACGTGGCGATCGGCCGGATCGGGGCGCATGAGAGGGCCGGTATTCTGGATCATGCCGGATTGTGGGGCGAGGCCGCCGACTGGCTTCAGCGACTTTCCGTGAGGACACCCAGCGTCGAGGCCCCCGTCCGCTCGCTTTCGGGGGGGAACCAGCAGCGAGTGGTTCTGGCCCGCTGGCTTGCGCGTGGCCCCAGGGTCTTGGTTCTGAACGGGCCAAGCGTTGGTGTCGACGTCGGCTCGAAGGCCGACATCCACCGGATCATCCGCGATCTGTCGGTCGAGGGGCTTGGCGTCGTGGTGATTTCGGACGATTTGCCGGAACTTCTGTCGACCTGCCACCGTATTCTGGTGATGAAGGGCGGGCGGTTGATCGAGGATATTCCCGGCGGCAGCGTGTCCGAGGCGGAGCTTGCGCACAGGCTGGCATCGTGATGCCGAAGATCGATTTTTCCCGAAACGAGACACTCGTCGCCCTCGTGATCCTTGGTTTCTGCACCTTGGCGACGCTGAGCGACCCGGGTTTCCTGTCGATGCCGACACTGACCGACCTGCTGCGCGGAAGTATCGTGCTGGGCATCTTCGCGGTTGGTGCCCTGCTGGTGCTGATCTCGGGGGGAATAGATGTAAGCTTTACGGCTGTTGCGGCCTTCACCATGTACGCCACGGCCATGCTCTTGAATTCGTTCGCGCCCTGGTTCCCGTGGTGGGCGGCGTTCCTGGTCGCGATGGCAATCGGGGCGCTTCTGGGGGCTGTGAACGGGATCTTCATCGCAGGCTTCGGCCTGCCCACGCTCATCGTCACACTTGGAACGCTTTCGGTATTCCGGGGGTTCATGCTGACTTTCATCGGGCAGAAACAGATCACGACATTGCCGCCGGGCATGCGCGAGTTCGGCCGGATGATGATGATCCGGGGCACGAATCCGGATGGGTCGTTCTATTCGCTGCATGCGGCCTTTCTCGTGACGGTGACAGTTGTCATCCTGACCTGGGCGATCTTGCACCGCACACTTCTGGGAAGGTCGATCTTTGCGATCGGCGGATCGCTTGAAAGTGCCCGCCGGATCGGGATCAATGTTCGGGGAACGCAGTTTTTCGTCTATGTCTACGTTGGCATTCTAGCGGGGCTTGCAGGCGTCATTCATGCCTCGATGGCGCGCGTGGCGAACCCGTTCGATCTTGTGGGGCTCGAGCTTTCCGTGATCGCGGCCGTGGTTCTTGGCGGCGCGCGGCTCGCCGGCGGTTATGGCACGCTGACGGGCACGCTTCTGGGCGTTGCGCTGATCGTTCTGGTGCGCAACAGCCTGGTCGTTCTGGGCATCCCGTCCACCTGGCAATCCGTGGCGGTCGGCGTGCTGATCCTGATCGGCACCGGGTTGCCGGCATGGCAGGCCAAGCGCGCCGCCGCGCGTGCGGCATGAAAGGCATCAGGAGTCCGCGATGAACCGCCACCGCACCGCCTCATTGCTCGCCGGCCCCGAAGCGCGCCTCGCCGTCATAGCCGTGGCCGTGTTCGTCGCCATGTCGCTGCTGGCCCCCGACAAGTTCCTGTCGCTCCAGAACCTGACGTCGATGGCGTTTCAGTTTCCCGAATTCGCCATTCTGGCCCTTGCGATGACCCTGACGATGCTGACAGGGGGGATCGACCTGTCGGTGGTCGGGATCGGGAACCTCAGCGCGATCATCGCCGCGACGTTGCTGACGACCTATGCCGGGGCCGGGGCAACGGGTGGCGACGCGATCTGGTGGCTTTCCATAGCGCTTATCGCGGCGCTCTGCGTGGGGGCGCTGGCGGGGCTGTTCAACGGACTGGCAATCGCCGTCTTCGGCCTGCCGCCCATCCTGGCGACGCTCGGATCCGGGCTGATCTTCACGGGCTTTGCGGTTGCCATGACGGGGGGCAGCGCGGTCATGGGCTTTCCCGCAATTGTTGCCTGGATCGGCAACGGCACCCTTTTGGGCATCCCGGTGCCGCTTGTCCTGTTCGCCTGTCTTGCCGCCGGCCTCGGGTTCGTTCTGACGCGAACCGCGTTCGGCCTGAAGGTGCAGATGTTCGGCGCGAATCCGCTGGCGGCGCGCTTTGCCGCGCTCGATGTGACCGGGGTGCTGATCCGGGTCTACATCGCGTCGGGAATGCTGGCGGCCGTCGCGGGGCTTGTGGTGATGAGCCGCGCGAACTCGGCCAAGGCCGACTATGGGTCGAGCTATCTGCTGCTTGCGGTGCTGATCGCCGTGCTCGGCGGGGTCAATCCCTATGGCGGCTATGGTCGGGTAATCGGCGTCGTCCTGGCTGTTCTGACCATGCAGTTCCTTTCCAGCGGTCTCAACATGCTCGGCGTATCGAACTTCGCGCGCGAGTTGATCTGGGGTGTGCTGCTGATCTTCGTGATGATCGTGAATACCCGCCTTGTCTACCGTGCCCGCAGGCCAAAAGCCGCCCCGACCACCACCTGATCCGGAGTCTCCGATGAAAAAGATCCTCAACAATCCTGTCGATTATGTCGATGAAATGCTCGCCGGACTGGTCGCAGCGCATCCCGAATTCTATCGCCTGTCCGGTGAGACGGGCCGCGTCGTTGTCCGGGCCACGCCGGGCGATCAGGGGAAAGTCGGTATCGTCACGGGGGGCGGTTCGGGCCATCTTCCGGTGTTCACCGGCTATGTCGGGCCTGGCCTGCTTGACGCCTGCGCCATTGGCGATGTGTTCGCCAGCCCTTCGGCCGAGCAGATGGCCGAGGCGATCCGCGCCGCCGACCGGGGGGCGGGGGTGCTGCGGCTTTACGGAAACTATGGTGGCGACATCATGAATTTCGACATGGCGGGAGATCTTGTCGAATTCGATGACATCCGCTGCACAAGCGTCGTTCTGGCCGATGACATCGCTTCCGCGCCACCCGCCGAGCGCGAGAAGCGGCGCGGGGTCGCCGGCATGGTCTATGCGTTCAAGATCGCGGGTGCCGCCGCGCAGGCGGGCCACGATCTCGACGCGGTGACTGCGGTCGCGAAAAAGGCCGCCGACGCCTGCCGTTCGGTGGGGGCCGCCCTGTCGTCCTGCACGGTGCCGCAGGCGGGCAAGCCCACCTTCGACATCGCCGAGGATGAAATGGAAATGGGGATGGGCATCCACGGCGAACCCGGCGTCTGGCGCGACAAGTTGCGTCCCGCCGATGCGATTGCGAACGAGATGATGGACCGTTTGCTGTTGGACATGCCAATCGGCCAGGGCGAGCGGGTTTCGATCCTTGTCAACAGCCTTGGCGCAACGCCGCCCGAGGAACTCTATATCCTCTACCGGGTGGTCAAGGCACGCCTGGATGCGGCCGGCGCCACAACAATCATGCCGCTTGTCGGGCGGTATGCCACCTCGATGGAGATGGCGGGCGTCTCCTTCACGCTCATCAGGCTCGACGATGAGTTGGAGCGCTTTTTGCGCGCACCCTGCGATTGTGCCTTCTGGAGGGTGGGATGAGCATTGACCGGGCCTCGATGATCGCCGGGATCGCCCGCCTCACCGCCGCCATGGATCGCGACTTCGACAGGCTCAACACGGCCGACGGCGCACTCGGGGATGGTGATCTTGGGGTGACGATGACGCGGGGCATGCGTGCGATCAGCGATGGCGCAGAGGAAATGCCAGAAGACCTCGGGCTTGCATTGCTGAAATGTGCGCAGGCGTTCACGAAATCATCGGGTTCTTCCTACGGGACGCTGATGGCGACGGGACTGATGGCGATGGCCAAGAGCCTGAAGGGCCGTGCAAGCATCGAAGCGTCGGAATTGTCCGGTCTGGTCGCTGCGGCCCGGGATGCGATGCAGGCGCGCGGCAAGGCCGAACTGGGCGGCAAGACCGTTCTAGACAGCCTCGACGCGATCGCGAGGGCGACAGAAGGGCTCAGCGATCCCGAAGAGGTTGCAAGAGCGGCCGTTGGCGCGACAGAGCAGGCGCTGGTCGCGTTTCGCGACCGTCCGGCAACTGTTGGACGGGCGCGCATTTTCGCGGAAAAGAGCCGGGGGATGGACGATCCGGGCATGTTGGCCATGACGTCGATTGTCGCCGCGCTGGCCGCCTGAGGTCGATATCGCGGGTCGCCCAACGGGCGACGTGACCCATCGGCACTGGCGTGCAGCCCAAGGGGTGAACGGGTGCGGGCGTCGTCTGGACCAATTGCCCGCGAGCGCGCAGCCGCCAGGCCCGCGCCCGGATCGGCCGTTCCCCATCCCGAATGGGGCGATGTGCCCGGTCGCCCTGTTCGACTGGTCGCCCCGGAAACCGCCCTTCGGCGCCGGACCTGACAGCGTCGACGCAGCCGCGGGCGTCGGCGGGCGGATCATCCGGCCCCTTTCCGGCCGATCTGCCCCAGGAAATCCGCGCTGCTGGCGGCTCTTTCCCGTCTCCGGAGGATCGTGGCGGCGATGTCCGCCGCCCCCGGTCCGGGGATCGGGCTAGTTCGGGCCGTGCCAGTCGATCTGGCAGATTTCCGCGGACCGGCCTTCGAAATCCCAGACCCGTCCATAGGCCCGCACGCGCCCCTTGCCCGCCTGGGCGATCGTGATGTCGGGGCCCATCCAGTAGCCGGTGTTTGTAACGACGACCTCGCGATCGGCATCCGGGCCGGAAATCGGTGTCACCTCGCCCTGGATCTTCTTTCCCACCATCAGGCGGCGGGTCTTGCCTTCCGTCTCATAGCTGACCGGCGCCCGTTCGGCTCCGAGAAACTCGGATACCATGACCGAGAACAGTCCCGTCGTTCCGCGTGCCTTGCCCGAGAAGATCTTTATCAAGGCGTCGTAGGCCGGTTCGCTCGCCCGCTCGTCGATGAAGGCGGCGGCCTTCCAGTTGCCGCGCCCCATGTTGCCGGGAATGTCCATGAGCAGGCCCACGTTGAGCCCGGCAAGGCTTTCGCCATCGAAGTGCCCTTCGTCGATCCGGACCCCGACCCACGCCTGGCAATAGCCTTCCGTCGGCGGGTGCTTTCCGAGGGATACGACGCAGGGACAGAATACCGTGCAATTACAATTCAGTATCAACTCGCCCTTGATCGTCCAGTCAGGGAGTGCTTGCGCCATTCGTTTTGTCCTTTCAAGAGCCTGAAACAGCGCCGACAGCCACGAGCGCCGCCGCCGCGATGAGTATCACGCCGGTCGGTCGCGTCAGGGCGCGACCCGGTTCCGGCAGTTTTTCCAGCACCATGAATAGCGTTGCGGCCCCCATCCACAACAGGCTCATCGTGCCCCCCACGAATGCCAGCGCCATCAGCGCCCAGCAGCATCCGAAACAAAGTGCCCCCAGTTCCAACCCCATGCGAAACGCGCGCCGGCCTCCCGGCGCCCATCGCTCCATGAAGAAGGTCAGTGGCATCCGGCATTTCGCAAGGCAGGCTGCCTTGATGCGGGAAAACTGGTAAAGGCCCGCCGCCAGCAGCAACCCCGCCGTCAGCCATGGCGAAAGGCTGGAGCCGTCTGGCCCGAGCAGGCCCCAGCCTGCGACCATCTGTTGCGCCGAGGCGCCAAGAACCGCCCCGCCGATCCAGACCACGGCATATCCGGTGACAAGGGCCGCCGCGTCGGACGTCGTTGTGGCGCCAGCAACCCCCATGTTCAGGAATGTCCGGAGTGCTGGAACGAAGGTCGGCAGCATCATCGCGGCCGACATCAGGGCCCACATGGCGAACAGCGCGGGCAGGCTCGCGGCCTCGGCCCCGGTGCAGATCGAGGTCCAGAGGTTTCGCGGCACACCGGCGAGCGAAGACGTCAGGATCATCGCGAACACACCTGTCCAAGCCGCGACGACAAAGGCGAAAAAGCCCAACCAGACCGCGCCCGAGCGTGACACGCCACCCCCGAAGGTCATCCCTGTCCCTCCATCGACGAACGGGGGAAGGAATTGCTCCGGCATCTCGGGGCGGGTTCAGCATCCGCGTGCCGGGCAGATCGCCCGTGCGCCATCCCGATCGGGGCGCCAACGACGACCGGTTTTGCGCAGGGCACCCTTGCGGTCACGCCGCCCCCCGTTCGGCCAGAACCCGTGTAAGCCAGTCAGGATCCATTTCAGGGACCGACGACAGCAGCAATTCGGTATAGGGTTCGTGCGGCGGCTCGAACATCCGGGTCTTCGGCCCCTTTTCGATGACCTTCCCGTTCTGCATCACAACGACGTCGTCGGCAATCGCCTTCACGGTCGCGAGGTCGTGGGTGATGAACATGTAGGCCAGATCGAACTCGCCCTGAAGCCGGTCGAGCAGTTTGAGGATGCCTTCCTGCACGATCTGGTCGAGCGCGCTCGTCACCTCGTCGCAGATGATGAAACGCGGTTCCGCCGCCAATGCCCGGGCAATGCCGATGCGCTGCTTCTGGCCGCCGGACAATTCGGAGGGAAGCCGGTCGATATAGGTTGCCGGCTCCAACTCGATCAACCGCAACAGATCGCGGATCCGCGTATCGAGAGCCTTGCCTTGCAGCCCGAGATACATCTGCGCGGGACGACCGATCAACTCGCGAAGCCGGAGCCGGGGATTAAGGGCAGTATCGGCCATCTGGTAGATCATCTGGGTCTGGCGCAATTGTTCGCGCGAGCGCGCCTTGTACGATGCGGGAAGGGGCGCGCCTTCGAACAGGACCTCACCGCCTGAAGGCACCAGAAGCCCGGTGATGACCCGCGCCGCCGTCGATTTTCCCGATCCGCTTTCACCGACCACGGCAAGCGTCCTGCGCGCATGCACATCGAAGCTAACATCATCGAGCACGGTCGCCTTGCCGTAGGCGGCCGTGATCCCGCGCACAGAGACGATCGGTTTGCCGGCGGCTTCGGGCTGCTGGGGGCGCGCAAAGCTGCGCACGGCCCAAAGTGACCGGGTATAGGCTTCCTTTGGATGGGACAGCATCTGGCGGGTGTCTGCTTCTTCGACCTCTTCGCCCCGCAGCAGAACCTTGATGCGATCGGCCATCTGCGCGACCACGGCCAGATCATGGGTAATGTAGATCGCGGCCGTATCGAACTGCCTGACGATATCGCGGATCGCGTGCAGAACCTCGATCTGCGTCGTCACGTCCAGCGCGGTCGTCGGTTCGTCGAAGATGATCAGGTCGGGCCGGCAAGACATGGCCATGGCGGTCATGGCGCGTTGCAACTGCCCGCCCGATACCTGATGGGGATAGCGAAAGCCGATTTCTTCGGGGTTGGGAAGCCGCATCCGCCGGTAAAGCTGCACCGCATCCGCCTCGGCCTTTTCACGGCTCAGGACGCCATGCACCACCGGCGTCTCGCAATACTGGTCGATCAGCTTGTGGGCCGGATTGAAGCTTGCCGCGGCCGATTGGGCCACATAGGCGATGCGCCTGCCGCGCAGGCTGCGCCGTTCGGTTTCCGATATTCCCAGAAGGTCAATGCCATCGAAACGGACCGAACCGCCAGAGATGCGGCAACCGTCCCGCGTGAACCCCATCGCCGCGAGCCCGAGGGTGGATTTTCCGGCACCCAACTCGCCGATCAGCCCAAGCACCTCGCCGCGCCGCAGGGTAAGGTCGACACCCTTGACGATCTCGCTCCAGGTGTCACCGGACCGGCCTTCGATCCTGAGCCCCTCGATCGACAGAAGAAGATCCTTTTCCATCGCATTCAGTCCTTCAAGCCGGAGGAGCGGTGAAGCATCCAGTCCACGACGAAGTTCACCGCCACCGTCAGCAGCGCGATCGCCCCCGCGGGCAAAAGGGGCGTCACATCGCCAAAGTTGATCAGGGTCGCGTTCTCGCGCACCATCGAACCCCAGTCTGCCGTGGGTGGCTGGATGCCGAGGCCGAGGAACGACAGTGCCGAGATCGCAAGGAACACAAAGCAGAACCGCAGGCCGAATTCTGCCACGAGCGGTGCCATGGCGTTGGGCAGGATCTCGCGCGTTATCAGCCGCCAGAGGCCCTCGCCGCGCAGCTTGGCGGCCTCGATGTAATCCATCACCACGATCCCTTGGGCCACGGATCGCGCGAGTCGGAACACGCGGGTCGCGTCGACGACCGCGATGACAAGGATCAACGTGACGACCGACGTGCCGAAGATGGTCAGCAGCAGCAGCGAGAAGATCAGTGCGGGAATGGCCATGAGCGCGTCGACCAGCCGCGACAGAACCTGATCCACCCAACCGCCCACCGTCGCCGCCCAAAGACCAAGGATGGACCCCATCGCAAAGGCCAGTGCCGTGGTCGCAAAGGCGATCCCGACCGTGTTCCGCGCACCGTAGATCAGGCGGGTCAGCATGTCGCGACCGAGGTTGTCCGTGCCCAGATAATAGGGGGCGGCCCACGGAAGATATTGCGCGCCCACAACCTGTTGTTCTTCGAACGGCGCGAGGACATGGGCGAAGAAGGCCACGAAGATGTAGATCGTGATGACGCACAGGCCGAAGGCAGCCGTCAGCGGGATGTCGTGGACGGTCCGGGCGAATTCGCCCCGTGTCGTCAGCCGGAGCGCCGCGCGGGTCAGCCAACCCACCGCAAGTGCTGCACATGCGGCGATCAGAGCATAAAGCAGCAGCATCAGCATGGGATCACCTCTGATGCATCAGGCGGGGGTTCGACAGCGTCGAGAGCACATCCGCAAGAAGGTTGAGCATCACATAGGCGCCCGCGAAGATCAGCGCGACAGCCTGCACGACCGCGATGTCGCGGTTCGAAACCGCATCGACCATCAATTGTCCTAGCCCCGGATAGACGAACACCACCTCCACCACCACGACCCCGGTGATCAGATATGCAAGGTTCAGCGCGACGACGTTGATGATCGGCGCCAACGCGTTCGGCACGGCGTGGCGCAGGATGATGCGCAGGGGCGACATCCCCTTCAATCGCGCCATCTCGATGTAGGGACTGGCCATCAAATTGATGATCGCGGCGCGCGTCATCCGCATCATGTGGGCGGTGACGACCAGCGTCAGCGTCAGCGCGGGCAGGAACGACATGTAAAGCCGGTCCGCCAGTGTGGTCGATGCCGAGAACCGGACCATGGACGGAAAGATCCCGGTCTGGGCCAGCCAGACGACAAGGATATAGGCCACGAAGAACTCGGGAAACGAGATCGAGGTCAGCGCAAGCGCATTGGCGGCACGGTCGAAGATCGAATTGCGCCAGAGCGCCGCGAGGACACCCAGGATCAGCGACAGCGGCACTGCGAGAGCGGCGGCATAAAGGGCCAGGAACAACGTGTTGCCGAGCCGGGCCGAGATCAGCTCTGCTATGGGCCGCTTGTTCGCCATCGAAACCCCGAAGTCACCATGCAGCGCGGCGCTCAGCCAGTTCCAGTAGCGGATGGGGGCGGGATCGTTCAGGCCCAGTTGCTCACGCAGGGCGGCCAGCGTTTCCGGCGTTGCCGATTGTCCCAGCAATTCCCGGGCGAGATCGCCCGGCAAGAGTTCTGTCGCGCCGAAGATCACCACCGAAATGATGAACAGCGTCAGCAGGCCCAGCAGCAATCGCTTGCCGATCATCTTCCAGATGGTGTTCATGCGTCCCCCGGTCGCTGTCCGGCGTTCTTTTCGCCGCCTGGACATACAGAACGACCCCGGCGGGAAAGCCCGCCGGGGCCGGCGATCACACCATCAGATCAGGAGAACCACCAGCGTTCGGGCGCGCGGAATCCGTCGATGTTCCAGTTGTTTCCAACAAGTTCCGGCGTCTCGACCTTGTCCGAGACAGCCATCACATAATTGTTGAACATCGGGATGATGGTCGAGCCTTCGAACGACACGATCTGCTGCATCTCGGTGTACATTTCGCGCCGCTTCGCGTCGTCCAGTTCGGACCGGGCCGCGAGCAGAAGCTCGTCGAACCGGGCGTTGGACCAGAAGCTCTCGTTCCAGGCCGCACCGGTCAGGTAAGCGATCGAGAAGGCCTGGTCCTCTGTCGGCCGCCCCCCCCAATAGCTCGCGCAGAAGGGGTTCTTCATCCAGACATTGTCCCAGTAGGCGTCGTTCGGCACCCGGTCCACGGTGATGTTGATCCCTGCGGCCCGCGCCTTCTCGCTGAACAGGACCGCTGCATCGACCGCGCCCGAGAAGGCCGCGTCGGCGGCCGCAAGCGTCACGTCGAGCGAGTCCATGCCGGCCTCCTTGAGGTGGAACTTCGCCTTGTCCGGATCGTAGGTTTTCGCCTCCATGTCCTTGGCGAAATAGCGGTTAGCCGGCCCGACGGGGCTGTCATTAGCGACCGAACCATGCCCGTTCAGGATCTTGTCGACCAGTTCCTGACGGTCGATCGCGTATTTGAGCGCCAGGCGCACGTTGTTGTCGCTGAACGGAGCGGCGCGGAAGTCCATCGGAAAGACGTAATGCGCGTTGCCCGAAACCGAGAGGATCTTGTTGCCTCCACGAGACTTCAGCATCTCGATTGTCGAGGGGTCGACCTGGTCGATCACGTCGACGACCCCGGTCATCAGGGCGTTCAACCGTGCCGCCGCATCGAGGATCGCGACAACCTCGACGCCATCGAAATGCGCGCGGTCCGACTTCCAGTAGTTCGGGTTGCGCGTCAGGGTGGCCTGAACGCCGGGCTCATAGCTTTCGACGACGTAGCCGCCGCAGCCATCGGTCGAGGTCACGTCGATCTTGCCGTCAGTGCCCGGCATGACGGGCAGGTGATAATCCGACATGATGTAGGGGAAGTCGGCATCTGCGGCCCGGAGCGTGACGATCACGTTCTGCCCGTCGGCCTTGATGTCGGTGACCGGTTCCAGGAAGGGTTTCGCAGCCGAGGTCGACGCTTCGCCCCGGTGATGGTTCAGCGACGCGATCACGTCGTCGGGTGTCACGGGCTTGCCCGAGTGGAAGGTCACGCCGTCGCGGATCTTGAAGACCCAGGTCGTCGCGTCCGACGAATCCCAGCTTTCGGCGATCTCGGGCACGAGGTTGCCGTCGGCGCCGATCTCGATCAGGTAGTTGTGCCGCGCAGCCGCGAAGACCTGCACGAAAAGCTGGTCCCAAAGGCCCGGATCATATCCATCCGTGGTCGAGCCGTGGCCAAGGCCGATGCGCAGCACGCCGCCCTGCTTGGGTTCGGCCGCCGCGCGGCGCATCGAAGCCGGCAGAATGAGCCCGGCGGCGCCAAGTGCTGTCGCGCCCTTGAGAAGGCCGCGGCGGGTAAGCCCACGCGGGGTCTGGAAGTCGGTCATGTTGTTCCTCCCGGTTCGTTCGGGCGCTTCGCGGGCGCCAGAAGGTTGTTGTTTTCACGGGGCAGCGCCCCGGTCTGGGATCCCGCAGGATATCTGCGGAAAGGATGCCGATGCCTTGATCAGGCCTCGCAACCGGGGGCGACGTCCCTGACCAGCCCTACACTCGGCTCGCCCCAGACATCGGACACCCCGACCCAGCGGAGTGTCATCGCCCTTGCGACGAAGCGCAAGATATTTGACGCAGGCCCCGCCCCGCCCCGCCGCGACCCGTGCCGCGACCTGCGCCACCGACGCTGCGCCGCAACCGCCGCGTCCCGCCGGCACCGCATTCCGCGGGATGTCCTTCGGGTTGGCATTCACGCGCTTTGCGGATAAGCCGGCCGAAACGTTCGGAGCCGAACGGGCCTCTTCGGGCGTCTCGCCCGGCTGTCGTTCCACCGGAAAGCCGGTCCCAATACCCTCAACGCCCCGGCATGGTGACCTCCGCCAGATCGGCCAACGACGGATGCAGCATGCTTTCTCTTCACGCATATCGCGGCCAGTGGGTCGGTAACATTCGGGGGGATGTGCTTTCGGGGCTGGTCGTGGCGCTTGCGCTGATCCCCGAGGCGATCGCCTTTTCGATCATTGCCGGTGTCGATCCGAAGGTCGGGCTCTATGCAAGTTTCTCGATCGCGGTGATCACGGCGATCACCGGGGGGCGGCCCGGGATGATTTCGGCGGCCACCGCAGCCACCGCGGTTCTGATGGTCACTCTGGTCAAGGATCACGGTCTTCAGTACCTGCTGGCCGCGACCGTGCTTGCCGGTCTGCTGCAAATCGGGGCGGGCGTGTTGCGGCTCGGATTTGTCATGCGGTTCGTCTCCAAGTCGGTGATGACCGGGTTCGTGAATGCACTGGCGATCCTCATTTTCGCGGCGCAGCTCCCCGAACTCGACCCGTCGCGGGTGACGTGGCTGACCTACGCGCTGGTGGCCGCGGGACTGGGCATCATCTATCTTTTTCCGCTTCTGACGCGGGCCGTGCCGTCGCCGCTGGTCACCATCGTGGTGTTGACCGCCCTGACGCTCGCCTTCGGTTGGGATGTGAGGACGGTCGGCGACATGGGTGCATTGCCCGACACATTGCCGGTCTTTCTGATCCCGGATGTGCCGCTGACATTCGAGACGTTGCAGATCATCTTTCCGTATTCCGTGGCCGTGGCCGTGGTGGGCCTGCTCGAAAGCCTGATGACGCAGAATATCGTGGACGAGCTGACCGACACCCGATCCGCGCGCGATCAGGAGTGCATCGGTCAGGGATTGGCCAACACGGCCACCGGTTTCATCGGTGGCATGGCGGGTTGCGCGATGATCGGGCAGTCGATCATCAACGTGAAATCCGGGGGCAGGGGGCGGCTGTCCACCTTCGTCGCAGGCGCGATGCTGCTGGTGTTCTGCGTCGGCCTGGGGGATTGGGTCAGCCGCATTCCCATGGCGGCGCTGGTGGCGATCATGATCATGGTGTCGATCGGAACCTTCAGCTGGTCTTCGATCCGGAACCTGCGCGAGCATCCGGCCTCGTCCTCGATCGTGATGCTGGCGACGGTCGCGGTCGTTGTCTGGACCCACAATCTGGCGCTTGGCGTTCTCGTCGGCGTTCTGCTGTCGGGTGTCTTCTTTGCCGGAAAGATCGCCCAGTTGTTCCGCGTCACCTCCGGGATTTCGGCCGACGGGCGCGCACGGACCTACCGGATCGAAGGTCAGATGTTCTACGGCTCGGTCGAAGACTTCATGCAGGCCTTCGATTTCCGCGAAGCGCTCGATCAGGTGACGCTCGACGTGAGCGCCGCCCACATCTGGGATATCTCGGCCGTTCAGGCGCTCGACATGGTCGTGCTGAAGTTTCGCCGCGAAGGGGCGCAGGTGCGGCTGGTCGGCATGAACGCGGCATCCGAGACGATCGTCGACCGGCTGGCCATCCATGACAAGCCGGGCGTCCCCGACAAGCTGGCCGTGCATTGAAGGGGAGAGGCAGATGACCGCGAAACTCATCGCGCTGGTCGACGGGTCGGGCTATTCGGCCAGCGTGTGCCAACATGCGGCCTGGGTGTCCCGGCGGACGAGCACCCCTGTCGAGTTGCTGCACGTCCTCGGCCGGAGGGAGGCCGTCGGCAATGCCGACCTTTCGGGCACGATCCGGCTCGGCGCCCGGACGGCCTTGCTCGAAGAACTGGCCGCGCTGGACGAACAGCGTGCCAAGCTCATGGCGCACCGCGGCCGGGCGATCCTCGAGGATGCGCGCGCCCTCGTCGAGGCCGCTGGCGTTACCGCCGTGACCGCGCGGCTGCGTCACGGCGACATCGTCGAAACGGTGGGCGAGGTCGAGGCCGACGCGACGATGATCGTGATCGGCAAGCGAGGCGATGCCGCCGATTTCGCCAAGGGGCATCTCGGCTCCAACCTCGAGCGGATCGTTCGCGCCACGCGCAAGCCCGTTCTCGTCGCCGCCCGCGCGTTCCGGCCCGTCGAAAAGGTTCTCGTCGCCTATGACGGGGGCGCCTCGGCCAACGGGGCGGTCGCCCGGATCGCGGAGGACCAGCTTTTTTCAGGCCTTTCGATCCGCCTCGTCACGGTCGGACAGGCCAACGCCCCTGTCGAAAAGGCACTGCACGCGGCGCAGGCGCGCTTGCATGAGGCGGGCCTTGCCGCGGAAGCCGCCATCGTGTCCGGTCAGCCGGACGTGGCGCTGTCGCGGATCATCGACGACGAGCGGTTCGACATGCTGGTGATGGGGGCCTATGGCCACAGCCGGGTCCGCAATCTGATCATCGGATCCACGACGACGGCCATGGTCCGCTCGTGCAGGGTTCCCGTGCTCCTCGTGCGGTAGGACCGGGACGGCCCGGTCCCGCGGTATCCTCCGCCGACGGCCCCAGAGGTGAACGCGTTCGTCATCAGCCTTTGCCAAACGGGAAAACCGGAGTGTGACGTCCCCCTGCGACCACAGGACACCAGCCCTCGCCGCGCGCGCCCCGGGTCGACACCGAAACGCCGCTGGGGGTATCGACCCAGCGCGGCGCACTTTCGGGCATCCCAATAGGGGGCTGCAATTCCATGTTGGCAGAGATCAGTCAGCTTTTGGTTCATCGAAACGATGAAGCAAAAACAAAAACTTACAAAGTAAAGTGGCAGCCCGTAGGGGAGTCGAACCCCTCTTCCCAGGTTGAAAACCTGGTGTCCTAACCGATAGACGAACGGGCCACGGCTGGTCTGGGGCGGTGTTTAGGCGAGGCGCCGCGCACAGTGCAAGCGCGATTCTTCGCCACTGTCTTGCGTTGGCGCGGTTCACGCCCGTGCCGGCGTCCTCAAGGCGCAAGCTGCACCTTCGCGTGCGTCCGTTCCAGTGGTTGATTTCGAGCCGTCCCGCCAGGTGAAAGCGTCGCGCGCCGGGCGTCCGACAGGGCAGGGCCAAGCGGGCCGTCGAAGGCGCCGAAGGCGATCGCCTCAAGCGCGCCGGACATGCCATCGGCGAAGCTGACCGCAGGTGGCTCTCGCCGACACGGCGCGGCAGGTGACGGCCTGATCGGCAAAGGCAAAGCGCGGGGCAGGGGCGCGCGGCGCCGAAGGGGCCCGCCGCTTCGATCTGTTCGACCAGGGCCGGCGGTTGCGGCCCCGGTCATCAGCAGGCCGTCGAGGCGCAGATCGCGCCGGCCCGCCCGTCGCCGGCCCCCTGCCGCGCCAGCAGGTCGGCCAGGCGCGTCCATCGCGGCCTCGATGCTGGTCGTCGTGCACCGTCAGGCCCGCCGCCATCCGGTGCCCGCCGCCCTTGCAGCAGCAGCCCTTCGGCGGCCAGCCGCTGGATCGCAGCGCCCAGATCGACGCCGGCGACCGACCGGCCCGATCCCTTGCCGATCGCCGCCCTCAAGCCCGATGACCACCGCGGGACGGTTCGTCGGCCTCTTTCAGGCGCGCCGCGACGATGCCGACGACGCCGGGATGCCAGCCGTCGCCCGCGGCCCAGACCAGCGGCGCCGTCCAGCCCGCGCGCTTCGGCCTGTGCCAGCGCTTCGTCGCGCACCCGGCGCTCGATCTCGCGCCGTTCGGTGTTGAGCTCGTCGAGCCGGTCGGCGATCGCCGCGGCCTCGCGCGGATCGTCGGTGGCCAGCAAGCCGCGCCCCGAGATCGGCCTGCCCGATCCGGCCGCCCGCATTCACCCGCGGGCCGAGCAGGAAGCCCAGGCGATAGGGGGTGGGCGCCTGATCCATCCGCGCCACGTCGGCCAGCGCCACCAGCCCGGGCCGTTCGCGCCGCGCCATCACGTTCAGCCCCTGCCGCACCAGCGCCCGGTTGACGCCGATCAAGCGGCGCGACATCGGCCACCGTGGCCAGCGCCACCAGATCGAGCATCGCCATCAGGTCGGGCCCGTCGCGCCCGTTCTGCGCGCAGCCGCCGGTTCGCCTCGACCAGCATCAGAAACACCACCGAGGCGGCGCAGAGATGGCCCAGGCCGCCGTCCTCGTCCTGCCGGTTGGGGTTCACCACGGCGAGTGCAGGGGGCAGGGTTTCGCCGCCCAAGGTGGTGATCGAGCACCACGACATCCGCCCCTTCGGCGGCCGCGATCGGCTCGTGGCTCAACGTGCCGCAATCGACGCAGAGGATCAGGTCATGGTCGCGCGCGAGTTCCGCCATCGCGGGCACGTTCGGACCATAGCCCTCGTCGATCCGGTCGGGGATATAGAGCGTGGCCGACCTGCCCATGCCCGCGCAGCCAGGTCAGCAGCAGTGCCGCAGGACGCGCCGCCGTCCACGTCGTAGTCGCGCGAAAACCGCGATCCGTTCCCGGTCGCGCACCGCCCGGAGAAGCCGGTCGGCGGCCACCTCCATGTCCCGCAAGCATCGGGGATCGGGCAGCAGGTCGCGCAGCTGGGGCGCCAGAAAGCGCGCGGCCTCTTCCGGGGCAACACCGCGCCGCACAAGGATGCGGCACAAGCGCCAGCGGCAGGCGCGGTGTCCTGCGCCATCGCTTCGGCAAGACGGTCCTCCTCGTCGGAAGGACCGATCCAGCGGCGCCCGGTAAGGCGACGCCTCGACGCCGAGGAAAGGCGCGTCACTTCACCGGCGTGCGATAGTTCATGCGGCGGACCGATCCGGTCTTGGAGCGCATCAGGATCGTTTCGGTCGTCATCCAGCCCGGCTCGCGCCGGATACCGTGCAGCATCGAACCGCTGGTCACGCCGGTCGCGGCAAAGATCACGTCGTGCTGTGACCATGATCGTCGCGCGTATAGACCCGGTCGAGATCGGTGATCCCGGCCTTGCGCGCGCGGGCGCGTTCGTCGTCGTTGCGAAACAGCAGCTTGCCGAAGATCTGTCCGCCCATGCATTTCAGCGCCGCCGCAGCCAGCACGCCCTCGGGCGCGCCGCCGGAGCCCATGTACATGTCGATGCCGGTGATCTCGGGTTCGGCGCAGTGCATCACGCCGGCCACGTCGCCGTCGGTGATCAGCCGGATCGCGGCACCGGTCGTGCGCAATTCGGCGATCATGCGCCTCGTGCCGGGGGCGTTCCAGGATGCAGACGGTGATGTCCTCGGTCGAGCAGCCCTTGGCGGCGGCCAGCGCCGAGACCCGTTCGGACGGGCGTCATCGCCAGCGTCACCGTGCCGGTCTTGAAGCCCGGGGCCGATGGCCAGCTTTTCCATGTAGACGTCGGGCGCGTGCAGCAGCGTGCCGCGCGGGGCCATCGCGATCACGGTCAGGGCGTTCGGCATGTCCTTGGCGGTCAGCGTCGTGCCTTCCAGCGGGTCGAGCGCGATGTCGACGGCGGGGCCGTTGCCGGTGCCGACCTCTTCGCCGATGAACAGCATCGGGGCCTCGTCGCGCTCGCCTTCGCCGATCACCACGACGCCGGCGATGTCGAGCAGGTTCAACTGGTCGCGCATCGCGTTGACGGCGGCCTGATCGGCCGCCTTTTCGTCGCCGCGCCCGATCAGGCCGGGCCGAGGCCAGCGCCGCCGCCTCGGACACCCGGGCGAGGCCCAGCGACAGCATGCGGTCATGAAATTGCTGTGGCATCGGCCATCGATGGGGTCCTTCAGGTGTTGGCAAGGTGTCGCGTGCGGCCCTCTAGCGCGGCGGGGCGCGGTGACGCGGCAAGCCGCCTCAGACGTCCTCGATCCGGATCGCGACCGGTTCGCCGACCAGCACGCCCGTGGCCGCGAAGCGGCCCAGCGCGTGGTCCACGTCCTGGCGGGGTCGCCTTGTGGGTGACGATCAGCACCGGGCGCCGCGGTTCGTCCCGGCGTGCCCATACTGGCGCATCCGGTCGATCGAGACGCCGGCCTCGCCGAGCGCGGTCGCGATCTTGGCCAGCGCGCCGGGCTTGTCCAGCAGCGTCATGCGCAGGTAATAGGGCCGCCGGTGTCGCCGCCGCCGCGGCGGACGGGATCGGCAGAGCGTCGTTGCGGGCTGGCCGAAGGTCGGGATGCGAATGCCGCGCGCAAGGTCGATCACGTCGGCCATGACGGCGCTGGCGGTCGGCCCTTCGCCCGCGCCGGGGCCGCGCAGCACGATCTGGCCCACCGCGTCGCCTTCGAGCACCACCATGTTGGTGCCGCCCTGCAACTGGCCCAGCGGGCTGTCGGCGGGAACGAGGCAGGGGGTCATGCGCTGTTCCAGCCCGCGACCGGTCATCTGCGCCACGCCGAGCAGCTTGATGCGGTAGCCCATGTCGGCCGCATGGCGGATATCGTCGATCGAGATCTTGCCAATCCCTTCCAGCTCGACCGCGTCGAAGCTCACCTTCGTGCCAAAGGCGATGGCGGCCAGCAGGCTCAGCTTGTGACCCGCGTCGATGCCGCCCACGTCAAGGTTCGGGTCGGCCTCGAGATAGCCAAGCTGGCGGGCTTCCTCGAACACCGTCTCATAGGGCAGGCCGGCGCTTTCCATCCGGGTCAGGATGTAGTTGCAGGTGCCGTTCATCACGCCCATCACGCGTTTGATCGCGTTGCCCGCAAGGCCCTCGGTCAGCGCCTTGATCGACGGGAATGCCGCCGGCCACGGCGGCCTCGAAACGGATGACCTGCCCGCGCGCCTCGGCCGTCTCCGGCAAGGGCCTGGCCATGCAGCGCCAGCAGCGCCTTGTTGGCGGTGACCACGTCCTTGCCGGCCGCGAGGGCCGCCTCGGTCGCGGCCTTCGCCGGGCCCTTCGGATCCGCCCATCACCTCGACGAACACGTCGATGTCGGCCCGCCGCGCAAGCGCCGACCGGGTCGCTCTCCCAGGCATAGGCGGACAGGTCGGCGTCGCGGTTCTTGTCTGGTCGCGGGCCGAAACGGCGACGATCTCGATCGGGCGCCCGGCGCGCGCCGCGATAAGGTCGGCCTGACGCTGAACGATCTTCACCACGCCGATGCCGACCGTGCCAAGACCGGCGAGACCAAGGCGCAAGGGGGCTGGCATGGGGGGCTCCGTCGGATCGGGCCCGGGCCGCATCGCGGGGCCGGGGCGGGTCAGCGTCGCGCCGTGTTAGCGGGTTGCGCCCGCGCTTGCAACAAAGCCCGTCACCCGTCCCGCGCGGCTATGGCCGCGTCAAGGCGCGCGCGCGTTTCCGGATCGGTCCCGCTGGCGGCAATGGCGCCGGCACGCCCCTGCAAGGCGGCCGCCCGCGCCTGAAGCGCCTCCGTGTCCGTCGGCTCGAGCGTGACGAGGTCCGTTTCCGCCAGAACCTCGCCCAGCGGGCGGATGACCGGCGCGGGGGCATCGTCGGCAACCGTCCGCAGGCCGTCGATGCGCGGTGCATTGCAACCCGCCGCCGCCAGAAGCAGCAGCAGACCGGTCAAGGTTGGGGCCAAAGGCAAATGTCTGCGCATTCCGAGGAAAGCTTAATCACCTCGCCTGCGCGCAAGCAAGCCGCGCCGCCGCTGTGGACCAGTGACCGACGCATCCTGTCGCCGGAACCGGCGCGACCGGATCAGGTGCAGGGGGTGCCGTCGAGACAGATCCGGCTGACGAAGCGCGGGCGTGTCACGATGAATTCCTGGAACGTCCGCGGTCCGATCCCGAGGTCGAGGTTTCCGATCTTCGTTATCCCCAGCGGCGGATCATAAAGCAGCCGGGTTTCAACCAGCAGAACCGTCTCGAACTCGGCAAGCGTCGGGATACGGTCCGCGACATCCTGTAGCGTGCCGGAGGTCAGCACAGGCATCTCGTTGCCGGGCGAGTAGGACCATTGCAGGACATGCTCGCTTGTCGTGTTGTTCCAGCCGATGCTCGAGATGCGGATCTGCACGCCGTTGTCGGTGTTCGCCAGATAGGCAAGGAACGTTTCCAGACCGTTGAGGTAGGCCGCGTCGACCGTGCCGTTCGACCGCGAGAGGTTGTCCGAAATTGTGAAACTCGCCTTCTGCGCCAGGTTGATCGCCCGGTAGACGTCCCAGTAGTAGAACATTCCGATCCACGCCCAGATCAGGATCGGAAAGATGATCACGAACTCGGTAAGGACGGTGCCTTCCTCGCGGCGCCAGAACCGGGCGAGGCGCGGGAAGCGGGAGAAGATGATGCTGGATGACATGACCGGCCTCACGGTTCGTTCACGAAGGCAGACGTCGCGGTGATAAAGTATCCGCCGTTGCTGTCCTGTTTCATCTTGGTCGCGATCCCGGTCGTCGGAAACAGGGCGTCCGACGTCAGGCAGGCGCGGATCAGCATGACCTCGTTTTCCACGCCCAGCGATGGCTCGACCGCGGGCTTGATCTCGCCGCCCCGGTCGATGCACTGGATCGTGGTGGTCGGAAACGTCCAGGTCGACGTATCGACCGAGAACATCTCGAGCTTCAGCGCCGCCTCGCATCCCGAAACCAGCGAAACACGATCGCAGATCGAGGCCTTCAGCGTGTCGAGCGCGGGTGTCGGGATCATTCCCAGCCGCAGTTCGCGCACCGTCATGTCGAGCGCGCGGTCAAGCATCACATAGCGGACCATGAAGATGCCCGACTCGAAGGCCGCGAGGAACGTGAAGATCACCGCAGGGGCCGTCATCACGAACTCGACGGTCGCCGTCCCCTCCTCGCCGCGAAACGCGGCGAGCTTACTCTTCAACCAACGGGTGATCATTGGGTCAACCGAAGCTGCTTGATGTTGCGCGCGATCGAGTCGAAGGCATTCTGCAACTCTTTCGCATTCTGGCTCGCAACATTGTAGAAATAGGCGTTTGAGCTTGCGCAGGTCTTCATTTCCGTCTGCGCACTCGCGTTCGCGTTGAACGCGATGGTGTAGACGATCACGCCATTCTGCTTGGCCAGGGTGCACTGCGAGTAGAACCTCGACAGGTTGGTCGCACGGTTGGTGTAGGTGCCGCTTGGCTTGTTGTCCGTGGGCTGGTTGTCCAAGTTCGACCGTGGCGTTCCACACCTCGTAGTCCGTCCCGTCGATCGTGTCCGGGTCGTTGACCATGATCGGCTTCTTCTTCGAGTTGGTTCCGTTCTGGACCTGCTCGTTGTCGAGAGTGTCGGTGTCGGTGTCGCGGAAGGCCGAATACTTGGGGCGGAACTGGTCGGTGATGTTGACCGTCGGTCATCACGATCATGTACTTGGTCACGTCTGACCCGATGCTGGTCTGCCAGTCGAGCGGGCGATCCGAAAAGTCGTTCGAGATGTCGCCGGACGATGCAAGGTCCGCGAAGGTGGACCGCATCGCGGGATCAAGCAGCATCAGCCCGTATTTCACGCCGACCATCGTGCCGGTGCCGTCATGCAGGCGGATGTTGTCGATGTAGGTGTTCAGCTTGGTCAGATCGTTCTGCGCAATGATGATCGCGCTCTTGTCTTTCGGGCACCAGCCCCAATCCATCGTCGCTGGCGCGATCGCCCATTTCATGAAGTGCGGAACCTGGTCGCGCCCCGTGCCGGGTTTCGCGGAATTCAGGTAGTCGGCCGCCGTCATCTCGATGCAGGACGAGTTGCTGTGAACACGATTTGCGCCGAACTTCGAGAACAGCTTGGTGCCGACGTTGACCTGCCCCGCATAGGGTATGACGTTGATCGAGGTGGTGGTCTTGGCATCCCCGTCGAGGACTTTCGCAAAGAAGTTCTTGGCCGCGATCCGCAGCTTGCCGATCTGGTCGCCGTCGCGCATCGAGCCCGAGATGTCGAGCACCAGCGAGATCTCGATGTTGCTGACGCTTTCGATGGCCTGACCGGCCGCCTCGGCGGTGATGCTGTCGATGTCGAGCATGTGCATGAAGATCGTCGGCACGTCGACGCGGCCCGTGGCCGTCACGACGCGCGAGGCAAGCGCGGGGGATGCGTCGACATCCTCGAGTTCGTCGAGGATCCCGGCCTTCTGGAAGTAATCCTCCACCACGGTGCGCGGATCGCGCACCTGCTTGAGGCTCGCCGCCGCCAGGATCGAGCGGTCCAGCGTCTGTTGAAGCGCGGTGCGGGAATTCTCGTAGCGCATCAGGTCGACGGCCATCCCGCCGACCATCACCATCAACGCAAAGAAGATCAGCGACAACACCATGACGCCGCCGTCTTCGCGACGCAGGAAACGAGGGACGACTTGGGTCCGCTCCCGCCGGTTCTGCCCTATAATCATCTCGGCACCCTCTCAAATTCACCGCCGGTGCTGCCCAATGCAGCCACAGCCTTCAGACCGCGCCATCCACCACACTCCAATATCCCAAGCGATGCGGCCAAATTGTGGCAAACGGCCTCGATACAAAGGCTTTTCCGGCATTGCTCGAAACGGTGCGGCGGCACCTTTCGCGACTGTGCGAAATCGACAAACAATCCCGCCGCGCGGATTCCCGCCGCACAACTTCAGGTTTTGCGCGACATCCCGCCGATTGCGAATCGCTGCCGCAGGGCCGCACGTTGCCTGCAACCTCGCGCGAAATGCGCGCCGGTCCTGCGCAAAGCGGCCAGCCATCTCTGCGATTTGTCCAAAAAAGGGGCAGAAAAAGAATGGGCTCTCGCCTAGTCTGCGCTCCGAGGCCCGAGTCAACCGACGTGGCCCTGTCTTCATGTCCGGGAGGGCCTGCATGTCTGTCGCTGGGGAACCGAGTTTCCGAGAATCCGTCGATCTGATGTTCAACCGCGCCGTGGCGCTGATGGATCTCGGCCCGGGGCTCGAGCAGAAGATCCGCGTCTGCAATTCCACCTATACCGTGCGTTTCGGTGTCAGGTTGCGCGGCAAGATCGAAACCTTCCGGGGCTATCGTTCGGTCCATTCCGAGCACATGGAACCCGTCAAGGGCGGCATCCGCTTTGCGCTGTCGGTCAACCAGGACGAGGTCGAGGCGCTGGCCGCGCTGATGACCTACAAGTGCGCGCTGGTCGAGACGCCGTTCGGCGGGTCCAAGGGCGGGCTGTGCATCGACCCTCGCGCTTGGGAGCCCCATGAACTGGAACAGATCACCCGGCGCTTTGCCTACGAACTGATCAAGCGCGATCTCATCAATCCGGCGCAGAACGTGCCGGCCCCCGACATGGGCACGGGCGAACGCGAGATGGCGTGGATCGCGGACCAGTATGCGCGGATGAACACCACCGACATCAATGCCAAGGCCTGTGTCACGGGCAAGCCGTTGAACGCGGGCGGTATCCAGGGCCGGGTCGAGGCCACCGGGCGCGGCGTGCAATATGCCTTGCAGGAATTCTTCCGCCATCCCGAGGATGTGGCCCACGCCCGCCTGTCCGGCCGGATCGAGGGCAAGCGCATCGTCGTCCAGGGCCTCGGCAACGTCGGCTATCACGCGGCCAAGTTCCTGTCGGAAGAGGACGGCGCGCTGATCGTCGGCATCATCGAGCGTGACGGCGCGCTCGTCGACCCCAAGGGCCTTGACGTCGAGGCGGTCGCGCAGTGGATCCGCGAACATGGCGGCGTCAAGGGCTGTCCGCACGGCAGCTACACGGCCGAAGGGGCGGCCGTGCTCGAGACCGAATGCGACATCCTGATCCCGGCCGCGATGGAGGGCGTCATCAACCTCGGCAACGCGGACCGCATCAGGGCCCCGCTCATCATCGAGGCCGCGAACGGCCCCATCACCTTCGGCGCGGACGAGATCCTGCGCAAGAAGGGCTGCGTCATCATTCCCGACATGTATGCCAACGCGGGCGGCGTGACGGTCAGCTATTTCGAATGGGTCAAGAACCTGTCCCACATCCGGTTCGGCCGGATGCAGCGACGCGCCGAAGAGGCCCGCCATATCCTGCTGGTCGACGAACTGGAACGGCTTTCGGCCGACAAGGGCCTTGGCTGGACCATGTCGCCGGGGTTCAAGGGCAAGTATCTGCGCGGGGCGGGGGAGCTGGAACTGGTCCGCTCTGGCCTCGACGATACGATGCGGGCGGCCTACCAGGCGATGCGCGATGTCTGGCATGGCCGCAACGACGTGCATGACCTGCGGGTCGCGGCCTACATCGTCTCGATCAGCCGTGTGGCGGCGACCTATCAGTCAAAGGGACTTTGACACGGGGCGCGGTGTCTCGGGCGCCGGTGACAAGGCAGTGGCGGCCCGCAGCCCGGCAAGGGAGCGCGCGTTACCCGCCGGAAACGCCAAGCGCCTCCTCCGGCGGGCGGGCGCGGCGCCGGCCTGAACCGGCCTCATCGCGCGTTGAGCACGACCCGTTCGCGCCGGATTGTTTCGGGCGGCGCGAACAGGGCCCGGCCCGCGCGGTGGCCGTCATGCACCGCGTGTGCGATCAGTCCGGGCGCGGCCGCATCGCCCACCCGCACCCGTGTCGCAAGACCGGCATCCGCCAGCGCGGCCCATAATGCGTCCTGCGGCTCCCGCGAGGTGACGGGCACGAACCCGGCGCAAGGCACCTCTAGACTGCGCCCGGTGTAGACGCATTCGAGGCGCGCCGCTCCGGGTTCCAGCGCCGCGACCCTGTGTCCGGTCACGATCTTCACCCCCCGCTCGATCAGCCGCGCTTGCAGGCCCGCCTGCTCCTCGGTGTAGCCGGCCCAGTCGGCCACCCGACCCGCCGGCGTCACATAGCTTACCTCAAGCCCGCACTCGGCCAGAAGATCGGCGATCCCCGCAGCCATGTGGTAGAGATCGTCGTCGAACACGATGACCGGCCCCACGGGGCGCGCGCCCGCCAGCACCGCCTCGGGGGCGAGTGTGCGCGGATCGGCATAGCTGGCGACGGGGCCTGCAAAGCTGCGTCCCCGGCCATCCGTGCGCCACAGGCTGCCCGTCGCGCAAAGGACGTGCCGCGCCTCTGTCGCCCGCACGTCCTCGACCGTCATGCGGCTGGCGGGAAAGACCTCGACGTTCGCCAGTTTGCCGATCTGGTGGAGGCGCCAGTCCCGCACCCGCGCCCATTCGCCAAGGCCGGGCAGGCGGCTTTCCAGCGTCACCCGCCCCCCGAGCGTCTCGGCGGCCTCCGCCAGCATCACCGGCACGCCGCGCCGGCCCAGCACGAGCGCGGCCTCCAGCCCCGCGGGTCCGCCGCCCACCACGAGGACCGTCTCGCGACGCCCCGTCACCGCCGGAACCCGTTCGGGGTGCCAGCCGCGCCGCCACTCTTCGCCCATCGTCGGGTTCTGGGTGCAGCGGATCGGTGCACCCAGTCCGTCATGCGCGTAGCAGATGTTGCAGCCGATGCATTCGCGGATATCGTCAAGCCGGCCAAGGCGGATCTTCTCGGGCAGGAACGGATCGGCGATCGACGGGCGTGCCGCGCCGATGAAGTCGATGCGGCCCTGGCGCACTTCGGCCAGCATCGTCTCGGGGCTGGTAAAGCGCCCGACCGAAACCACCGGCTTGCCGGTCGCGCCCTTCACATGCGCCACATGCCCGGCCAGCGCCGCCTCGCCCACGAACCGCGACGCCCCCATTTCCACCGCGTAATCCGGCACTGTCACGTCGAACACATCGACCAGCGGCGCAAGCTCCGCCAGAAACTCGGCCCGGGCCTCGGCGCCGCTGCCATCCTCGTCGGTCACCTCGATGCGCAGCGCGATGGCCGCGCGATGCCCCGCCGCCTCGCGCGCCTCCGCGATCAGGTCGCGCACGATCGCGCCGCGTTCCTTCAGGCTCGCGCCGCCCGCGCGGTTGATCGCGGGGTCGAGGAACTGCGACAGAAGGTAGGTGTGCGCGGCATAGACGTAGATCACGTCGAACCCGGCGTCGCAGGCCCGCAGCACCGCCGCCCGGTGCCAGCGCCGCAGATCGGCGATATCCTGACGGTCCATCCGGCGGCTTTGCCACGGCACGTTGTCGGCGGGCAGGCTTTCGGGCGCGGTCGACTGGGCCCGGCTCAGCACGTTGCCCGATCGCGCCCCGCCATGCCAAAGCTCGACGCCCGCCAGCGCGCCGTGGCCGTGAACCGCCCGGACCATCGCCGCCATGTTCACCACATCCCCCGCGTCCCAGAGCGAGGCATAGGGCGCGGGCGTGTCGTCCGATGTCGGATGGATCGAGCAATACTCGCTGTTCACGACCCCCCACCCGCCCTCTGCCTTCACGCCCCGCATCGCGGCCAGCGTCGCGGGATAGAGATTGCCCATCCCCGTGCAATGGGGCACCTGCCAGAAGCGATTGGGCGCTGTCACCGGGCCGATGCGCATCGGCTCGAAAAGGATGTCGAAGCGGGGGTCGCGGCCGTCGGGCATGGGTGTCTCCTTTCGCCCATCCTGGCGGGCGCGGAAGCGCCGCGTCAACGTCCCCCGTCGATCAGGCGACTGCGACAGCCGATCACGACACCTTTTGTCGCGGGCGGCAAAGGAATTGGCCTCGATCCCTTGAAAACTCCGCCCCGGCGCGGTTCAGTGCTGGCGTCGGCGGCGGGGTTTCAAGGCAATGCGCTATTCAGGCTTCAAGGTTTTCGCCGAAGGGCTCTTCGGCAACACCGGCTGGAAACCGGCCTGGCGCGACCCGCAGCCAAAGCCCGAATACGACGCGATCATCATCGGCGGCGGCGGCCATGGCCTTTCGACGGCCTATTACCTGGCCAAGAACCACGGGATGACCAACGTGGCCGTGCTCGAAAAGGGTTATCTCGGGTCGGGCAACATCGGGCGCAACACCACCATCGTGCGTGCCAACTACTTCCTGCCCGGCAATTCCGAATTCTACTCGCCATTCGCTCAAGCTGTGGGAAGGGCTGGAGGCCGATCTCAACTACAACGTGATGCATTCGCAGCGCGGGCTGATCAACCTGTTCCATTCCGACGGCCAGCGCGACGCCTTCGCGCGTCGCGGCAACGCGATGATCAACCAGGGCGACGATGCGATCCTGCTGGACCGCGACGGGGTGCGCGAACATCTGCCCTATCTCGATTTCGAACAGACCCGGTTCCCGATCTATGGCGGCCTGCTGCATCCGCGCGGCGGCTCGGCCCGCCATGATGCGGTGGCCTGGGGATACGCGCGCGGCGCCGACCAGCGCGGCGTGGACCTGATCCAGAATTGCGAAGTGACCGGCATCGACATCGAGAACGGTATCGTGAGGGGCGTTCAGACGACGCGCGGGGCGATCCGGGCGAAGAAGGTCGGCATCATCGTCGCCGGCCGTTCGGGACAGGTTGCGGCAATGGCCGGGATGCGCCTGCCGGTCGAGTGCCACATCCTTCAGGCCTTCGTGACAGAGGGGCTGAAGCCCGTGATCAATCATGTGGTCAGCTTCGGGATGGGCCATTTCTACATCAGCCAGTCCGACAAGGGCGGGCTCGTCTTCGGCGGCGATCTCGATTTCTATGCAAGCTATGCCGCCCGCGGCAACCTGCCCATGGTCGAGCATGTGATGGAGGCGGGCATGACGCTGATGCCGATGATCGGGCGGGCCCGGGTGCTGCGGTCCTGGGGCGGCATCATGGACATGACACCCGATGGCAGCCCGATCATCGACAAGACGCATGTCGACGGCCTGTTCATCGATTGCGGATGGAACTACGGCGGCTTCAAGGCCGTGCCGGCGTCGGGCTGGTGCATGGCCCATCTGATGGCCACGGGCACCCCCCACGACGTCGCCCGCCGCTTTCGCCTCGATCGCTTCGCCACCGGCCATCTTCTCGACGAAGAAGGCACCGGCAGCCAGCACAACCTGCACTGAGCGATGCGCAACGCCCTTGCCCTTCCGATCCTGCTCGCCACCGCCATCCCGGCCGGGGCTGCCTCCTGCGGCGCAGGTATCGACCTTGCCGAGGCGCGCAAGACCTTGCCGCGGCGATTGCGCCCGATCTGCCGCGCGACCTTGCGTCCGGCATCCGGTTGCAGGCGGTCGGGGCATCTGGCCCCGAGGTGGTGTTCGAACCGATCGTGGCCGCGGACCTGCGTCTGCCGGACGCTGCGGGACTTGCCGGACGCGCCTGCTCGGACGCCCGGCTCGCTGCCTTCGTCGCAGCCGGCGGGTAAGCCCGATACCTGCACGAAGGGCGCGAGCTGGCGATTGTCTCTGTCTGCAAAGAGGTTCCCTGATGCGAATTGACTGCCCTCTCTGCGGCCCCCGCGACCGGCGCGAATTCTACTACTACGGTGCCGAGGATTACCTGAACCGGCCCGCCCCCGACGCGCCGCCCGAGGCCTGGGACAGCTACCTTCACCTGCGCGACAACCCCGCGGGGATGACCCGCGATCTGTGGTATCACGAGACGGGCTGCGCGAGCTGGCTTCTCGTCACGCGCAACACCCTGACCCATGCCATCCACGAGGTTCAACTCGTGGCCGAGCGCGCCACGCCGCGGCCCGCCCCCCGCGCCCGGGGGAAGAAGGCATGAGGATCGAGGGCAAGGGCCGGATCGACCGGTCGCGTGTGCTGCGGTTCCGCTTCGACGGGCGGGACTACACCGGCCATCCGGGTGACACGCTGGCCTCGGCGCTGCTCGCGAACGGCGTGACACTGATGGGCCGCAGCTTCAAGTATCACCGGCCCCGCGGCCCGCTTGCCGCGGGCTCCGAAGAACCGAACGCGCTCGTCGAGATCCTCGAGGGGGACCAGCAGACCCCGAACGTGCGCGCCACGGTGCAGGAACTCTATGACGGGCTCGACGCCCGGAGCCAGAACAGATGGCCCAGCCTGCGCCACGACATCCTGTCGATCAACGACCTCGCAGCGCCCTTTCTGAGCGCCGGGTTCTACTACAAGACCTTCATGTGGCCGCGCGCCTTCTGGGAGCGCCTCTACGAGCCGGCGATCCGCCGCGCCGCGGGCTTGGGCAGGCTTTCGGGGCGCCAAGATGACGCCCCCTATGAAAAAGCCTGGGCGCATTGCGACGTTCTGGTGATCGGCGCCGGCCCGGCCGGTCTGATGGCCGCGCTTTCCGCCGCCCGGGCCGGCGCCGATGTGATCCTCGCCGACGAGAACGCGGCGATGGGGGGCAGGCGCTGTGCGATACCGCGCGGATCGGCGGGCGAGCAGCACCCGACTGGGTGGCCGATGCCCTTGCCGAACTGGCCGCCCTGCCCAATGTCCGCCTGATGACGCGCACCACCGTTACCGGCGCCTATGACGACGGCAGCTACGGCGCGCTGGAACGGGTCGGCCTTCACCTCGCCCCGTCGGCCGGCCTGCCGCGCGAATGCTTCTGGCGGATCGTGGCGCGGAGGGCGATCCTTGCCACCGGCGCACTGGAGCGCCCGATCGCATTCCGCAACAACGATCGCCCGGGCATCATGCTGGCCGGCGCCATCCGCACATGGCTGAACCGCTACGGTGTCTGTCCCGGACAGCGGGTCACGATCTTCGCCAACAACGACCATGCCCGCGCCACCGCGCGCGACCTGCACGCGGCGGGCATACGCGTCGCGGCACTGATCGACGTGCGGCCCGATGCATCGACCGACGAGCCGTTCCCGGTCCACGCCGGGGCCGAAGTGATCGACACGCAGGGCCGTCTCGGGCTGACCGGGATCACGCTGCGCCACAAGGGTTCCGAAACCCGGATCGAGACGGACCTGCTGGGCGTCAGCGGTGGCTGGAACCCGACGCTGCACCTGACCTGCCACCTGAATGGCCGCCCGGTCTGGAACGACGCCCTTGCGGCTTTCGTCCCCGCCCCAGATGCGGTTCCCGGGCTCGTTCCGGCGGGCGCTGCGAACGGCGCGTTTTCCACCGCCGCCTGCCTTGCCGAAGGCCATGCGGCCGCGGCGGGGGCACTGGCAGCCCTTGGCGTGACAGCGGTCGGCCCGCCTCCGCCCGACGCCGAGGATGCCGCCTATGCCATCCAGCCGCACTGGCAGGTGCCGGGCAAGGGGCGCGCCTGGCTCGATTTCGCCAATGACGTGACGGTCAAGGACGTGAAGCTGTCCGCCCAGGAGAACTTCCGCTCGGTCGAGCACATGAAGCGCTATACCACGCAAGGCATGGCGCCGGACCAGGGCAAGAACTCCAACGTGACGGCCCTCGCGATCCTGGCCGATGTCACCGGCCGGGCCATCCCCGAAACCGGAACGACAACCTTCCGCCCGCCGTTCAGCCCGGTGTCCATCGCCGCGATGGGGGCAGGGGCCCGCGGCTCGGGCTTCGCCCCGCAGCGCTTTCTGACCTCGCGATCAGGCCAGCCGCGCGCGCGGTGCGCCGATGATCGAGGCAGGCCTGTGGTATCGTCCCGGCTATTTCCCGACACCCGGCGAAACGACCTGGCGCGAGGCCTGCGACCGCGAGGTCGCCATGGTGCGCACGACGGTCGGCGTCGCCGATGTCTCGACCTTGGGCAAGATCGACATTCAGGGCGGCGACGCGGCGCGCTTTCTCGATCTCGTCTACGCCAACACCTTCTCGACGCTGCCCGTCGGCCGGGTGCGCTACGGTCTCATGCTGCGCGAGGACGGCATGGTGATGGATGACGGCACCTCGGCGCGGCTCGGCGCGGACCACTTCCTGATGACCACGACCACCGCCGCGGCGGGCATCGTCATGCGCCACCTCGATTTCGTGGCACAGGCCTTCTGCCCCGGCTGGGATGTCCGCACGATCTCGGTCACCGAAACATGGGCGCAGTTCGCCGTTGCGGGCCCGCTTGCGCGGCAGCTTCTCGCAAGCCTGCTCGACGAGCCTGTCGATCTGCCGTTCATGGGATGCGCGCCGGTCCGCGTCTGTGGCGTCGACGCCCGCCTGTTCCGGATCTCGTTTTCGGGCGAGGAGGGCTATGAACTCGCGGTGCCCGCGCGCTACGGCGAGGCGCTGTTCCGCGATCTTCTGGCCCGCGCCGAAACGCTCGGTGGCGGTGCCCTACGGGATGGAGGCGCTGAACGTCCTGCGGATCGAGAAGGGCTTCATCACCCATGCCGAAATCCACGGCCGTGTCACCGCCTTCGACATCGGTCTCGAAAAGATGGTCAGCGCGAGGAAGGAGTGCATCGGCAAGGCCGCCGCCGCCCGTCCCGGCCTTTCGGGCCCCGGGCGCGAGCAACTCGTGGGCCTCAGGGCCGCCGGCACCGACATGCTCACCGCGGGCGCCCACCTCTTCACCCGCGGCGCCGAAGCGCGGCGCGAGAACGATCAGGGCTATGTCACCTCGGTCGGCTGGTCGCCCACGCTGGGCGCCTCGATCGGGCTCGGTTTCCTGCGCGATGGCCGCGCCCGCCATGGCGAGGTCGTCCGCCTCGTCGAT
This sequence comes from uncultured Alphaproteobacteria bacterium, assembly GCA_963700485.1. GTDB lineage: Bacteria > Pseudomonadota > Alphaproteobacteria > Rhodobacterales > Rhodobacteraceae > Aliitabrizicola. Next base: position 86,521 of record CAVOXQ010000014.1, read on the forward strand.
CACCTGCGCGGCAACGATCTGCTGGTCGAGGTCTGCGACCCGGTGTTCCATGACAAGGAGGGGGTGAAACTCCGTGGCTGACCTGATCGCGAAAACCCCGCTCGCCGGATGCGCCCCCGTCACGATCGGTGCGGCAACCCTGTCCGAGATCGACCTCGGCCGCATCACCTCGCTCGCCCCGTTCGAGGGCCGCGACAAATCGCTGGCGCGCGCGCTCAAGGCGCTGGGCCTCGGCTTTCCGCCACCCAACCGGGTCATCCTCGACGGCTCCGCCCGCCTCGTCTGGACCGGTCGCGCCCAGGCCTTCCTGATCGGCCCCGACGCGACCGCCCTCGCGCCCCACGCGGCCCTCACCGACCAGTCCGACGGCTGGGCGGGCCTTGGCGTCGAGGGGCAGGCGGCCGAGGCAGTGCTCGCCCGCCTTCTTCCTCTGGATCTGCGCGTGGCCAGCTTCGCGGTCGGCCACGCCGCCCGCGCGCCCCTCAACCATATGTCGAGCGTCCTGATGCGGGTGGCACCGCTCAGCTTCGAGATCCTCGTCTTCCGGTCCATGGCCCGCACCGCCTGGCACGAGGTCGAACAGGCGATGACGATGGTCGCGGCCCGTGCCGCGCTCGCCCGGCACGCCACCGCCCCGGCCTGAGCCCGCGCCTTCTTCTGTTCCCAAATATCCCGGGGGTCCGGGGGCAGCGCCCCCGGCGACCTCTCTGCGCGCGCACACTCATGGTGCCGTGCGCGGCTGGACTCGGGTCCGACGAAGGCCGATATAGAACGTCATGTCCCTGCCGCCCGGCTTCCTTGACGAGCTTCGCACCCGCATCTCCCTGTCGCAGGTCGTGGGGCGAAAGGTCGTGTGGGATCTGCGCAAGTCCAACCAGGGCAAGGGCGACATGTGGGCGCCCTGTCCATTCCACCAGGAAAGATCCGCGTCCTTCCACGTCGACGACCGCAAGGGCTTCTACTACTGCTTCGGCTGTCACGCGAAGGGCGATGCGCTGACCTTCCTGAAAGAGACCGAGAAGCTGTCGTTCATGGAGGCGGTCGAGATGCTCGCCCGCGAGGCGGGGCTCCAGATGCCCGCGCGCGACCCGCAGGCCACGGCCCGCGCCGACCGCCGGGGCCAGTTGGCCGCCGTGATGGAAGAGGCGGTCCGCTGGTTCCGCCTGCAACTGCGCACCGCCTCCGCCGCGCCGGCGCGCGACTATCTGGCAAGCCGCAAGCTGTCGGACGGCGCGCAGGAGCGTTTCGAGATCGGTTTTGCGCCCGATGCCCGGCAGGGCCTGTTCCAGGCGCTCGTGCAGAAGGGCGTCGCGGCCGATCTCATCGTGGAGGCGGGCCTCTGTGCCCGGCCCGACGACGGAGGCGCGCCCTACGACCGTTTTCGCGGCCGCATCATCTTCCCGATCCGCGACGGGCGTGGCCGCGCGATCAGCCTCGGCGGCCGCGCGATGGATCCGAACGCCCGCGCCAAATACCTCAACGGCCCCGAGACGGAACTGTTCGACAAGGGGCGCAACCTCTACAACCACGGCCCCGCCCGCGAGGCGGCGGCCAAGGGCCTGCCGCTGATCGTGGCCGAAGGCTACATGGATGCGATCGCGCTCAGCGAGGCGGGGTTCCGCTGCACCGTGGCCCCGCTCGGCACGGCGATCACCGAGGATCAGTTGCGCCTGATGTGGCGCATCCACTCCGAACCGGTGATCGCCCTCGACGGCGACAAGGCGGGGCTCAACGCGGCACTGCGCCTGATCGACCTTGCGTTGCCGCTGCTCGAGGCGGGGCAGGGGTTGCGCTTTGCGATCCTGCCGCCCGGCCTCGATCCCGACGACCTGATCCGGGCGCAGGGCGCGCCGGCCATGCAGCGTGTGATCGACAATGCCCAGCCGATGGTCGCGCTGCTCTGGCAGCGCGAAACCGAGGGCCGGGTGTTCGACAGCCCCGAGCGCCGGGCCACGCTCGACAAGACCCTGCGCGAAGCGCTCATGCGCATCCGCGACCCCTCGATCCGCGGCCATTACGGCGAAGAGATCAAGCGCCTGCGCGGGACGCTTTTCGGGACCAGCCCCGAGCGCCGCCCCTTCGTGCCCATGGGGTCACGCGCCCGACCCGCGCCGATGCCGCCCACCGCCGCCACCCGAGGCTCGGTGCTGGCCTCCGCAGGCGCGGCGCCGGTCGACGAGCAGACCCTGGAAGAGATGTTGCTCGCGACCCTCATCACCCACCCGGCACTGATCGCCCGCCACGAGAGCGAGCTTGAGAGCATCGAGTTCCTCGCGCCGGGCCATGATGCGCTGCGCGGGCTGATGCTGCGCCACGCAAGGGCCGATGACGACGAGGGTTTTCGCGAAAAACTGCGCGCCGAGGCGGGCGCTGTCCTTGAAACCCTGTTCGCGCGCAGCCATGTCCGCTCTGCGCCGCCGGTGCGAAACCGCGGCGATCGCGATCTCGCCGCGCTTTGCGTGGCAGAGGGGCTGGCGAAACTTGAGGCCCGCCGCGGCGCCCGGCGCGAGATCGAGGACGCGATGGAGGACATGACGGGTCTGGCCGACGAGGGGCTGACATGGCGACTGAGCAAGGCCGCCGAGGCGCTGCATGGCGCGAGCCGTTCCAACATAGAGGATGCCTCCGACATGGGCGAGGATCGTGCTGCCCTGTCGAAACATCTGCAAAACATGATCGACGCCCGAGTCTGGGTGAAGAAAAAGCACTGACCCGCTTCCCCTCCCTGTGATTCGCGCTATTGATTCGTTTCGCAGGAAAGTGATTCGCCCGCCCCCGAGGAGTACGCATGGCACTCAAGGACACCGACGACACCAAACCGGAAGAACAGGAAGCCGAGGTTTCCCTGGACATGAGCCAGGCGGCGGTCAAGAAGATGATCGCCGACGCGCGCGAACGCGGCTACATCACCTACGATCAGCTCAATACCGTCCTGCCGCCCGAACAGGTGTCCTCCGAACAGATCGAGGACGTGATGTCGATGCTGTCCGAAATGGGCATCAACATCATCGAGGACGACGAGGCCGAGGAAGGCGAGCCGGTGGGCGAGCTTGTCGAGACCTCGACCTCGCGCGAGGTCGCCGTCTCGGGCACCACCACCGAAACGCTCGACCGCACCGACGACCCGGTGCGGATGTACCTGCGCGAGATGGGCTCGGTCGAACTGCTGTCGCGCGAGGGCGAGATCGCCATCGCCAAGCGGATCGAGGCCGGACGCAACACGATGATCGCGGGGCTTTGCGAAAGCCCGCTGACCTTCCAGGCGATCACGATCTGGCGCGACGAACTTCTGAACGAGGACATCCTGCTGCGCGACGTGATCGACCTCGAGACCACCTTCGGCCGCTCGCTCGACGGCGAGGGCGATGGCGAGGTCGACGAAGTCGAGATGCCTGCCGCAACGAGCGCGGCCACCCCGCGCCGTCCATGCCGCCAATGACGAGCCCGAGCTCGACGCCGACGGCAACCCGATCGCCGCCGGCGATGATGACGACGACGACGACGAGGCCTCGAACATGTCGCTCGCCGCGATGGAAGCGGCGCTGAAGCCGCAGGTGCTCGAAACGCTCGACCTGATCGCGCGCGACTATGCCACGCTGTCCGAGATGCAGGACCAGCGGATGTCGGCGACGCTGAACGAGGACGAACCGCTTCTCGACATCCGACGAGGCGGCCTACCAGAAGCTGCGCTCGGAAATCGTGGTCTTCGTGAACGAGCTGCACCTGCACAACAACCGGATCGAGGCGCTGATCGACCAGCTCTACGGCATCAACCGCAAGATCATGTCGATCAACTCCGGCATGGTGAAGCTGGCCGATCCGGCGCGCATCAACCGGCGCGAGTTCATCGACGAATACCGCGGCTACGAGCTCGACCCGACCTGGCTCGACCGGATGGCCGAGAAATCGGGTCGCGGCTGGCAGGCGCTGATCGAGAAACGCCGCGAACAAGGTCGAAGAGCTGCGCGCCGACATGGCGCAGGTCGGCCAGTATGTCGGCGTCGACATCTCCGAATTCCGCCGCATCGTGAACCAGGTCCAGAAGGGCGAGAAGGAGGCCCGGCAGGCCAAGAAGGAAATGGTCGAGGCGAACCTGCGCCTCGTCATCTCGATCGCCAAGAAATACACGAACCGCGGCCTGCAATTCCTTGATCTTATTCAGGAAGGCAACATCGGCCTGATGAAGGCCGTCGACAAGTTCGAATACCGCCGCGGCTACAAGTTCTCGACCTATGCGACCTGGTGGATCCGCCAGGCGATCACCCGCTCGATCGCCGACCAGGCCCGCACGATCCGCATCCCGGTCCACATGATCGAGACGATCAACAAGCTGGTGCGCACCGGGCGCCAGATGCTGCACGAGATCGGCCGCGAACCGACGCCCGAGGAACTGGCCGAAAAGCTGCAGATGCCGCTGGAGAAGGTCCGCAAGGTGATGAAGATCGCCAAGGAACCGATCACCCTCGAGACCCCGATCGGCGACGAGGAAGACAGCCAGCTCGGCGATTTCATCGAGGACAAGAACGCGATCCTGCCGCTCGACAGCGCCATTCAGGAGAACCTGAAGGAAACGACGACGCGGGTTCTGGCCTCGCTCACGCCGCGCGAGGAACGCGTGCTGCGGATGCGCTTCGGCATCGGCATGAACACCGACCACACGCTGGAAGAGGTCGGCCAGCAGTTCAGCGTCACCCGCGAACGCATCCGCCAGATCGAGGCGAAGGCGCTGCGCAAGCTGAAGCATCCGAGCCGGTCCCGGAAGCTGCGGAGCTTTCTCGATCAGTGAGGTCTGGCTGTCACGGCGTCTTGTCGCCAAGCAGCCACAGGGCGATGATTGCAAGGAAAGGTGAGCCGAAAAGGCTCACCAGCACCCAGGCGACGCCGTCACGGTTGCGCGCGACCGCCATCCTGTGGGGCAGAAGGATCGCCAGCCATACGATGAACCAGGCGACAAGGCAGAAGGCGACCGCCCCGAACAGAAACGCGAAGACGTCCACGGATCGGTTTCCCTTCCGGCAAGCAGACGCGCAAGGCGCCTGACGCAAGTGTTGCAGGGACAAGGACAAAGTCCAGACCTTGCGAATTGGGGGTGTGGCGCGGGGCAGGGCGTAGCGACGGTCGGTGCCTGTGCAACGGGCGGATTTTCGGGCGCTTTTACGCGGGACACTCGAGCGACCTCGGGCCTGCCTCGAAGCCACCCGATGCAGGTGGCATCGCCATCATGCAAAAGGGCGCCCGAAGGGGCGCCCGTTCATCATCGCCGGCCGCCCGAAGGTCAGGCGCAGGCGGCAGCTTCTTCCGCGATCTCTGCGATTTGCAGGCGCGAAATGCCGATGTCGGCCAGGTCGCGGTCCGTCATCGCGTCAAGCTGGTTGTAGGTCTGCCGGTAGGCGTGGGCGCGGCGTGCCTTTTCTGCCAGCGTCCGGCGCAGCGTGGCGAAGGCGCCCGTCAAGCCGCCAAAGGTCGGGGCGAGCGTGGTGTTCATGTCGGTCATCGGTTTTACTCTCTTGTCTGGCACCGGGCATCCGCCCGCTGCTTCCTGACAAGAGATACGCCGATCCGACGAATGCAAAAGCCCTTGGCTCGCCAACCCCGCCATGCGTTTTATGCATGGGTCTTTCCGAAAGCGGGATGCTTATCCGGATCCGCTGGCCTGTGGCATGTCCCAGGCTTCACCCATCGCGACGATGCACGACTGCCCGTCCGCATAGGTCTGCACCAGCGTCCATCGTCCTGACGGTGCGGTCCAGACCTCGATGACCGCCTCGATGTCGCGGATGCCCGTGGCGGCCCGGCTCGATCCCATCAGCCGCGTCAGGCGGTCCACCATCATTGGGGTCGGCGCGCAGATCACATCCGCGATCGGGCTTTCCGCCCGGATAGGCCCTGGTGCCAGACCTGCACCCGCAAGACACGATGCCAGCATGAGTTGTATCCACATGCACAGAAGTGTAACACGACGGTGACGCATGCGCAGCGATGGTTTGCGGCCCTGTGCCGCGTGAAGTGACACCCGATATCTGACGGGCGTGCCGCCCGGCGTCCCACGGAAAATTGCAGGGTCGGTTCTGGCCGAAGCCCCGCGGATCGGCTAGGCTTTTCAGGCTGACACTCTCCCGAAAGGCCCGGACATGCGCATTCTTGCCGCCACGTTTCTGATCGTTGCCCTCGGCGCGGGGGCGGCCAGTGCCGCTGTCCCGGCAAGCTGGTTCCGGGCGGTCAACGGCATGTGGGTCCAACCCGAAACGCCGCGGAAGTTCTATGTGGGAAGGGGCACGCGCGGGGGCGACGACTATTTCTGGTGCGCGGCAGGCGATTACGTCATGCGCAACCTCCGGCTTCCCGGCAGCACGCCGATCTTCCGCCTTTCGCCGCCGCCGCGCCGTGCGGGCCAGGGCGTCTGGTTCTCGCTCGATCCCGAGGGCGCCTCGGCGCGCACCGGCGTCACCACCTTGCTGTCCTCCGGTCCCGCCAACAGCGTTTCGGCCAATGCCGCCAAGAGCTTCTGCCAACCTCGCTTTCGACGCTAGGCGGCGTCTGCCCCCTAGTCTTGCCGGCAACTTTCGCCTAGCCTTCGCCCAGGCCTGCCCCAGAAAGGATACCGGATGCGCCACCTGCTTGCCTCCGCCGCAATCGCCCTCGCCTTACCCCTTTCCACGACCACGGCGGAGGCCTTTGTCGCGGTCAACGGTCTCAGGGTGGAACCGACCGGTGCGAACAGCTTCTACGTCCCGCTGATCGGCCTGACCGCCGATCAGGCCTTCTGGTGCGCGGCAGGCGATTATGTGAAGCGCAGCCTGGGCCTTCCCGGCAAGACGCCGATCTACCGGCTGTCGCCGCCGCCCCGCAAGGCTGGCAAGGGGATCGAGTTCTCGTTGCGCCCCGAAGGCGCGGCCGAGAAAACCGGCGTGACCATCTTTGGCAACAGCGGCCCCAAGAACAGCGTGTCCGCAACGATCGCGTGGAATCTGTGTGACTTTTTTGTTCCAAGTTTCGGCGGGTTCTGACCGCTATATCTTGCGCCAGAGGTTCCCCCTACCCAAAGACTTGAGGCTCGCCTATAGTCCCTGTGGTTAGTCAACGGCACCCACCGAGGGAGGGGCGATGCGCTGCCCGTTTTGCGGAAACATCGATACGCAGGTCAAGGATTCTCGGCCTGCGGAGGATCACGTCGCGATCCGCAGGCGGCGCTTCTGCCCGGCCTGCGGAGGGCGCTTCACGACATACGAGCGTGTGCAACTGCGCGATCTCGTCGTCATCAAGTCGAGCGGGAAACGCGAGGATTTCGACCGCGACAAGCTGGAACGCTCGATCCGCATCGCGATGCAGAAACGCCCGATCGAGCCGGAGCGGATCGACCAGATGATCTCGGGCATCGTGCGGCGGCTGGAAAGCATGGGCGAGACGGACATCCCCTCCAAGGTGATCGGCGAGATCGTGATGGAGAGCGCTCGCCCGGATCGACACCGTGGCCTACGTCCGTTTCGCCAGCGTCTACAAGAACTTCCAGGCCGCGGACGATTTCGACAAGTTCGTCACGGAGCTGCGCCCGCAGGGCCCGCAGGAAGAGTGAGCTCCGACGCCGACAGGCAGCACATGGCGCCACGCGCTTGCGCTTGGCGCCCGTGGCCTCGGGCAGATCTGGCCCAACCCGTCGGTCGGCTGCGTCATCGTCCGTGACGGCCGCATCGTCGGGCGCGGCTGGACGCAGCCCGGTGGACGGCCGCATGCCGAAACCGTGGCGCTGGCCCAGGCCGGTGCCGCGGCGCGGGGCGCCACGGCCTATGTCACGCTGGAACCCTGTGCCCATCACGGCGCGACCCCGCCCTGCGCCGACGCGCTGGTCGCGGCGGGCGTCGCGCGGGTCGTCACCGCGCATGGGCGATCCCGATCCGCGCGTCGCCGGACGCGGGTCACGCGATCCTGCGCGCCGCGGGGATCGAGGTCGTCGAAGACGTGCAGGCGGCGGCGGCGGGCCTTGCCCATGCCGGTTTCGTCCGCCGCGTGACGACCGGATCGCCGCTGGTGACGCTGAAGCTGGCGCACCACCCTCGATGGCCGGATCGCCACCGCCACCGGCGAGAGCCGCTGGATCACCGGGCCGGAGGCGCGCCGCTCCGTTCATGCGCTGCGGCTGGGTCATGACGCCGTCATGGTCGGCGCCGGCACCGCGCGTGCCGATGACCCCGATCTGAGGGTCCGCGACCTTGGTGCCACCCGCCAACCCGTCCGCATCGTGGTCGACACGGCACTGTCGCTCGATCCGGCCTCGCGTCTGGGCCGGGCGGCGCGCGATGCCCCGGTCTGGCTCTGCCACGGACCGCAGGTTTCCGACGCTGCGCGCCAGGCCTGGGCCGCGACCGGCGCGCGGCTGCTGATCTGTCCGTTGGAAGACGGGCGCGTGGCGATCGACCCTGCGCTGCGTCTTCTGGCGCAAAAGGGACTGACGCGGATCCTGTGCGAAGGCGGGGGGCAACTTGCGGCCTCGCTGCTTCGGGCGCATCTCGTCTCCGAGATCGTCACCTTTGTCGCCGGTGCCGCGCTTGGCGCCGACGCCACCCCCTCGGTCGGGCCGCTCGGGGTCGGCCGGCTGGCCGAGGCGCGGCGGTTCGTTCTGCAACAGGTGCAGGCGGTCGGCGGCGATGTGATGGCGCGCTGGATCGCGCCCTAGCGCCAGAGGCCCGCGCGGGTGGCCAGAACCCCCTGAAGTTTGGCCAGAATCCGGTTTCCCCGCGCTCCCGTCCGACCGGTGGCAAGGCGTTCCACCAGCACCTCGGGTGGGCAGGGCAGCCCCGAGATCGGGTCGCGGTAGCGCGGATATCCGATCAGCGCGGCATGGGCGAGCGTAGTCAGTGGCACGGCCTTGTCCCGCCACGGCGGTGCCTCCGCCAGATCGCGTGTCAGCCCCCAGCCGGCGTAGAACGGCATCCCGAGGCAGGTGACCGGCAGCCCGCGCAGCAGCGCCTCGAACCCCAGAAGCGAGGTGATCGTCCATACCTCCACCCCCGGTCGCAGAAGGGCGGACGGATCGCTCGCCCCCAGCACGACGTCGGCCAGACGGCGCATGTCCGCGTCGGGCAGCGATCCTGCGCGCAACCCCGCCAGCACATCGGGATGAGGCTTGTAGATCAAGGTGGCGTCGGGGTTGTCCCGCCTTACCCGCTCCAGCAGGCCGAGGTTCGTGCGCACCTCGCCGGCTCCGCACAGGATCGAGGCGTCATCCTCGACCTGTCCCGGCACCAGGATCAGCCGGCCCTCGGGCAAGTCCGCAACCGCCGCCCCGACGTTGTACTTCGTAAGCCCCGCCTCCACGATCCGCGCGATCAGCCGTTCGGCCCGCGCGGCCCCACCCGGCGGCGGACCGGCAGCGATGAGCCGGTCCAGCCGGTTTTCGCGACACGGGTCGTAGTAGATGCCGAGGTCGTCCGCGACCAGCGACAGCGGCGGCACCAGATCGGCGCCAAGCCCGCGCGACCGCAGGAAGCCGTCCTCCACCCGCCGCAGCGGCAGGGCGAAGGGCTCGGGTGCGGCGCCCGCCCAGGCCAGAACGCCGCACCCCGTCTTGCGGGCGATCCGGATGGCGCCATCGGCATCGCGGGCAAAGCGCAGCCGGCGCAGTCCGCCGAACATCGCCTGAAGGGCAGGGCGCTTCCACAGACGCATTCCCAGCGCGACATGGCCATGACGGTCTTCGCGCCAGACCCGCACGCTGGCCTCCAGCTGGTCGACCGCCTCTTCGAAACTGCACAGCCGGTCCCGGCAGGGGTCGTACCAGGCCGGCGCCAGGATCATCGCGGCGGCAAAGAGCTGCACCCGCGTGATCGCGCGCCCGCGCCTTGGAAAGACGGCTTCATCCTCGCTCAGCCCCCATCCGGCATAGAAAGGCGTGCCGAAGACATGCGGCCGGTGGCCTGCCAGGATTGCCTCGAACCCCAGCAGCGAACTCGCCGTGTAGACTGCCACCGCGCCTTCCAGCAGCACCTGCGGCGCGACCGCATCGTCCAGAAGCGTGATGCGCCCGCCGGCCGTCTCCGGGCCATAGTGGCCGGCCCGCAGGCCAAGCCGCGTCTCGGGATGGATCTTCACCACGATCCGCGCACCTGGATTATCCTCCTGCGCGCGCACGAGCATCTCGCGGAAGGTCTGGGCGTTTGCCCCGCCGTGGCGGACAGAGGCATCGTCGCGCACCTGATCGACGACCAGAACATAGCCCGGCGGCGGCGCCGTCGCGTCCCCGTCATGCAGGTTGTATTTCGACAGCCGGGCCGCCGCGATCCGCCCGATCCCGTCCCGTGCGCGGGTCAGCAGACCGTGGTCGTCCAGCGGGTGAGTGGCGATCAGCCGTTCGATCAGCGACGGCGTCGAGGCGTCGAAATGTACCCCGAGCGGATCGATGATCAGGCCCAGCGGCGCGTCGCCCGCGCGCCCCGGCCGGATGGATCGCAGAAAGGCATCCTCGATGCGCACGATCCCGGCCCCGGCCCGGCGGGCCATCGCCTCGCCCCGCGCCGCAAGAGGGCTGCGGCCCCAGACCCCGACCAGATCCTCCGCTCCGGGCCGCCCGATCCGCGGTTCAAACCCGGCAAGCGTCAGGATACGGCGCACCCGCCCCGGTCGCAGCAGCCCGCCGTTGAACGCGAAAAGCCGCCGGGGGGGCGCCCCGGCGGCTGGATCGCCAGGCGTGTGGGGCGCCACCCCCTGCTCAGTTGCCCGAGCCGAGGCTCGAGACGGAGTTGGCGGCGGTGGCGGTGCCGTTGAACGCCGCAAGCGTCTTGGTCCACTGCACGAAGGGGGCTTCGGTGACATAGACCGTGTCGCCGTCGCGCACGACGAAATCGCGTGCCTCGAAGATGCCCGTGGGCGATGTCAGGTCAAGCACATAGACAAACCTCTGGTCGCCCTGAAGGTCGCTGCGACCGAGGACCGTGTTTGCGATTTCGGCCGGTTCGTTGCGGAACACGAATACGCCCGTGGGATCGGCCACGTTGGTGTTGAGCCCGCCCACCTGTGCGATCGCCTCGATCGCCGAGACGGTCTGCGTCTCGAACGGGATCCGGCTTTGCTGCCCGGTTGCGCCCAGGGCCACGAAGGACCGCCGGTCACGCTCCACCACGATCCGGTCGCCCGGCCGAAGCGCCACGTCCAGCCCGGGATTGTCGTAGAGGTCTTCCAGCCACACCTTGCCTGTCTGGCCGCCCCGCGTCACGCGGACCAGCGCGGCCGACGGCTCGAGCGTCACGCCGCCTGCCTTGGCCAGCATCCCCGTCAGCGTCCGCGTCGGCCGCTCGATCGGATAGACGCCCTGCATCCCGACGCCCCCCGAAACCGTCACGGTCGATCCGTCGCCGGCGAGGCGCTGAACGGTGATCTGCGGATCGGGCGTCTGGGTGTCGAGCTTTTCGGTGATGATCTGCCGCAGGCCCTCGGGCGTCTGTCCCGCTGCCTTGATCCGTCCTGCATAGGGCACGAAGATGAAGCCTTGGCCGTCAACCTGCATCTCGTTCAGCGCCGACACGCGCTGGCCGGTATTGCCCAGCAACGGGTCATCGCGCACGTTCTCGAAGATGGTCAGGCCAAGCACGTCGCCGGGCGCGATCAGGTCCGATCCGATCACGCCGGCATTCTGGAACGAGGCGCCCAGCCCGAAGGCCGGCACCACGGATGTCGCGCGCGTCACCCGGTCGTTGACCGTCACGACAAAGGCATCGCCCTGCTTCAGCACGGAACCCGAATAGATCTCGTTCTTCTTCGGGCCGGAGCGCGGCAGCCCGCAGGCAGCCAGCAATCCAACAACCGCAAGCAGAGCAACCGCTCTGCCAGCCCACGACGCCGATCCTGCCACTGCTCGGGCTCCTTTTTCGGAAGCTTCCTGATCTTTTTCACGCAACCCTAGCGAAACACGTCCGAATACGCCAGCGTCGCATGAATCGCTCAGGGGACAATTCGCAACTGTTGCCTTGGTGCCGCGCTGCCTTGCAGCCGCGCGTCATAGGGATCGGCAGGCGACAGCATCATGTCGACGACCCGGCGCAGCAATTGCCGCCGTCCGCGCGCCGAATAGAAGCCGCCCGGAACCTGCGAGGTTTCCAGCAGGAACCGGCGAAAATCGCGGTAGGCCGTACTGTCCGGGGGGCGCGGGTCCGCCAGGAAATCGCGCAGCGCCTGGGTCGAGACGAACTCCGGCTTGGCATAGACGGCCGCGCCGAAGGCGCGCAGCGGCAACCCCCGCCAGAGCGCCTGCTGCGCGGCCGTCGAATTCACCGTGATCGCGCTGCGCGCGCCACCAAGCAGCCGGGCCAGCTTGCCCCCCCGCACGAAATGGACGCGCCCCTCGACGCCGTGCGCGCAGGCCAGTCGCGTGATCTCGCGCGACATCGGAACGCGGTCGTCGTCGAGCGGATGCGCCTTGAAGACAAGGTGATGATGCGCCCGTGCCCCTGCCGCGAACGCCTCGATGCAAAAGGCGAGGAACTCGGGCGTGGTCCGGAACGGGCCATGCGCCCGAAAACTCGCGTCGTGGTCGAGTTGGAGCATCACCAGGTGATAGGGAAATCCGCCCCGCTCGATCCGGCGCGTCGCACGCCAGCGTTCGACCCGGTGCAGCGGCATCATCATCAGACGCCACAGGTGCAGTCGGAACTCGGCCGCCAGCGTGATCTCGCGGTGCGGCCGATAGGCCGGATACGCCCGCGCGCCCAGCAGCACGAACCCGTGGTAAAGCGCGCCATAGACCATGTGTTCGCGCAGATCGCCCCAGCTTGCCGGCGCCTCGGCCAGATCGCTGTCGTGGCGCGCCAGCGCCGCGCGCATCTGCGCCACCCCCAGCGTCATCAGGCGCGAGTTGCCGTTGGACCCGCCCCGCTCGTAGGTCACCCAGTAGGGGCGAAGATAGCCTTCCTCGAAGACGTGGATCGTCACGCCGCAGGCCCGGGCCACCGTCACAGCCTCGGCGTGCAGGGGCCGGGTATCGCCATAGAGCACCACATCGGTGATCCCCCGCGCGCCGACGATCTCGCGCAGCGTGGCGGGCCAGTCCGCCAGCGTGCCGCGATAGGGAATGTAGCGTGCGCCGTCCCGCCAGAACGCGCGGTCACCGCCGGTGAAGCCCACCCGCCACGCCTCGGCGCCCGAGGCGGAGAGCATCCGTGCCAGCCCGGCGAAGAACGGGCCATGGGGCCCTTGCAACAACAGAAAACGGCGGTCGTTCACGACGTTCCTTTCTGGAAAGACAGGCCCGCAGATTGATCCGGCATGTCCTTCCACAGGGTTAACGTTACCGGGCACCGAGGCGGAATTACAGCCGTTTGGTGCCCCGCCTGCATCAAGCGCGCGCCCACGGGGCTTGCGAGTGCCCCCCGGTGCCGCTACCTCGGACGGAGAAATGACAGAACGGAGGGCCGGGCATGTTCACGGGGATCATCTCGGACGTCGGCAAGGTGATGAGCCTGGACCAGCAGGGCGACCTGCGCGCGCGCATCCTGACCGCCTATGACATAGGCGGGATCGACATCGGCGCCTCGATCGCCTGCGACGGCGTCTGCCTGACGGTAATCGCCACAGGATCTGCGCCCGCCAACTGGTTCGAGGTGCAGGTCTCGGGCGAAACCCTGTCGAAAACCACGATCGGCGGCTGGGTCGAGGGGCGCCATGTGAACCTCGAGCGCGCCCTGCGCGTGGGTGACGAACTGGGCGGCCACATCGTCTCGGGCCATGTCGACGGCATCGCGCAGGTGCTGCGCCTGCGCCCCGAGGGCGACAGCCTGCGCCTGATGCTGCGCGCGCCCATCGATCTCGCCGGCTTCATCGCGCCGAAGGGATCGGTCGCGCTGAACGGCACCTCGCTGACCGTGAACGAGGTCGAGGGTGCGGATTTCGGGGTCAACCTGATCCCCCACACCCGCAATGTCACCACATGGTCCGCCATCGCCGAAGGCCAGCCGGTGAACATCGAGGTCGATACCATGGCACGCTATGTCGCCCGTCTGCGCGAGTGGAACGCATGACGCCGGGCCACAACGGTGGCCCGACGATGGAGCCGGGCGCCTCCTGGCGGTTGCACTGCTGGCGGCGGGCGCGGGCGGACCTTTTGCCGCATCTTCCGCTGGAAGTCCTGCGCGGCCGGGTCCGGCGGGCGGGCGAACTGGGGCTCGACTACCGCACCTATGCATCGGTGCGCGCATCGAGCGGGCATGACGTGGTGGCGTTTCTCTTTTCTTCGAACGCATTGCGCGTCCTGACAGCCAGCGCCGCGTTGCCCGATGACCGCGCTGCAAAGCTGCGCTCGCTGGTTGACTGCCGCAGGATCGGCCTCGCCCAGGCACCGGTTCCCGTGGCGCAGCTGGCGCTGGCGGCTGCGGGCACGCTCGATGCGGCGCATGCCGCGCCCCCCGCTTTGGGCCGCTTTGCCGAGATCCGCGCGGCCCTGCGCGCGGCGCTCGGGCGGTGTCCGGGCGACGGGGTGATCCTCGTAGGGGACATGGCGCTCGAACGCGATTGGTGCGCCGCAGGCAGGCTCGCGGGCTATGTTCCGGCCGAGCGCTATTTCCCCTGAACCGGCCGCACGGACCCCGGCACGTCGGGTGTGCCTTCTTGCACAGCCGGCACACCCGCCTGCCTCTGGCCTTTGCCGGCCCGCCGCGCTAGGACGCAGCGACAGCGGGAGACGCAGGCATGACCGAGACAACCAGCACAGAATTTTCCGACGCGATCTCGTCGATCGAAGAGATCATCGACGATGCGCGCAACGGCCGGATGTTCGTCCTGGTCGACCACGAGGACCGCGAGAACGAGGGCGATCTTGTCATCCCCGCGCAGATGTGCACGCCCCACGCGATCAATTTCATGGCGATGCACGGGCGCGGCCTGATCTGCCTCGCCCTGCCCGGCGCCCGGATCGACGCGCTTGGCCTGCCGCTGATGAGCCCCAAGAACTCCAGCCGCCACGAAACCGCCTTCACCGTTTCGATCGAGGCGCGCGAGGGCGTGACCACCGGCATTTCGGCGGCCGACCGCGCGCTGACCGTCTCGGTCGCGATCGACCCGACCAAGGGTGCGGCCGACATCGCGACACCCGGCCACATCTTCCCGCTGCGCGCCCGCGACGGCGGTGTGCTGGTGCGCGCCGGCCATACCGAGGCGGCGGTCGATGTCAGCCGCCTTGCGGGGCTCAACCCCTCGGGCGTGATCTGCGAGGTGATGAACGAGGACGGGACGATGGCGCGGCTGCCCGATCTGGTCGGCTTCGCGCAGAAGCACAACCTCAGGATCGGCACGATTTCGGACCTGATCGCCTATCGCCGGCGCCACGACAACCTGGTCAACGAAAAGGCGGTCCGTCCGGTCACCTCGGCCTATGGCGGCGACTGGATGATGCGCATCTTCGTCGACGAGACGCAGGGGGCCGAACACATCGTGCTGACCAAGGGCGACCTCACTGGCGACGAACCGGTTCTGGTGCGGATGCACGCCCTGAACCCGCTCGAGGATGTGCTGGGCATCCACCCCGGACACGCCGGCGAGTTGCGCGGCGCGATGCGGACCATCGCGGCCAAGGGGCGCGGCGTCGTCGTGCTGTTGCGCGACACCACCATGAAGCTGGTGATGGATGACGAGATCTCGCCGCAAACGCTGCGGCAGTATGGTCTGGGCGCCCAGATCCTTTCGGCGCTCGGCCTGTCGCGGATCACGCTCGTCACCAATTCCCGGGCACCAAAGGTCGTCGGGCTCGAGGCCTACGGCCTTGCGATCGCCGGCACCTGCCCGATTGCAGAGGATTAGGCCATGGCCGCTTCCGTTTCCCACCACATCCTTGCGCTGCCCCGGTTCGATCGCCCGGCGAAACTGCTGATCGTCGTGGCCCCCTATTACCGCGACATCGCCGACAACCTGATCGCGGGCGCCCGCGCCACCGCCGCCGATTGCGCGGCCGACGTCGATCTCGTCGAGGTGCCGGGCGCGCTCGAGGTTCCGACCGCCATCGCGATGGCCGAACGCATGGCGAAATACGATGGCTATGTCGCGCTTGGCTGCGTGATCCGGGGCGAGACGACGCATTACGAGACTGTCTGCAATGACAGTTCGCGCGCCCTCTCGCTGCTGGGCCTGCAAGGGGCCTGCATCGGCAACGGTATCCTGACGGTCGAAACGATGGCGCAGGCGCAGGTCCGCGCCGATCCGCAGGGCCAGAACAAGGGCGGCGGCGCGGCCGCGGCGGCGCTGCACCTCATCGCGCTGGCCCGCCGCTGGGCGGCCCCCAAGGGCAGCCTCGGGTTCCGTGCCGCCACGCTGCCGGGGTCCGGCGCATGACCAGGCCCGACAAGCGCCAGATGAAATCCGCGGCCCGGCTCTATGCCGTGCAGGCCCTGTTCCAGATGGAAAGCTCCGGCCAGACCGTCGAAGCCGTCACGCGGGAATTCGAAACGCATCGCTTCGGCGCGGTCTATGACGAGGACGAGATGGCCGACGGCGATGTCGACCATTTTCGCGCGCTCATCGACCATGCGGTGAACTGGCAGGCCCGGATCGACCAGATGACCGACCGCGCGCTTGTCGCGAAATGGCCGATCGACCGGATCGACCCCGTCCTGCGCGCCCTGTTCCGCGCGGCGGGCGGCGAGATGCTCGAAACGGCCACCCCGCCCAAGGTGGTGATCACGGAATTCGTCGACATCGCGAAGGCCTTCTTCCCCGAGGGCAAGGAGCCCAAGTTCGTGAATGCCGTGCTCGACCATATGGCGCGCGAGGCGCGGCCCGAGGCGTTCAGCTGACCGGCTCCGGCCGGTGGCAGGCCAGCGCGATCTTGTTGCCCTCCGGATCCCGCAGATAGGCGCCGAAGTAATCCGGGTGGTAGTGGACGCGCAGTCCGGGCGGCCCGGCATCCCTGCCGCCAACTGCCAGCCCCGCTGCATGGGCCGCGCGCACGCTGGCGCGATCGGGCGCGAGCAGCGCCACCATCTGCCCGTTGCCGGGCCGCGCCGGTTGCCCGTCCTCGGGGGCGCCGATCAGGAACAGCGGCCGCTCAGACCCGACGGCCTGCCACCCTGCCCAGGGCCGGGTCCGGTCGCAGAAACGCATCTTGTGCCCCAGCTTTTCCAGAACTGCCGCATAGAACGCCAGCGCTGTCTCGAAATCGTTCACGCCAACGAAACAATGAGACAGCATCGGCGGGATCCTTCACGATTGCGGGGTGTGACAGTCTGACAACTCCTTTCTGCTGGCAAGCCAGGAAAGGACGTGTATCTTTAAGGAAATAGGAGGATGCGTCATGCCAAAGCTCGTGCGCCTTTACATCGTCAACGTGCTGATCGGTTTCGGGCTTGCCCTCGGCTTCGTGTCCGCCCTTGTCTGGCTCGACGTGGCGAACCTGCGGCACCTGATCCTCGAAACCGAAAAGGGCTATCTGGCCTTCGGGCTGCTGGTGCTGTCGAACGGCGTCGTCTTTGCTGGTGCGCAGTTTGCCATTGCGGTCATGCGCCTGGCGGACAACGACGACACGCCCCGCGGTGGCCGCCGCGCGCCCCGCCCCACGATGACCCCGATCCGGGTCGAGGCGGCAGCCCGTGCGCGGATGCCGGTCCGGCGCGGCGCCTGACCCCGGCCTGTCGCGCGGGTCGCACCGCTCCGGGCGGGCCCGTTCAGTCGCCACGCTGGCGCGCCGATACGGGCGGCCATTCTTGGTCGGTCCGTCATGTGAATGGAAGTGGCGGGAACCGCGGCAACCGTGGAGACGTGAATTTCCCGAGAGCCTGGTTGACCAGGTGGGCGCCAGATACCAGGACCAGGATCCTGGCAGAGCCGGCTCCCTCGGAAGTGCTTATCGGCCACTGGAAAAGTGTCCCGCACATGAGGGGCAGAACCCGCCGTCAAAAGAGATACGCCGCAACCGGGCACAGCGCAAGGCTTGCAGTGTGTTCACCTTTGGTTCATATTTTCGGGATGACCGGTTTCCTTTCAGATCTCGCTTCGGAGACGACCCCGCGCGCCATGCCCGGGCAACTTCTGGCGCGCGGCGTCTGCCGCCATCTGCTCGGTCACGGCTTTGTCACGCTCGAGGAACTGGTGCCGGCGGCGGGCCTGCGCGTCGACGTGATGGCGCTCGGCCCCAAGGGCGAGGTCTGGGTAATCGAATGCAAGTCCGGCCGTGCCGATTTCCGCGGCGACCGGAAATGGCAGCACTATATCGAATGGTGTGACAGGTTCTTCTGGGCGGTCGATGCCGATTTTCCCACCGACCTGCTGCCCGACGACACCGGCCTGATCCTCGCGGACGCCTATGACGCCGAGATCCTGCGGATCGGGCCGGAGCGGCCCCTCGCCGGGGCACGCCGCAAGATGATGCTTCAGAAGTTCGCCCGCCATGCAGCCTTGCGCCTGCAAGGTTTGCGCGATCCGGGCTATGGCACCGGGATCAGCCCCGCCGGCCTTTAGGCCCCCTGGGCGCGCCGCCGCCCGCCATGGCCCGCGCCCGTTCCGCCGCAGCGAGCAATTCCTCGGCGATCTCCTGCGCTTCCTCGGGCTCGAAATCCAGCGGCAGGTCGACGCCCTCGGCCTCGATGTAGATCCGCACCATGCCCAGGCTCGTCGGCCCGATCTGGAGGTTCGCGGCGATGTCGCTCTGCTTGTCGATGCTCATGGTGCCCCTCCTGAAGATGACGCGTTGCCTAGCGCCCCCGCGGCCCCAAGGCAAGACATCGCTTGATCGCACTGCGGGTCCATGCTCCCTTCTGCGCCCCGGGGGCCCATGTCAGTCGATATCGAAATCCGCACCGTCACCCGCGCCGACATCCCCTGGATCGTCGAGCGTCACGTCACGCTCTACGCGCAGACCGACGGCTTCGACGCGAGTTTCGGGCGCCTTGTCGAGCAGATCATGGACGAGTGGTTCCCCCACCACGATCCGGCGCGCGAGCGTGGCTTTCTCGCCCTGAGCGGCGGACGGCGCATCGGCACGATCTTTTGTGTCCGGCTGGATGACCGGACGGCGAAGCTGCGTCTCTTCCTGCTGGAACCGGGGGCCCGGGGCAGGGGCCATCGGCCGCCGGCTTCTGGCCGAATGCATGCGCTTCGCCCGCGCGGCGGGTTACACGCGGATGACGCTGTGGACGCATGAAAGCCACACCGCCGCCTGCCGGCTTTACCGTGCCGCGGGTTTTGCCTGCATCTCGTCCGCGCCCGTGCGTTCCTTTGGCCGCGATCTGGTGGAGCAGCACTGGCAGATCGATCTCTAGCCGCGTCCGACCTTTCCGCTTGCCCCGGCCTTTCTCCTTGCCCGGCCTTTCTCCTTGCCCCGACCTTTCTCCTTGCAATGCCGGGGGCGCGGCGATAAATCCCGCCCCGAGTGCCGACGTAGCTCAGTTGGTTAGAGCACCAGATTGTGGATCTGGGGGTCCCCCGTTCGAGCCGGGGCGTCGGTACCATCCCTTCATAGCCCCGCGACACGCTGACAAATCCTCCCGTCTGACGGGTCCGTTCCGGGCCCGCGCTATTGGGCCGGGCTGCGCGGGCGGACGACCTCGGCCAGTTCATGCCGCAGCCGGTCGGCCTCGGCGGCCTTGGGGCGCGACAGTCCGGCCAGCAGCAGATAGGCCACGGGCGTGATATAGAGCGTGGCCAGTGTCGCAAGGCCAAGCCCGCCCACGATGATCCAGCCCAGCACCGCCCGCGCCTCGGCCCCCGCGCCGAACGACAGGATCAGCGGCAGCCCGCCCAGAACGGTGGCCACCATCGTCATCATCACCGGGCGCAGCCGCACCGTGGCCGCCCGTTCGATCGCCTCTCGCACGCTCAGACCCTCATCGCGCAGCTGGTTCGCGAATTCGACGATCAGGATGCCGTTCTTGGCCATGATCCCCACCAGCAGCACAAGCCCGATCTGGCTGTAGACGTTCAGGCTTCCCCCCGTCAGGACCAGCGCGTAGACCGCGCAGGCCAGACCGAGCGGTACCGTCGCCATCACGATGAACGCCGAGACGAAACTTTCGAACTGCGCCGCCAGCACCAGAAGCACGATCAGGATCGCCACGCCGAAGGTCACATAGATCGCGGCGGAATTCTCGCTCAGGGTCGCGGCTTCGGACAAGGGCACGATCCGGCTGCCCGAAGGCAGGATCTCGCCGGCAAGCCGCGCCGTCTCTTCATAGGCTGCACCAAGCGCGAAGCCCGGCGTCAGCGAGGCGGTGACCGGCACCGCGCGCAACTGCTCTTCCCGGCTCAGGTCAGGGGCCACGGCCCGTTCCGTCAGTGTCACGAAGCTCGAGATCGGCACCATCTTGCCATCCCGCGCCTGCACGAAGACCCGCTCCAGATCGCCCGGATCATTCACCGGCTCGCCCATCGATTCGAGCTTGATGTCGAAGCTGTCGTCGTTCAGGAACACCGTGCCGACGCTGCGCCCGTCCAGCACCGCCTGCAAGGCCTCGCCCATCCCGTCGATGTTGATGCCCAGATCGGCGGCCCGTGCGCGGTCCACCTCGATGAACAGCTGCGGCTGAGTGGTGTCGTAATCCAGCCGCACCTGCCCGAAGGCCGGGTTCGCCTCCATCGCGTCGACGAGGCGGCGGGCATCCTCGGCAAGCGCGCCATAATCATTGCCCAGCACCGCAAACCGCAGGCCCTGGCCCGCGCCCCGGATGCCAAGCGAATTGGGCTGGATGGCAAAGGCGCGCACGCCCACGATATCGCGCAGGAACCCGTTCACCTCGGCCACGATTTCCTGCTGGCTGCGCGCGCGCGCGGCCCAGTCGGCCAGCGTCAGCACCATGAACCCCTGGTTGTCCTGCCCGCCGATGCCCACGATCGCGAAGACGTTCACCACCTCGCCCGACGCGCGCAGAGGCGCGATCGCAGCCTCGATCTCGCGCATCTTGGCATCAGTATAGTCCTGCGCCACGCCTTGTGGCGCGTTCACCCGCAACAACGCCACGGCCCGGTCCTCGGGCGGTGTCAGTTCGCGGGGCAGGGTGGTGAAGAGCACGCCCGCCCACGCCGCGAACACCGCGGCCACCGTCACGCTTACCAGCGGCGCGGCCAGTGCGCCGCGCAGGGTCGCTGCATAGAGCCCCGCCATCGCACCGCCGATCCGCCCGACGATCCCGCGCCCCGACCGCTCGCCATCCTGCGCCCGCAACAGGCGGCTCGCCAGCACCGGGCACAGCGTCAGCGCCGTCACCGAAGACAGCAGCACCGAAATCGCAAGGGTAAAGCCGAACTCGCGGAACAGCCCGCCCGTCTGCCCCGGCAGGAACGACAACGGAATGAACACCGCCGCCAGCGTCGTGGTGGTGGCGATCACCGCGAAGAACACCTGCTGGGTGCCCAGCACCGCCGCCGCCCGCGCGCCCATTCCCTCGGACCGGCGCCGCACGATGTTCTCAAGCACCACGATCGCGTCGTCGACCACCATGCCCGTCGCCAGGACCAGCGCCAGAAGCGTCAGGATGTTGATCGAAAAGCCGACAAGCCAGATCGCGGCCAGCGTCCCGATCAGCGACACCGGGATGGCGATCGCCGGGATCAGCGTGGCGCGCAGGTCGCGCAGGAAAAGGTACATGATCGCCGTCACGATCAGGACCGACATGATCAGCGCGATCTCGACCTCGTGGATCGACCCGCGGATGAAGGTCGCGGTGTCCGAGGTCACGAAGATCCGCACGTCTGGCGGCAGGATGGCGCGCACCTCGTCGATCGCCTCGCGCACCGCGTCCGAGATTTCCAGCGTGTTGCTCTGCGCCTGACGGATGATCCCGATCCCGATCCCTGTCTCGCCGTTCGCCCGCAGCACCGAGGTGCCCGACGCCGGGCCCAGCGTCACCTGCGCCACATCGCCAAGCCGCACGTCGGGTGCGACCTCCAGCGCCTCGAACTGCGCGGCGGTGGTGACGGCGGCGGTGGTGCGCACCAGCAGGCTCTGGCGGTCGGAACTCAACGAACCGGCCGGGGCATCGAAGGAAACCGTGCGCAGCGTCTCTCGCAGGTCCGCCAGCGTCAGCCCCCGGCTGGCAAGCTGCAATTGGTCGATATCCACCCGGAACACCAGTTCGCGCTCGCCATAGATCTGAAGATCGGCCACGCCCGGCGCCGCCAGCAGACGATCCTGCACGACATCGGCGACCAGCTTGGTCAAGTCCTGCGCGCTGCGGACCGAGGATGTCACGGCGATCCGCAGCACCGCCTCGGAATCCGCGTCGGCCTTCACCACACGCGGCGGATCGGCGTCATCGGGCAACGAATTCTGGATGCGGGCGATGGAGTCGCGCAGGTCCGTCGCGGCCACGTCCAGATCGACGGAGTCGCGGAACTCCACCGTGACCCGGCTCTGCCCGAAGCGCGAGTTGGACGAAATGGATTTCACGCCCGCCACGCGGCTCGTCGCGCCCTCGATGATCGCCGTCACCTCGCGGTCGATCGTCTCGGGAGCCGCCCCGTCGAAGTTGGTCGTCACCGATACCACGGGGCGGTCGACGTCGGGCAGTTCGCGCACCTCCGCGCCGGCCAGCGCCGACAATCCCGCGATCACGATCAGCGCATTCATGACAAAGGCGAGGATCGGCCGGCGCACGAACAGCGCCGTGCCCGACCCTGCAAGCGCGTTCTCGTCGATCGGGCTGCCGGGCGCGCTCATCGCGTCAGGTCTTCGGCTCGGGTGTGGCATCGGTCTCCGGCGCCAGAACCACCTCGCCTCCGGGGCGCAGGGTCTGCACCCCTTCGGTCACCACCCGGTCGCCCGGGCGCAACTCGGCCTCGATCAGCACCATGTCGCTGTTGCGCTGGAGAATGCGCACCGGAACCCGCTGTGCCTTGTCCTCGCGCACCACCCAGACAAACGGCCCCTCTGCCCGCCACTGGATCGACAGGGGATCGACCGCCGGATGGCGCGCGCCCGTGAATTCCAGCGTGATCAGGAACGCCATGCCCGGCCGCATCCGGTCATCGTCGTTGCGGATTGCGGCCTGCACCTGCAAGGTCCGGCTCGCCTCGTCCACCCGGTTGTCGAGCGCCGTGATCCGCCCCTCCAGAACCGTTCCCGGATCTGCCAGCGGCGAGGCGCTTAGTTTGTCGCCCACGCCGATCCGGCTGACGACCCGCTCGGGCACCCGGAAATCCACGATCAGGCTCGAGCGGTCCTCGATCCGGGTGATCTCATCGCCCGGCGCAACCTGGTTGCCGATCTCGATCGTCAGGATGCCGACCCAGCCCGCGATCGGCGCGGTGATGCTGTGGCGCTGCAAGTCGAATTCGGCCTCGCGCTCTTCCAGCCGCGCGGTCTGCAAGGCCAGTTCGCTTTCGCGTACCTGCAGATCGGTGGTCGCGCCCGTCGCCTGAAGCCGCGCCAGCCTGTCGCGCGTGGCCTGCGCGTCGCGCGTGACCAGCCGTGCCCTGTCCAGCGCGAT
>CAVOXQ010000015.1:0-195955 GCA_963700485.1 uncultured Alphaproteobacteria bacterium
CCGCCCGAGCCTTTGTCGATGCGAAGAATTGTGGCAAGCTTGCGTGATGTTGTGAAGGAGGTGACGCATGCGTTTCCTGAGGCTCTGCACCGCGGTCTTGGCAATCTGCTATCCCGGTCTTGCGCTGGCCCAGTTCATTCCGTCGGAAAGCTCGCTTTCGGGGCTGTATCCGGGGAAGGCCTATTCGCCCTACGCGGATCGAAGCTTCCCCGATCAGGTCTTCTGGGGCGACACCCACCTGCACACCGGACTTTCGGTGGATGCAGGTCTCTTCGGGGCAAGGCTCGGGCTGGACGATGCCTATCGTTTCGCACGCGGCGAACAGGTCATCGCGTCTTCCGGACAGCCGGCGAAACTCGGCCGTCCGCTGGACTGGCTGGTGATCGCCGACCATTCCGACGGAATGGGGCTGATCAACGACCTGCTGGTAGGGGCGCCCAACGTCATCGCCTTTCCCGAGGGAAAACGATGGTATGAAGGACTTCAGGCCGGAGGCGACGCCTCTGCGGCGGCCGCGCTCGATCTCATCACCAACTTCGCGCAGGGCAAGATCCCCGAGGCCCTCATGGCGGAATACGCGCCCGGCTCGAGGCGCTATGCCTCCGTTTGGGAAAAGGTGGTCGACGCCGCCGAGCGCTTCAACGACCCCGGCAGCTTCACCACGATCATCGGGTTCGAGTGGACATCGCTCGTCGCCGGCAACAACCTGCACCGCAACGTTCTGTTCCGTGACGGCGCCGACAAGGCGGGGCTGATCGTGCCGTTCACGACCCGTACCTCCGGTCGGATCAACCGATCCTCTGGACCTTTACGCCTGGCTGGAGCGATACGAGACGACGACCGGCGGTGCCGCGCTGGCCATCGCGCACAACGGCAACCTGTCGAACGGCCTGATGTTTCCGGTTGATGCCCAGTATACTGGCCGCGAGATCGACGCGAATTACGTCGCCCTTCGCAATCGCTGGGAGCCCCTCTACGAAACAACGCAGATCAAGGGCGACGGCGAGGCCCACCCGCTGCTGTCGCCCGACGATGCCTTCGCCGACTACGAGACGTGGGATGCGGGCAACCTCGACCTGACCGCAACCAAGACGCCTGACATGCTGCAATACGAATACACGCGTGCGGCGCTGAAGAACGGCCTGCTGCTGGAGAGCCGGCTTGGCACCAACCCCTACAAGTTCGGGCTGGTCGGCTCGACCGACAGTCATACGGCGCTCTCGACGGCGGAAGAAGACAATTTCTTCGGCAAGGCAACCAATGCCGAACCGAAGCCCGAGCGCATGCGCCACCCGTTCACGAAAACCGAGTTCGGGGTGTTCGAGGGATACCAGCTCGTCTCGTCGGGCTACGCCGGGGTCTGGGCCGAGGAGAACACGCGCGAGGCCATCTGGGATGCGATGGCCCGCAAGGAAACCTACGCCACCACCGGGCCGCGCATGATCGTCAGGTTCTTCGGCGGGTGGGACTACACCGCAGCCGATCTCGACAGCCGGCAACCCGCGTTTCGCGGCTATGAAAAGGGCGTGCCGATGGGCGGCGACCTGCATCCGCGCCAGGGCGATGGTGCCCCCACGTTCATGGTCTATGCGCTGCGTGATCCGATCGGCGCCAACCTTGACCGGATCCAGATCGTCAAGGGTTGGCTCGATGCCGCGGGCGAGACGCAGGAGCGGGTGCACGACGTCGCATGGTCGCCGGGACGCGAACCGGACGGCGCAGGCAAGCTGCCCCCGGTCGGCAACACCGTCGATGTGGCGCGCGCCAACTGGACGAACACGATCGGGGCCTCGGAACTCGGCGCGGTCTGGACCGATCCGGACTTCGATCCGGCGCAGCGCGCCTTCTACTACGCGCGTGTTCTGGAGATCCCGACGCCGCGCTGGGTCGTCTACGATGCCTTCCGCTTCGGCGTCGCGATCCCGGAGGGCGCCGAAACCACGGGGCAGGAACGCGCCTACACCTCACCGATCTGGTACACGCCCTCCTGACCGGGGGGCCAAAGCCTCTGCCCTGCGGTCATCGTCCCTGGGGCCGGTCAAGGCCAGTCCGGTCCCTTTCGCTCACGCGGCGGCACCCAGCCCCGATCCGGGCTGGGATCGAAGCCCGGCCAGCCCATGGCCGGCCGGCGCGGACCTGCTCCTACGCCCCCTTGTGCGGCATCGCCGGCAAGGAGGAAGATACCGGCCCGGCCCCGCAAGAGCCAAGTTGCGCCATCTGCGCCATCCAGGGTATCGCTGCCCACGGCTTCTTTGAAGCCTGCATGTCGCAAACGGGAATACCCTTCTCAATCAGGGCACTCGCCGGTGAAACCCTGCGTCGATCCGTTAACCGAAGACGTGCTCGAGCGCGCCCGTCGATCGCCTCGTGATATGGTCGATATCATCCGGGGTGGCGATCAGCGCCGGGCTCAGGCAGAGCGTGTTGTTCAGGCCCCGGGAGGCCTCGGTTCGTCGATCCCGACGATGATCCCCTGCGCCATGCAATCGGCCACGACAGCCGCCACCTTCTTTTCGTCGGCCGGCTCCTTCGTCGCCCGATCCGCGACCAGTTCCGCCCCGCAGAACAGCCCCTTGCCCCGCACCTGCCCGATCACCGCATGCTTTTGCGCGAGCGCCTCGAGGTTCGCGACCAGCCGCGCGCCCATCCGGGTCGTGTTGTCCAGCAGCCCCTCGTCCTCGATGATCCGCATGTTCTCCAGCGCCGCCGCCGGCCCCGAGGCGCACCCCCGAAGGTGGAGATGTCACGGAAATAGCTCATCGGATCGCTCGCGTCGTCCTTGAACATCTCGAACACCGCCTCGGTCGTGACCGTGCAGGCGATCGCGGCATAGCCGGAGGCCACGCCTTTCGCCATGGTCACGAAATCAGGCTTCACGCCGTAGTGCTGATAGCCGAACCATGTTCCCGTCCGGCCCACGCCGCAGACCACCTCGTCGATATGGATCAGGATGTCATGCTTCGCGCAGATTTCCTGCACGCGTTCCCAGTATCCTGTCGGCGGCACGATCACGCCCCCGCCGGCGGTCACCGGTTCCAGGCAGATCGCGCCGATCGTGTCGGGCCCCTCGCGCAGGATGACCTCCTCGATCGCGTCCGCCGCCCGCTCGCCATAATTCTGGACGTCCCATTGCTTGCGATACTCAAGGCAATGCGGCACCTCGACGAACCCCGGCGTGAAGGGACCATATTGCATGGCGCGCTGCGGCTGGCCGCAGGCCGAAAGCGCCGTGATCGTGGTGCCGTGATAATCCCGCTCGCGGAACAGGATCTTCGACTTGCGCCCCCCATGATGGCGGTGCGAGATCTGGCGCACCATCTTGAACACCTTCTCGTTGGCTTCGCTGCCCGAGTTGGCGTAGTAGACCCGTGACAGACCCGGCATCTTCTCGATCAGGCGCTTGGCGAACAGCGACCCGGGGATCGACCCGGCCGACCCCGCGAAATAGCACATCCGCACCAGTTGATCGCGCACCGCGTCGGCGATGCTCTCGCGTCCGTAGCCGACATTCACCGTCCACACGCCGCCCGAGACGGCATCGAGATGCTCCTTGCCCTTGGCATCCCAGACCTTCATTCCCTTGCCCTCGACGATCACCCGTGGGTCGATCGTCTCGAACGGCTTGTGCTGGATCAGGTGATGCCAAAGGTGGGCGCGGTCCGCTTCGACCACACCGCTGAGGTCATTGCCGAGAACGCTCGTATCCATTGAAAGGGCCCTTTCCCATGATCCACGGCCATCGGGCCGGTCGAGGCCTATCATCCGGGATCGGCCGGGCGGCCCTTAGGACCAAAACCGGGCAAGCGCTAAGGCCAGATTTTCCGGTGGCGCAGCGACCCGCCCGCGCGACCCCTGCGGCGCGCGAGCGCGCGGCCGCGCGGAGCCACCGGTCCTATGGGCCACGGGTCAACCGCTATCGGCGCCCCGCTCCCCCTGCACGGCGGTGAGCGACGATCTGCGCGAGAATCGACAGGGCGATCTCGTCAGGCGTGATCGCGTGGATATCGAGGCCCGCCGGTGCCTTCACGGCATCGAGCGCGGCCATGTCGATGCCGTCGCGGCGCAGCCGTTCGGCCAGGGTCGCGAACTTGCGGCGACTGCCGACGAAGGCGACATAGCCCGCCCCGCTGGCAAGGGCGGCGCGCAATGCGGCCTCGTCGCCCTTGCCTTGCGTCGCGACGACCACAAATCGCCGAGCGGTCGACCCGGTGTCGAGGGCGAACCCCTCTTGCACCGCGTCGACCTCGATCTGCACCAGCACCGGCACCACAGAGCGTGCGATGCAGATCGAAGCGTGCGGCAAGATCCACCAGGGCAAGTGCCACGGGCCCGCCGCCGAAGATGAACAGCCGGGGTTGGGGCAATTCCGGTTCCACAAAGATATCCATGGAGCCGTCGGCTGGGACAGCCGTTGCGGGCGAAACCGGATGCCGTCGCGTTCATCGCCGGGTGCCAGACCTTCGGCCGCCAGCAGATCCTCGGGGCGCAGCGAGACGAACTGCGGGCGGCCCTCGGCCAGCGCCTGCATCGCAGCCTTCGAAACGGCCGCACGGGCGCATCCGCCGCCGATCCATCCCTTGATGAGCGTGCCATCGCCAAGGACGAGGGCCTTTGCCCCCGGTTTGGCCGACGTCGCATCCACCGTGCGCACGACGGTCGCCACTGCAAAGGCGTGCCCGGCGGCGCGCAGGCGGCGGATTTCATCCTCGAGGTGTTCCTGCGCGCGCGGGTGGTCATATGCGGACAAGCTCCCCTTCAAGGGCCGCGAGATCGCCCAGCGTGGCCGCCGGCGCAAAGAGGTCGAGATGCGGCAGGGCCGCGGCCATGCAGGCCGCCACCGGCGCATAACCGGCCCAGCCCTTCAGCGGATTGAGCCAGATCACCCGGCAACCGCGTTTGCCAAGCCGCAACAGCGCCGCGTCGATCACGCCTGCCGGCGCGCTGTCATAGCCATCCGACAGGATCATCACCACGGTCCTGCCATTTACCGAACTGCGCGCAGGTCCGCGCGAGAACCGGTCGAGCGCCTCGCCGATTTTCGACCCCCCGCCGAAACCATCGGCCAGCAGGGTAATCCGGTTCAGCGCCCGGAACGGATCGTCGTCGCGCAGCGCCTCGGTTATCCGGACGAGGCGCGTGTGGAAGAGATAGGCATCCGCCGCATCGTCGGCCCGCATGAGCCCGGCGAGGAAGGCGAGGAACGGGCGGGCATAGAGCGTCATCGAACCCGACACATCGCACAGAGCCACGATCCTGACCGGCCGGTCGGGCCGCTTCGGTAGGCGAGGCGGATCGGTTCACCTCCGGTGGCGAGGCTGGCACGCAGGGTGCGGCGCAGATCGACGATCTGGCCCTTGCGGGCCGCGCGGCGGCGGCGCGACCTGCGGTCGCGTATCGCCGCACCGAGGCGGCGCGCGACCGCTTCGGCCTCGCGGATGTCGCCCGGCGTGACCAGTTCCCGCAGATCCTTCTTCATCAGGTTCGTCACCGTCGAGGCGACGAGGCGGCCTTCACCGCCGGCTTCCGCGTCGCCGTCAGGCCCGTCGGGTGCGTCCGGCGCGCCGCTCGACCCGGCTGCGGCGCCTTGCTGGGTCCGGGTCGACCGGGTGTGCTCCGGCGCCGGTTTCAAAGGGGCCGGGACGATTTTCTGGCGAACCCGCCCGCCATTGCACCAGAAACTGTCGAACAGGAGGTCGAAACGCGCCGCATCCTCGATCGAGCCGGCACAGACGGCCCTGAGTGCCATCCGCACGACGTCGACCTCTGCCGAACCGATGACGGCCAGCGCCCGCAGCGCCGTCTCTACCTCTGCCACCCCCAGGCGAAAGCCATGTGCCCGCAGGTGCGCGGCGAAACCCGCCAGCCGCGCAGCCGGTCCGGGATCGCGGGCCGAAAATCGGGTGATGCGGGTCATGCGGCCTTCCCCGCCAGACGCAGGGCCAGTTCACGCGGCACCATCGCCCGGTCGGACTGCGTTTTCAGCAGCGTGGCGAGCGTCGCCTGCAAACGCTGGGGATCCTCGGTCAGGTCGTTCACGCCAAGCCCCATCAAGGCGGCCGCGAAATCGAGCATCTCGGCCACGCCGGGCTTCTTATCAAGATCCTCCTTGCGCAAGGCCTGCACGAAGGCCACGACCTGCCGCCCGAAGCGGTCTTCGATCTCGGGCACGCGGGACTTGAGGATCGCCAGTTCCGTTTCGCGGTCCGGATAGTCGACATGGGCGAATATGCACCGCCGCCGCAAGGCGTCCGACAGATCGCGCGTGCCGTTCGCCGTCAGGACCACGATCGGTCTGCTTTGCGCGCGGATCGTCCCAAGCTCGGGGATGGTGATCTGGAAATCCGACAGGACTTCAAGAAGATACGCCTCGAACTCTTCATCGGCGCGGTCGATCTCGTCGATCAGCAGCACGGGTGCGACGGGCCGGCGGATGGCGCGCAGCAGCGGGCGTTCCATCAGGAAGTCTTCCGAAAAGATCCGCCGCTCCACGCTTTGCCCCGTCTCGCCGCCCTCTGCCGAGGCGCGTATCGCGAGGAGTTGCTTTTGATAGTTCCACTCATAGATCGCCTGTGCGGCATCAAGGCCTTCGTAGCATTGCAGGCGGATCAGTTCGGTTGCGCGCGCACTGGCAAGGGCGCGCGCAACTTCTGTCTTGCCGACACCTGCCGCGCCTTCAAGCAGGATCGGCCGGCCAAGCGAGATCGCGATGAGCAACGCCATCGCAAGGTCGGGCGAGGCGACATAGCCTTGGCCGGCAAGATCATCCCGAAGGGTTTCCCAATCGCTCATGGTGCGGCGGGGCGCGGACGCCCCGCCCTCCTCTCAGCCGTGCAGGCCAAGCTGATTGGCGATCTTCCAGATGCGCCAATGGTCGTGCGGCATGTGCGACTGGCGCAGGCCGAACGCCCGGAACGCATCATGGACCGCATTGGAAAACGCCGGAACGCCGCCGACGTTCGGACTTTCGCCCACCCCCTTCGCACCGATCGGATGGTGCGGCGAGGGCGTTTCGGTGAAGTCCGTGGTGTAATGCGGGGTTTCCCATGCGGTGGGGATGAAGAAGTCCATCAGCGTCGAGGTCTTGTGGTTGCCGATCTCGTCATAGGCCACTTCCTGGCCCATCGCGATCGCCAGCGCCTCGGTCAACCCGCCGTGGACCTGGCCTTCGATGATCATCGGATTGATCCGCGTGCCGCAATCATCGAGCGCGTAGAACTGCCGGATCTCATGCGTTCCGGTATCCACGTCGATTTCCATCACGCAGATATAGGCACCGAAAGGATAGGTCATGTTGGGCGGATCATAATAGCTGACCGCTTCCAGCCCCGGCTCCAGCCCGGGAATGGCATTGTGGTAGGCGGCATAGGCGATGTCCTTCATGGTCTTGAACCGCTCGGGCGCACCCTTCACCACGAACCGGTCGATGTCCCATTCCAGATCGCCGTCATGCACTTCCAGCAGATAGGCCGCGATCATCTGGGCCTTGGCCCGGATCTTACGGCCCGCCATCGCCGTCGCGGCCCCTGCCACCGGGGTGGAGCGGGAACCATAGGTGCCCAGACCATAGGGGGCCGTATCGGTGTCGCCCTCTTCGATGGTGATGCTGTCGGCCGGCAGGCCGATCTCGGTGGCAAGGATCTGGGCGAAGGTCGTGGCATGGCCCTGGCCCTGACTGATGGTGCCAAGCCGCGCGATCGCCGATCCGGTGGGGTGGATGCGGATCTCGCAGCTGTCGAACATGCCCATGCCGAGGATGTCGCAGTTCTTGACCGGTCCGGCGCCGACGATCTCGGTAAAATGCGTCAGCCCGATCCCCAGAAGCTTGCGCGTCTTGCCCGCCTTGAAGTCCGCCACGCGCTGCGCCTGTTCCTTGCGCAGCCCTTCATAATCGACAGCCTTCAAGGCCTTGTCCCAGGCCGTGTGGTAATCGCCCGAGTTGTATTCCCAGCCTAGCGCGGAATGGTAGGGAAACTGATCCTTGCGGATGAAGTTCCGGGCGCGCAGTTCGGCCGCGTCCATCCCCAGTTCGATCGCCAGAACCTCGATCATGCGTTCGATGAAATACGCAGCCTCGGTCACGCGGAACGAACAGCGATAGGCCACGCCGCCCGGCGCCTTGTTGGTGTAGACCCCGTCGACGCCCACATAGGCCACCGGGATATCGTAGCTTCCGGTGCAGATGTGGAAGAAGCCCGCAGGGAACTTGGTCGGGTCGGCGCAGGCGTCGAAAGCGCCATGATCGGCCGTCACATGACAATGCAGCCCGGTGATCTTGCCATCCTTCGTCGCACTGATCCGCCCCTTCATCCAGTAGTCGCGGGCGAATGCGGTGGCCATCAGGTTGTCCATCCGGTCCTCGACCCACTTCACCGGGCGCCCGGTGACGATCGAGGCGACGATGGAGCAGACATACCCGGGATAGACACCCACCTTGTTGCCGAAACCGCCGCCGATATCGGGCGAGACGACGCGGATGTTGTGCTCCTCGATCCCCGACAGGATCGCCGCGACCGTGCGCACGACATGGGGTGCCTGGAACGTGCCGAACAGCGTCAGCTTGC
The DNA here is from genome assembly GCA_963700485.1 of uncultured Alphaproteobacteria bacterium. Classification (GTDB taxonomy): domain Bacteria; phylum Pseudomonadota; class Alphaproteobacteria; order Rhodobacterales; family Rhodobacteraceae; genus Aliitabrizicola. Next base: position 8,562 of record CAVOXQ010000015.1, read on the forward strand.
CGTTCACCTTGTCCATGCTGGCGACGCAGCCGCAGGTTTCCAGCGGACAGGGATGGGTGCGATGATAGTAGATCATCTCCTCGGCCACGACATCGGCGGCCCCGATGGCCTCGTCCGTGGCCACCTGATCGCCCATTTCCCACAGGAAGATGTGGTTGGGATGCCTGCGCGGACCGTGCGCACCGGTCGTCTGCCCGTCCAGATCCTCGCGCAGCACGGTGGCGCCCGGCTCCAGCGCCTTGAACGGGTCGACGATGACCGGCAGTTCCTCGTAGTCGACCTCGACCAGTTCGATCGCATCGGCGCAGACATAGCGATCGGTCGCGACGACGAAGGCCACTTCCTGGCCCTGGAACAGCACCTTGCCATCGGCAAGGACCATCTGCTTGTCGCCCGCGAGCGTCGGCATCCAGTGCAGGTTCAACGGCGCGAGATCGGCCGCGGTCAGCACCGCGATCACCCCCGGCAGCGCCTTGGCCGCATCGGCGTTGATCGACTTGACGCGCGCATGAGCATAGGGCGAGCGCACGAAATCGCCGTGCAGCATGCCAGGCATCTTGATGTCGTCGACATAATTGCCCTTGCCCTGGGTAAAGCGCACGTCCTCGACACGCTTTCTGGACGTTCCAAGACCCTTGAGATTTGCGACGCGGTCGGCGGGTGTCAGGTCGTTCATTCTGCTGCCTCCTTCGACGCATTGATCTGGCTGGCCGCGGCGAGGATGGCCTTCACGATATTCTGGTATCCTGTGCAGCGGCACAGATTTCCCGCCATGCCAAAACGCACATCCTCTTCGGTGGGCGTCGGATTTTCCTGCAACAGCCTGTGCGCCCGGGTGATCATGCCCGGCGTGCAATAGCCGCACTGCAAGCCGTGATGTTCGCGGAACGTCTGCTGCAACACATTGAGGTTGTCGGGGCTGCCGAGCCCCTCGATCGTGGTGATGCTGGCACCGTTGGCCTGGGCCGCGAACACCGTGCAGGACTTGACGGATTTGCCGTCCATCTCGATGGTGCAGGCCCCGCAATGCGAGGTTTCGCACCCCACATGCGGCCCGGTCAGGTTCAACCTCTCGCGCAGCACATAGATGAGCAATTCACGCGGTTCGGCGAGCAAGTCATGCGCCTCGCCGTTCACCGTCAGACTGATCTGCATTTTCTTCGACATGATGTTCTCCTCAGGCGCGCGACAGCGCGCGCTCGATGGCGCGGCCGATGATGATGCCCGCCACATGGCGCTTGAATTCCACCGGACCACGATTGTCGCCCGTCGGATTGATGTCGGCCAGTGCCGCCGCGACAGCCGCCGCGATCGCCGCCCGGTCGCCCGCGCTCCCAACCAGAGCGGCCCCGGCAGCGGTCGAAAAGACCGGCGTATCGCTGAGGTTCGTCATCGCGATGGCGGCTTGCGTGACCTTGCCGCCGTCCTTGACGACCAAAGCGGCGCAGGCCGCCGTCGCATAATCCCCGATCTTGCGTTTCTGCTTTTCGTAGGCGTATCCGCCCGGCGCGGCGGCGAAGGTGATCTTCGTCAGGATCTCGCTGTCGTCACGCGCGGTCACATAGGCCGACTGGTAGAAATCGCGCGCCTTGACCTCGCGCGCGCCATCCGGCCCGACCAGGGTGAAGCTTGCGTCGATGCATTGCATCAGGCCCGGCATGTCGTTGCCGGGATCTCCGTTCGCCACGTTCCCGCCGACCGTTCCCATGTAGCGCACCTGGGGATCGGCAATCTGGAGCGCCGCCTCGCGCAGGATCGGCATCGCCTTGGCCAGCGTCTCGTCGACGATCAACTCGTGCTGGGTCGTCATCGCGCCGATGGTCACCCGGCCATTGCTGACGGCGACGCCCTTCAGTTCCGCGATGTCCTGAAGATCGACAAGGTGTTCCACCGACGCCATGCGCAGTTTCATCATCGGGATCAGGCTGTGCCCGCCCGCGATGACCCGCGCATCGTCGCCGTGGTCCGCCAGAACACCCAGCGCCCCCTTGAGGTCCGCCGGCCGATGATACTCGAACGCCGCTGCTATCATGTGCTCCTCCCAAAGCTGTGCGGCTTGCGCACGCACTTTCTTCATCAGGGCGCGCGCCGGGCGGCCTGGCACAGGGCCCGCCCATGAACGCGGCATCAAATTGCACGAAATGCGCCTTGGCCGCATGAAATGCGAAGGCGCTTGCGCCATGGCGAAGACCTGCCCCATCCGAAGACGGCGCTACAGCCCCAGCGCCTCGCGCACGCCCGCCAGGTGCGACCGGCTGACGGGCACCCTGGTCTGCGATCCAAGGCTGTCGAAGTAGATCAGGCCGGTGTCCTTGCGCCGCTCGAACCCGGTCACGAGCTGCGGGTTGATCAGGTAGCTGCGATGGACGCGCAGGAAGCCCGCGGCGGCAAGCCGCTTTTCCGCCTCGGAGACCGACCACGGGCAGAACAGCCTTTCCGTTCCGCGATAGGCCAGGGTGTAGTGGCCCTCGGCCCGAAGCGCCGCGACCGTCCCCGCTTCAAGGAACAGGATGCGGTTTTCACGCTCATAGGGAATCCGGGCGACGGCGGGCTCCGCCAACGACGCCTTGGGGGGAACGGGCGCAAGGTCGGGTGCAGGCCCGCGGGCCGCCTCCGGCGCGCTCGCCGGCGCAAAGGTGATCCCCGTCAGCAGGAACGCGGCCGATATGACGAAGGCGCTCAGCGTCACGAGGATGGCCAGACTTTCGTTGCCCATCAGCGGGCCTGCAACCGCTGCGGTCGCATCCTTTTCGAACCGAGTGCCCGCCATGGCCAGGAAGTGAACCGAAAAGACCGCAACGCCAAAGCCGAGTGTCCCCAGCAGGATGTTGGCCCGCCCCCGCTCGCTGTAGGCCAGCCAGACGGCGGCCACGCTCAGCGCGATCGAGGCCGCCAGCGCAAGCCCGACCCCCAGGGGCGTATAGACCGGGCGGCACAATTCCATCCCGGACATGCCGATGTAATGCATGATCGGAATGCCGATGCCGATGATGATCCCCGCGCCGGTGATCGTCACGGGACCGCGCGGCAGGAAATGCAGGATCAAGAGAGCAACCCCTGCCATGAGGATCGCGACCAGCGCCGAAACCAGCGTGACCAGGGCATCGTAGTAATAGAGGAAAGGCAATTGCAGTCCCAGCATCGCCACGAAGTGCATCGACCAAATGCCACCGCCCAGTGCGACCGCCCCCATAGACACGATCGTCTTGCGCCGCGCGGGCGGCAGCCCGTTGGCCCCGCGCGTCAGCGACAGGCCGGTGAACCCGGCCATCATCGCCACCGCGAGCGATGCCATGACAAGACGCAGGTCGTGCGCCGCCTCGATCATGTCTTCGGAACCTCCCGCATCCGTCGGGCACCGAACCAACCGGCGCCCGACGCCCGCAGGCTAGCACGCCGAAGCCCGAAAGGCGCAAGCGGCTTTGCCGATCAGGCGGCGGCCGCGAGAATGCCCAGCAGCGCCGCGCGCGGCAGTGCGACCGGATTGGCCGACATGGAGGAGGCGCCCTCGGCGGCTTCGGCCACCTCGGGGTGATCCTCGGCGCGCAGCCCAAGGCCCGCCAGTCCGGAAAGCCCGGCCCGCCGCGACCACTGGTGCAACGCGGCACCGCCGCCGCTTTCGACATGCAGCGCGCGCGCCAGCAATGCGTCCACCTCGGCCAGCCGGGCCGACGCCGGGTGGGTCCGGGGCAAGGCCGCGCGGTTCGCCTCCATGACAAAGGGCAGAAGCGTGCCGCAGATCGCGCCATGGGCCGCACCCGTCATGCCGCCGATCACCCCGGCAAACCCGTGAACGGCCCCCAGACCGGCGTTGGCCAAGGCGATCCCCCCGACAAGGCTCATCCAGGCCATCGCGTCGCGGGCGGCGGCATCCTCCCGCTCCATCAGGGTGACGAGCGCGGCGATCCCCGCGGGCATGGCGGCCCGCACCAGCGCGTCGGTCGCGAGGTTCGCGCGGCGACTGACATAGGGCTCCACCACCTGGGTCAGCGCATCGAGGCCCGACGCAAGCGTGATGCCTTTGGGCGTGCCGTCGGTCAGGCTCGGGTCGACGATCGCGACACGCGCGATCATCCGGTCGTCGCGCAGCGAAACCTTCCGCCGGTGGGTCGGAACGTCGATCACAGCGTTTTTCGTCGCCTCGGAGCCAGTCCCAGAGGTCGTGGGAAGCGCGATCAACGGCAAGGGATCGGCCACCAGCGGCTTGCCCCGACCGACCACCTCCAGGTGATCCATGACGCCGAGCGGGGCCGGGACGAGGGCCGCCAGCGCCTTGGCAAGATCGAGGACCGCGCCACCGCCAAGCCCGACCACCCCATCGGGGCGAAAGTCGCGCGCAACGGCAAGCGACGTCTCGAGGAGCGCCAGATCCGGCTCTCGCGCACAGGCGATCGCCTCGACGCCCGCACCGGCCGCCGCAAGATCACGCAGAAGCCAGGCCGCGCGGGCCGCGTCACGGCCGTGCACCACAAGGATGCGCGGGCCGAACCCTCGGGCGAGCGGCGCCGCCTTTGCAGCTTCGCCACGCCCGAAGAGGATGCGTGGCGGCAACAGAAGCTGGAACGCCGCGAACATGATCAGACCCCGATCGTCGCGTCGATGGCACGCCGCCAGCGAGCATATCTCGTGGACCGGGTGTGGTCATCCATCGCGGGCACGAAGCGCCGTTCAAGCGCCCAGGTGGACGCAAATTCGGCCTGTCCCGGATAGACACCCGCCCGCATTCCGGCCAGCCAGGCCGCGCCAAGGGCGGTCGTCTCGCGCACCCGGGGCCGGTCCACCTCGGCGCCAAGGATGTCGGACAGAAACTGCATCGCCCAGTCCGAGGCGCTCATCCCGCCGTCGACCCGCAGCACCCCGACGCGGGCGCCCTGCCAGTCGGCCCGCATCGCCTCAAGCAGGTCGCGGGTCTGGTAGCCCACGCTTTCAAGCGCCGCGCGCGCCATCTCGGCAGGTCCGGAATTGCGCGTCAGCCCGAACACGGCCCCCCGACAGTCAGGGTTCCAGTAGGGCGCACCGAGCCCGACGAAGGCGGGGACAAGGATCACGTCCTGCCCGGCATCGGCGGCCTCGGCCAGCGCCTGCGTCTCTTTCGCGTCACGGATGATCTTCAGGCCGTCCCGCAACCACTGGACAACGGCGCCCGCGATGAAGATCGAGCCTTCGAGCGCGTAGGTGACCTTGCCGTCGAGTTGGAAAGCGATGGTGCCGAGCAGGCGCGACCGGCTTTCAACAAGGGTGTCGCCGGTGTTCAGCAGCGCGAAACAGCCGGTTCCGTAGGTGGCCTTCATCATGCCGGGGGCAAAGCAGGCCTGACCGATGGTTGCCGACTGCTGATCGCCCGCGACGCCAAGGATCGGGATCTCGCGCCCGAAGAGATCGGCACGGGTCACACCATAATCAGCCGCGCAATCGCGGACCTCGGGCAAGAGCGACAGGGGAATGCCGAGGTGGCCGCAGATCTCGTCGTCCCAGCGACCCTCGCGGATGTTGTAGAGCAGGGTGCGGGCGGCATTTGTCGCATCCGTGGCATGGACGCGGCCCCCCGTCAGCTTCCAGATCAGGAAGGTGTCGACGGTGCCGAACAGAAGTTCGCCCCGTTCGGCACGGGCACGGGCGCCCTCGACGTGATCGAGCAGCCATTTCACCTTGGTGCCCGAAAAATACGGGTCGAGCAGCAGGCCGGTGCGGTGGGTGACCATCGGCTCGAGGCCTGCGTCCTTCATCTGCTGGCAAAGGGCTGCGGTGCGACGGTCTTGCCAGACGATGGCGTTGTGGATCGGCTGGCCTGTGGCGCGGTCCCAGATCAGGGTCGTCTCGCGCTGGTTGGTGATGCCGATGGCGGCGATATCCGAGGCGTCGATACCGGCCTTCTCGATCACCGAGCGGGCGGTGCCGGCAACCGACGACCAGAGGTCGGCGGGGTCATGCTCCACCCAGCCGGAGGCGGGGTAGTGTTGCGGGAATTCTTCCTGGGCGATGGCGGTGACGGCCATCGCGGCATCGAAAAGGATCGCCCGCGACGAGGTGGTGCCCTGGTCGATGGCGAGAATGTGGGGCATCGGTCTGGTCCTTGCGAGGGGGGCAAACGGGCCGGCGCCTGATGCGCAGAACGCTTGCCATGTCTCCGTCTACATGGAGTTTCTTCGGTTTCTCTCTTGTCGGCGCGGCCATTCGGGCCGGTCGAATTCGTGGGCCGGCGCGTCTTCGGGTGCGATCGGCCCGCGCGCACAAGGGCACCATGCGTGACCGGACACAAGGATCTGGCGGCCAGGAACTGCGCGGAAGGGACCGACCCGCGTGCCGGGGATGGGCGGGCGCCGCAGCGCCCGCCCAGGGATCGGTCAGTTCCAGGACTTGATCAGCTCGTCATAGTCGACGGTCTCGCCCTGCGGCTTCTCGTTGTCGAGCTTGGCCACCGGCGCGCCGGGGGCATCAAGCCAGATCTGCGGGTCTTGCGGCTCGTTCATCTTCGGGCCGATATCGCCCTGGACGCCGGCACGCTCGATCCGCTCGAGCACCTTCTCCTGTTCCGCGCAAAGGGCATCGAGCGCCTCCTGCGGGGTCTTGTCGCCCGACATCGCATCACCGATGTTCTGCCACCAGAGTTGCGCCATCTTCGGATAGTCCGGGATGTTGGTGCCGGTGGGCGACCATGCAACGCGGGCGGGCGAGCGGTAGAATTCGATCAGGCCGCCGAGTTTCGGCGCGCGATCGGTGAAGTGCTGGCTGTCGATCGTGCTTTCGCGGATGAAGGTCAGCCCGACGTCGGACTTCTTCAGGTCCACGGTCTTGGAGGTGACGAACTGGGCATAGAGCCAGGCCGCCTGCGCGCGATCCACCGGGGTCGATTTCATCAGCGTCCACGATCCCACGTCCTGGTAGCCGATCTTCGTGCCTTCCTACCAGTAGGCGCCATGCGGCGAGGGGGCCATGCGCCATTTCGGCGTGCCGTCCTCGTTCATCACGGGCGTGCCCGGCGCGACCATGTCGGCGGTGAAGGCGGTGTACCAGAACATCTGCTGGGCGATGTTCGCCCTGGGCAGGCACCGGGCCGGCTTCACCGAAGGTCATGCCCTGCGCTTCGGGCGGCGAGTACTTCTGCAGCCACTCGATCGCCTTGGTCACGGCATAGACCGCCGCTGCGTCGTTCGTGGCACCGCCACGGTCGACGCAGGAACCGACAGGACGGGAATTCTCGTCCACGCGGACGCCCCATTCGTCGACCGGCAGGCCGTTCGGCTCGCCCTTGTCGCCCATGCCGGCCATCGACATCCACGCGTCGGTGTAGCGCCAGCCAAGCGACGGGTCCTTCTTGCCGTAGTCCATGTTGCCATAGACACCTGTCGCCGGCCCGCCCATGTAGGACATGTCGCGCCCGGTAAAGAACTCGGCGATGTCCTCATAGGCCGACCAGTTGACCGGAACGCCCAGGTCATAGCCATACTTGGCCTTGAAGTCGTCCTTGGTCTTCTGGTCGCTGAACCAGTCGTAGCGGAACCAGTAGAGGTTCGCGAACTGCTGGTCGGGCAGCTGGTAGAGCTTGCCGTCGGGCGCGGTCGTGAACTTCGTGCCGATGAAGTCTGGCAGGTCGAGCGTCGGCGAGGTGACATCCTTGCCTTCGCCCGCCATCCAGTCGGTCAGGTTGCGGACCTGCTGATAGCGCCAGTGGGTGCCGATCAGGTCGCTGTCGTTGATATAGGCGTCATAGATGTTCTCGCCCGACTGCATCTGGGTCTGCAGCTTCTCGACAACGTCGCCTTCGCCGATCAGGTCATGGGTGACCTTGATGCCGGTGATCGCGGTGAAGGCGGGCGCCAGCACCTTGGATTCGTATTCATGCGTGGCGATGGTTTCCGAAACCACCTTGATATCCATGCCGGCGTAGGGTTTCGCGGCATCGATGAACCATTGCATCTCGGCTTCCTGATCGGCGCGGCTCAGCACCGAAAGGTCGCCGATCTCGGCATCAAGGAAGGCTTTCGCCGCCTCCATGTCTGCCCAGGCCGGAGCACCGCGTCGCAAACAGCGCGAGTGCCATGGCGGTTGAGGTATGGCGTAGTCTCATAGGTTTGTTTTCCTCCCGGAGTTGGTCGTCTTGCGGCCGGCGGTACCCCCCGGCGGGGTCGAAGAACCCGGCCTAGACCCAGCGGAACACCGCTGCGGCATAGACCAGGCACAGGATCGGCGCGACCCAGATCAGGTCGGCGCCGAAGGATGGCGAGCCTGGCCAGGTGGATGAAGGCCGAGCCCAAGAAGCGTGATGAAAAGCCGGTCGCCCCGCGTCGTCTCGATCCGGAGGACACCCCGAGCGCGGCGTCTCGGGAAAGCGGATCGCAAGGATCGTGAACAGGATCAGGAGGAGCCGATGCACCAGAAGAAGAGCGCCGTCGGGAAGGTCCAGGCCATCCAGCCGCCGCGGATCATCGGATCGGTCCAGGCAAAGCCGTCCTCGGTGCGCGGCGTGGCCCAGACAAGGACGGCCAGGATCGCGACGAGCGCACCCGCCGCCGTGGCATAGATCGTGGTCCAGGGGGTTCTGGTCATCACACCCTCCCCAGGGCGAAGCCCTTGGCGATGTAGTTGCGGACGAAGTAGATCACGAGCGCGCCGGGGATGATCGTCAGCACGCCGGCCGCGGCCAGCACGCCCCAGTCCATGCCCGAGGCCGACGACGGTGCGCGTCATGATCGCCGCGATCGGCTTGGCGTTCACCGCCGTCAGCGTGCGCGACAGCAGCAGTTCCACCCACGAGAACATGAAGCAGAAGAAGGCGGCGACGCCGATCCCGCTGGCGATCAGCGGCATGAAGATCTTGATGAAGAAGCGCGGGAAGCAGTAGCCGTCGATATAGGCGGTCTCGTCGATCTCCTTCGGCACGCCGCGCATGAAGCCTTCGAGGATCCAGACCGCCAGCGGCACGTTGAACAGGCAATGCGCCAGCGCCACGGCGATATGCGTGTCGAACAGCCCGACCGAGGAATAGAGCTGGAAGAACGGCAGCGCGAAGACCGCGGGCGGCGCCATGCGGTTGGTCAGCAGCCAGAAGAACAGGTGCTTGTCGCCCATGAAGCGGTAGCGGCAGAAGGCATAGGCCGCGGGCAGCGCCACGGTGAGCGAGATGACCGTGTTCATCACCACATAGATCAGCGAGTTGACATAGCCCATGTACCAGCTCGGATCGGTCAGGATCGTGACGGTAGTTGTGCAGCGTGAAGCTCTGCGGGCCACAGCGTGAAGACGCTCAGGATCTCCTGGTTGGTCTTGAAGCTCATGTTCACGAGCCAGTAGATCGGCAGCAGCAGGAACAGGATGTAGAGCGTCATCACCACGGCCGAGCCGTTGATGCGGGGCATGGTGCGGGCGCGGGCGGCGCTTGTGGTCAGGGCAGTCTCGGCCATCAACGCGCCTCCTGTTGTCGAGGTTGGTCATCACGGTGTAGAACACCCAGGAGATCGAGCAGGATCACCAGGAAGTACATGATCGAGAAGGCCGCGGCGGGACCGAGGTCGAACTGGCCCGATCGCCATCTTGACGAGGTCGATCGACAGGAAGGTGGTCGCGTTGCCCGGACCGCCGCCGGTGACGACGAAGGGCTCGGTGTAGATCATGAAGCTGTCCATGAAGCGCAGCAGGACGGCGATCAGCAGCACGCCCTGCATCTTGGGCAGCTCGATGTAGCGGAACACCTTCCAGCGCGATGGCCTGGTCGATCTCGGCCGCCTGGTAGTAGGCCTCCGGGATCGATTGCAGGCCGGCATAGCACAGCAGCGCGACGAGCGAGGTCCAGTGCCAGACGTCCATCACGATGATGGTGACCCAGGCGTCGAAGGGATCGTTGGTGTAGTTGTAGTCGATGCCCGAGCCCGGCCAGCGTATGGCCCAGCAGCCCGATGTCGACGCGCCCGAAGATCTGCCAGATCGTGCCGACCACGTTCCACGGGATCAGCAGCGGCAGCGCCATCAGGACGAGGCAGACCGAGGCCCAGAAGCCCTTCTTCGGCATGTTGAGCGCGATGACGATGCCCAGCGGCATCTCGATCGCCAGGATGATCGCCGAGAAGAGCGAGCTGGCGCCAGAGCGCGTCCCAGATCCGGTCGGAGTGGAGCATCTCGTCGAACCATTCGATGCCCGACCCAGAAGAACTCGTTGTTGCCGAAGGTGTCCTGCACCGAATAGTTGACCACGGTCATCAGCGGGATGACCGCCGAGAAGGCGACCAGCACGAGCACCGGCAGGACGAGGAACCAGGCCTTCTGGTTGACGGTCTTTTCCATCAGGCGGCCTCCCCATGGCGCTCGGGGCGACGCGCCAGTCGTCGGCGTAGACGTTGACTGCGTGCCGGATCGAAGCTGACGCGGGTCATGTCGGCCGGCATCGCCGCGCCCTCGCGGCAGCGATCGCGTTGATGTCGCTGGCCGAAGAACTCGGCGCGCACGATCTGGTGGCGGCCCACGTCCTCGACCCGGCGGATCGTTGACCGGCAGGCCCTCGCTCCGCGGTCAGGCTGCACGAATTCGGGCCGCACGCCGATCTGCGACCCGGCCCGTCGGCTGGCCGTAGGCGGCGCCGAGCGGGATCGCGATGCCGCCGACATGCGCGCTGGTCGCCCTCGACCTCGCGCGGCGAGCACGTTCATGCCGGGCGAGCCGATGAAATAGCCGACGAAGGTGTGCGCCGGCGTCTCGAACAGCTCCTGCGGCGTGCCGATCTGCACCACGCGGCCGTCGTACATCACCACGACCTTGTCGGCGAAGGTCAGCGCCTCGGTCTGGTCGTGGGTGACGTAGATCATCGTGTGGCCGAACTCGCGGTGCAGCTACTTCAGCTGGGTGCGCAGCTCCCACTTCATGTGCGGGTCGATCACGGTCAGCGGCTCGTCGAACAGGATCGCGTTCACGTCCTCGCGCACCATGCCGCGGCCGAGCGCTGATCTTCTGCTTGGCGTCGGCCGTCAGCCCGCGCGCCTTGCGGTCCAGCTCGTCCTCCATGCCGATCATCTTCGCGATCTGGTCGCACGCGGCCGGCGATATAGGCCTGCATCCATGCCGCGGTTGCGCAGCGGGAAGGCCAGGTTGTCGCGCACGCGTCATCGTGTCGTAGACCACCGGGAACTGGAACACCTGCGCGATGTTGCGCTCGGCCGTCGGCGCGGTCGGTCACGTCGCGCTCGTCGAACAGGATCCGGCCCTGCGACGGGTGCACCAGGCCCGAGATGATGTTGAGCAGCGTGGTCTTGCCGCAGCCCGACGGCCCGAGCAGCGCATAGGCCCCGCCGTCCTCCCAGACGTGGTCCATTTCCTTCAGCGCGAAGTCCTGCTCGCCTCGTCGGATTGGGAAGGTAGGAATGCGCGAGTTTCGAGCGTGATCCGTGCCATGTCCGTTCCCCTCAGGCGGCCAGCGCATAGGCGGCCGGCGCCGCCAGCGCGCCGTCCTGCGTCGAAGAGATAGACATGCGCCGGATCGAGCCAGACCGACACCTGCGGTGCCCGGAGCCAGGTCGTGCACCCCGTGCACCAGCCCGACCCAGCGGTCGGTGCCGTGCGTCAGGTGCAGGAAGGTTTCCGATCCGGTGATCTCGGTCACCGCGACGGTGCAGTGGAAGCTCCACCGCATCGCCGGTGTGGCGGTTCAGCTCCAGATGGTTGCCGCGGAAACCCGCCAGATAGCGCCCGTCGGGCAGGCCGGCGAACGGCCCGTCGGCTGGCGCATTGGCCATGCCGCCGAAGTTCATCCGGTTGCCCGCTTTGCGGCACGGCGAGGAAGTTCATCGGCGGGTCGCGAAAAGACCCGCGCCGTGGTCGCATCGACCGGGCGGCGGTAGACCTGCGGCGTCGGGCCGAACTGCGTGACCCGGCCCTCCCACAGCGTCGCGGTGTTGCCGCCCAGCAGCAGCGCCTCTTCCGGCTCGGTCGTGGCATAGACGAAGATCGCGCCCGAGGCCTCGAAGATCCTCGGGATTTCGGCGCGCAGCTCCTCGCGCAGCTTGTAGTCGAGGTTGGCCAGCGGCTCGTCGAGCAGCACCAGCCCCGCGTCCTTGACCAGCGCCCGCGCCAGCGCGCAGCGCTGCTGCTGGCCGCCCGACAGCTCCAGCGGCTTGCGCTCCAGAATCGGCGTCAGCTTCAGCAGCTCGGCCGGTCTCGCGCACCGCGCGGTCGATCTCGGCCGCCGACTTGCCCATCAGCCGCAGCGGCGAGGCGATGTTCTCGTAGACCGTCATCGACGGGTAGTTGATGAACTGCTGGTAGACCATCGCGACCTTGCGGTCCTGCACCGCGCATGCCGGTCACGTCCTGGCCGTCCACAGCAGCCGGCCCGACGGTCGGCACGTCGAGCCCCGCCATCAGCCGCATCAGCGAGGTCTTGCCCGACAAGCGTCGGGCCCAAGCAGCACGTTCATCGTGCCCCGCTCCAGCGTCAGGTCGGTCGGGTGAATATGGGTGCGGCCGCTCACGACCTTCGATCACCCCGTCCAGTTCCAGCGCCATGTCATCCCCCTTCGGCCGCGTCATTCGGCGGCCGCCTTGCTGTGTTCGCGTGGCCATGAAGGCCCCGATCGCCTGCGATCTGCGTCCGCCGTCAGCCGCAGCCCCAGCTTGGTGCGCCGCCAGACCACGTCCTCCGCCGTCGCGCGCGTATTCATGCGTCATCAGCCAGCGCACCTCGGCCTCGGTCAGCGTCGCACCGAAGTCCCTGCCCAGATCGGCCGCGCTGTCCGCGCCGCGCCAGCACATCCTGCGCCTCGGTGCCATAGGCGCGGATCAGCCGCCGCGCCCAATAGGCGATCGAGGAACGGATAATCGCGCTGCAAGCCCGCGATCAGCGCCGGCACGCCGTCCGACCGGAAAATCGCCGCCCGGCAGCGCCACGCCCGCCGTCCAGGCGCCGGGCAGCCGCCGGGAAGAACGGCGCCAGCTTTTCCAGCGCGCTCTCGGCCAGCCGGCGGTAGGTGGTGATCTTGCCGCCGAAGACGTTGAGCAGCGGCGCGCCCGTCGTCATCGACGACTCAGCACATAGTCGCGCGTCGCGGCCGTGGCCGACTTCGCCCCGTCGTCGTAGAGCGGGCGCACGCCGGAATAGGTCCAGACGATGTCGGCCGCGCGTCACCGGCTTGCTCGAAATAGCTGCGAGGCGAAGGCGCAGAGATAGTCCTGCTCTTCGGCGGTGCAGACCGGCCTCTGCGGCTGGCCCGTGATGATCCTGGTCGGTGGTGCCGATCAGGGTGAAATCCTGCTCGTAGGGAATGGCGAAGATGATCCGGCCATCCTCGCCCTGGAAGAAATAGCACTTGTCGTGGTCGTAGAGCTTGCGGGTGACGATGTGGCTGCCGCGCACCAGGCGCACGCCTTCCGAGGAATTGACCCGCAGCGTGCCGCGCACCACCTCCTCGACCCAGGGACCGCCGGCATTGACGAGCGCGCGGGCGCGCGATCGTCTCGCGCCCCGCCGCCCTCGCGGTCCACCGTGACCTGCCACATGCTCGGCGCCGCGATCGGCCGACACGACCTTGGTCCGCGTCAGGATGCGCGCGCCGCGCGCCTCGGCGTCGCGGGCGTTCAGCACCACAAGACGCGAATCCTCGACCCAGCAGTCGGAATATTCGTAGGCATGCGAAAACCGCTTCTGCAACGGCGTGCCCGCCGGATCGGTGCGCAGGTCGACCGTGCGCGTGCCCGGCAGGATCTTGCGCCCGCCGAGGTGTGTCGTAGAGGAAAAGCCCCAGCCGGATCAGCCAGGCCGGACGGCGGCCCTTCATCCACGGCATCACCGGCGGCAAGCAGGCGCGAGGTCGGCGTCTGCGCCCTCGAACCGCATGTCGGGATGATAGGGCAGCACGAACCGCATCGGCCAGCTGATATGCGGCATCGCGCGCAGCAGCGTCTCGCGCTCGATCAGCGACTTCGCGGACCAGCCGGAACTCGAAATATTCCAGATAGCGCAGCCCGCCGTGGAACAGCTTGGTCGAGGCACGAGGACGTGGCCTGGGCCAGATCGCCCATCTCGGCCAGCACCACCGACAGACCGCGCCCGGCGGCATCGCGGGCGATGCCGCAGCCGTTGATGCCGCCGCCGATCACGAAAAGATCGACCGGCGTTGCGCCGATGCCTGTGCTGTCACGAGTTCCTCCCTGGACAGCGGCAAGGATTGCGCCGACTGGCCGGCGATGTCAACATTTGTTTTCGTTTTTGTTCGCTTCTTGCCAATATCGCGCATTATCGGTCACTGATGCTGCCCCTTTTTCTGCGCTGCGGCATCCGACCTGGCTGCTCGCAAGGCTTGACCGCACCCCGCCGCCCCGCCTAGACCGAGGCTCGACAGGGGCCGCCGGCGGGGAGAAAAGGGCCATGGCGCTGAGCTTTCGGCAGACCGAGATCCTCGACATCGCGCGGAGCGAAGGCCGCGTGATCGTCGAACAGCTCGCCGACCGCTTCGGCGTGACGCTGCAGACCATCCGGCGCGATCTGACCGACCTCAGCGATGCGGGCCTGCTGGATCGCGTCTATGGCGGCGCGGTGATCCGCAAGGGCGTGTCCAACATCGGCTACGAAGAGCGCCGGCGCCTGCATGACGATGCCAAGGCCGCCATCGCGCGCGCCTGTGCCGCGCGCGATCCCCGACAATTCGTCGCTGTTTCTGAACATCGGCACCACGACCGAGGCCGTCGCGCGCGAATTGCTGGGCCATCGCAACCTGACGGTCGTCACCAACAACATGAACGTCGCCAATATCCTCGTGGCCAATGACAGCTGCGAGATCATGGTCGCGGGCGGCGTGCTGCGGCGGTCCGACGGCGGGCTGGTCGGCGACCTGACGGCGCAGTTCATCGAGCAGTTCAAGGTGGACTATGCGATCATCGGCGCCTCGGCGCTCGATGGCGACGGCGACCTGCTGGATTTCGACCTCCAGGAGGTGCGCGTCAGCCAGGCGCTGATCCGGCGCGCCCGCCAGAGCTGCCTCGTGGCCGACGCCTCGAAGTTCGGCCGCTCGGCCCCGGTGCGGATCGCCTCGCTGCGCGACATCGACACCTTCTTTACCGACCAGCCCCTGCCCGCCGCCCTCGCCCAGCAGTGCCGCGACTGGGAAACCGCGGTCTGCCTGCCCGGCTGAAACGCAGCCCTTCTTCCGTTCACAAATATCCCACGGGGGTGCGGGGGTGTGAAACCCCCGCTCCTCAGCCCGCCGCGTCCCAGCCGTTGCGGATATGGGCGAAGCCTTCGCGGTAGACCGCCTCCGGGCTTTCGGCGAAGTCGCGCCACACCCGGGTGGCCGCGGCGAGATCCGGCAGACCGCGCCCGAAACTCTCGATCGTCAGCCAGGCATCATAGCCCGAGGCCCGGATCGCGCGGAACGTCTCGGCCCAGGGAATGTTGCCCCGCCCAGGCACGCCCCGGTCGTTCTCGCTGACATGGACGTGGGCGATGTGGTGCAGGTTGTCGGTGAAGGCCGCGACCGGATCCTGTTCCTCGATGTTGCAGTGGAACGTGTCGTACATCGCCCGGATATGGGGGTGCCCGATCTCGTCGAGATGGGCCGAAAGATCGGCCATCGTGTTCACGAGGTAGCACTCGAACCGGTTCAGCGCCTCGAGGCCAATGGTCACGCCCCGGGCACCCGCATGCTCGCCGATGGCGCGCTGCGCGTCCACCGACCGGGCCAGTTCCTCGGCAGTCGGCCCCTGCCCCGAGAACAGGCCGAGCGTCGAGTGCAGCGGACCGCTGAGCGTTCGCGCCCCCAGTGCGGCGGTGCAGTCGATGACATGGCGCATGTGGGCGATGCCGGCGTCGCGCGCGGCCCTGTCGCCGATCAGGTTCATCGCCGGATCGCCCATCGCAGCGACCGCCGTCCGCTCCAGCCCGATCCGGTCAAGCAAGGCGCCAAGGCGCAGGTAGTCGTCGGGCACGCCCTCGAAGACCGGTATCTCCACCCCGTCGAACCCGGTGGCGCGGATGTCGCGCAACAGCGGCTCATGGGCCTCGGTGACGTGGGTCGTCCACAGGAACATGCACATGCCGATTTTCATCCGAGCCTCCCCCGCGCCCGCCACGGGCCAGCCCGATGGTGCCGCCGCCGGGGCGCGCGCGTCAAGTTGGTATTACCAATTTACGACACTACAGCTCGGCAAGCTCACGGAAATAGCGCGAAATGCCGTGTCATTTTCCTTTTTTCTCAATGCTTTTAGTGAACTTTTGGGGACGGACGCATAATTCTTGCGAAAGCCCTGCCTTTGCGCTACCGATGGGCAAACACCTATCTGGTCCAACCAGATACGATGGCATTTGCCGAAAACTCGCGGTGACAGGGAGGATACCGATGCACCTTTCAACCCATAACTGGATGCGGGCGGAACCGCTGGACGTCACGTTGCGGCGGATCAAGAAATACGGCTACGAAAGCATCGAGATCTCGGGCGAACCGACGCAATATCCCGTCAGGGAAACCCGCGCGTCGCTCAAGGAACATGGCATCCGTTGCTGGGGTGCGGTCACGCTGACGCTGGGCGAGCGCAACCTCGCCGCCAAGGACGAGGGCCAGCGCGCCCGTTCGGTCGACTATGTGAAATCGGTGCTGACGATGGTTTCCGAACTCGAGGGCGAGATCATCACGCTGGTCCCCGCCACCGTGGGCAAGGTGGTGCCCGATGCGACCGAGGAAGAGGAATGGAAATGGGTGGTGGAGGCGACGAAGGAATGCTTCGCCCATGCCCAGAAGGTCGGCGTCCGGGTGGCGATCGAACCGCTCAACCGGTTCGAGACCTATCTCTTCAACCGCTGCGCGCAGGCGCTGGCGCTGGCGGATGCCGTGCACCCCGATTGCGGGGTCTGCCTTGACGCCTACCATCTGAACATGGAGGAATCGAACGTCCACGATGCGATCCGCCTGGCCGGAAAGCGCCTGTTCGATTTCCATGTGGCCGACAACAACCGCTTCGCCGCCGGCCTGGGCCATATCGACTGGCCGAAGATCGTGTCGACCCTGCGCGAGATCGGCTATGACGGGGCATTGACAAACGAGTTCGTGGCCCCCGTCGACCGAACTCCGGCCGCGATCTATCCCGACATGGTGGAGCGCAACCCGGTCGACATTTCGCCCGAGCAGCTCAAGTTCATCCAGGATCACGGCTCGAGCCTTTTGACCGAGACGTTCTATGACGGTCAGATGCGGATCACCGCCGAGACGCTGCTGCCCCTGATCAAGTAGCGACTATGGCCCGCCCCGCCCCGGCGGCACCGGGGCACCCTGGCGGGCAAGGGAGGCACAATGCGGATCAAGAGCGTCGAGGCCTGGTGGGTCAGCATTCCGATCGAGACGGCCCGCCAGCATCGCAGCGACTTCGGCACGCTCACCACGTTCGACGCGGCCATCCTGCGGGTGGAAACCGCTTGCGGCCTCGTCGGCTGGGGCGAGGGCAAGAACGCGGCCGGCAGCGCGGGCGAATACGGCGCGCTCGTCCACCTGATCAACCACGAGGTCGCGCCGCTTCTGATCGGGCGCAATCCGGGCGACATCACGACGATCTGGGAGATGCTCTACAACGGCGTGCGCGCCGGTTCTGCGGCGCAGTCGGGCCACGTCATGCCGGCGCTCGCCCGACGCGGGCTGAGCGTGGCCGCGATCAGCGCGGTCGACATCGCGCTGTGGGACATCCTGGGCAAGCATCTGAACCAGCCGGTGTGGCAGCTTCTGGGCGGGCGCAAGGCCGACCGGCTGCCGGCCTATGCCTCCGGTGGCTGGGCGCCGGCAGAGACGATCGGCGCACAATTGCGCAGCTACGTCGATCAGGGCGGGTTTCGCGCCGTCAAGATGCGGGTGGGCGCGATGGACGGCGCCCCCCACGTCTCGGCCGCGCGCGTGAAGGCCGCCCGCCAGGCGCTGGGTCCGGATATCGAGATCGCCGTCGACGCGCATGGCACCTACACCGTATCGGGCGCCCGGCGCTTTGCGCATATGGTGGCGGATTGCGATCTCGCCTGGTTCGAGGAACCGGTCAGCGCGGATGACAAGCCGGGCATGGCACGAACTGCGCGCGGCAACCCCGGTGCCCATCGCCACCGGCGAGTCCGAGGCGACGAGGTTCGACTTTCGCGACCTTGCGGTGCTGGGCGCCGCCGACATCTTCCAGCCCGATCCGGCGTTCTGCGGCGGCATCACCGAAACGCTGCGCATCGCCGCGCTCGCCGCGAGCTTCAATCTTCGCTTTGCGCCGCATCTCTGGGCGGGGGCGCCCTGCTTCTATGCCGGGCTGCATCTTTGCGCGGCCAGCCCCGCCAGCTTCACGGTCGAATATTCCTGCGGAGCCAATCCGATGATCCATGATCTCGTCGAGAACGAGATCACCGTCCGCGACGGGATGATCGCCATGCCCGATGGTCCCGGCCTCGGCTTCACCATCCGCGAAGACGTCCTCAAGGCGCATGTCAAGAAGGCCTGAATGTCCGAAAAGAACCTGCTCTCCGATCTTGCGGCCCACCTCTACGCCACCTCGGCCGAAGACAGCGGCCGCACGCCCTCGGAACGTGAACTGGCCGAACATTTCGGGGTCAGCCGAGGCCAGATCCGCGAGACGCTGGCCGTGCTCGAGGCGATGCGGATCGTGGAGCGGCGCGCCAAATCGGGGATCTTCCTGACCTCGCGCTTCGCCTCGGTGGATGCGATGGCGCTGTTTGCCAAGGCCGGCCTGCCGCTCGATCCGATCCAGATCTACGAGACCGTGGAACTGCGCAAGATCCACGAGATCAAGGCGGCAGAACTGGCCTCGATCGCGCGCCACCGAAGAAAACTTCGCGCGCCTGCGCGAGATCCTCGAGCGTTCGGAACAGCGGCTGGCCGCCGGCGGCCAACTGGGCGAGGAGGATCGCGATTTCCACCTCGAGATCGTCCGCGCTACGCAGAACACGGTGTTCTACAACGTCTGCTCGGTCTATTATGCGATGGGCGTGCGCCGCCTGCCCGTCTATTTCAGCGATCCCGAGCGATGCCGCCAGTCCCATGCCGAACACATCCAGATCTACGAGGCGCTGAAACGGCGCGACGCGAATCTCGCCCAGGCGCTGATGGGCTCTCACCTGCAAGGCGCCGAAGGCTACTGGAAGGGCCTGATCGCTGGACGCAGGGAGATAGCCGAGGCGGCTCCGGGATAGACCTTTGGCGATGATCTTCTCCACCCACCCGCTGCACCCCGAGGTGACGGCGACACTGCAGGCCGCGGGCCGCTATGTCGTGGCCACCGCCCCCACGCCCGAGGCGATCCTTGCCGAGGGCACCGGGGCCGAGGTGATCATCGTGCGCGCCCCTGTTCCGCCCGAGTATTTCGCGCGCGCGCCGGGCCTGCGGGCGGCCGTGCGCCATGGTGCGGGCCTCGACATGGTTCCGATGGCTGCGGCAACGGCGGCGGGGGTGCTGGTGGCGAACGTGCCCGGCGTCAACGCCGCCAGCGTGGCCGAATACACGATCTTCGCGGCGATCGCCCTGCTGCGGCGGTTCCGCGAAACCGATGCGCGGCTGCGCGGGCCGGGGTGGACTTCGGCGCGCGATCTGGCCGACATCTCGCGCGACCTTGGGGGGCGGACGCTGGGGATCGTCGGGTTCGGCAACATCGGCCAGGCGGTCAACCGGCTCGCCCAGGCGTTCGGGATGCAGGTGATGGCCACGACCCCGCCGACCCCGGCGACGCTGCCCCAGGGTGTGACGGGCGCGGCGCTCGACCGGCTTCTGGCCGAGGCGGACGTGGTGGTGCTCTGCTGCCCGCTGAACGAGGTGACGCGGGGCCTGATCGATGCTTCGCGCCTCGCCCGGATGAAGCCGGGCGCGGTTCTGATCAACGTCTCGCGCGGGCCGGTTGTCGACACCCGCGCGCTGATCGAGGCGCTGCGTCACGGATCGCTCGGCGGCGCGGCCCTCGATGTCTTCGACAGCCAGCCGCTTTCCCCCGACAGCCCGCTCTTCGCGCTGCCCAACGTGATCCTGACACCGCACATGGCCGGCATCACCGCCGACAGCATGCTGCGGATGGGGCGCGGCACGGCGGACGAGGTGCGGCGCATCCTCGCGGGCGCCTTGCCGGTGAACTTCTGCAACCCCGAGGTTGAACCGGCCTACCGGCGCCGCTTTCCCGCCTGATTTCCCGACTTCTTCTGTTCCCAAATATCCCACGGGGGTCCGGGGGTGTGAAACCCCCGGGTGCCGGGGCCGGGCACCGGCCTCAAACGGCCAGGCTCCGCCCGGTCGCCGCGTCGAACAGCACCACCCGCTCGGGGTTCCATCCGATCCGGACACGGTCGGCGGCGGCCACCTTGACCGTCACCGGCACCGTCGCGCGCAGACGATGCGCGCCGGCCTGCAAGGTCACGATCTTTTCCACGCCGTGGTTCTCGATGTCGCGGACCAGCGCCTCGACCGGGGCACCCGGCGACATCTCCAGATCCTCGGGCCGGACGCCGAAGATCAGTCCCCGTCCCTCCGCGCCCGGGCGCCCGGGGTGATCGAGTGCCACCCCCTCGCCGATGATCGCGCGCCCGCCATCGAGCCGGCCCGGCAGCAGGTTCATCGCCGGGCTGCCCACGGCCCGGGCGACGAAGGTGTTCACGGGGGCGGTGTAGATCTCTTGCGGGGTGCCCACCTGCACCAGCGTCCCCTTGTTGAGAACGCCGATCCTGTCGCCCATCGACATGGCTTCCACCTGGTCGTGGGTGACAAACAGGAAGGTCTCGCCCAGGTTCATCTGGAGATCCTTCAACTCGGCCCTGAGCGCCTCGCGCAGCTTGGCGTCGAGCGCCGACAGCGGTTCGTCCATCAGGAACACCTTGGGCGTGCGCACGATCGCGCGCCCGATCGACACGCGCTGCATCTCGCCGCCCGACAGCCTGTCGGTCTTGCGGTCAAGCAGGTGCTCGATCCGGAGCGTCCTGGCGACGCGGGCGATACGGTCGGCACGGTCGGCCTCAGAGATCGAACGCATCGGAGATTTCAGCGGGAATTCAAGGTTCTGGCGCACCGTATAGCGCGGATAGAGCGAGTATTGCTGCAAGACCAGCGCCACGTCGCGCTCGGCAGCACCCCAGCCGGTCACGTCCTGACCGTCGATCAGCACCTGGCCCCGCGTCGGCTTGTCGAGGCCCGCGATCAGCCGCAGCGTGGTGGTCTTTCCCGCGCCCGTCTCGCCCAGAAGCACGAAGAACTGGCCGTCCGCGATGCGCAGGCTCACGTCCTTCAGCGCGGCCACGCCGCCGAAGTCCTTCGTCACGCCCCTCAACTCGATCTCGGCCATCAGAGCCTGACCCCCAGGGATTGTCCGGTTGTCCGGTCAAAGAAATGCGCCCGCCCCGGATCGACGGTGACGAAGACCTGCGTTCCCGGACCGGGCACCAGGCCCGAGCGCGTCCGCGCGCGGATGAATTCTGGCCCCATCCGCAGATCGACGATGTCATGCGAGCCCAGCGGTTCGATCAGGTGCGCCTCGACCGGGGTCGCTTGGGGCCGTGCCTCGAGCGTCACCTCCAGCGCCTCGGGACGGATGCCGAGGCTCAGACCCGTCCGGCGTACCGCCCGCATGGCGCAGCGCATCGACGAGCGCGGCCGGAAACACCAGTCCCTGCGCGGCCCCCGCGATGGTCACCTGCGTTTGCCCGGACCCGCCCTCGATCGAGATGTCGGCCACGTTCATCACCGGGCTGCCGACGAACTGCGCCACGAACAGGTTGACCGGGTCGGCATAGACCTCTTCCGGGGTGCCCACCTGCTGAAGCACGCCCTCGTGCATGACGACGATCCGGTCGGCCAGCGCCATCGCCTCGATCTGGTCATGGGTGACATAGATCGTGGTCGATCCCTGTTCGACGTGCAGCCGCTTCAACTCCACCCGCATCTCCTCGCGCAGCTTTGCATCGAGGCTGCCGATCGGTTCGTCCATCAGCATCGCCTTGGGATTGCGCACCAGCGCCCGCCCGATCGCCACGCGTTGCAGATCCCCCCCGACAGCGCCGAGGGCCGGCGGTTCAGGAGATGGGTGGTCTGCAACACGCCGGCGATCCGGCGCACAATCTGGTCGATCTCGCCGCGCGCGGTGCCCACGGCACGCAGCGGAAAGGCCATGTTCTCGAAGACCGTCAGATGGGGATAAAGCGCGAATGACTGGAACACGAAGGCCACGTCGCGGGCCTCGGGGCGCAGATCCTGCACCGGTTGCCCCGCGATGCGGATCTCGCCGCTGTCGATCGTCTCCAGCCCCGCGATCGCGCGCAGCGTGGTCGTCTTGCCGCAGCCGGACTGGCCGAGAAAGACGATGAACTCGCGGTCTTCGACCGTCAGGTTCACATCGCGGATCACATGGTTCGAACCGAAATGCTTGTCGATGTGGTTCAACTCGATCCGGGGGCTCATGCCGCGTCCTCGTCGCGGCGCGGGGGGGGCGCCGGGATCTTGGTGGACACCATGAAGCCGACAAGGCCCAGCAGCGTGATGGTCAGGCCATAGCGGTGCAGCGGCTCGACCCATGGCTGGCACAGGGCGACGATGCCGAAGATCATCACCCATTGCGCGCCCGGCACGATCCAGCGGTGGTTCATCTCGCGGAAGGTCATTTGCGGATCGCCCCGAAGCTCATCCCGCGCAGGAGGTGGTTGCGCAGCAGGAAGGTGAAGATCGCGACCGGCAGCAGGAACAGCACGGTTCCCGCGGCGATCACCGTCCAGTCCGGCAGCCCCGATCCGATCTGGCTGGGAATGAAGGGCGGGGCCGTCTGCGCGCGGCGGTTGGTCATGATCAGCGCGAAGGCGTATTCGTTCCACGCGGTGATGAAGCAGAAGACAGCCGTCGCGGCGATGCCGGTGGCGGCCTCGGGCAGCACGATCTTGAAGAACGCCTGCATTCGCGTGTAGCCATCGACGAGGGCCGCATCCTCGTATTCCTTGGGGATCTCGTCGATGAACCCCTTCATCAGCCAGACGGAAAACGACAGGTTGAAGGCGGTGTAGAGGATGATCAGACCGAGGTGCGTGTCGTTGAGGCCGACCGCGCGATACATCAGGAACATCGGGATCGCGACGACGACGGGCGGCAGCATCCGGGTGGACAGGATGAAGAACAGCCAGTCATCCTCGCCCTTCACCTTGAAGCGGGAAAACCCGTAGGCAGTGATCGTGCCCATCGAGACGGCGAGCACGGTCGAGGTGATGGCGATGATCAGGCTGTTGAGAAAACGGCTGGGATAGCCCGAAAGTTGCACCTGCCCCCTGCCCGACCGCACGACCTTCTCGCCGCCTTCCAGCACGCGGCGTTCCCACCAGGGGGCGGCCGCCAGTTCTTCGGGGCCGGGCTGTTCGCGCAACTGGCTGCGCTTGACCATCAGCTTGACGAAGGGGGTGATCTCGGGCTCGAAGAACACCGTGGGCGGCACGGTCGTGGCAAGATTGCGTGGCTTGAAGGCGGTCGAGGTGATCCAGTAGATCGGCGCGAGGAAGATCACGAGGATCACCATCAGCGCGGCTATGGCCATGCGGTGGCGAACGACCTCGCCGGTGGTGCGGACTGCGGCCAACTCAGCGCTCCTTCACCTTGTTGAGATACTTGACGTAGATGTTGGTGATCGCGAGCACCATCACGAGGACGATGTAGGCAAACGCACAGCTGAGCCCCGTCTGCCATTCCTGGAAGGCCATCTTGTAGAGCCGGATCGAGATGACTTCGGTGGTCGGCTGGCTGGCGAGGATATAGGCGAGATCGAAGGTCTTGAATGCCTCCATTGTTCGAAAAATGATAGCAATCATCAGAATTGGGGCCACAAGCGGCAAGGTGATGCGGAAAAATGTATAGAGTCGCCGAGGCCCGGTCGATCGCCGCCGCCTCATAGAGATGCTTGGGCACGGCCGAAAGGCCCGCCAGCGACAGCAGCATCACGAAGGGCGACCACATCCAGATGTCGACCAGCGCGATGGCGTAGAGCGCCATGTCGGGATTGGCCAACCACTCGAAGGTGCCCAGGCCCAACGCATAGTTGATGATGCCGAAGGAAGGATCGTAGAGCAGTTTCCAGAACAACCCCACCACTGCCATCGACAGCATCATCGGCAGCAACAGCAGCGTGGTGAGAAATCCCTTGTAGGGGATGTCGCGGTTCAGCAGCATCGCCACACCGAAGCCGACGATCA
The DNA here is from genome assembly GCA_963700485.1 of uncultured Alphaproteobacteria bacterium. Taxonomy (GTDB): domain Bacteria; phylum Pseudomonadota; class Alphaproteobacteria; order Rhodobacterales; family Rhodobacteraceae; genus Aliitabrizicola. Next base: position 32,707 of record CAVOXQ010000015.1, read on the forward strand.
CCTGCCCGCTGACCGAGATCAGCACATACTTCGCGGTGATGGTGAAGTTGCGCCAGATGAATTCGTCCGACAGCAGATCGCGGTAGTTCTGAAGCCCCACGAAGTTCGCAGGCTCGTTGGTCGATGCGCGGAAATCGGTGAAGGAATAGCCCAGCGAATAGATCAGCGGAAAGATGTTGAAGACGATCAGGAAGACGATCGTGGGGATGATGAAAAGGTTGCGGATCGCCAGATCGCTCATCCCGCGCTGGCGGTGGACTGGGGCCGTTTGAGGCAAGGGAAGGATGCGCCACAAAGGCCTCCGCAGGACGGGTCAGGGAAAAAAAGGGAGGGACGCAACCGCCCCTCCCCAGTCTCGGGAGCGTTACTGAAGACGGCCGTATTTCTTGAATGTCTCGGTCCAGTCGGCCGCGAGCGCGTCGAGCGCCTCTTTGGCCGTGCCCTCGCCGCCGACGACGAACGGATAGATCCGCTGGTTCATCTGGCTGAGAAGTTCGGCGTATTCCGGCACCGCCCAGAAGTCCTTCACCTTGAACATGGTCTGGTAGAAGGCCTCGTTATAGGGCGTCGCCTTGCGGAATTCGTCGCTTTCCAGCACGGCCGCGCTGGCGGTATAGCCGCCAAGGTCGGCCCAGCGTTTCTGGGTGTCATCCTTGATGAACCACTCGAGGAACTTCATCGCCTCTTCCTGGTTCTCGGAATAGGACACCACCGAGATACCCTGCCCGCCCAGTGCGGCGAACTGGTCGCCATAGGGTCCGGCGGGGTTCGCGAAGAAGCCGGTGTTGGCGGCGTGGGGGTTGGTCGACTCGTTCAGAAGCGCCGGGAAGAAGGCGAAGTAGTTCATGCTCATCGCCGCCAGACCCTCGGTGATCGCCTGGTTGTTCTCGACGAAGAAGGTCTTGGCCCAGCCGGGAGGGGTAAAGCCGTAAAGCTCGCGATAGGCCTCGAGCGCCTGAACGGCCTTGTCGGAGTTGATGAACCCCTCCACCTGATAGGTCTCGGGGTCGCCCAGTTCGCCCCCGAACGAGAACAGCGCATTCTCGAAACCCATCGCCAGCGCGTCATAGGAATTGTCGGTGTAGATCGCGATGCCGTAGCGGCCCTCGTCGGGGCGATGGAAGAATTCGGCAATGTCGCGAAGCTGCTTCCAGTCGGCGGGCACGGCGAGGTCATAGCCATACTTGGCCTTGAACGCCTCCATCTCGGCAGGATCCGAGAACCAGTCCTTGCGATAGGACCAGCCCACCGCGTCCCCCTCGGCCGGGATGGCCCAGTACTTGCCCGAGTTGCCGGGATACTCGGCATAATACTTGACCGTGGCGGGGGCCATGATCTCGCCGACCTTGTTGGCGTTGAAGAAATCGGTCAGGTCGACATAATGCCCCGCCGTCGAGGCGGCGCCGAGCCACTGGCTGTCGCCCACGATCAGATCATAGGCAGACCCCTTGGCATTGAACTCTGTGAAGGCCTTGGTCTGGAAATCCGACCAGGGCGTTGTCTCGACCGTCACCTGCACGCCGGTTTCGGCCTCGTATTCGTTGACGAGTTCCTGGAGATAATTCGCCGGATCCCACTCCGCCCAGAAGATCGTGAGCTCCTGCCCGAAGGCCGACGAGGCCGACAGGGCTGCAAGTCCGACACCGGCATAAAGTCCGGCCAGTTTACCGCGCATGGCTGTTCCTCCCGTTCATGCACATCGTGATGAGATCATGCGCGCCTCTGCCGGGCCGCCTTGATCGGGCACACCCAACTGGTATTACCAAACGGGAAAGTCCGTCAAGAGCGTTTCTGCCGCCTCTGGCCGCAAGTCCGTATCACAGGGGCACCTTCGCCTTGGCTTTTCCCCTTGTAGCAAATATGTTTTTACCGGAACATCCCGTCCGCCCGGACCATCGCGCGCGAGATTGGCCGCTTGTGTCTTGCAAATCTGGTCCAACCAGTTAGGCTTTGCCGCAAAGGGCCGGGCGCGCCGCAACGCGCAAGCCCAACTCCGGTCCGGGGCGCAATCGTGACAGCGATCCATCTTGTCGGCACCGCCGATACCAAGGGCGAGGAGCTTGACTATCTGGCGGCCTGTCTGCGGGCGCGCGGCGCGGCGGTGATGCTGGTCGATGTGGGCACCGGAACCGCCACCATCCCTGTCGACGTGGCCGCAACCGAGGTGGCGGCACACCACCCCGAAGGCGCCGCGGCCGTGCTCGGCCCGCGCGACCGCGGACAGGCGGTGGCTGCGATGGGGTTGGCCTTTGCCGGTTTCATCGCGGGGCGCGCGGGGGTTTCGGGCATTCTGGGCATCGGCGGGGGCGGCGGCACGTCGATCATCGCGCACGGCATGCGCGCGCTGCCCTACGGATTGCCGAAACTGATCGTCTCGACGCTCGCCTCGGGCGATACGGCACCCTACGTCGGGATCTCGGACCTGATCCTGATGCCGGCGGTCACCGACCTGGCGGGGTTGAACCGCCTCAGCCGGGTGATCCTGTCGAATGCCGCCGAGGCGATGGCGGGCATGGCCTTGCACCCCGCGCCGGTCGAGGGCGCAAAGCCCGCCGTCGGCCTGACGATGTTCGGTGTGACGACGCCCTGCGTGACGGCCATCGTGGCCGAATTGCGCGCCAGCCATGATTGCCTTGTCTTTCACGCCACCGGCACCGGCGGGCGCACTATGGAAAAGCTGGCCGACAGCGGGATGTTGACCGGCTTGCTCGACATCACGACGACCGAGGTCGCGGATCTGCTGTTCGGCGGCGTGTTGCCCGCGACCGAAGACCGCTTCGGCGCGGCGATCCGCACGCGGCTGCCCTGGGTCGGATCGCTCGGCGCGCTCGACATGGTGAACTTCGGCCAACCCGAGACGGTTCCGGACCGCTACAGGGGGCGGCATTTCTACCATCACAACCCGCAGGTCACGCTGATGCGGACGACAGCCGAGGAAAATGCCGCGATCGGCGCCTGGATCGCCGGGCGGCTGAACCTGTGCGAAGGGCCGGTGCATCTGTTGATCCCCGAGGGCGGCCTCTCGATGCTCGACGCGCCCGGCCAGCCGTTCCATGATCCGGCGGCCGATGCAGCCCTCTTCGGCGCGCTCGAGGCGGGCCTGCGCCAGACCGCCGCGCGCCGCCTGACCCGCCTGCCCCATCACATCAACGACCCGGCCTTCGCCACAGCCGCCACAACCGCCTTTCGCGCCCTGACCTGAGGTTGCCATGCCCGCCATCCCCCGCGCCCTGATCCTCAAACGACTGCACGACATGGCCGCAAGCGGCATTCCGATCGTGGGCGGCGGGGCGGGAACCGGCCTTTCCGCAAAATCGGAAGAGGCGGGCGGGATCGACCTGATCATCATCTACAACTCGGGGCGCTACCGGATGGCGGGCCGCGGCTCTGCCTCGGGATTGCTGGCCTATGGCAATGCGAACGAGATCGTGAAGGAAATGGCGGTCGAGGTGCTGCCGGTGGTGCGCCACACGCCGGTTCTGGCGGGGGTGAACGGAACCGACCCGTTCATCCTGATGCCGCAGTTCCTGGCCGAGCTGAAATCCATGGGGTTCTCGGGGGTCCAGAATTTCCCGACCATCGGGCTGTTCGACGGAGCGATGCGCCAGAGCTTCGAGGAAACCGGCATGGGCTATGGCCTCGAGGTGGACATGATCGCCGAGGCGCACCGACAGGATCTGTTGACGACGCCCTATGTCTTCGATCCGGACGAGGCGGCGGCGATGACCCGTGCCGGGGCGGATGTGATCGTCGCGCACATGGGGGTGACGACGGGCGGGGCGATCGGGGCCACGTCGGCGAAATCGCTGGACGATTGCGTTGACGCGATCGACGCGATCGCGGCCGCGGCCCGCAAGCTGCGCCCCGACGTGCTGGTGCTGTGCCACGGCGGACCGATCTCGATGCCCGCGGACGCACGCCACATCCTGACGCACTGCCCCGCCTGTCACGGCTTTTACGGCGCGAGCAGCATGGAGCGGCTGCCGGTAGAAACCGCCATCGCCGACCAGACCCGCGCCTTCAAGGCGCTGACCCGCAAGCCATAGGAGGCCCCGATGCCATCACCCTTCTTCATCCGCCCGGAAAGCGTCACGGCCTTCGGTTTCGACTGGGGCAGGCTGGCCTTGACCGTGGGCCCAGAAGTCAACGGCGCAGAGCGGTTTTCGGGCGGCCTCGTCACGGTGAAGCCCGGACAGGGCCATGCCCGCCACAACCATCCGGGCGCGGAAGAGATCATCCTGGTGATCTCGGGGACCGGCGAGCAGATGGTCGAGGACGAGGAGGGAACCCCCGTCACCCAGCAGGTCGGACCGGGTTGCACGATCTACGTTCCCGAAAGCCGCTTTCACGCCACATTGAACACCGGCACGGATCCGATGACCCTGTTTGTCGTCTATTCGCCCGCCGGACCGGAGCGCGCCTTGCGCGATCTCCCCGATTTTCGGCTCCTGCCGCCGGGAACCTGACGCTTCAGCCGGACCGCGCCCTTCATTCGGCCCGATTCCGCCGGTGGCCCGCCGCAATTCGTCGCAGGATGACCCGGCCTCGCCAGGACAAGAACGGCGGCGATTGTGGACGGAACGTGGGCAATCGGCCAAACACGACTTGTTCCGGCGCAGCAACAATCCCCCGTCCGTCTTCCAACCGGATCGAGACAGGCGTCAATTGTTTGCGTTTCGGAAAAACATCCCCGGACTCAGGCCCCCGAGAAGGGGCGCGTGCGCGATGTTCCTGGGCGGTTCGCCGGGCGCCAGGCTTGTCGAACCTTGCCTGGCGCCCTGTCGCGATATGGGCAACAAAACCTGCCCTGCCGACTAATTATACACTCTGCGTTAAACTCACCATTCACACCATCTACTACAATCACCAAGCAGCAACTTCAATGTTCCCGAGACTCGCACAAATCACTCTCTACCCGTGTTCCCATAATAGCCCGACACGACATGGATGATAACTTGTCTTTTTAGACAGGTTTTACACATCACATTGTTCTTTCTGAGTTTGTTTACCATCAACTAAAAGTTGACATAAATTAATCCTTAAATTGTCTCTTCCCGCCCTCATTCACTCCGCGTTTCTGCCACACGGCAGTCCGAATTTGACATGGTTCCGGCACAATTGCCACAAACTCGCCAAATGCAACAACCCAGGCAACCAAGAAAAGGACTGAACAGATGGCAAACCTCGTTGAAAAAGCTCGGCTCGGTCGGATGGCAGCCCTCGAAGGCAAGATGAGGGGCATGCCGCACTCGACCGCCACCCGGTCGCATCAGAAATTCGCCTTCGTCTCCAGCCGCACAAACCCCGGCGCGACCGCCAGCTGGCCGGTCTAGCGAAGCCGGGCCGGGGGCGGTCTGGCGTGGTGGGACACCCGGCCGCCCCGAGGCCCGAAGTATCGACACGCCCGCCGCGCCGCGGGCCCGCAGTCGCCCAAGGGAGCAACAGTGATGATCGCCCAGAACCAGAGACGGTTTTCAATTCTCGGCCCGTACGCAGAACCCGCGGCCGAACCCGACATCTTTCGTTCGGTGGCAGTCTGCGATCAGCGCGCCTTGAGCCAGGCGCGCGGAAAGAACGCGTTCTCGCTGCTGCGCCCTGCCCAGGGCCCCGATACCGACATGGCTACGGGCACACAGCCCGGCGCGCAGGAAACAGAAACCCGGAGGGCCTTCGAATGACCGGATCCGCACCGTTCCAATCCATCGTCGCAGGCCGTACTCGCGGCATGGGTGCAGAGATACCCTTTGCGCGGGTCCATGTCGCGGCCCGCCCCCAGATGGGCATCGGCCGATAGACCAGGGGCGCGCCCCTGCGCCGCGTTGGTGCGACAAGGCGGGCAATGGCGCCCCGACCGCGCAATCGCCGGCGGCACCGACGGCCCCCCGCCCCGACGACCGCAATGCGCGGCAGGCGGCCCTGCCCCGATCGGACCGCAGTCTTCGACCCGGACGTTACTGGACCCCGCCCCTGTTCCACCCGCGCGCGGTCTCGCCAAACATCTCGTAGCCCGTGGCAGTCACGGCCAGCGTGTCCTCCAGCTTGATGAAGCCGCGGGTTGGATGCAGCATGGTCGTCTCGACCGACAGCACCATTCCCGGTTGCAGCCTGCGCGCCGCATCGACACCCTCGTAGGCGACCGGGTGGTTGGTCATCAGGAAAGGCACCTCATGGCTGATCAATCCCATGCCATGGGCAAAGAAATCGGTAAAGCCGGCCGACGGGATCGCGGCGCGCGCCGCCTCGCCCGCCGCAATCATCTCGGCCCCGGTGGTGCCCGGCGCGATCCGTGCAAAGGCCGCCTGCTGAACGCTGTCGATTTCCGCCAGCAGATCGCGCAACTCCTGGTCCGGCTCGCCCAGAACCGCCATCCGGCACAGGTCGCCGATGTAGCCCCGGTAGTTGCCGCCCGAATCCATCGACATCACCTCGCCCGGCGCCCAGGCCTGGTCGGATCCGGCGCGGTTGTGGCTCGACCCGAGGGTCAGAAGGCAATAGTCGAAATGCAGTCCGCGCAGCGTCTCCTGACGGCGCAGCTCCTCGATGATGCGGTGCTTGGTCCATCCCGCGCGGGCGGCCGCCATCGTGGCGCCCATCGCCTCGGTGATCAGGTCGGAGGCGCGGCGCAGCAGCGCCAGTTCTTCCGGCGTCTTGATCGCGCGCATCTCCTCCAGCATCCGCGTCGCATCGGCCAGCCGGCCGGCACCCAGGCCGGCCTGAAGCACCTGCCAGGCGTCGGCCGGCAGGAACGACGGCTCGATCCCGATCCGGCCCGTGGCACCGATCCGGGCGAGGTGGGCCAGCGCCGCCTCGGCGGCATCGACGCTGCCCCAGGTCGCGGGAAGGACCGTGGGCATCCAGAACGGACGATTGGCGTGTTCGCCGCCCTCCATCTTGTTCCCGATGTAGGCGGCCTGATCGCCCTGCCCCCGGCGGTAGATCACCACCGGCAGATAGCGGCTGTGCCCGATGGCATCCATCGCGGCGAAAAAGATGAAGCGGTATCCTCCCATCAGATATTGCACGTTGTGCTTGGAGGTGACCAACAGCACGTCGAGGTCTGCCGCCTCCATCAGGCGGTCGATCCGCTCGAGGTCGGGTGGCGCGAAACCTTCGGGCCGTGTGTTCAGGGTATCCATCGTCAAAGCCTCCTCCCGCAAACCGGACGCCGCAGACCGATCGGCCGGGACGGTCCCATCCCCGCGCCCTCAGCCTCAGGGGCGCCGCAGCCCCAAGCATAGACGCGCGGCCACGCTGCGCAAAGCCTGGCGTGGCGGGTCTTCGCCCCCGCCCACCGCCCGAGGCATCCCCGCAGCCCGAGACGGGCGGGCGCGAACCGGCTACAACAGCCGTGTGGCTGCGGCACGGGCCGGCCGCGTGGACAAGGAACAGGGAGGTGCCATGATCGAGCTGTCCGGCTGCTGGAACCTCGAGGACGAAACCGGCACCTTCGCCGTGCCCTTCGCGATCCCCGGCGACGGGATCTCGGCACTGCACGCCGCCGGCCGCATTCCCGACCCCTATTGGGGGCGCAACGAGGCGGGCCTGCGCTGGATCGCCGCGCGTGACTGGACGGCCTCGCGCCGCTTCGTGCACGATGGCACGCCCTGCGATCTGATCGTCGAGCATCTCGACACGGTCGCGGAGGTCCGCCTCAACGGAACCCTCGCGCTGTCCGCAGCCAACAGTTTCCGCCGCTGGCGGGTGCCGGCCACCGGCCTCGTCGCAGGCGAGAACCATATCGCGATCACCTTCCGCTCGGCGACCCGGGCGGCGGATGCCCGCCAGGCCGCACAGCCCTACGTCGTGCCCTGGCACCGCGACAATTGCCCGATCCCGAACGGCAACATGCTGCGCAAGGCGCAGTGCGACTTCGGCTGGGACTGGAACGTCGCCCTGGCGCCGTTCGGTCTTTACGGGCGGATCGCGCTGGAACCCGCGGGCGACCGGATCGACGACGTCATCGTGACCCAGGTCCATGCCGCGGGCCGCGCCGATGTCACCGTCTCGGTTCGCACCACCGCCGAGATGGTCACGGCAACCCTGTGCGGCCAGACACGGACCGCCACGGCGCAAGACGGGGTGGCCCGGCTCTGCTTCACGATCGCGGACCCTGCGCTCTGGTGGCCGGCGGGTCTGGGCGCGCAGAGGCTGCACGACCTTTCGCTCAGCGCGGGGGCGGCCCGGGCCACCCGCCGGATCGGTCTCCGCGACCTGCGCCACGTCTCCGAACCCGATGCCGCCGGGCGGTCGTTCGGTTTCACGGTCAATGGCCACCCGACTTTCGCGCGGGGCGCCAACTGGATCCCCGCGGATGCGCTGGCCGGACGCATCACCCCTGAGGCGACACGCGCCCTGCTGCAATCTGCGGTCGATGCCAACCATAACATGATCCGCGTCTGGGGCGGCGGGCGCTACGAGGCCGACTGGTTCTATGATCTGTGCGACGAACTCGGCCTCATGGTCTGGCAGGACTTCATGTTCGCCTGCCACCTCTATCCCGCGACGCCGGCCTTCCTGGCCGAGGTCGACGCCGAGGTGCGCGACGTGGTGGCCCGGCTGAACCATCACGCCTGCCTCGCCCTGTGGTGCGGCGACAACGAGTTGATCGGCGCGCTGAACTGGTTTGCCGAAAGCCGGGCCGACCGGGACCGCTACCTGGTCGCCTATGACCGGCTGAACCGCACGATCGAGACTGCCTTGCGCGCGGTCTGCCCCGATGCGAACTGGTGGCCCTCCTCGCCCTCGCCCGGCCCGCTGTCCTTCGGCGACGCCTGGCACGAGGACGGATCGGGCGACATGCATGTCTGGTCGGTCTGGCACGAGGGACGCGACTTCGACCATTATCGCGCCATAGCGCCCCGGTTCTGCTCCGAGTTCGGCTTTCAATCCTACCCGTCGATGCAGGCGATCCGGCGCTTCGCCGAACCGGCCGAGTTCAACATCGCCTCCCCGGTGATGGAAAGCCACCAGAAGAACGCCGGCGGCAATGCCCGGATCGCGGAAACGATGTTCCGCGGGTTCCGTTTCCCCGGCGATTTCAGTGATTTCGTCTATCTGTCGCAAGTCCAGCAGGGCCTCGCGATCAAGACCGCCGTCACCTGGTGGCGCAGCCTCAAGCCGCATTGCATGGGCACACTCTACTGGCAGCTGAACGACACCTGGCCGGTGTGTTCATGGTCCTCGCTCGACCATGGCGGCAACTGGAAACTGCTGCATCACATGGCGCGGGCGTTCTTCGCGCCGGTGCTGGTCAGCGCCGTGCCGGGACCGGCGGGGATCGAACTGATCTGCGTCAACGACACGCGCGCGGACGTGCCCCTGCACCTCGTGGCCAGCGCCGCAGCACTGGACGGCACCCTGCGCGAGATCGCCCGCACCGCGCTCGTCGTGCCGACCGCGACGGCAACACTCGGCGCGATCATTCCCGAAGGGACGCTGGGACAAGACGAGATCCTCGTTTTCCGATGGGACCATGGCGGGCAGAGCCAGAGCGACATTTTCGCACCGCGCCCCTGGAAAAGCTACGACCTGCGGCCCTCGGGGCTCAGTTGCACCCCCGAAGTCCCGGCCGGGGCCGCAAGACCCGCACAAGTCCTGACCCTGAGCGTGCGCAACCTCGGCCTCTTCGCGGCGATCGAGGCCGATCGCCCGGGCCGCTTTTCGGACAACGCGCTGATCCTGTTCCCGGGCCAACCGACGCGGATCACCTTCACCCCCGACGTCCCCGGCCCACCCGCCACCTTCACGCTGCGCGACCTGCGGAGCGCCACCTACCCGCCGGCGTGACGCACCAGCCGCGCGCCATCGCCCGCTGGTCGCGCGCCCGGCAACCCGGCAGCCTGCCATCCATGGTCGGGGCTCCCCCGTCCCCCCGTCCCCATAGCCACGGCGCCCGCGTCCATCGCACCCTGCCGCAGCAACCCGACGGGCGATGGCGCGCCCCCGCCGTCACCATCACCGATTGTCGCTCTCTTCTGCCTTCGGGTTTCTTTCTTGCCGGAAATACCCCACGGGGGTCCGGGGGCGTGAAGCCCCCGGCGCAACGGGGCCGGTGCAACGGGCGCCACCGGCAGCACCCCGGTTCCCTCCGCCCCGCCGCGTGCTACATCACGTCCAAGGTTCGAAACGGAGGCCCGATGCTGCTGACCCTCGCCGGCGTGACCCGCACGTTTTTCACCCGGGAAGGCCCGCTCACGGTGCTCGACGGTATCGACCTCGGGCTCGACGCCGGGCAAAGCCTCGCCCTGACGGGGGAATCGGGCAGCGGCAAAAGCACCCTTCTGCATCTCGTGGCCGGTCTCGACGCCGCCGACGCGGGCCGGATCGTCGTTGACGGAACCGACATCGTCGGCACGCGGGACGTGGTGCGCGCGGCGCTCCGTCGCACCACCGTCGGGATGATCTTCCAGCAGTTCAACCTCATTCCCTCGCTCGACGTCGCGGCGAACCTCGCCTTTCAGGCACGTCTGGCAGGCCGGCACGATGCGGCCTTCACCGCGCAGCTTGCGACCGCGCTCGGGATTTCGGCGCTTCTGCGGCGCTACCCCGAGGAGCTTTCGGGCGGCCAGCAGCAGCGCGTGGCGATCGGTCGCGCACTGGCGGCGCGGCCCCGGCTGGTGCTGGCCGACGAACCCACCGGAAACCTCGACGAGACGACGGGCGACAGCGTGCTCGAGTTGTTCCTGCACCTCGTGCGCACCACGGGAACGGCGCTGCTGATGGTGACCCATTCGACCCGCCTTGCCGCCCGTCTCGATGCCCGGGTGCATCTGTCCAACGGGCGGCTGGTGTGATGTGGCGCGCGGGCCTGCGGGCGCTCTTGTCGCACTGGCGGCGCCACCCGCTGCAACTCGCGATGTGCCTGCTGGGCCTCGCCCTCGCCACCGGGCTGTGGTCCGGCGTGCAGGCGATCAACGCCGAGGCCCGCGCCAGCTATGACCGGGCGGCGGCGCTTCTGGGCCAGAACCGGCTGGAGCGGATCGTGGCCGAAGACGGCGGGCCGATCGCGCAGTCCCGGTATGTGGCGCTGCGCCGGACGGGCTGGCCGGTCTCGCCGGTGATCGAGGGGCGGCCTGCCTCGTCGGACCTGCGGATCGTGGGGATCGAGCCGCTGACGCTGCCGCCCGGCGAAGGCCGTCCGGGCCCGGCGGACACGGAGGTTTTTCAGGCGTTCCTGTCGCCCGAGGGGCTGGCGCTGGTGGCCCCCGAAACACTGGCGCAATTGACGGCGGATCCGGCCGGCCAGCCGATCTTGCAGGCGCTGCCCCCGCTCAGGGCCGATCCCGGGGTGCCGCCGGGAACCCTCGTGATGGATATCGGCCGGGCGCAGACCCTGCTCGGAGCCGACGGGCGGATCAGCCATATGCTCGTGGTGCCCGGGCCGATCCCCCAAACGCCACTGCCGTCCGGCCTGTCGCGCCGCGCCGCGCAGGACGGGGGCGATATCGCGCGACTGACGGACAGCTTTCACCTCAACCTCACGGCGTTCGGATTTCTGGCCTTCGCGGTGGGCCTGTTCATTGTCCACTCCGCGATCGGGCTCGCCTTCGAACAGCGGCGGCCGGTGTTTCGCACGCTGCGCGCGCTCGGCCTTTCGGCGCGGGTGCTGACCACCCTGCTGCTGGCGGAACTTCTGGTTCTTGCAGGCGTGGCGGGCCTGATCGGGGTCGCGCTTGGCTATGTCATCGCCGGGGCGTTGCTGCCCGATGTCGCGGCGACCCTGCGCGGCCTCTACGGCGCCGAAGTGGCGGGCACGCTCGCCCTCCGGCCGGGCTGGTGGGCGGCGGGACTGGCGATCGCAGTGGCCGGCACGCTTGTTGCCGCCGCGCAAAGCCTGTGGCGGATCGCGCACCTGCCCGTCCTCGCACCCGCACAGCCCAGGGCCTGGGCCCGCGCCTCGGCCCGCGCGCTCGCCATCGCAGGCGATGGCAGGCGCGGGCCTGATCGCTGCGTCCGTCGGGATGCTGGCCGCGGGGCGGGGATTGGTCGCGGGGTTCGGCGGGCTGGGCGCGCTGCTGCTGGGTGCGGCTTTGGTGCTGCCAGTGGCACTGAGCGGGTCGGCGGCACTGGGCGAGCGGCTGGCCACGGGCGCGGTCGCCCGCTGGTTCTGGGCCGATACCCGCCAGCAGGTGCCGGGGCTGTCGCTGGCGCTGATGGCGCTCTTGCTGGCGCTGGCCGCGAACATCGGGGTGGGCACGATGGTGTCGAGCTTTCGGCTGACCTTCACCGGCTGGCTCGACCAACGGCTCGCCTCGGAGCTTTACGTCAGCGCGCGCGACGCGGACGAGGCCGCGCGACTGACCGCATGGCTCGGCCCGCGCACCGAGGCGGTCCTGCCGATCTGGAAGGCGCAAGCCACGATCCTCGGCCGGCCCGGCGAGGTCTATGGCGTGGCCGACCACGCAACCTACCGCGACCACTGGCCGTTGCTCGACGCGCGCGCCCGATGCCTGGGATGCTGTGGCGCGGGGCGCGGGCGTTCTGGTGAATGAGCAGGTGTTCCGCCGTGAGGCGCTGCGGCTTGGCGATCCCGTACCGCTGCCCGGTGGGGCATTGCCGGTCGTCGGGGTCTATTCCGACTATGGCAATCCCTTGCCGCAGGTGCTGATGTCGCCCGATGCGCTGGTTGCGCGGTTCCCCGGTGCGGATCGGCTGCGCTTCGGGCTGCGCGTGGCGCCGGGCCGTGCGGCGGAACTGGCGCGCGAATTGACCGAGGATTTCGGGCTGCCCCGCGAGAACGTCATCGACCAGGCATCGATCAAGGCGCTGTCGCTTTCGATCTTCGAGCGGACCTTTGCGGTGACGGCCGCGCTGAACGTCCTGACGCTGGGGGTTGCGGGCCTCGCGCTTTTCGCCAGCCTTCTGACACTGGCGCGGATGCGCCTGCCGCAGGTCGCCCCGGTCTGGGCGATGGGCCTGACGCGGCGGCGGCTCGCGGCGCTCGAGGTGCTGCGCACGGTCCTCTTGGCGGCGCTGACGCTGGGCGCGGCGATACCGCTGGGCCTGGCGCTGGCCTGGGTGCTGCTGGCGGTGATCAACGTGGTGGCCTTCGGCTGGCGATTGCCGATGCATGTCTTTCCGCAGGACTGGGTGCGGCTGGGTGTGCTGGCGCTGCTCGCGGCACTGCTGGCAAGCCTGATCCCGGCACTGCGCCTTGCCCGCATGTCGCCGGGCGATCTGCTGAGGGTGTTCGCCAATGAACGCTAGGGCCCTGATCCTTTGGCTGATGATGGCGCTGCCCGCCGCGGCGCAGGGGTTTGCCGACATGGGCCGGGGCGCCGCCGGGTTCGCCCTGCCCGCGCCCGGTCCCTTCGACTTTCCCGCCGACCATGGTCCGCATCCGGCATTCCGCATCGAATGGTGGTATCTGACCGCCAGCCTGACCGGCCCGGACGGGACCGAATATGGCGCGCAATGGACGTTGTTCCGCACCGCCCGGGCGCCCCATGAGGCCGCGGGCTGGACCAGTCCGCAGCTCTGGATGGGACATGCCGCCGTCACCAGCCCAGAGGCCCATCTCGCGGCGGAACGGCTGGCGCGCGGCGGGATCGGCCAGGCAGGCGTCGTGGCCGAGCCGTTCAGCGCGTGGATCGACGACTGGCGGATGACGAGCCGCGCGGCGCCCGGCGCCGACGCGCTGTCCGCGCTCGATCTCAACGCGGCGGGCCCGGGGTTTTCCTACCGGCTGGCGCTGGACGCCGAGGGGCCGATCGTGGCGCAGGGCGCGGGCGGCTATTCGGTGAAATCCGAGGCCGGGCAGGCCAGCCGCTATTATTCGCAACCGTTCTACCGCGCGACAGGCGAGATCACGGTCGATGGCCGGACCATCCCGGTCACCGGACAGGCCTGGCTCGACCGGGAATGGTCCTCGCAACCGCTCGCGCCGGACCAGACCGGGTGGGACTGGTTCGCGCTGATGTTCGAGGACGGCACGCGCCTGATGGTCTACCGGCTGCGCGATTCAGGTCCGGGCTACACCGTGGGAACGTGGATCGCGGCGGATGGCACGCCCGATCCGCTGAAGTCCGGCGCGGTGCGGCTGACCCCGCTCGAGCGGGCGGCCGTTGCGGGACGCGACATTCCGGTGGCCTGGCGCGTGGAGGTGCCGGCGCGGGGCGTCGAGCTGACGGTGCATGCGCTGAACCCCGAGGCGTGGATGGACACCAGCGTGCCTTACTGGGAAGGCCCGATCCGCATCACCGGAAGCCATCGCGGACGCGGTTACCTGGAAATGACGGGCTACTAGGTGCCTTGTCCCACGGGATGACGACCATGATTGCGAGACGGGGAGCAGGGCCTACGGCCAGCCTCCTGCCGCGTGATGCGATGGTGCTGTCATCCTTGGCCAATCGGAACGCGCGTTCGATCAGGCCCTTGTGCTAACGGGCGCGGCCGCCGCAACGGATCGGCGCCTTCCCCAGGGCGCCCTCTCGTGCTGCACGGTGACGGGCGGCAGCCTATGGCGAACGGTGATGGTCAGGCGAGGGCCCCGTTGAGCGGCACTTGCCTGGGATGGTGCGGGTGGAGGGACTTGAACCCCCACGCCTTGCGGCGCCAGAACCTAAATCTGGTGCGTCTGCCAATTTCGCCACACCCGCATGATCCCCGCTGTGCCGTTGCGTGGCGGGGCCGCGTCTGTCTAGCAAAACTGCAACGGGGACGCGAGGGGGGAAACGCCCGGCGCGCCGCCGGAATACCTGCCGCATTTCGGACGCAATGCGGCCCCACGCTTACCCCATCCCTCGGGCCATGTTCAACACCAGGTTGCGGGTCGGGTATCGGGCAGGGGCGCATCATGGATCATATTGCTCCGGACCGGCCCGAACAGGCGCAGCAGGCGGCAACCTGCATGATCGATCTCGTAGCGGGAACGCCTGTCCTGACGTTGCAGGGCGTTCTTCCGGTGGAGCATCTTCTTCCCGATGATCGTCTGGTCACCCGGTCCGGCGCCCTTCCGGTCAAGGCCGTGGCCGCGCGGATCGTCCACCGTCCCGACCTGTTGCGGGTCAGCGCCCGCGCGCTTGGCCCCAACCAGCCGGAAACGGACATGATCCTTGCGGCCGACCAGGACGTGCGGCTGGGTAACCCCGGGCCCGTGGCCGGCACAAGGGCCACGCCGGTCGGGCTGCCACGCCTCGTCGACGGAACCCGCATCCGCCCCGAGGTCGTGGCCGAAGCCCGGATGATCCGCCTGACCTTGCCGCGTGCTGCCGTCATTTATGCCGGCGGCCTCGAACTCGCCGTTGCGCCCCTGACGGTGCCCGCCTAGGGCGCGACCCGTCCGCACCGCCCGTCGTCGGCTCCTTCCCCCTCCGCCGCCAACCGGCGCAGCACACCCGGCAGGGCGTCGGGCAGGTCTTCGGCGATCAGGCCCGCACCGAAGGCACGGGCGCATTCGACATGCAGCCAGGCCGCAGTCTGCGCGGCCTCGAACGGCGACAGGCCCCGCGCCATCAGGCCGGCGACCAGTCCTGCAAGCACATCGCCCGCCCCCGCCGTCGCAAGCCACGGCGCCGCCCGCCCGCGCAGGGCGGCATGCACCGCACAGCGCCCGTCGGGTGCCGCGATCACCGTAGCGGGCCCCTTCAGCAACACCACCGCGCCACTCTCCCGGGCCGCCCGGCGCGCGGCATCGACCGTCGACATTGCGGGCGCGCCTTCCTGCGGCGGCGCCTCCAGCGCAGCCGCGATATCGGGAAACAACCGGGCGAACTCTCCGCCATGCGGGGTCAGCACGCACCGCCCGTGCAAGGCCCCGCGCAGGCTTTCATCGGACGCGATCAGGCTCAGCGCATCGGCATCCAGCACCGTGGCGCGCCGGGCAGCGAGCGCTTCGGCCACCAGACCCACCTCGCGCGCGCCAAGCCCGAGACCGGGCCCGAGGCAAAGCGTGGTGATCCGCCGGTCGGCCAAGGCCGCGCGCAAGGCCGCCCCGTCGCGCATGGGCCGCAGCATCACCGCGTCCAGCCGGGCGGCGTTCTCGATCAGCGCGGCGGGCGGGCAGCCCACCGTCACCAGTCCGGCCCCGATCCGCAACGCGCCACGCGCGGCAAGGCGCGCCGCCCCCCCGCGCCCGACCCCGCCGGACAGCACCAGCGCATGACCATGGGCGTATTTGTGCCCGCCCGCCTTGTCGATCTGCCCGGACGGCTCCGCCTCGGCCACGATCTCGTCATCCCGTGGCCGGGCATAGGCTTCGTGCCACGGCCCAAGCCCGATGTCGGCCACCACAAGCCGCCCCGTTCGCTCCCCCCCCAGATCGAGCACATGGCCCAACTTGGCGCTGTCGAAGCTGACCGTCAGCGTGGCGGGATGGTCGAGGTATCCTCCGCGGCTGCGCACCCGGCCGCTGTCCGCGCAGATCCCGCTCAGCAGGTCGACGGCCACCAGCGGGCATCCGGCCCCCTGCGCCAGCGCCAGCGCCCCCCAGACGCCGGGCGCGAGGTCCCGGATCAGACCGGTTCCGAACAATGCGTCGACCGCCACCGCCCCGGCGAGCGCCGCCCCCGAGAGCGCATCCAGCCCCTCGACCGGCCCCCGCCATCCGGCCCGTGCAGCCCGTGCGTCGGCAGAGGCCGGCGGGGCCAGGGCGAAGACCCGCACCGCGCGCCCCTGCGCCGCCAGCAACCGCGCCACGACATAGCCGTCACCACCGTTGTTGCCCGGCCCGCACAGCACGACGACGGGGTGCTGCGCCCCCGGCCACATCGCCTCCATTGCCTCGACCACGGCGGAGCCGGCCCGGTCCATCAGGGCCGTCCCGCTGACCTCGCCAGAGCCGATCGCGGCCTGTTCGATGGCGCGCATTTGGGCAGAAGTCAGAAGTTCGGCCATTTTTCCCTCAAAATCGTTCACAAATGGCCCACATACTTGGCATTTTGCCCACAATTTAGGCGATGCGGTCAGTTTCAACCGCGAGGCCGTCGGAACCCTACCCTAGTCAATTGTAGCCCTCGGGCGAAAGTGGTCACTGGCGAACGCCAAGGACGGAATCCGGGGGAGTCGGCCCATGAAAAAGATCGAAGCGATCATCAAGCCCTTCAAGCTCGACGAAGTGAAGGAAGCGCTTCAGGAAGCCGGCATTCAGGGGCTTTCGCGTCACCGAGGTCAAGGGCTTCGGCCGCCAGAAGGGCCACACCGAACTTTACCGCGGCGCCGAATATGTCGTCGACTTCCTGCCCAAGGTGAAGATCGAGGTGGTGCTGACCGACGACATGGTCGATGCCGCCGTCGCCGCGATCGTGGCCGCCGCCCGCACCGACAAGATCGGCGACGGCAAGATCTTCGTCTCCACCGTCGAACAGGCGATCCGCATCCGCACCGGCGAAACCGGCGACGACGCGATCTGACGCGATAGCCTGGGATTTTCGTCGGAACTCCCTGGGTTTGACCCGAAACCGGGCTTCACCGCCCTAACCGAAGCCGAAGACCGAAGGCAGCATGATGAGCACAGGTTAGCAGATGCTCTCAAACTGATCAAGGACGAGGAGGTCGAATATGTCGACATCCGCTTCACCGATCCCAAGGGCAAACTTCAGCATGTGACGCTGGTGGCCGATCTGGTCGACGAGGATTTCTTCGAGGAAGGCTTCATGTTCGACGGCTCGTCCATCGCGGGCTGGAAGTCGATCGACCAATCCGACATGAAGCTGATCCCGGATGCGGCCAGCGTCTATATCGACCCGTTCTATGCTGAAAAGACGCTCTGCGTGCATTGCGTCGTGGTCGAACCCGACACCGGCGAAGCCTATAGCCGCTGCCCGCGCCAGACCGCGCTCAAGGCCGAGGCCTACCTCAAGTCCTCGGGCATCGGTGATGCGTTCTATTGCGGCCCCGAGGCCGAATTCTTCCTCTTCGACGACGTGCGCTATTCGGTGACGATGAACAAGGTCGGCTTCGAGGTCGACGCCGTCGACTGCGGCTCGTGGAACACCGACACCGCCTACGAAGGCGGCAACTCCGGCCACCGCGCCGGCGCTCAAGGGCGGCTATTTCCCGGTCAACCCGGTCGATGACAGCCCAGGACATCTGCGCTCGGAAATGCTGTCGACGATGAAGCGCATGGGCATGAAGGTGGACAAGCACCACCACGAGGTGGCGACCTCGGCGCAGCACGAACTCGGGATGATCTTCGGCGGCCTCACCGAGCAGGCCGACAACATCCAGAAGTACAAGTACGTGATCCACAACGTGGCCCACGCCTACGGCAAGACCGTGACCTTCATGCCAAAGCCGATCAAGGGCGACAACGGCGTCGGGCATGCACGTCAACATGTCGATCTGGAAGGGCGGCAAGCCGCTGTTCGCCGGCGACAAATATGCCGATCTGTCAGCCAGGAGGCGCTGTAGTTCATCGGCGGCATCCTGAAGCACGCCAAGGCGCTGAACGCGCTCACCAACCCGTCGACCAACAGCTACAAGCGTCTGATCCCCGGCTTCGAAGCCCCGGTTCTGCGCGCCTATTCGGCCCGCAACCGGTCGGGCTGCGTTCGTATTCCGTGGACCGAAAGCCCGAAGGCCAAGCGCGTCGAGGCCCGTTTCCCCGATCCGTCGGCGAACCCCTATCTGGCCTTCGCCGCCCTGCTGATGGCCGGTCTCGACGGGATCAAGAACAAGATCGACCCGGGTCCGGCGTCGGACAAGGATCTCTACGATCTGCCGCCCGAAGAACTGGCCGCAATCCCGACCGTCTGCGGTTCGCTGCGCGAGGCGCTGGAGGAGCTGGAGAAGGATCACGACTTCCTTCTGGCCGGCGACGTCTTCACCAAGGACCAGCTCGAAGGCTACATCGCGCTGAAGTGGGAAGAGGTTTACGCCTACGAACACACGCCTCACCCGATCGAGTACCAGATGTATTACTCCTGCTGATTGCAGCCGGGCCAGATTCGCTCATCGGGGGGCGCGCCGCGAGGCGCGCCCTTCGCCTTTTGCCGGCGCGATCCGCCGACGCGGGCGGACAGATCCCACACCTGTCTGAAAGGACAGGTTTTTTCGTATTTGATCTCGGATTCCGCAACAAACTGGCCGGAAACCTCACGGCTGTCATTAAGGCGGAAACGAGGCAAAGACTTCGGTTAATTCCATCTTAAGATCACAATCCGGGCGTACAGCAGACGCAGGAAAAGGTCACAACCTGAACGTGTCAGACACCGGAGATGCCGCCATGAGTGATGTCACCACCACAAGCACGCTCGCCCAGATGCTCTTCGCCGGGAAGCCCGCGATCAACTTCGCCCATGTCGTGCGCGAGCTTGACGCAGCCCTTGGCCGCTATCCGTCGACCCATCGCACCCTCACCTGGGACTGCGACGATCTTGCCACTTTCGAGCTCGAAGGCGTCCGGATCGTGCTGTCCTACGCGGACGACCTCGAGGGGCTGCACGGCGCCTGCCTGACCGTCGGTGTCGGCCCGGGCCCCGGCGCCTCGGCCGAGGCGCCCTCGCTGCTGGCCAAGCGCCGTCCCGCACTCTGCCGCAAGATCACCGACCGGCTGGCCAGCCGCTATGCCATCGACGCCCTGCTCTGGCACGAGACGGAGCGGCCGGTGACACCCGATCTGGTCGACGAGTTGTTGGACCGTCTGGATGACCAGCCGCTTCTCGATCCGCTGGCGCAGGGAACCGATGTCGATCGCCTGCTGGCCCGGATGTCCGACGAGTTGAACGCGACAGACGCACCGCTGCCGATGCATTTTGCCCGCCCCGATACGGAAAGCGAACTCGGCCCGGTTCTGCTGTTCCGCGAGGCGAGCCAGCCGCCCGAGACGCCGCCCGCCAACGATCGCCCCGACCTGCCCCGCCTTTTCGATCCGGCGAATGCCGCGATCCGCGAGGCGCTCTATGCCACGGACGAGAGCGCGGCCACCGGGAACCGCGCGCCCTCGACACAGATGCGGCTTGCCGTGCATGCGATGAACGCCACGATGCTCGTCGTCTTCGCCCCGATCGGGCTGGCCGCCATGGCGCACGGGATCGTGCGGGGCGAGGACATGCGCCGCAGCGCGCAGCTGATGGCCGTGATGGGCCTGTTCGCGGCCGCACTGGGCGGGCATGGCAGCCTGCACGCCTTGCCGTTCCTCTAGTCCCCGCCCCGACCCGGACGAAAACGACCCGCCCCGTCGCCGATGGGCGAGCCGCGCCGCGCGTCCTGCGGGACCGTTCCCCTGAAAGAGGGGGATGCGCCATGAACCAGCACTACGCCGACCGCCGCAAGATCGACCCTTCCCGTGGCGCGACGCTTGCCGATGGCACCCCGAACGACAACGACCGGGTCGAGATCGGCCCGACCCAGCTAGCCTTCGCCGAATGGCGCGCGGCCGGGCTGACGCCGCCCTGATCTGGAGAAGATGCGGCGACGACCGCTGGCGGCGACTGACCGAGGCGCTTGTCGCGCGCGACTATGGCGGGCTGCTGTTGTTCGATCCGCTGAACATCCGCTATGCCACCGACACGACCAACATGCAGCTCTGGAACACGCACAACCCGTTCCGTGCGGTGCTGCTTTGCGCCGACGGCCATATGGTGATCTGGGAATACAAGAACTCACCCTTCCTCGTCACCTTCAACCCGCTGATCCGCGAAATCCGCTCGGGGGCCACCTTCTTTTACAATTCCACCGGCGACAGGGGCGCAGACGCGGCTCGCGCCTTTGCCGCCCAGGTCGACGAGGTGATGCGCGCCCATGCCGGTACAAATCGCCGTCTGGCCGTCGACAAGATCATGATCTCGGGTCTGCGGGCGCTGGAACGGCACCGGCTTCGAGGTGCTGGAAGGCGAGGAGGTGACCGAGCGTGTCCGCGCCGTGAAGGGCCCCGAGGACATCGCCGCGCTGCGCTGCGCCCAGCACGCCTGCGAGGCCGCCATCGCCGAGATGGAGCGGGCCACCCGGGCGGAGCGTGCCAAGCGGCGCCATGTCCGAGGATGCGATCTGGTCCGTGCTGCACGCCGAGAACATCAAGCGCGGCGGCGAATGGATCGAGACGCGGCTTCTTGCCTCCGGCCCCCGCACCAACCCGTGGTTTCAGGAATGCGGCCCAAGGATCGTCCGACCGAACGAGATCGTGGCCTTCGACACCGACCTGATCGGCGACCTACGGCATGTGCGTCGACATCAGCCGCACCTGGTGGGTGGGCGACGGTCGGCCCACCAACGCGATGATTTCGGCCATGCATCACGCGATGGACCATATCACCGAGAACATGGCGATGTTGAAACCCGGGGTCAGCATCCGCGAGCTTGTGTTCGGCGGCCATCAACTCGATGCGCAATACTGGAAGCAGAAATACAGCTGCAAGATGCATGGCGTCGGGCTGTGCGATGAATGGCCCTATGTCGCGCTATCCCGACGGCTGGACGGAAGGCGCCTTTGACGTGGTGCTGGAGCCGGGCAATGTCCTCTGCGTCGAGGCATTGGTCAGCCCGGAGGGCGGAGATTTCTCGATCAAGCTTGAAGATCAGGTGCTTGTGACCGAGACGGGTTTCGAGAACCTTACCCGATACCCGTTCGATGAACGGCTTCTGGGCGGCTGAACCCAGCCCTGCGACGCGCCTCACCCTTGCGTGAAGCGGCTTGCGGGGCCGCCCGATGCAGGTCAGCCTCGGCGCCGACCCAGACAGGAGCCAGCCCTTGCCCACGCAATCGTTCCGCTTTCCCGGCGCCTCGGGCCATGACCTCGACGCCCGGCTCGACATGCCGGACGGTCCGCACCGCGCGACCGCGCTCTTTGCCCATTGCTTCACCTGCGGCAAGGACATTGCCGCCGCACGCCGGATCGCCCGCAGGCTTGCGGCCGTCGGCATCGCGGTGCTGCGGTTCGACTTCACCGGCCTTGGTCGTTCGGATGGCGCGTTCGCCGAGACGGGCTTTGCCAGCAACGTGGCAGATCTGGTCGCCGCCGCCGAGGCGCTTGCCGCGCGCGGCATGGCACCCGGACTGATCATCGGCCATTCGCTGGGTGGTGCCGCGGCGCTGCGCGCCGCCCCGCGCATCGCCTCGATACGCGCCACCGTCACGCTTGGCGCGCCTTTCGACCCCGCCCATGTGATCGGGAACTTCGCAGAGGCCGTTCCCCGCATCCGCGCCGAAGGCTCTGCCGAGGTCATGCTGGCGGGTCGCACCATCCGCATCGGCCGTGCCCTGATCGACGATCTGGCGACCGAAGACCCCGCAGCCGGGATTGCGCGGCTGGGCGGCGCGCTTCTGGTGATGCATGCGCCGCGCGATGAGGTGGTGGGCATCGACAACGCAAGCCGGATCTTTCTGGCCGCGCACCACCCGAAGAGCTTCGTCACGCTCGACGACGCCGACCATCTGATATCGGACCCGGGCGATGCCGATTATGCGGCCGAAGTGATCGCGGCCTGGTCCGCCCGCTACCTCGATCTCGTCCCCGCCCCGATCCCCGACGGCGCCCCCGAGGGCGTCGTGCGGGTGACAGAGGCGGCGCCACCCGCCCTCGTCCAGTTGATCGCCGCCGGGCCTGTCCATCACATCATGGCCGACGAACCGCCGTCGAACGGCGGCGAGAACCGCGGGATGACCCCGTTCGATCTTCTGGCCGCCGCACTTGGTGCCTGCACCGCGATGACCCTGCGCCTTTACGCCCAGCGAAAGGGCCTGCCGCTGACCCGGGTGAGCGTCGATGTCCGTCACACCAAGCAGGCCGACACCAGCGATGGCCGTCCCGCCGACCGGTTTCACCGCAGCCTCCGTCTCGACGGACCGCTTGATGACGACCAGCACGCCCGGCTTGTCGAGATCGCGAACCGTTGCCCCGTCCACCGCACTCTCGAGGCGGGCGCGCATATCGAAACTGCGCTCGCCCCCGGGGATTGACCGCAGCTCAGTCCGCCACGAACCCCGCCGCCTTGTGGCTGCCGTCGCAATAGGGCTTGGTCTTCGACTGGCCACACCGGCAGAGAAAGGCCTGCGTCACCCGGTTCAGGGTCTTGCCGGTGCCCGAGACGATCTCCAGATTGCCCGCCAGCTTCAGCGGCCCGTCCTTTTGCGGCAACACCTCGACCACTCCATCGCGGGCGTCCAGCGGCTGCGACACGCGCGCCTCGGCCTCGCCCGAGGCAGTGAACCCCGCCTCGGTGTGGCTGCCATCGCAATAGGGCTTGCGCCGGGACGCACCGCAGCGGCACAGCGTGGCGCGAACGCTTTCCCCTTGCGCCCCGGCGATCCGCATCGGTGCCTCCAGCGCCAGCGGGCCGTTCTCGCGAAGGCGCAGGGTGTTCACCGCGGGTGCGGCCTCGGAGGTGCCGGTGCCAGCATTGCGCGCAACGCGGATCGCCCCTGACGGACAGGTCAGCCCGATGTGCAGAACCGTCTCCGCCGCCGCCGCGTCGGGAAAGATCCAGTCGCCTTTGGCATTGGGAACGAACACGGCCGGATGCCCCAGCACGCAGTTGCGCGAGTGGATGCACCGCTTGCCGTCAAACGTCACCGTCACCTCTTTCCCGCACACCACCTCGACCATCGCCCAATCTCCGTTACTTCAGGTCTGCGTATCGTCCGACCGTGACATGCCCTGAAGTATCGGTAAAGCGAATGTCCAGGCCGCGCGCCTCGCGATCCACCCGATAGCATGTCCAGCGTTCCGCCGGCGGCCATGCGGAGCAATAGCGATCCACCTCGACCCGCCAGCGCCCTGCCCCGCCATCGGCGAGGGTCGTGCCATCAGCCTTGAAGTCCTGCAACCGGCCATCGGCATAGCCCAGGACGCGCGCGCTGAGCGCCGCCACGATCTCTGGCCCCTTGAGTGCCCGCCACTCTTCGGCCCGCCCGGCAGCGGCGGCGGCAAGCCAGATCGCCAGACCCGCCGCCACGACCCGTCTTCCCGATCCGCCCATCCCGCCCGCCTTCGCCTTGCCAGCCGCCAAGCCACAGTCTAAGCCAGCCCCGCACGCCCGTCATCCTTCCACAGACCCGGACCCATCCCATGATCCCGCGCTATTCCCGCCCCGAAATGGTCGCCATCTGGTCCCCCGAGACCCGGTTCCGCATCTGGTTCGAGATCGAGGCCCATGCCTGCGACGCGCAGGCCGCACTCGGCGTGATCCCGAAGGCCAATGCCGAGGCCGTCTGGCGCGCCAAGGACGTGACATTCGACGTCGCCCGGATCGACGAGATCGAGGCGGTGACCAAGCATGACGTCATCGCCTTCCTGACCCATCTGGCCGAACATATCGGCGCCGACGACGCGCGCTTCGTCCATCAGGGCATGACCTCGTCCGACGTGCTCGACACCACGCTCAACGTCCAGCTGGTCCGCGCCACCGACATCCTGCTTGCCGGTCTGGACCGGGTTCTGGCCGCGCTGAAGACCCGCGCCTATCGAACACAAGGACACCGTGCGCATCGGCCGCAGCCACGGCATCCACGCCGAACCGACCACGATGGGCCTGACCTTCGCCCGCTTCTACGCCGAAATGGCGCGCAACCGCGACCCGCCTGGTGAACGCGCGGGCCGAGATCGCCACCGGCGCGATTTCGGGCGCGGTCGGCACCTTCGCCAACATCGACCCGGCGGTCGAGGAGCATGTCTGCAAGATGCTGGGCCTGACGCCCGAGCCGATCTCGACCCAGGTGATCCCGCGCGACCGCCACGCGATGTTCTTCGCCACGCTTGGCGTGATCGCCTCCTCGATCGAGAACGTCGCCATCGAGATCCGCCACATGCAGCGCACCGAGGTGCTGGAGGCCGAGGAGTTCTTCTCGCCCGGGCCAGAAGGGCATCATCTGCCATGCCGCACAAGCGCAACCCGGTGCTGACCGAGAACCTGACCGGCCTGGCCCGGCTGGTGCGGATGGCGGTGATCCCGGCGCTGGAGAACGTGGCGCTCTGGCATGAGCGCGACATCTCGCCATTCGTCGGTCGAACGCGCGATCGGCCCGGACACCACGATCACCCTCGATTTCGCGCTGCACCGGCTGGCCGGGGTGATCGAGAAGCTGGTGATCTATCCCGAGACCATGCTGCAGAACATGAACAAGTTCCAAGGCCTGGTGATGTCCCAGCGCGTGCTTCTGGCGCTGACCCAGGCCGGTGTCAGCCGCGAGGACGCCTACCGCCTGGTGCAGCGCAACGCGATGAAGGTCTGGGAAAAGGGCGCCGATTTCAAGACCGAGCTTCTGGCCGATCCCGAGGTGACGGCCGCCCTGTCCCCCGCCGAGATCGAGGAAAAGTTCGACACTCGGCTATCACACCAAGCACGTCGACACGATCTTCGCCCGCGTCTTCGGCACCTGACCACGCCCGGCCACGACGCGCGGCTGGTGCGCCCCGAGTATTTGCAGCCTGTGCCCGCCGCACGTTTCCGGCGGCGCGTTTCCCGCCGCGCGCGGCCCGCCGCCCATGGCCCGGAAGACGCCCGGGCATCTGCCCCCATCGTCACGCGAACGTGAGCGGCGACACGGCGCTTCGGCACTACCTTCGCGACAGTCAACTTCGGGAGAACCGCCATGCGCCTCGTGATTGCAGCCGCCGCCCTCAGCCTCCTTCCCTTCGCGGCCTTCGCCGCCGGCAGCGACGACTCCGAACCGCCCAAGGAAACCAAGACCAGCACCGAATGCACCGGCGGCAAGGTCTGGGACGAAAAGACCAAGTCCTGTGCTGATGCCAAGAGCGGGCAACTCGACAACGAGACGCTCTATAAGGCGGTGCGCGAACTCGCCTGGTCGGGTCGCCCCGAGGATGCGCTGATCGTCCTGTCCGCGATGACCGAAGGCGACACCGACCGGGTGCTTACCTACAAGGGCTTCGCCAACCGCAAGGCCGGGCACCTCGAGGCGGGTCTTGCCTACTATGACGCGGCGCTCAAGGCCAATCCCGACAACCTGCTTACCCGGTCCTACCTCGGCCAGGCCTATGTCGAGATGGGTGAGATCCAGCTCGCCCAGGCCCAGCTCGACGAGATCCGGAACCGTGGCGGGCAAGGGCTCTGGGCGGAAACCGCCCTCGAAAGCGCCATTTCGACGGGCCAGACCTACAGCTATTGATAACGATCCCGTGAGGGGCGGCGCGCGGCCCCCTGCCGCCTTGCCGCGAATCGTCCCTTGCGGTTCCCTGGAGGAAGGCTATCGGGCCTGCACAGCCAAAGGATGTGGACCATGAAGATCAAGACGACCCTGACCGTGATCGCCCTGACCCTTGCGCCCACTCTGGCGCTCGCCCAGGGTTGCCTGCACAGCAAGACCCAGCAATCGGCTTCGCAATGCGCCCCCGGCCAGATCTGGAACGCCGAAACCCAATCCTGCTCGGCCATCAACAGCTGACCAACCTGCGCTGACGGTGTTCCCGGTGCGCGCGCCCGGGGCCCGCTAAGGCGGTATTAACCCGCCGCGCGCATCCTCGCCCCGCCATGGTGCAGGAGGTCAGGATGCGCAACTCACTCGGGCAGATCACGCCGCTGCGCCGGTCCGCGCCCCCCCCCGCCCTGCCCGGCGCCGCCCAACCGCTGAACGGCCGCGTCAAGGCGGCCGTGATCGTGCGCTTGTTGCTCGCCGAGGGAACGCAACTTCCCCTCTCGTCGCTTCCCGAACACATGCAGTCCGCTCTGGCCGAACAGATCGGCCAGATGCGGCTTGTCGATCGCACCACGCTGGGGGCCGTGGTCGAGGAATTCCTGAACGAGTTGGACCAGGTCGGCCTCGCCTTTCCCGGCGGCATCGAGGGTGCGCTCTCGATCATGGACGGCCACATCAGCGCGACCGCCGCAAGCCGCCTGCGCCGGCTCGCCGGGGCCTCGGCCAAGGCGGACCCGTGGGATCGCATAACCGGGCTTGACGAGGACCGCCTGCTGCCGGTGCTGGAAGAGGAAAGCACCGAGATCGCGGCCGTCATGCTGTCGAAGCTGCCCGTGCCCAAGGCCGCCAGCCTGCTTGGCCGCATGCCGGGCGACAAGGCCCGCCTCGTGGCCTACGCCGTCTCGCTGACCGGCAACGTCGATCCCGAGACCGTCCGGCGCATCGGCCAGTCGCTCGCGGCGCAACTCGACAACGGTTCCGCCCCGCGCATTCGAGACGGGGCCGGTCGAACGGGTCGGCGCCATCCTCAACGTCTCGGCCGCCACGACCCGCGACGACGTGTTGCGCGGCCTCGACGAGACCGATGCGGCCTTTGCCGCAAAGGTGCGCCGCGCGATCTTCACCTTCGCCCACCTGCCAGCCCGGATCGAGGCGCGCGACATTCCCAAGATCACCCGCCTCGTCGAACAGCCGCTGCTGGTGACAGCCCTTGCCGCAGCCACGGCACCCGACGATGCGGCGGCCGCCGAATTCCTGCTGGCCAGCCTCTCGCAGCGCCTGGCCCAGGCGCTGCGAGAGGAAATGGCCGAACGCGGGCCGGTCAAGGACAAGGATGCCGAAGCCGCGATGGCCGCGATCGTCACCGCCGTGCGACAGCTCGAATCCTCGGGCGAGATCGTGCTTGTGCACCACAGAGGAGTGATCGCAAACACCCCGTGCTGCCGCCACCACGGCCCTATGCCGGGACATCGCGCACAGAGCCCGGCCCGGCGGATGCGCGCCGCCTTGCCCTTGCGCCGGCCCCGGCCTAGGGTTTGCCCCCGCGACCCGTGCCCGATCGGACCCCCCCGAATGACCAGCGCCCTGCCCCTGCCCGCGCCCAATGCCACGGCGCAGGGCATCTTGCTGATGCTGCTCGGCGCGCTCTTGTTCACAGCGATGGATGCGCTCGTGAAGGGACTGGTGGGCGAGTATCCGACGATCCAGGTGATCTGGGCCCGGTTCTTCGGGCAACTCGTCATCGTGCTGGTGCTGCTTGCGGCGCGCGGGGGCCTTGCGACGGCGCTGCGCACCCGGTTTCCGCGCCTGCACCTTGCGCGTTCTGCGTTCCAGTTCGGCACGGCGGGGCTCTATTTCTTCGGCCTCGGCTACGTCGGGCTGGCCGAGGCACAGGCCCTTGCCGACATAAGCCCGGTGCTGATCACGCTGGGGGCGGCCCTTTTTCTGGGCGAACGGCTGGGCCCCCGCCGCATCCTCGGGGTGCTGGCCGCGATGACCGGCGCGCTCATCATCATCCGACCCGGGCTCAACGTGTTCACCCCGGCGGCGCTTCTGCCGATCGGGGCCGCCGTCTGCTATGCGGGCTTTGCGCTGATCACCCGCAAGGTCGGCGCGCAGGAAAGCCCGTGGACCTCGATGATCTACGGTTCGGTCTTCGGGTCGGTCGTGGCCTCGGTGTTGCTGCTTCCGGCATGGCAGCCGATTGCACGGGCCGATATCGCCCTCTTTCTGCTCGTCGGCCTGCTGGGATCGGCCGCGCAGCTCTGCATGATCCGGGCCTTCTCGCTGGCCGAGGCGTCGGTGATCGCGCCCTTCGGCTATGTCGGGATACTCTTCGCCATCGGCTGGGGCATCGCGCTCTACCACGAATATCCGGACCTCTGGACGATCCTCGGGGCGCTTGTGATCGTGCTGGCCGGGCTTTATGTCTGGCACCGCGAAACGCAGGCCGCCCGCCGGGGGCGATGACACGAGGCAGAATGCAAGAGCGCCGTCGCTTCAAGCTGGGCCCAAGGCTCCAGGACCGCGCCCTGCGCCTGCTGATCTGGCTCTTGCTGCGGTTGCCCTACGGTTGGCGCGTGCCGCTGTGCGGCTGGATCGTCGGCCGGGTGATCGCGCCGCTTGCCGGATATGACCGGCGCGTGCGCGAAAACCTCGCCCGCATCCTGCCCGATCTGCCCGAAGCAGAGGTTTCCCGGCTGATCCGCGCCGTTCCCGACAATGTGGGGCGCACCCTGATCGAGATGTATTCGGGCAAGGAATTCGTGGCCCGCGCCACCCGCCATCCGCTGACGGGCGCCGGGCTCGGCGATCTGGCCGAGGCGGCGGCGGCCCGCCGCCCGGTCATCGTCGTCTCCGGGCATTTCGGAAACTACGATGCGGCCCGCGCCGCGTTGACTCAAGCAGGGCTATCCGTTCGGCGGCCTCTACCGGCCGATGAACAATCCCTACTTCAACGAACACTACGTCGCGGCGATCTCGCGGATCGGCGAGCCGCTCTTTGCCCGCGACAAGCGCGGCATGGCCGGGATGATCCGTTTTCTGCGCGGCGGGCGGGATGCTGGGCCTGCTGATCGACCAGCACATGAGCCATGGCGCCCGCCTGATCTTCTTCGGGCATGACGCGATGACGGCGCTTTCGGCCGCCGAGATGGCGCCAGAAATACAACGCCCTGATCTTTCCGGTCTATGCGATACGGCTGGAGAACGGGCTGGACTTCCGCATCGTGGTCGAACAGCCGATCCCCGACGGCACCCCCGAGCGGCAGACACAGGCCCTCAACGACAGCCTCGAGGCGCTGGTGCGCCAGCATCTCGACCAATGGTTCTGGATCCACCGCCGCTGGAAGGCCACACCCTGAAGCGCCGGGGGCGGCCGGAGCGGTCAGTCGATCCGGGCCGCAGCCAGATGAACGAAGGCCCCTGCTGCTGAAGGATGACCACCGCCGGGTCCGACTCCGGGTGCCGCGGCCTCGATCGCAAGCGGCGCCTCGCCCGCTCCATTCCCCCAGCGCCTGCCAGGATGTCACGATGTTGCGATAGGTCAGCGTCCGCCCGGCATTCTCGCCGCGCTCGATCGCCACCGTCTCTTCGGGGCGATAGCGCACGAGTTGCACCCGCAACGGCGCATCGAAGGCTTCCAGCGTCTGCGCCCCGATCACCAGCCTGTCGCCATCGCGCGCCAGCGTCAGGCTGACCTGCCGGTCCACGCCCAGGTGCTTGCGGATCATCCCCTCGACCTCGGCCGGCTGGTATGCCCTCCACCCGGTCCAGCCCGCCCACGATCACTTGCGGCGTATAGATCATCCGGCTGCCGGCCTGCCGGGCATAGGCCTTCTGCCGTTCGGTGAATTTCGGCATTGCGCCAACTTGTCCTTCCAGCCGATGTAGTCCCAGTAGTCGACATGCAGCGCCAGCGGCGATCACGTCGGGGTCTTGCGCCAGCGTCGGCCAAGAACTCGTCCGCCGGCGGGCAGGACGAACATCCTTGCGAGGTGTAGAGCTCGACCACCACGGCGGGCCGCGACGCGTCCGCGCTTGCGCTTCCGCCGACCGCCGCGACGGCAAGGCCCGCACAGAACATGGCGCTGACGATATGTCGCATTTGCTGCCTTCCCGATCATTCCCGTGCCGTCGTTCTAGCCGACCGCCCCCCGCCCGCGCCAATCAAGGAATTGCGAGCCGCCCCGCCCTGTGGCGTGAACGCCGCGTGATCGGTGCATTTTCGGGTGACGAAAGGGCTGGATATTCGGCATACAATTGCATACAATGTCCGCGAAGCTTGCGCGACTCCCCGCCAGAGGGCATCACGCAACCGATCCCGCATCCCAGCCAGGAGGCCAGAATGACCGTCACCGTCGGACATGACAGCACGAAGACCCGCAAGACCCTCACCGCCGGCGGCCAGACCGTCTCCTACTACTCGATCCCCGCCGCCGAGGCCGCCGGTCTTGGCGCCTTCGCGCGGCTGCCCGCCGCGCTCAAGGTCGTGCTCGAGAACATGCTGCGCTTCGAGGATGGCAAGACCGTCACGCGTCGACGACATCCGGGCCTTCGCGGACTGGGGCGAAAAGGGCGGCAAGAACCCGCGCGAGATCGCCTATCGCCCGGCCCGCGTGCTGATGCAGGACTTCACCGGCGTCCCGGCCGTCGTCGACCTTGCCGCGATGCGCGACGGGATCCTCGGGCTCGGCGGCGACGCGCAGAAGATCAACCCGCTCAACCCGGTCGATCTGGTCATCGACCACTCGGTGATGATCGACGAATTCGGCAACGCCGCGCGCCTTCCAGATGAACGTCGACCGCGAATATGAGCGCAACATGGAACGCTACGTCTTCCTGAAATGGGGCCAGAAAGCGTTCAACAACTTCCGCGTCGTGCCGCCCGGCACCGGCATCTGCCATCAGGTCAACCTCGAATACCTGGCCCAGACCGTCTGGACCGACACCGACCAGAACGGCGACCTTGTCGCCTATCCCGACACGCTCGTCGGCACCGACAGCCACACCACCATGGTCAACGGCCTTGCCGTGCTCGGCTGGGGCGTCGGCGGGATCGAGGCCGAGGCCGCGATGCTGGGCCAGCCCGTCTCGATGCTGATCCCCGAGGTCGTGGGCTTCAAGCTGACCGGCCAGATGCTCGAAGGCACCACCGCGACCGACCTCGTGCTCAAGGTCGTGCAGATGCTGCGCAAGCATGGCGTCGTCGGCAAGTTCGTCGAATTCTACGGCGACGGGCTCGACCACCTGCCGCTGGCCGACCGCGCGACCATCGCCAACATGGCGCCCGAATACGGCGCCACCTGCGGCTTCTTCCCGATCGACGACGAAACCCTGCGCTACCTGCGCCAGACCGGCCGCGACGAGGCGCGCATCGCCCTGGTCGAGGCCTATGCCAAGGCCAACGGCATGTGGCGCGATGCGGACTACGATCCGGTCTACACCTCCACGCTGGAACTCGACATGGGCACCATCGTTCCGGCCATCTCCGGCCCCAAGCGCCCGCAGGATTACACGCCGCTCGACGCGCGGCCCGAGGCTTCTCCAAGACCGTCTGCGAATATCGCGGCATCGACTATACCGCACCAGCGGTCGAGATGGCCTCCGAAGGCCCTGCGCCCTCGTCCCCCCGGTCGACGCCCGCAAGACCGCCCGGGTCGAGGGCGAGGACTACACGCTGCGCGACGGCACGGTCGTGATCGCCTCGATCACCTCCTGCACCAACACCTCGAACCCCTATGTGATGATCGGCGCGGGCCTGGTGGCGCGCAAGGCCCGCGCCCTCGGTCTGAACCGCAAGCCCTGGGTCAAGACCTCGCTCGCACCCGGATCGCCAGGTCGTGTCGGAATACCTCGAGGCCGCCGACCTGCAGGAGGACCTCGACGCCATCGGCTTCAACCTCGTGGGCTACGGCTGCACCACCTGCATCGGCAACTCCGGCCCGCTTGCGAGCCGGAGATCTCCGAAGGCCATCGCCGACAGCGACCTCGTCGCGACCGCCGTCCTGTCGGGCAACCGCAACTTCGAGGGCCGGATCTCGCCGGACGTGCGCGCCAACTACCTCGCCTCGCCGCCGCTGGTCGTGGCCTATGCGCTGGCGGGCGACATGAACATCGACCTGACGACCGACCCGCTCGGCACCGGCAAGGACGGCAAGCCCGTCTACCTCAAGGACATCTGGCCGACCAACCAGGAAATCGCCGATCTGGTGCAAAAGACCGTCACCCGCGCAGCGTTCCAGAAGAAATACGCCGATGTCTTCAAGGGCGACGAGAAGTGGCAGGCGGTCGAAGATCACCGACAGCGAGACCTACGACTGGCCGCCCACCTCGACCTACATCCAGAACCCGCCCTATTTCCAGGGCATGTCCCGAGACCCCGGGCACCATCACGGACATCTCGGGCGCGCGCGATCCTGGCGTTGCTGGGCGACATGATCACCACCGACCACATCTCGCCCGGCGGGATCGTTCAAGGCCACGACGCCGGCCGGCAAATACCTGAGCGAACGCCAGGTTCCGGTCAGCGCGTTCAACTCCTACGGCTCGCGGCGCGGCAACCACGAGGTGATGATGCGCGGCACCTTCGCCAACATCCGCATCAAGAACGAGATGCTGGACGGCGTCGAAGGCGGCTACACCCTCGGCCCCGACGGCGAGCAGACCTCGATCTTCGATGCCGCGATGGCCTATCAGGCCGAAGGCACGCCGCTGGTGATCTTCGGGGGCATCGAATACGGCGCGGGCTCCAGCCGCGACTGGGCGGCCAAGGGCACGGCCCTGCTGGGCGTCAAGGCCGTCATCGCCGAGAGTTTCGAGCGGATCCACCGCTCCAACCTCGTCGGCATGGGCGTCATCCCGTTCGAGTTCACCGGCGGCGAGACGCGCAAGACGCTGGGCCTCAAGGGTGACGAGACGGTGTCGATCGACGGGCTGGCGGGCGATCTGAAACCGCTGAGCCTGGTGCCCTGCACGATCACCTATGCCGACGGGAAGGAACGCACGATCCAGATCAAGTGCCGGATCGATACCGAGATCGAGATCGAATACGTCGAACATGGCGGCGTGCTGCACTACGTGCTGCGCAACCTCGCCGCATCGGCCTGAACGGAAACGGAATGTTTCCGGATCGAAGGCCCGGGCAAACCCGGGCCTTTCGCTGTTGTTAAGCTTGCAGCGCCATCCTGACGCCGTCCCAAGTCCGGAGCGTCCGAATGCCGCCTGCCCCTATCGATCTGCTGGTCCAGACCCATCCCGCCACCGATCCTTCGCGCGATCCGTTTGCGACCCGAAACGGCCGCGGCCGCGTCGCCAGTCACGGCCGCCACGCGCCCGCTCGGGGCACCTGCGACGACCGCACCCGCGCCATGCATGGGCCCCGCACGGCCCTGCCGTCGATGCCCTGGCTCGAGGTGATGGGTTTTCTCCTCCTGATCGCCGTCTTCGCCACCGCCGGCGCGTGATCACCTCCGCCCATTCCCTCGCACAAGCGCGAGAGGATCGCGCACCGCCCGAAAGCCAGTTGGGGACTGGCATCGGGGCGCCAGACCGCGATCGGCCCCGGTTCGCGGTTTCTTTCTTGCAGGAAATACCCCGGGGGTGAATTGGCCGCAGGCCAAGAGGGGGCAGCGCCCCCTGCCGTCCCCTCCGCGCCCCGCGTTATCCCGCGCAGTCGAGCGGCGTGTCCGCCGCCACGTCGCTGACCGGCCAGAGCGTATAGCTCGCCCCGTCGCCGGCACGGCAGGTCAGGATCGGGCGGTTGTAACCATTGTTGTGGAACAGGCAGTCGACGGGAACCCCCGCCTGCGCCCCGGTCATCAGGTGCTCGATCTCGAACGCCGGGCCGAACCCCATCAGTGTCTGCGGTCCCCGACAGGCGCGGATCGCGACCGCCTGCCCGACGGCGGTGATCGTCACCCGATCGTTGATCAGCCCGGGCAGCGCGCCGCCGCCGCGCCCCACGCGCTCATAGGTGCCGGCGAAATACTGCGGGCCGGGTGTGCCGGGCCGGGCCTCCGCCGCGCCGGCTCCGGCGATCAGGCCTGCCAGCAATACCGCGGCGGCCCGTGCCCGGGCCCTCATGGGCCGGCCGCCGCGATTGCCGGCAGGATCGTGTCCTCCATCACCGCGCGCGTCACCGGCCCGGCAAAGCGCAGCACGACCTTGCCCGCACCGTCGATCACGAAGGTTTCGGGCACACCGTAGAGGCCCCAGTCGAGCCCCATCCGGCCACTTTCGTCGGCCCCCATCGCGGTGAACGGATTGCCGAGATCGTCCAGGAAGGCGAGCGCGTTTTCCGGCTTGTCCTTGTAGTTCACGCCGTGGATCGGGACACCTGTCGCCGCGATCTCGCTCAGCATCGGATGCTCCGCCCGGCAGGGCGCGCACCAGCTCGCCCAGAAATTCACCAGCTTCACCCCCGGCGCGCGCAGCAGCGCATCGTCAAGAACCGGCGCACCACCCAGCGCCACCACCGCGACCGCCGGCGCCTCGCGCCCGACCAGCGCCGAGGGCAATGCATCGGGATCGTCGCGGTGCATGCCCACCCAGAACAGCGCGGCAAGCCCCGCGAACAGGATTGGCGGAACAGCCATCAAGACCCTAGCCATGCGCACGCTCCTGCCGCGCCTCGACCACGCGCAGTTGCGCCCGGACACGGCCGGCACGCCACAGGCTGAGCGCGACGAGCACCCCCAGCAGGACCAGCCCCGCCGCATAGGACGACAGCACGACGGTCGCGTATTTTCCCAGTTCCGGCATCATGCCATCCGCTCCCGCGCCAGAAGCGCCGCCAGCCGCCGCGCCCGGATCTCGGTCCGGGTGCGCAGCAGCACCAGCGCCAGAAACAGCAGCACGAACCCCGCGATGCATACCACCAGCGGCAGCCAGAACACATCCGCCACGTTTTCCTGCTTGTCGAGCGACAGCGACGCCCCCTGATGCAGGCCCTGGTTCCAGAAGTTCACCGCATAGCGGCTCAGCACCGCAAAGACCGACCCGACGAGGCAGAGCACGCTCGTCAGGTCGGCCGCCGTGTCCGGATCCTCGACCGCCGACCAGAGCGCGATATAGCCGAGGTAGAACAGGACCAGGATCAGGAACGAGGTCAGCCGCGGATCCCAGGCCCACCACGTCCCCCACATCGGCTGCCCCCAGAGCGCGCCCGTGACCAGCGCGATCAGCGTCATGGTCAGGCCGACCGGGGCCGCGGCCTTGGCGGCAAGCGCACTGACATGATGGCGCCGTACCAGCCAGATCAGCGAGGTGACCAGCATCATCGCCCAGGCATTGATCGCCATCATCGCCGAAGGAACATGCAGGTAGATGATCTTGACGGTCGATCCCTGCCGGAAATCGTCGGGCGTGAAGAAGAAACCCCAGATCAGCCCGACGACAAGGCACAGCGCCGCCAGCCCCGCGACCCAGGGCAGAACCCGGGCCGAAAGTCTCCATGAATTTCTTCGGGTTGGCGTATTCCCAAAGCGACATGGCGCCTCACCTAGGCCGGTTTGCAGCAAGGCTCAAGAGCCACATCGCCGCGCTCAGCGCAGATTGACGCGGAGCGCCGCAGCCGCCGCAAAGGGCAGAAGTGCCGCAGCCCCCGCCGTGATCCCCGCGAGCAGCAAGAGCGGCGTGCGCCACAGCCATGCCCCTCGGCGCCGCGCCGCACCACCTCGGCCCCAAAGATCAGCGTCGGCACGTAGAGCGGCAGGACCAGCAGCGACATCAGCAGCCCGCCCGCGCTTCAGCCCGACGGTCAGCGCCGCCCCGAAGGCCCCGATCATCGACAGCGCCGGCGTTCCCAGCGAGCAGCGACACCACCAGCCAGACATAGCCCGGCCGGCGCAAGGTTCAGCAGCACCGCCAGCACCGGCGCCGCCAGCGTCAGCGGCAGCCCGGTCACCAGCCAGTGCGCCAGCGCCTTGACCGCCACCACCCCCTCCAGCGGCACCGGCGCGGTCGCCAGAAGGTCGAGCGATCCGTCCTCGCAGTCCAGCGCAAAGATCCGGTCGAGCGACAGCAGGCAGGCCAGAAGCGCGCCGACCCACAGGATCCCGGGCGCGATCCGGCCACAGCACCCCGGCCTCGGGCCCG
This sequence comes from uncultured Alphaproteobacteria bacterium, assembly GCA_963700485.1. Lineage (GTDB taxonomy): Bacteria > Pseudomonadota > Alphaproteobacteria > Rhodobacterales > Rhodobacteraceae > Aliitabrizicola. Next base: position 68,831 of record CAVOXQ010000015.1, read on the forward strand.
ACGCCAAGCGGCACCAGCACCGCGACCAGCAGAAAGAACGCAAGCCCCAGGCCGAACCCGCCCCCGGCCCGGATCGCCAGCCGCAGATCGCGCATCAGAAGCGCGATCATCCGAACGCCTCGTCGAACGCGCCTCGCCGCGCCGGCCCACCGCGCGCGCGGAACGGCCCGAGGTCGAGCCCGTCGCCCCGGCAAGCCCGAGGTCGATATGGCGTGGCGATCAGCGCGGCCCCGCCCGCCGCCAGATGGGCACGCACCACGTCGGCAAAAAGCGCGACCGACGCCGGCATCGAGCGAGACGGTCGGCTCGTCCAGCAACCAGAGCGGCCGGCCGGTGACCAAGAGCCGCGCAAGCCCCAGCCGCCGCTTCTGCCCCGCCGACAGGTTGCGCGCCGGGCGGTCGCGCAGCCGCGCCCAGATCCATCGCACCAAGCGCCGCGTCCACGCCCCTCTTGCCGTGGATCGCGGCCCAGAACCGCAGGTTCTCCGCCACGCGTCAGCGTCGCCTTCAGCCCGTCGGCATGGGCGGCATAGGCAATCGCCTCGGGTGGGGCCACGATCCGGCCGGCGGTCGGCGGCTGCAGCCCCGCGAGGGTGCGCAGGAGCGTCGTCTTGCCGATCCCGTTCGGCCCGCGCAGCACCAGGGCCTGCCCGCCCGACAGACGCAGGTTTATGCCCTCCAGCACCCTCACGCCGCCGCGCGCGCAGGCCACATCGCTCAGGATCAGGTCCATCCGCTCCGACCTAATGCGACAGGGCGGGGGCGCACGGCCTCACACCGGCAGCAGGGCTACGGCAATGCGCCGGCCCTCCGACAGAAGCACGTTGTAGGTGCGGCAGGCGGCCGGGGAATTCATCACTTCGACCCCGATGCCCGAGGCCTCGATCCCCGCGCGGAACGCCTGCGGGACATGGGCGATCTCGGCCCCCGTCCCCACGAACAGCACGTCGATCTTCTCGGCGAGCGCCAGGATGGTCGCCAGCATCGTCGATCCCGCCCCAGCTTTCGGCCTTCCAGGGCGAAATCAGGACCGGCCCTTGCACCACCTTGCCGCCGATCCGGAAGAAGCCGGGGCCATACCCCTCGATCGGCAGCGCCTCGCCATAGGTGATCTCGGTCAGCCGCATCCCGCCTCCGTCAGGCGTCGATATTGGCGAACTCGTTGCCCGGTTCGTCCTTCTTCGGCTTGTCGCCACGGTCCAGACCCAGCATCAGCACAAGGTTCTTGGCCACGAACACCGACGAATAGGTGCCCAGCACCACGCCAAAGAAGATCGCAAAGGCAAAGCCCCGGATCACGTCGCCGCCGAAGATCAGCATGGCGCCCAGCGCGATCAGCGTCGTGTCCGAGGTCATCAGCGTCCGGCTCAGGGTTTCGTTCACCGACAGGTTCATCACGTCGCGCAGCGGCATTGTCTTGTACTTGATCAGGTTCTCGCGCAGCCGGTCGAAGACCACGACGGTATCGTTGATCGAATAGCCCAGGATCGTCAGCAGCGCCGCGATGATCGCAAGGTCGAACTTGATCTGGAACAGCGCGAAGACCCCGATGGTGATGAACACGTCATGCACCAATGCCACCACCGCATCCTACGGCAATTGCCATTCGAACCGCAGCCAGATATAGACGAGGATACCCGCCGTGGCCGCAACCATGGCCAGGATCGCGCTCCGGATCAGCTCGCCCGATACCTTGGGGCCGACGGATTCCACCGCCGGAAAGGTGATCGCGGGGTCACGCGCCTTGAGCGCGTCTTCGACCGCAAGGATCGTCTCGGGCGTGACCGCCTCGACCCCGTCCAGCGAGGCGATGCGGATCTGCGCCACATGCTGATCCTCGCGGAAGGACGGGTCGAACACCTCGGTGATCGGCACGTCGCCCAGTTCCAGCGCCGAAAGCGCCGCGCGATAGGCCCCGACATCGACCGGCTGGGTCGATTCGGTGCGGATCGTCGTGCCGCCGCGAAAGTCGATGCCGAAGTTCAGCCCCATGACGGCCCAGAGGACGATGGCCACGACCGTCAGCATCATCGAGCCGCCGAAAGTCACGCGCCTGATACCTGAAGAAGTCGATCTTGGTATGTTCGGGGGCAAGTCTCAGACGCATGCGCACCCACTCCCTATACGGTCACGGTCTTGGGGCGGCGCCAGCCGTACCAGACCTCGATGATGCCGCGTGTCACGAAGAGCGCGGTGAAGACCGACGTGATGATGCCGATCCCCAGCGTGATGGCAAAACCGCGCACCGGCCCCGCCCCCACCATGAACAGGACACTCGCCGTGATGAAGGTGGTGATGTTGGCGTCGATGATCGCCGACAGCGCCGTTCATAGCCAAGCTCGATCGCGCGTGCCGGGCCTTGTGCGGTGCGCAACTCCTCGCGGATGCGTTCGAAGACCAGCACGTTGGCATCAACCGCCATCCCGATGGTCAGCACGATCCCCGCGATGCCCGGCAGCGTCAGCGTGCCGCCAATCGACCGACAGAGCGGCGAACATCAGCGCGATGTTGACCCCCAGCGCGATGTTGGCGAACACGCCGAAAAGCCGTAGGACGCCCACATGAAGACCACGACCGCCACCATGCGCGACCACGGCCGCCATCTTGCCCGCGTCGATGCTGTCCTGGCCCAGTTCCGGCCCGATCGTGCGTTCCTCGAGGAAGATCAGTCTCCGCCGGCAGCGCCCCCGCGCGCAGCAGCACGGCCAGTTGCGTGCTATTCCTCGACCGTGAAGCTGCCGGTGATGATCCCCGACCCGCCGGGGATGTGCCGACTGGATCACGGGGGCCGAGATCACCTCGTCGTCCAGCACGATGGCGAAGGGCTGGCCGATGTTGGCCGCCGTGTAGTCGCCGAACTTCCGCGCGCCGGTCGGGTTGAAGCGGAAGCTGACCGCCGGGCGGCCGTTCTGGTCGAACGAGGGCTGCGCGTCGACCAGTTCCTCGCCGCGTCACGACCGGGGTCTGCTCGAGAATGTAGAACACGCCCTCCTCGTCCATCGACGGCAGAGCATGTTGCGCGGCCCGGGCACGGTGCGCGCGGCATCGGTCGTGCGCCCCGACCACCGGGTTGAAGGTCAGCCGCGCCGTCGTGCCGATCAGCGCCTTCAGCTCGGCCGCCGATCCGATCCCGGGCACCTGGATCAGGATCCGGTCGTCGCCCTGGCGCTGGATCGTCGGTTCGCGCGTGCCGACCTCGTCGACGCGGCGGCGGATGATCTCCAGCGATTGCTGGATCGTGCGCGTATCGGTCGCGGCCCGCTCGGCCTCGGACAATTGCACGATGATGTCGTGGCCCTCGGCCGTCACCTCGATGTCGTTCTGCCCGACGCCCGTCAGCGTGACCACCGGCGAGGCCAGCCCGCGCATCACCTCGACGGCCCGCGCGATCCCCGCGGGATCGGCGATCTGGACCCGCAGAACGCCGTCCGGCGAGGGCTGCCGGCGCACGTTGCCGACCGTCGCGCGTTCCGCGCGCAGCGCGTCGCGCACCTCGGGCCACAACAGCGTCGATCCGGTCCTTGTAGACATCGGCCACCTGCACCTCGGCCAGAAGATGCGCCCCGCCGCGCAGGTCGAGGCCAAGGTTGACCAGCCCCGAGGGCATCCATCGCCGGCCATTCGGCCAGCGCGGCCTCCTGTTCGGGCGTCGCGGCCCCGCCGGCGGCCGCTATGGCCGCCGCCGCGTCGTTGTGCTGCTCGACACGGCTGTAGAAGACGTTCGGAAGCGCGTCAGGCCAGACCCAAGGGCGCAGACGCCCCAGATGAGGATGCGCTTCCACAGGGGGCTGTTCATGCGAAGGGTCCGGCGTAAGCGGGACGCGGATCAGGCGGCGGGTTCGGTCTTGGACAGGACCTGCGCGATGGTGTGGCGCGAGCACCTTGACCCTCACGCCCTCGGCGATCTCCACCTCGATCATCGCCGTCATCGTTCACCTTCGCTGACCTTGCCGATGATCCCGCCTTGGGTCACCACCTGGTCGCCCCGGCGCAGCGCCTCGACCATGGCCTTGTGTTCCTTCAGCTTCTTCTGCTGCGGGCGGATCAGCAGGAAGTACATGATCGCGAAGATCAGGATCAGCGGCACGAAACTGGCGAAGGCGCCGCCGGCGCGCGGCTCGTGGCGGCCTGGGCAAAGGCGGGGGTTACGAACATCGGTCGTCCTTTCGTCGGGGGTCGGTGGTCCGGACCCCGGAATTATGGTGGCGCACCCTATCTGCGGGGTGCGGGGATGGCAAGGCCGCGCCCCCGCGACCCGCCCGGTCGCCGGGGCCGCGCCGCGTGGCGCCCAGCGGATGTAGAGACGCCTGCCCGGTTGTGCAATTCGCCCGCCCCAGAAACATTCGCAACCCAAACCATGTCGACCCTTTGCCGGACGTGCGCGCCCCCAATCCGGCCCGCGCAACGGCGGTCACAGGATCGCGCAGGGCAGACAGGATTTGAAAACCGTCCCGCGCTCGGGCATAGGGGGCACCAAAGCCAGGCCATGCCCAGAGGACGCCATGCACGACATCCGCGCCATCCGCGAAAATCCCGCCGCCTTCGATGCCGCCCTCGCGCGGCGCGGCCTGCCGGGCATGTCGGCCGATTGCTGCTGCTCGAGGTCGACGAGGCGCGGCGCAGCGAGGATTCAGGCCGCCGAAACCGCGCAGGCCGACCAGAACGCGCGCCTCGCAAGGAGGTCGGGGCCGCCAAGGCGCGCGGCGACGAGGCCGAGTTCGAGCGCCTGCGCGCGCTGGTGGCCGAGAAGAAGGCCGAAATCGCGCGCCTGACCGACGAGGCCGCCACCGAGGATGCACGGCTGCGCGACCTCCTGCTCGCGCATCCCGAACCTGCCGCTGGACGAAGTGCCCGAGGGCCCGGACGAGACCGACAACGTCGAAATCCGCCGCTGGGGCACGCCGCGCAGCCTCGACTTCACCCCGATGGAGCATTTCGACATTGCCGGCGTCAAAGCCGGCATGGATTTCGAAACCGCCGCGAAACTGTCGGGCAGCCGCTTCGTGGTGTCTGCGCGGCGCCGTCGCCCGCGTCCACCGGGCACTGGCGCAGTTCATGCTGGATACCTGCACACCACCGAACACGGCCTGACCGAGACCTGGACCCCGGTTCTGGTGAAGGACGAGGCGATGTATCGGCACCAACCAGTTGCCGAAATTCGCCGAGGACAGCTATCAGACGACCAACGGCTGGTGGCTGATCCCCACGTCCGAGGTGACGCTGACCAATACGGTCGCGGGCGATATTCTGGACGAGGCAGCCCTGCCCCTCCGCATGACCGCCCATACCCAGTGCTTCCGCTCCGAAGCGGGCAGCGCGGGCAAGGATACCGCCGGGATGCTGCGCCAGCACCAGTTCGAGAAGGTCGAGATGGTGACGATCCGCACGCCCGACACCGCGCTGGCCGAACATGACCGGATGACGCGCTGCGCCGAGGCGGTGCTGGAACGGCTGGGCCTGCCCTACCGCACCGTCGTGCTTTGCACCGGCGACATGGGCTTTGGCGCGCAAAAGACCCATGACCTCGAGGTCTGGCTGCCCGGCCAGAACACCTACCGCGAAATCTCGTCGGTCTCGATCTGCGGCGACTTTCAGGCCCGGCGGATGAACGCGCGCTATCCGTCCTGCGGGTGGCGGCAAGCCGGAGTTCGTCGCATACGCTGAACGGCTCGGGCCTTGCCGTCGGGCGCTGCCTGATCGCCGTGCTGGAGAACGGCCAGCAGGCCGACGGCTCCGTCGATCTGCCGCCGGCGCTGGTGCCCTATCTTGGCGGCAAGACCCGGATCACGGCGGAGGGATCGCTTGTCTGAGGTGTCCGATCGCCGATTATGCCGACCCGCGTCGGCTTGATCCCTCGCCCGCGGCACCCCGCAGAGTGCAACCCGCCAGTCGCGCAGCGCCACCCGGGCAACGAGGGTCCGGGGCGCGCGGCATGGGCGGGCCGCTTGCCCCGCCGCCCGGTAGCGCCACCTTGCCCAGAACATCCCGCGCCTTCGGGTCCGGCCAGCCGCGAAAGACCCCGCCATGAACCCCAAACCGCTGATCGTTCTTCTGATGGCGCTTGCCTTCGGACTCTCGCCGCTCGTCACGCCCGAATTCCGGGGCTATGACCCGGCGCAGTTCCCGATCCGCCTCGATCGGCCTGCGATCCAGCCGGCAGGCTACGCCTTCTCGATCTGGAGCGTGATCTACCTCTGGCTGACGGCGCATGCGGCATACGGGCTCTGGAAGCGCGCCGACGACCCGGCCTGGGATGCCGTGCGCCGCCCCTGGTCGGTGGCGCTGGCGGTCGGGGCGGTCTGGCTCTGGATGGCGGGGCGCTCGCCGCTCTGGGGCACGATCCTGATCGGATCATGGCTGCGGAGCGATCGCTGATCGCCCTGCGCGCTGACCCCGGCGCGGCCCGACCGCTGGCTGCTTGTTGGCACCCGTGGCGATCTTTGCCGGCTGGCTTATCGGCGGCGACTCGGCGGTGTCGGTCGGGGTACTGCTCGTGGGGTATCGGCTGGCTGTGCGACACCGGATCGGCCGCTCGCGATGCTGGCGCTGGTGCTGGCCATCGCGGTGACCGTGCAGATGCGCCGGCCCGGACGCCGGTATACGGCCTGACGGTGATCTGGGCACTGGTCGGCGTGATCGTCGCGCAACGCCGCCGACAACCTTCCGGTGACCGCACTCGCCCTGACCGGGATCGCGGTGATGGCCGCGGCCGTGCGGCACGTCATCCGCAGCGACTAGGCGCGCCACCGGCCGAAGCACGACTGTTGGCCGGGCGGCCCAGAGCAGAAAAACGCTTCATGACAACGACTTTCAGCGTGTCGTTCGCGGCGGATGCCGTTCTCCCGGCCTTGCCGTCCATGTGCTTGCGCAGCCGCGACTGGCGTGTGGAACTTGCGATCCTTCCACGGGTTCTTCGTCGCCCTGGCTGCGCAGGAACAGACCGGATCGGCGTGCCGGGCATGTCGAAATGGTCGCGCAAGCCGTTGACCAGATAGCGCTTGTAGCTTTCCGGCAGCTCATCCGGGCGTGAGCACTTGATCATGAAGCCCGGCGGCCGGGTCTTGACCTGGGTCATGTAGCGCAGCTTGATCCGGTGGCCGCCCGGGGCCGGTGGCGGGTGCGCCTCGGTCATCGCTCCAAGCCAGGTGTTCAGCCGCGCAGTCGGGATGCGGCGGTTCCAGACCTCATGCGCCTTGCGGATCGCGTCATGCAGCCGGTCAAGGCCCCGCCCGTCTTGGCGCTGACAGTGACCAGCGGTGCCCCGCGCAATTGCGGCAGGAGCCGGTCGAACATTTCTTTCAGCTCGGCCAGCTTTTCCTGCTTGTCGTCCTCAAGATCCCACTTGTTGACCGCGACCACGACCGCCCGGCCTTCGGTTTCGGCATAAGTCCGCGATCCGCAGGTCCTGCACCTCGAACGGGGATTTCCACATCCAGCAGCACCACCACGACCTCGGCAAAGCGCACGGCGCGGATGCCGTCCGCGACGGACAGCTTTTCCAGCTTGTCGGTGATCCGGGCCTTCTTGCGCATGCCGGCGGTATCGAAAGATCCGGATCGGGGTGCCCTGCCATTCGGCGCGGACGGAGATCGCATCGCGGGTGATCCCGGCCTCGGGCCCGGTCAGCAGCCGGTCCTCGCCGAGGATCTTGTTGATCAGCGTCGATTTTCCAGCGTTCGGACGGCCGATCACCGCGATCTGGAGCGGTTTCTTGACCGTCGGGTAATGGGCGGTCTCGTCGGCCTCAGTCTCGGCCTCTTCCTCGGACAGGTCCAGATCGACCTGCGGGGCATTCTCGGCCTCGACGCTCGGCGAATTCGCCTTCCAGCGGGCGCAACTCACGGTAAAGGTCGTCCATCCCCTCGCCATGCTCGGCCGACAGCGGATCGGTTCGCCAAGGCCCAGGCGAATAGGCCTCAATAGCGCCGGCATCGCCCGCCTTGCCCTCGGCCTTGTTCACGCCAAGGAACACCCGGGCGTTCTTGCTGCGCAGGATGTCGGCGAACACCTGGTCGGTCGGGGTGACGCCGACGCGGCCGTCGATCAGGAACAGGCAGACATCGGCCATTTCGACGGCGCGTTCGGTCAGACCGGCGCATCCGGCCCTGAAGGCTGTCGTCCGTGACTTCCTCGAGCCCGGCCGTGTCGATCACGGTGAAGCGCAGGTCGAAGATCCGGGCGTCCCCTTCGCGCAGGTCGCGCGTCACGCCGGGCTGGTCGTCGACCAGCGCAAGCTTGCGCCCCACGAGGCGGTTGAACAGCGTCGACTTGCCCACGTTGGGCCGCCCACGATGGCAAGGGTAAAGCTCATGGCGCCCTCCGAAGGCTCGGGGATCGGTCAGGCGGCTGGCCTTACACGCATCCCGCCTCAGCGGAAAGCGTGAAGTTGTCCGGTCTTGCTGACCACATAGATCGTGCCGCCCACGACGACCGGCGCCGGGTCGCGGCCCCGTCGGGGATCTCGACCGACCCGACGAGTGCGCCATCCGTGGGGCTAAAGAAGCGCAACAGACCGTCGGATGACGCCACCATCAGCCGCCCGCCGGCAAGGATCGGGCCGTAGTGGGCGTAGATCGCCTTCGATCTTGCGCGGTTTCGTCGCGGTGAAATAGGGCAGTCCGGCGCGCCAGATCGTCTCGCCGCTCGCGGCGTTCAGCCGCACGAGTTCCCCCTGGTCGTTGACGAGGAAGACCGACCCGCCCGCGACAGCGACCGGCGAGACGGCGCCATCGGTAACCTCCCAGATCGTGTCGCCCGAGGCGGTGTCCAGCGCCAGCATCCGGCCGCTGGCGTTTCCGACATAAGTCACGCCCCCTGCGACCACCGGGTCCGAGGTGATCTCGGAGGCGACGCCATAGGCGCGGCCCACCCGCTTGCCGACCACCGAGGCCGTCCAGACCTTTACCCCGCCCTGACGCAACGCGCCGACGAGTTCGCCGCTTGGAAACGGCAAGACCACCAGTCGGTCGGCCATCGCCGGGCCGGCCCCGCCCACCACGCCCGCGGTCGAGGGCGATCCCGGGAATTCCCATCGCACCAGACCGTCATCGGCACCGACGGCCCAGGCCGTGTTATCGCGCGAGACGACATAGACGATGCCGCCCGAAACCGTTGGCGCACCCGTTACCGGCGCCCGCAGCCATTGCCGCCAGATGATGCCACCCGAAGCCGGGTCGATCGCGATCAACTCACCAAAGCCGGTCGTCACGAACAACTTGCCCTCGCCGAAGGCCAGGCCGCCGCCCGACGCCTCGCCGCCGCGATCGGTCACCGGCACGAGGCTGGTCTGCCAGAGCGTCCCGCCCGAGGTTGCGGTGGCCGTCAGACCTGACCGCGCATCAAGCGTGAAGACCCGCCCGCCCGACGCCACCGGAGTGGTCGCGATCCGGTACCTGCGGGACTCGCCCTCGCCAATCGACGCGCTCCAGATCCGGACCGGCTGGGACGAGATCGCGAGGTGCGGCGCCAGATGGCGGGTGTTGCTGCCCCGATGGGTCCATTCCGACAAGGTGACGGGCGCGGGCAGGCTGATGGGCTGGCTGCGGTTCGTCTCGACAGGTGGCTTGGGCGCAGGCGCGCCTTCTCGCGGCAGGGCCTCTTCCAGCGGAACCGTCACGTCGAATCGTTCGCCCGCCAGGATCACCTCTTTTTCGGCGCATCCCGCCAGAAGCCCGCATGCGAGCAACACCGCTAAACCGTTCCGCATCACCGTCTCCCCGGCCCAGGCTGTTGGTGGGTTGCCCGCATCATTGCGCAACAGGCGTGCCGCCAAGCGCGACAATCAACTGCTCGGCCCTGTTGCGCAGGCCCGCTGTCGCCTCCTGGTCCTGTCGAAGTCGGTCGAGCGCGGCAATAGCCGCGGCAGTGTCGCCCGCCTCGATCTGAAGAAGCGCCTTCTGTTCCTCGGCCAGTGTCCGGAACGGGCGCCCCGGGACGGCGATCTGATCGAGCAGGGCCTGACGTTCCGCAACGGGCAATTCCGGCCCCGCAACCATCACGCGGCGCAGGACCGCAAGATCACGGTAGCTGTCGGGAAGTTCCGCGTCTGCCGCCACCGCCTCGAGCGCCGCGAGCGTCGCCGCACGGTCGCTGGCGGGATCGGTGGACAGAAGCAGCCCCAAGATGCCCGCACGCTGTCCGGGTGCGGGAACCTGCGCCAGCGCCGCCTCGCGCGCTGCGGCGTCGTCCTCGTCGAGGGCGGTCAGGACGGCATCGCCAAAGGCGCGGCTCTCGGCCGTTGAGACCGAAATCTGGTATTCGCGCCACGCGGCACCGCCGACGATCAGAACCACCGCAAGCAATCCGATCCAGCCGTAACGGCGCAGATATCCGAAAAGCTTGTCGCGGCGAACCTCTTCGGTCACCTCGTCGATGAAACTTTCCGGGTTGCTCACGCGGGGCCTCCATTGCAGTGGCTCATGTCTTACACGGGATCGCGCGGGATTGCCAAGGCGCTACGACGCGCGGCCGCCATTGGCGCCCCGCCGGCCCCGATCAGACCGCGAAGGTGTGTGGCACCGCATCGTCGCGCGCAGAGAAACGGTCGGACTCCCGTTCCTCGAAACGGGCCAGCACGATCGAAGCTCGCCATCTCGGAGGTCTGGCGCGCCCACATCGCGGCATAGCGCGCCATTCCTGGCCAGAAGCTCCTCGTGCGTCCCCTCTTCCTCGATCCCGCCCCTGTCGAGCACCACGATCCGGTCGGCATCGGCAATGGTCGAAAGCCGGTGCGCGATCGCGATCACTGTGCGGCCCTTGCCCGATGGCCATCAGGCTGTCCTGGATGTCGCGCTCGGTCTGGGTGTCGAGCGCGCTCGTCGCCTCGTCCAGCAGCAGGATCGGCGGATTCTTCAGCAGGGTCCGGGCAATCCCGACGCGCTGCTTTTCGCCGCCCGACAGCTTCAGTCCGCGTTCGCCCACCGTGGTCTCGTAGCCGTCCGGCAAGCGCCATGATGAAGTCATGGATCTTGGCCGCGCGCGCCGCGGCCTCGACCTGCTCGCGTGTGGCCGCGGGGTTGCCATAGGCGATGTTGTAAAGGACGGTGTCGTTGAAGAGGACCGTATCCTGCGGCACGACGCCGATCTGGGCATGCAGGCTGTCCTGCGTCACGTCGCGCAGGTCCTGCCCGTCGATGCGGATCGCCCCGCCCGTGACATCGTAGAAGCGAAACAGCAGCCGCCCGATCGTCGACTTGCCCGACCCCGACGGGCCGACCAGCGCAACCGTCTGGCCCGGGCCGACGCGCAGGCTGATGCCCGTGCAGGATCGGCCGGGCGGGATCGTAGGCGAATTCGACCTTGTCGAAGACGACCTCGCCGCTGCTCACGCGCAGCGCCGCCGCATCCGGGCTGTCGGTGATCTCGGCCGGTTGCGCCGAGCAGGCCGAACATCTCGCCCATGTCGACAAGCGCCTGCCGGATTTCGCGGTAGACGGTGCCGAGAAAGCCGAGCGGCAGCGTGATCTGGATCATGTAGGCGTTGACCATGACGAAATCGCCGACGGTCAGGATGCCCTTCTGCACGCCCATCGCCGCCATCCCATGACCAGCACAAGGCCGGTCGTGATGATGAACGCCTGTCCCGACGTTCAGAAAGCGACAGCGACAGCCCGGTGCGCACCGCGGCAGCTTCATAGCGCGACATCGCGCCGTCATAGCGTTCCGCCTCGCGCGTTTCGGCGCCGAAGTACTTTACCGTCTCGAAGTTCAGCAGGCTGTCGATCGCCTTCTGGTTGGCATCGGTGTCCTGATCGTTCATCTCGCGCCGGATCTTGACGCGCCATTCGGTCACCCGGAAGGTGAACAGGACGTAGAGCCCGATCGTGACCAGCACGACCGCCATGTATTGCCAGCCGAACAGCGTCGCGAAGATGACCGCGACCATCGCGAGTTCGAGGATCAGCGGCCCGATCGAGAACAGCATGAAGCGCAACAGAAAGTCGACGCCCTTCACCCCGCGCTCGATGATCCGGCTCAGACCCGCCCGTCTTGCGGGTGATGTGATAGCGCATCGACAGGCGATGGATATGGGTGAACGTCTCAAGCGCGAGCCGCCGCAGGGCCCGCTGGCCAACCCGCACGAAGATCGCGTCGCGCAGTTCGTTGAAGGCCACGGCACCCAGCCGCGCCACGCCGTAGGCCACCGTCAGACCGACCGCGCCATACATCAGAAGCCAAGCGTCATCCCGGTGCTGCGCCCGCCAGCGCATCCACGGCCGCCTTGTAGAAAAACGGCGTGCTGACCGAGATCACCTTGCCGATGATCAGTGCGACCAGCGCCAGCATGACGCGCTTCTTGACCCAGGACTGGCCATCGGGCCAGAGGTAGGGAAGCACCCGGCGCATCGTCTGCAATCCGTTCGTCGGTTTGCCGATGTCGGCACTGCTTGCCGTTCTTGTCACGCTGCGCATCGTCATTTCCCTGACGCGATCCCGAGAGCGGCCGTTGATCCGGACGCGGTCCTAGGGTATCAATTGTTCAACGGTTCTTGAGTAGTTGAAGGATGGATCGAAGTAAAGTCCTCGCCGCCCTGTCGGCGCTGGCGCACGAGACATCGGCTGGAGCTTGTCCGGCTGCTGATGCCGGAGGGCGATGCGGGGCTCTCGGCGGGCGAGATCGGGCTGCGCCTCGGGCTCGGCGCATCGCGGCTTTCGTTTCATCTTTCGGCGCTGGAACAGGCCGGGATTGATCCGGTCCCGCCGGGCATCGCGCAACGTGTTCTATACCGTCGACCTCGGGCGGAATGGGCAGCACCATCGCCTATCTGCTGAACGAGTGCTGCATGGAACATCCCGAGGTCGTTGGCCTGCTGCCGGCCCAGCCGCCGCTACGGCCAAGGCGATCACTCGTTCCCCGGCACCGTGAAGACCTGACCCGGATAGATCAGGTCGGGGTCGCGGATCTGGTTCCTGTTGGCCTCGTAGACACGCACGTACATCACGCCCTGCCCATAGCTTTCGCGGGCGATGCGCCAGAGCGTGAAGCCCGGCTGGACGGTGATCTGCTGCGCCGCGCCCGGGGCATCACCGGTCTGTGCTGCCGCGCGCAGCAGTTCCGGCGCCTCGCGCTGGAAGGGCGTTTCATACCGCGACCGCACCTTGCCATCCGCCGCAAGCTGGTCGGCGCGCAGGGTATAGACCCCCGCCGCAATCGCGGGAAGCGTGCCGGCCCAGCGACCATCGGGCGCGATCGTCGTCTCCAGCATCGGCTGGTTGTCGAGGTAAAGGCGGACGGTCGCCCCTGCCCCCCCCCGGCCGGACAGCTGCACGTCGCCCTCGGTGGAGTAGCTGATCGCGTCAATCGTGACGTTCCTGGCGAAAGCCGGTTCCAGCGCGGCGGGTTCAAGCACTTGCGCGCCCGCGTCGGTCAGCAGGACGGCCGTCGGGGCCGCGGCAGGCGGCGCGGGTTCACCCCCGGCTGTCTGCGCGCCCCCGCCGGGCAGGTCGGCATCGGCCGTATCGGGTGCGTCAGGTTGCACGACCTCGGCCGTCGAGACATCGGGGGCCACCTCGGGCGCCGTGGTCGGCGTCAGCAGAACCGAGGCGAGCGAACCAACCTCTCTCCCACTGCCCGACCGGGCGACAAGCGTCACCACCCGCCCGGCCTGGCTTGGCAAGAGCGTGAACAACGCGACGAAACTGCCCCTGACGTCGGCTTCGGCGGTCGCGACTTCTGCTCCGTCCACCCGGATCGACACCGTGGACCCCGCCTCGGCGCTGCCCGCGATCACCGCCGCGCCATCCGGGCCACCCGCACCACGTCGAACGACGGCGCCACGGGATCTTTCGGCACATCCGGCGTCGCGGCGGGTTCTGCCACCGGCGTTGCGGGCGCGGCGGACGCAGGTTCCGCCCCCGGATCGGGTGCCAGAGCCTCACCCACGGGCGTGGCAAGGCCCGCCACCTGTTCCCCGCCTCGGCCGGGGCTGCGGGATCGGGCGGGGCCGAAGGATCGGTCAGGGAAGCTGCGGTCGCAGCGGCGTCTGGCGACGCGCCATCCGTAGCCCCCACGCCTTCGGTCCGGGATCGGCCGCGGCGAGCGATGGCTGCGGCGCCGACGGCCCCGCGGAGGCCGCCGGTTATCGGCGGCGCCGGATGCCTCCGCAATCGACGGGCGCATCCGAGGGATCTTCCGCAGGGTTCAAGGGGGGCCCGGGGATCGAGGGCGCATACAAAGTAAACGCCGCAACCGCGAAGCACCCCGGCGGCCCCTCCTCCGACCAACAGGGCACGCAGGCCTGCGCCCATGTCTTTCCACGCCGTCATGCGGTCATCCCCTGCCGCCACCTGCCGGGTCTTGGCCGACCCATGCTTGTCCTTTCCACAGAAACCCCGATATCAAGCGGCAAAGCAACAAGATTTCAGGAAGATTGCCGTCATGGCTCCACTTCGTTCCGTCTGCGTTTTCTGCGGATCCCGCCCGGGCAAGTCCCCGGCCTTCGCCGAGGAGGCCCGGCGCTTGGCCGGCTCATCGCGGACGAGGGGTGGCGGCTGGTCTATGGCGCGGGCGACGTCGGCCTGATGGGCGAGGCGCCGCGGCCGCACCAGGCGGCGGGCGCGCGACGCTGGGCGTCATCCCGACGCACCTGCTGGCCCGCGAGCAGCGGCAAGCGCGACCTGACGACGCTCGTCGTCACCGAGGACATGCACGAGCGCAAGAAGGTGATGTTCATGAACTCGGACGCGGTCGTGGTCCTGCCGGGCGGCGCGGGCACCCTCGACGAGTTCTTCGAGGTGCTGACCTGGCGCCAGATCGGCCTGCACCGCAAGCCGATCTATCCTTCTGAACGTCGAACGGCTACTGGGATCCGCTCGATCGCGCTTGATCGACCACGTCATCGCGCAGGGCTTCGCCGAAGCCGCGATGCTGCAGTCTACAGCACGGTCGCTGCCGGACGTCGAGGCCTTGGCGAGCGCCTGCGCGTCGCGCTCGCCTAGGCTGGCCGGACGACCGTCCGCGGGCGGCGCAGCCGACGCCAACGCCCGCGCAGGCGCGAGGGCGGTTCATCTAGCCTGATCGCGGCGCGCTACATGCGCGCGGCGACCGCTTCCCAGTTCACCAGCTTGTCGAGGAAGTTGGTCAGGTAGGCCGGGCGCTTGTTGCGGAAGTCGATGTAGTAGCAGTGCTCCCACACGTCGCAGCCCAGAAGCGCGGTCTGGCCGAAGCAGAGCGGGTTCACGCCGTTTTCGGTCTTGGTGACCTTGAGGCTGCCGTCCTTGTCCTTGACCAGCCAGGCCCAGCCCGAGCCGAACTGGCCCGCACCGGCGGCGGCGAAATCGTCCTTGAACTTCTGCGACCGAGCCGAAGGCTTCGGTCAGCGCCTTTTCCAGCGCGCCGGGCATCTTCTTGCCTCGCCCGGCCCCATCACTTCCCAGAACAGGTTGTGGTTCCAGTGCTGGCAGGCGTTGTTGAAGATGCCGTTCTGCGCCACGGCGCCGGCCTGGTAGGTGCCGCGTGACGATGTCCTCGAGCGACTTCGCCTCCCACTCGGTGCCGGCGATCAGCTTGTTGCCGTTGTCGACATAGGCCTTGTGGTGCAGGTCGTGGTGATACTCCAGCGTTTCCTTCGACATGCCAAGCGGCGGCCAGCGCATCATGGGCATACGGAAGATCGGGAAGGGTGAAAGCCATCGGACTCATCCTTTCGGCAATTGGTGAAAGCGCTAGCGGTGAATAAGTGCGCCCGCGACCGGAAGGTCAAGGCGGATTTGCGCGTCCGATTCCGCGGTCGATTGCGGGCCTCGGTGGGATCAGGACGGCGAAGACTCTCGCTGCCCGGTCGCGCCGACGACTTGCGCAAGCAGGCCCATGACATAGCCGGCGACCGAGCGGAAACGAGACCAGCGGTATACGTCCTGCGTCCGTCATGCCAGAAGGCGCAGGCCACCTGCGCGGCGCGGGTGCGGCGCAATTCGCCCGGGGCAAGCTGTGGCGAGATCGACCGGGACAGAGCTTCATCAGCACCTGCGCGCGCTCCGCGGCCCCTCGATGCGGAACACCGCGCGCGCATCCGACACGTCGACCGCCAGCGCGTGCTGCCCGGCCAGCGCCTTGTCGAGCCGTGCAAGACGTCGCGGCCACCTCGGCATAGGGCAGCACGATCAGCAATTCGTCCGGCGACATCCAGCCGCACGCGGCGATCGCCCTTGCCGACGATCCGGCGTGCGCCGGCAGCGCCATGCCCGTGCGGCCTTCGACCGCCGCGTCCAGCCGCCGGCAGGTCCAGATCGCCGCGCAGGGTGATCATGCCCAGCAGGCCCGATTTCGCCGGATCGCCAAACCCGTCGTAAGCTGCGCCGCCAAGGCGCTGACACGGGATCAGACATTCTGCTTCTCCCCTTCCTTGTCGTAGAACACCGGATCGACGATCCGCGCCTGCACCGACGCCGCCGCCGACCGTGGGAACTCGACCACCTCGCCCATCCGGTCCGGGCCCGTGCTGCACCAGCCCCATCGCGATGCCCGCGCTCCAGGGTCGGCGAGTAATAGGTCGAGGTCACCCGACCCTGCACGTTGCGCTGGCCGTTGGCGTTGACGCCGTCGGCCACCGCATAGGCGCCGTCGGGAATGACCGATCCGTCGAGCGTCTCGAGCCCGACCAGCTTCCAGCGGTCGGGCGCGGCCAGGAACGCGCGCTCCTGCGCCGCGCTTGCCGAGGTAGTCGGCCTTCTTCTTCGAGATCGCCCAGTCGAGACCCAGGTCCTGCGGGATCACCGTGCCGTCGGTTTCGTCGCCGATCATGATGAAGCCCTTCTCGGCGCGCATGCACGTGCAGCGCCTCGGTGCCGTAGGGCATGACGCCAAAGTCTTCTCCCGCCGCGATGCAGGCGCGTCCCAGAAGGCCAGCGCCATGGCTGGCCGGCACGGCGATCTCATAGGAAAGCTCGCCCGAGAAGCTGATCCGGTAGACCCGCGACCGGGAAGCCGCCCAAGCGTGCCGTCGGCCCATTGCATGAAGGGCAGCGCCTCCTTCGAGACATCCATGCCGCCAAGTTTTTCCAGCAGTTTCCGCGCGTTCGGGCCGACAACGGCGATCTGCGCATATTGCTCGGTCACGTTGGCGGTGTAGACCTGCCAGTCCCACCATTCGCACTGCAGCCAGTCCTCCATCCAGGCATGGATGCGGTCGGCCCCGCCCGATGGTGGTGTGGCAAAGCCAGGTGTCCTCGTCGATCCGCGCGACGACGCCGTCGTCCGATCAGGAAGCCGTGTCTCGTTGCACATCAGGCCATAGCGGCATTTGCCGACCGGCAGCGTCGACATCACGCCGGTGTACAGCATGTCGAGGAAGCGCCCGGCGTCCGGCCCCTTGACGATGATCTTGCCAAGGGTCGAGGCATCGAGCAGGCCAACGGCTTGCGCGGGTGTTCAGGACCTCGCGGTGGACGGCCTGTTCGTGGGTTTCGCCGGCCGCGCGGGAAGCAGTAGGGGCGGCGCCAGAGGCCGACGGGTTCGCAAGTAGGCGCCTGATTGCCTCGTGCCATTCGTGCATCGGGGTGCGGCGCAGGGGCTGGAAGATCTCGCCCCGCGCCTCGCCCGCGAGGGCGCCCGATGGTGACGGGCGTGTAGGGCGGGCGGAAGGTGGTGGTGCCGACCTGCGGGATCGTCTTCGCCCAGCGCTTCAGCAAGAACGGCCAGTCCGTTGATGTTGCTCAGCTTTCCCTGATCCGTCGCCATGCCAAGCGTGGTGTAGCGCTTGGTGTGTTCGACGCTTTCGTAGCCTTCGCGCGCGGCGAGCTGCACGTCCGAGACCTTCACGTCGTTCTGGTAGTCGAGCCACATCTTGGACGCGCAGCGCGATCCGGCGCGCCTTGCGGCATGACCCAGACCGGGTCGATTGGTCGTCGCCGGTTCGACCGCTGCCGCGCTGCCGCGTCTTGCCCGTTTCGTCCCGCGGCCGTCGCCGCGGCGACGCCCGCCGCCGGCATCGGCAGCACCTCGGCATCGAGCAAGCCGCCGGCGGCACCGACGGCGCTGACCATGGCGCTGCCGTCATGGTGTCGGGCGGGCGGGCCGGATCGGGGCGGAAGCAGGCCAGATCGCGTCGTCCCAGGTCAGCTTGCCGCCGCAATGGCTGACCACAGGTGGACGACCGGCGACCAGCCGCCCGACATGGCGACCGCGTCGCAGGCGATCTCTTCCAGCACGGCGCCCTCGCCCGCCTGCAGGCAAATCGCGACGCCGGTGACGCGCTTGCCGCCCTTGACCTTGGCGATCGCCCGGCCGGTCTCGACCCGGATGCCCAGCGCGCGGGCGCGCTTCGAGCAGCGCGCCCGTCGGCGCTCGTCGCGGGCGTCGAGGATCGCGGGCACCTCCAGCCCGGCCTCCTTCAGCGCGATGCGCGGTGCGGTAGGCGTCGTCGTTGTTGGTGACGACCACCGTGCGGTCGCCGGGCTGACGGCGAAGTTCACGACATAGTCGCGCACCGCCGAGGCCAGCATCACGCCGGGCATGTCGTTGCCGGCAAAGGACAGCGGGCGTTCGATCGCGCCCGGTCGCGGTGATGATCTGGCCCGCGCGGATGCGCCAGAGCCGGTGGCGCGGGCCGCCCGTCGCCGGGGGTGTGGTCGGCGACGCGTTCATCGGCCAGCACATAGCCGTGGTCGTAGACGCCCGCCGCCGGTGCGTGCGCGTGCGCATCGTGACGTTGTCCATCGTCGCCAAGCGGCTTCGACGGCGGCATCGACCCAGTCCTCGGCGGGCTTGCCGTCGATCTCGACCCCGTCGACCGGCGCGCGCCCGCCCCAGTGGGCGGTCTGCTCCAGCAGGATCACCCGCGCGCCCGCGTCGGCCCGCCGCGAGCGCCGCCTGCAGGCCCGCGATGCCGCCGCCGATCACCAGCACGTCGCAGAAGGCATAGGCATGTTCGTAGCGGTCGGCGTCGCGCGTCCTTCGGCGCCTTGCCCAGGCCGGCCGACTGGCGGATGATCGGCTCGAACACATGCTTCCAGAACGGGCGCGGGTGGATGAAGGTCTTGTAGTAGAAGCCCGCGGGCAGGAAGCGGGCGGCGTAGTTGTTCAGCACGCCCACGTCGAATTCGAGGCTGGGCCAGTGGTTCTGGCTGGTGGCCTCCAGCCCGTCGAAGAGCTCGGTCGTGGTGGCGCGCTGGTTCGGCTCCAGCCGCGCGCCCGCGCCCGAGGTTCACCAGCGCGTTCGGCTCCTCCGGGCCCGCTGGCCACGATGCCGCGCGGGCGGTGATACTTGAAGCTGCGCCCGACGAGCATCTGGTCATTGGCCAGCAGCGCCGAGGCGAGCGTGTCGCCCGCAAAGCCCGCGCAGGCGCTTGCCGTTGAAGGTGAATTCGACGCGGCCGCCGTCCGGTCGATCAGGCGGCCGCCCCGTGGCCAGACGCGTGCTCATCGCAGGCCCTCCCAGTCGGGCCGTCGGGCCTTGATCGCGTCGATGATGTCTGCGGGGGGGTCGGAGACCTGCGCCGGGTAGGTGCCGAACACCTCGAGCGTGGCGGTGCAGCGGGCGGCGAGGAACCACTTGCCGCAGCCATAGGCATGGCGCCAGCGTTCGAAATGCACGCCCTTGGGGTTCTTGCGGGCGAACATGTAGGCCTCGAATTCGTCATCCGAGGAGCCCGGGCCGAAGCGCTTCAGATGCGCCTCGTAGCCGGGGGCGAGTTCGGTCTCGTCGGCCATGACGCCGCAATAGGGGCATTCAAGGATCAGCATGGGAGGGCCTCGCGCAGGGAGAGAGGCCGGGGGCCCTGCCCCCGGACCCCCGGGATATTTGGGAACAGAAGAAAGTCAGTAGAGCGTGTAGACCGAGGGGACGCGCACCACCTGGTCGGACAACCCGCCCCACCAGATCGCGTGGACGAGACCGGCCGCGACCAGCTGGAGGGCCGCCCCACAGAGCAAGCCCGCGAGCTTGGCGCGGTGGCGGTGGAGCCAGGCAGCGTCGGGCAGGCGGTCGATGAGGACGGGCATATGGACACCTTCGCGATTGTGTCCCCCCGAAATAAGGGAACCCGGCGGAGGATCAACCGCAGGGCGGCGGGCAAGGCTACGACCGGCATCAATGCGCCACCCCCGCCGCCACGCTTTCGTCGATGAAGCGGCCCTCGCGGAAGCGTTCCATGCCGAATGCGTCGGCCAGCGGGCCGGGCTCGCCCCTGGCCATCAGCTCGGCCATCGCCCAGCCGGAGCCGGGGATCGCCTTGAACCCGCCGGTGCCCCAGCCGCAGTTGATGAAGCAGTTGCCCAGAGGGGTCTTCGAGATGATCGGCGAGCGGTCGCCGGTCATGTCGACGATGCCGCCCCATTGGCGCAGCATCTTGAGGCGCGAGATCATCGGGAAGGTCTCGACCAGCGCGCGCAGGGTTTCCTCGATGTGGTGGAACGAGCCGCGCTGGGTGTAGTTGTTGAAGCCGTCGGTGCCGCCGCCGATCACCATCTCGCCCTTGTCGGACTGCGACATGTAGCCGTGCACGGTGTTGGCCATGACGACCACGTCCATGCAGGGCTTGATCGGCTCGCAGACCAGCGCCTGAAGCGCGACCGCCTCGATCGGCAGGCGGAAGCCCGCCATTTCGGCCAGCTGGCCGGAATGGCCCGCGACGACGATGCCGAGCTTCTCGCGTCGCGATGAAGCCCTCGCGTGGTGTCGACGCCGGTGACCTTGCCGTTGTCGGACCGGACGCCCGTCACCTCGCATTGCTGGATGATGTCCATCCCCATGGCCGAGCAGGCGCGCGCATAGCCCCAGGCCACCGCGTCGTGCCGGCGCGGTGCCGCCGCGGGCCTGCTAGAGCGCGCCAAGCACCGGATAGCGCGGCCCGTCGATGTTGATGATCGGCACCAGATCCTTGACCTGGCCGGGGCCGATCCATTCGGTCTGCGACGCCTTGCAGCGTGTTGGCGTGGACCGTGCGCAGGTAGCCGCGCACCTCGTGCTGGGTCTGGGCCAGCATCAGGAGGCCCCGCGGGGCTGAACATGACGTTGTAGTTCAGGTCCTGGCTGAGCGTCTCGTAAAGCGAGCGGGCCTTTTCATAGATCGCGGCCGAAGGATCCTGCAGGTAGTTCGAGCGGATGATCGTGGTGTTGCGCCCGGTGTTGCCGCCGCCGAGCCAGCCCTTCTCGATCATCGCGACATTGGTGATGCCGTGGTTCTTGCCGAGGTAATAGGCCGTGGCGAGCCCATGCCCGCCGGCCCCGACGATGACGGCATCGTAGGAGGCTCGCGGTTCGGGCGCGCGCCCAGGCGCGATCCCAGCCCTGATGATTGCGCAGGGCCTCGCGGGCGATGGCGAAGACGGAATAGCGTTTCATGCGCGGTGCAATCCCCAACGGCTCGACCCTCGGTCTGCTTCTGGAACGCTGGCACTTCGGAACCGCCGCCACAAGCGGCACTCTCGCGACAAATGCGACATCGGGCTGCGACAGAGACGACCCCCGGCGCGGTGCGCGGGTTTAACACCTTTTGTCGGCGGCGCGCAGCGACTACATGGGGCGCGCGGGACGGCTTGTGGAGGCGCAATGGCATTCTGGATCGTGGCGGCGGCGCTCGGGGTCGCGGTGACCGCGCTGTTGCTCGCGGCGCTGATGCGCGGCCATGTGGCGAGCGAGCCGGCGGCGGCCTATGATCTGCGGGTCTACCGCGACCAGTTGCGCGAGATCGACCGGGATCTGGCGCGGGGCGCGGTCGCCGGACCCGAGGCCGAGCGGATGCGCACCGAGGTGTCGCGCCGGGTGCTCGAGGCGGACCGGGCGCTCTCGGCGCAAGCAGCGGCCGATCAGGCCCCCCGGACGGCTACGCTGGCCGTGGCGGGGCTGCTGGCGGTGGTGATGGCGGGCGGCGGCTGGCTCTACCTGCGGATCGGGGCGCCGGGCTATCCCGACCTGCCGCTTGCGACACGGATCGAGATGGCCGACGCCCTGCGCCGCGACCGTCCGCGCCAGGCCGAGGCCGAGGCCGCCGCCCCGGCGCCCGCCACGGCCGAAGCCGACCCCGGGTTTCTGGGCCTGATGGACAAGTTGCGGACCGCCCTGAAGGACAGGCCCGACGATCTGGCGGGGTTCGAGTTGCTTGCGCGCAACGAGGCGGCGCTGGGGAATTTCGCCGCAGCCGGCGTGGCGCAGCGGCGGGTGCTGGAGTTGAAGGGGGACGGGGCGAGCGCGGCCGATCATGTGGCGCTGGCGGAGTCGATGATCCTTGCGGCGGGGGGCTATGTCTCGCCCGAGGCGGAAGCGGAACTGATGTCGGCGCTGCGCCTCGATCCGCTGGACGGCACCGCGACGTTCTATGCCGGGCTGATGTTCGCGCAGATCGGCCGGCCGGACCGGACATTCGCCTTCTGGGCGCCCTTGCTGGACCGATCGGCGCCCGACGACCCCTGGGTGGCGCCGATCCGCGCCCAGATCGAGGCGGTTGCGGCGGAAGCGGGGCAGATAAACTATGTCCTTCCGCCCGCGCCCGGCGCCGTGGGACCGAGCGCGCAGGATGTGCAGGCGGCCGCCGGGATGGCCCCCGAGGAACGCCAGGCGATGATCGAGGGGATGGTGGGACAGCTGAGCGACCGGCTGGCCGCGCAAGGCGGGCCGGCGGAAGACTGGGCGCGGCTGATCGCGAGCTACGGCGTGCTGGGACGCACCGAGGAGGCGCGCGCGATCTGGACCGAGGCGCAGGCCACCTTCGCCGGCCGGGAGGCCGATCTGGCGGTGATCCGGGCGGCGGCGGAGACGGCCGGGGTTGCCGAATGAGCGTGTTGGACGAGATCGGCGGGTTTGCGGCCGCGCTGCCCCAGCGTGGCGCCGTGGCGGGGCTCGATCTGGGCGACAAGACGATCGGGGTGGCCGTTTCGGACGGGTTGCGGCAGGTCGCGACGCCGCTTCTCACGATCCGGAGGGTAAAGTTCACGCAGGACGCGGCGGAACTGCTGAAGATCGTGGCCGCGCGGGGCCTTGTCGGGCTGGTGCTGGGGCTTCCCTACAACATGGATGGATCCGAGGGGCCGCGCGCGCAATCCACCCGCGCCTTCGCCCGCAACCTGAGCCGTCTGACCGACGTGCCGATCGGGTTCTGGGACGAAAGGCTGAGCACCGTTGCGGCAGAAAGGGCACTGCTTGAGGCGGATACGTCGCGCAAGCGTCGTTCCGAGGTGATCGACCATGTGGCCGCAGGTTATATCCTGCAAGGGGCGCTCGACCGCCTGGGGTATCTGGCGCGGGAGCGGCGGGCATGAAGGATGGCGCGAAAGACGAGGTCTGGATGCGGGACGAGGTGGAAAGCCCTTGCGTCAAGTTGTGCGTCGTGCACCCCGAAGAGCGGATCTGCGTCGGGTGCTACCGCACGATCGACGAAATCGCGGGTTGGTCGCGGATGAGCCCGCAAGAGCGCCGCACGGTGATGGCAGATCTGGCCGAGCGCGCGCCGCGCCTTGTCCGGCGCCGGGGCGGCCGGATCGGGCGCCTGGACCGCTGAGCCGGCCTCAACCGGCCCGGCGTTTGCGCCTAGGGCGATCCTAGCCAGTCTGCCCATTCGGACAGCATCGGCCGGAAATAGGCGATGGCGCGCCCGGCTGGATCGGCGGTGGCCCCCTCGGCCCAGGGCGCCATGCCGTGCAGCACAAGCCTGTGCAGCAGCACCGCCTCGCCCGGACCGGCAGGCAGACAGACGCGCCGGCAGCTTGCGAAGACCTCGCGCCGGGCTGCGTGATAGGCGTCGGTGATATCCACGTCCGGCCAGTCCCCCGGCGAATGATGCGAAAGAACCGCCGAAAGGGCGCTGCGGATGATTTCGTGGCTGCCCTCCCACACGACCAGGGGCGCCGCGCCGACCGATGCCCGGGTCAGCGGCAGGCCGAGGATGAAGGCATGGGGTTCGCGCAGCATCCGCCGCCGGTCGGCGCCGATCGGCAGCAATCCGTCGACATGGGCCGCATCGCGGGTCTGCCGGTAGCGGTAGGCGGCATCGCCCTCGCCGGCCCAGGGCCGTGGATAGCCCGGTCGCAACGTCGACACCTGGGCGTGATGCCAGTGCGCGGGCCGGACGGGCAGATGCGCCAGCAGCCCGTCGGGCAAGGGGACGGCACCGATTTCCCCCCGGGGGCCATTCGGCAATGCGTCGACGCCGGCGAACCAGGTACCACCGCAGCGCCAGGCCTCGTCGCTTTCGGCCAGAACCCGCAGCGCTATGGGCCGCGCCGCATCCGCCCAGGCGGCGATCGCCGGATCCGGGCCCAGTCGCATCCAGCCGCGCGCGTCGCCTACCATCCCGCCACCTTGCGCAACATGTTGAGCGCGACGATCATGATGAAGGCCGCAAAGACCCGCTTCAGCGGTCGGGGGTCCATCGAGTGTGCCAGGCGAACGCCCAGCGGGGCGGTTGCCCAGGTCATGGCGACGGTCAGCGCGAAGGCCGGCAGGTTGATCGCCCCGATCGTCGCCGGAGGCGCGCCTTCGATCGCAACGAGCAGGAACCCCAGCACCGAAGGCACCGCGATCAAGAGCCCGAACCCCGCCGCAGTCGCCACCGCCCGATGGATCGCCACGCCATGCAGGCTCATCAGCGGGACGCCGAACGTGCCCCCGCCGATCCCCATCAGCACCGACAGAAAGCCCACGCCGCCCGACAGCAGGGCCCGCCTTGCGCCCCCGGGCATATCGCGCCCAAGCCGCCAGTCGCTGTGCCCGAAAGCCATGTAGAGCCCCACCAGCAGCCCGACCGTGCCAAAGATCGCCTGAAGCACCACCGAGCGCAGAGCGGCGGCGGCAACAACCCCTGCAATGGCACCCAGCACGATACCCGGCGCCCAGCCGCGCAGGATGGCTGTGTCGACGGCGCCCCTGCGATGGTGCGCCAGCACCGAGCGCAGCGATGTGACGGCAATGGTCGCAAGCGAGGTTGCGAGGCAGACCTGCATCAGACGCGGCCCGGCGTAGCCGAGCGTCTCGAAGGCATAGAAATAGGCCGGAACCAGCACGATCCCGCCCCCCACGCCCAGCAGGCCCGCGATGATCCCCGCGAACGCGCCTATGGCCAGCAACAGCGCCACCATGGCGATCAGTGTCGAGAGGTCCGTCATCCGGAAAGGCCCCTTGCGGGGATCGCGGCCCCCTTGACCCGGCCGGGTCGGCAAGGCCAGAGCGGCATCACCCGGCAACCGCCAGGGGCGCGAGTTCGGCCAGCGCCGCATCGAGCACCTCAAGCCCCGCACCCGGCCTTGCCGCGCCCTCGGACAGCACCCGCCGCCAGCCCCGCGCGCCGGGACGCCCGCTGAACAGTCCGAGCATGTGACGGGTCACCTGGTGCAACCGCCCGCCCGCGGCCATATGGCGCGCGATGTAGGGCCGCATCGCCTCCACCACCGCAAACGCATCGCGCCCGGGCGCCTCGCCCCAAAGCGCGTCGGCCCCGATCAGCGTCGCCCCGGGATCGTGGTAGGCCGCGCGTCCGAGCATCACCCCGTCGATACCCTGATCCAGCAGCGAACGCGCCTGATCAAGCGACGCGATGCCGCCGTTGAGGGAGATGAGCAGATCGGGGCGGGCCCGCTTCATCGCGAACACCAGCTCATGGTCCAGCGGCGGGATCTCGCGGTTCTGCTTGGGGCTGAGGCCCTGCAGCCAGGCCTTGCGGGCGTGGATGATGACATGGCGGACGCCAGCGGCGGCGACCGTGTCCAGAAACGCAGGCAATATCCTCGCGGGTGCTGGTCGTCGACGCCGATGCGGCATTTGACCGTCACCGGCACCGGTTCCGCTCGCATCGCCGCCACACAATCCGCAACAAGGTCCGGTCGCTCCATCAGCACCGCACCGAAACATCCCGACTGCACGCGGTCGGAGGGACAGCCGACAGTTCAGGTTGATCTCGTCATAGCCCCAGTCGCGCGCAAGCCGGACGGCGCGGGCCAGCTCGCCCGGATCGGAGCCGCCCAGTTGCAGCGCGACCGGATGTTCCTCGGGGTTGAAGCCGAGCAGCCTTTCGCGCGGTCCGTGGATCACCGCCGGGGCCGTGACCATTTCGGTATAGAGCATCGCCCGCCGCGTCATCTACCGGTGAAATACCGGCAATGCCGGTCCGTCCAGTCCATCATCGGCGCCACGGACAGCTTATATGATTGATTTTTCATACTTTTGCAACTTCGATCCGTTGACACGAGCAGTCCCTACGCCGGACTACGCCCTGATATCCCCGAACATCCCCCTTTGCGACACCTCACTGCACAGATGACGCACACGAAAATGGCCTCGATCATCAGGCTTCCCTTCGGGGCGAACCCGCGTCCGGATCAGACGACAGGGTGATCTCCTTCTGCGACGGGCCGCGCGCTGGATCCGCCTGCCGACCGAATTGCCGGACGAAGGACTTCGCAGCCGGGATGGCCTGGCGTAGAACAAGGGCACGCTCCAGGTCGATCGCATGCGCCAGAGCGATGCCGCTCGTGATGCGCGGATCGACTGTCGTCGCCTCGATGCGCGAAATCTGAGCCGGCGGAACGCCCGCGAGGACGCCCAGATCGCGCTGGCTCAACCCCTTCGAGGTTCTGGCCCCCTTGAGGCGGGCGGCGATGGCCTGCGTTGAGCAGCTCATGCTTTGATGTCTCTTCTGCATCATGAAGATTTCTTGATGTAGATAAATACATCAATCTGTCCAAGGACTGAAAGATCGTTACAGATTGGCGCATCGGACAAGCGAAACGATGTCTCTTTCGATATCAACATAGGTCTTGCCTGCCAACGCCGTGTTGGCTGAAGCGCCGTGATCCGATCGGCAAGAGCATCGCGCGACCGGCGCCCGACAATGGCCGAATTGAGCCGCCTGTCCCGTGCCCTGATGGGACTGCGCGTCTTGCGATGCACATGGCGCGCATCATGTCGTTCGCCACCGCACCTCGCTGCGCCGGCGCACCGGATGATCGTTCACCTCGAAGGCCCGTCGTTCGAGCAGGGCCTTTGATTTCAAGCCGAACGGACACGGGGTGATTGGGCACCCCCGTGCGGCAAGGATCCGCTGCCCCGTCAGAATTGCCTTTGGGCAATGGACGTCCTCTCAATCCGGAGTTCGGTCCCGTCTGACGTGAGGCGGCGATAGCCGGGCGCCAGACCGCGAAGCCGCAAGAGAGCTTCGCCATAGGATCGGTTCGGAAGGCTGCCGAGCTTCAGCGCGTCGATGGCACCGGCAATCGTCGGGATGTCTGGCGCATCCACCGCGATCGTGTGCCCTGTCCAATCGTCGATGGCGAGGCGGCAGATTTCGGCCTGGCCGGAAGCAGAGCGGAAGAGCAGTCGCGATTTTCGGACGGACACGGGAACGATTGGCCTGCCCCGATCGAGTGGTCCGGTTTCGATCTTAGTGCATGACGGGTCTTGGCGCTACGGCCGGGGTGGCCGGCCAAGCGGCTCCGGATGGCGAAGCCGGCCACTGGACCACCTCCGGGGCCGGGGGCCGGTAGCCCGCGATGAATGTGGTCGCCTGGTATTGTGGTGGCGGCGCCAAGAACTCGATGACGATCCGTGCTTCGGCAAGGCTGTAGAAGATCTCTCCGTTCGGCAGTTCATCGCGGAGCTTGGAGTTGAATGCTCTCACAGTAGCCGTTCTCCCAGGGGCTGCCAGGCTCGATGTAGGCGGTCTTCGCGCCGACGGCGGCGATCGAGTCCCGCACCGCCTTGGCGATGAACTCCGGGCCGTAGCATGTCGGGAAGTTTGCGTCGTTGAGAGTTATGGCCGCCTGCGCAGCCCCCAAAACGCGCGGCGGGCGGCCATAACCGGGTCTCGGATCTCTATGGTGGCTTTGCGAACCACACCACAGAGGAGACCGGCTATGACCAAGAGCTTCTCAGCGCGCATCCCGATTACCGACTCTTGCGCTCGATCCCGGGCATCGGTCCGGTCAATGCCCTAGCCGTGCTGGCCGAGGCCGGCGATGTGCGACGCTTTCGGCATCATCGCCAATTCCTGAAGTTCTGCGGCATGGACCTGGCAACGGTGCAGTCCGGTTCGGCCACTGACTGACCTTGCGACACCAACACGTCGACCTGCCGGAGCTTGGCGACGATCTCCTCCGGCTTGTGCTTGTTCTGGGGCATTCCTTCATCCTCCAAATGGCTCGAAAGCCATACCTCAGGGAGGACCACTTTTCAGGGCGCAGACCACCTTCCAAAGTAGGCATCGACGCTCCACGCCTCCGAATGATAGAGCGCGTCATAGTTCCAGTTGTCCGGAATGATGGTTCCTGCATCGACCATGTCTTGCGCCGCTGCGGGCATAGCCGTGGCTGACATCCCGACAATCGCCATGAGTGCCTTGAAGTCAATCATGATTGGCTCCTTTCTGTCACCTCCGGAGCGGTTGAACAAAGCCGCCCGGGCTTGCATGACTTCAACGGCAGAAGCGACCAAGCGTTGCATGTGAAGCGGGCGCGGGGTCACGCACGAAGGCGCGCGCGCAGAAGGCCATGGAGAAGCTCGCGGCGGATCGGCGGATGGGGACGTCGTCGAAACGCCATTCTTCGCGTCGAAAGGACCGGGCGCGCGCAGACACTCATCGTCGGGCGCGATCGGACGGCGCAAGTCCTGGCGCAGCGGGTATCACCGATCCTCAAGGCCACCTGTGCCGGGATGCATTGTCTCGACGCGTGCGACGACAGGCGAGATGCCCCGGTGCAGCCCGTGGATCGAGCCGTCCCCAATGCCCGTGCAAGGCGACCAACAAGGGTTCGCCCCTTCTCGTGTTCCGGGCGATGGCCATCTCGACCTCGGCCCGGGCGCGCCGAACCTGACGCCGCCACGGCTGTCCCTCGGCAAGTTTCAGATCGGCGCGAGACTTGCGCCAGTGATCTGCGCGTCCTTGGCCAGGCATTCGATGAACTCGCGTGAGGCCCGGGCCCAGGCGGCTTTCTCCAAGGCCTGCGCGATCTTGGGGCGGACTGTCTCATAGGGCAGAACCTGCCCCGGCGCCGTGGCGTTCAGCCGGATGATGTGCCAGCCGTGGCGCGACAGGATCGGCGCGGGCGTCACCCGGCCTTCGGTCAGGTCGTGCAGCGCCGCTTCGAACTCGGGCACGGTGTCGCCGGGGCCGATCTGGCCCAGATGGCCACCTTGCGCCTTTGACCCGCAATCGCTTTGGCGCGCAGCCAGGGCAAAGTCCGCTGCGTCGCCGCCAAGTCTGGCCAGCACGGCGCCTGCCCGGGCTTTGGCCGCTGTCCGGGCGGCCTCGTCGCGCGGATCGCAGGCAAACAGGATATGGGAGACATCCCACAGGGGCGCGGACCGATAGCGGGCCGGGTCCCTCGCCCATTCGGCGCGGACGGACGCTTCGGTGACCGGAGCGATGATCAGCGCCGCATCCAGCAGGGCCCGGATCAGGGCCTCGTCCTCGGTTTCGACCCGGCCCGGTGACAGTTCCTCGGGTTCGGGCTGAAGTCCGCGACGCCGCGCTTCTTGCAGCAGCAGCGCGCGGATCGCGAGCGCCTGCGCCGCCTTGCGCCAGGCGATGCCGGGCTTGTCCTTCGGGGCCGCGTGGTTCTGGGCCTCGGCAGCAATCGCCGCCGAGGGGATGGTTTCGCCGTTTACGGCGACATCGGGGAAAAGGGCCATGTTCATCAGGGTCACTCCGCCGGTGTGGTGATTTTGGGGCCGGTCTTGCCCTGCCGCGCGTCATAGGCGCGGCGGCGTTCCTCCAGCGGGCGGCGTCGGCGCGAGCGCACGATCTGATAGCCGGGCCGCGTCAGGAGATAGCGGAACGGGGCGGCAAAGCCGGACCAGATGTGCACCAGCCGGGTGAACGGAAAGAGCATGGTGATGATCAGGCCAAGGAAGATGTGCAGCTTGAACAGCCAGTGCACGTCCACCACCGTGACCCAGGCGTTCACGTTCCAGGTGACCACGCTTTGCGACCACTCCATGAAGCGGATCATCTCGGCCCCGTCCATGTGCTGAAGCGACTGGGTGATGGTCAGCAGGCCGATGGCAAGCTGCAGCCAGATCAGGATCATGATCAGGACATCAAGCGTGGTGGATGTTGCGCGGATACGCGGATCGGTCAGGCGGCGATGGATCAGCATGGTGCCGCCGATCAGCGCGGCCAGGCCCGGCGGGGCCGCCGATCAGAACCGCCATCCACTGCTTCAGGCCGTAGGGAATACCCAGCGCATCCAGCACCCAGATCGGGGTGAAGAGGCCGACAAGGTGTCCGAAGAACACGGTAAGGATGCCGACGTGGAACAGGATCGACCCCCAGATCAGCTGCTTGCGGCGCAACAGCTGGCTGGACGAGGATTTCCAGGTGAAGGGATCGCGTTCATAGCGCGCGATGGAGCCGACCAGGAACACCGTCAGCGCAACATAGGGCATGATCCCGAAGATGATGAAGTTGATGTCGAAACCTTCGAACATGTCAGGCGCTCCTGTTCATCGGGGTGGGGGCGGGCTTGTCCATCAGCGCCAGCATGTCGCGCACCTGCGGACAGCCTGCGTTCGGGTCGGGGCCGAAGGTGACTTCGGTTTCCTCCCAGACAGCATCCAGTGCGGTGAGATCGGTCGGGTCATCGTCAGGCTGTGCAAGCATGCCTGCCACGGCTTCAGTGTCGGATTGCGCGCCTGCCAGCTGGGAAAGAGCGGCGAACGCGGCGTCATATCCACTTTCGCGCCGGACCAGCCGGGTTGCGAGAGCATCAAGGATATGGGCCGCGTCCGCCAAAGTTTCCTGCACTTCTGCGAAGGGACGCGTCGACAGGAATTCCAGCAGCACCGGCAGGTGGTCGGGCAGTTCCGTGGTGGCGGGCTCGAACCCCGCCGCGCGGTAGGTCTCGATCAGGCTGACCATGGCACCACCCCGGTCACGGCTTTCGCCGTGGACATGCTCGAAGAGGTTCAGCGACAGGGTGCGGGACCGGTCGAACAGCATGACGTAGCTTTCCTGCACGTCGAACAGGTCGCCTTGCCCGAGGTCATGGGTCAGCCGTTGCAGCGCCGTGCGGGTTTCACCCGACAGCCGGGGATCGGCGGCCAGAACGGCCCCGATCTCAGGCATGGCCGCTTGCAGTTCTGCCGTCGGATAGCTGAGCACCAGCGACAGCGCCTTGAGTGTGCGGTCCATCATCAGAATGACTCCAACGGAAGGGCGAAGGACTTCTTCTTGCCGCCGAACATGGTGGTCTTGCCGGTGTCGCCACTGGAACAGCCGTTGCCATCGGTGAAGCCGCAGCCGCCGCGAATGTCGGCCCCAGCCTCGTTCTGTTCGCGGTGGGCAGTGGGGATCGCGAAGCGGTCCTCGTAGTCGGCGATCGCCATGATCTTGTACATGTCCTCGATCATCCGGCCCGACATGCCGACGCGGGCGGCGATGCCTTCGTCGCGCACGCCGTCCACGGTCAGCGCCCGCATGTAAAGGCGCATGGCCGACATCCGTTCCAGCGCGTGGACGATGGGTTCTTCATCCCCGGCCGTCAGCATGTTGGCCAGATACTGCACGGGAATGCGCAAGCTGCGCACGTCGGGCATCTGGTCGCTCATCGCGATCTGGCCGGCCTGGGCCGCGTTCTGGATCGGCGACAGCGGCGGGATGTACCAGACCATCGGCAGGGTGCGGTATTCGGGGTGCAGCGGGAAGGCGACCTTCCATTCCATCGCCATCTTCCAGACCGGGCTGATCTTGGCAGACTCGATCCAGTCTTCCGGCACGCCGTCACGGCGGGCGGCGGCGATCACCTCGGGGTCGTTCGGGTCAAGGAACACGTCCAGCTGCGCGCCGTAAAGGTCGGTCTCGCGTTCCGCGCTGGCGGCCGCTTCGATCTTGTCGGCGTCATAGAGGATCACGCCCAGATAGCGGATGCGCCCGACGCAGGTTTCCGAACAGACCGTCGGCTGGCCGCTCTCGATACGCGGATAGCAGAAGGTGCATTTTTCGGATTTGCCGGTATCCCAGTTGTAATAGACCTTCTTGTAGGGGCAGCCCGAGATGCACATCCGCCAGCCGCGGCATTTTTCCTGGTCGATCAGGACGATGCCGTCTTCCTCGCGCTTGTAGATCGCGCCCGAGGGGCAAGAGGCGGAACAGGTCGGGTTCAGGCAATGCTCGCACAGGCGCGGCAGATACATCATGAAGGTATTTTCATACTCTCCATAGATCTGCTTCTGGATGTTCTCGAAGTTGTAGTCCGCCGACCGCTTCGAGAATTCACCGCCCAGGATTTCCTCCCAGTTCGGGCCCTTTTCGATCTTCTCCATCCGCTCGCCGGTGATCTTGGACCGGGGGCGCGCGGTCGGGAAAGGCGTTCATGTCGGGCGCTGATTTCAGGTGGTCATAGTCGAAATCGAACGGCTCATAGTAGTCGTCGATTTCCGGCATGGACGGATTGGCGAAGATGTTCGCCATGATCCGCCACTTCGAGCCCTGCTTGGGGTGCAGCTTGCCCGACTTCGACCGCGCCCAGCCGCCGTTCCAGCGCTTCTGGTTTTCCCAGTCGGTCGGATAGCCGGTGCCGGGCTTCGTCTCGACGTTGTTGAACCAGGCGTATTCGACGCCTTCGCGGCTGGTCCAGACGTTCTTGCAGGTGACCGAGCAGGTGTGACACCCGATGCATTTGTCGAGGTTCAGAACCTTGCCGATTTGCGCGCGAACTTTCATTCCGCTGCCTCCACTTGTCCGGTTGCGGGCTGATCCAGCCAGTCGACCTTCTTCATCTTGCGAACGATGACGAATTCGTCGCGGTTGCTGCCGACGGTGCCGTAGTAGTTGAATCCATAGGACAATTGCGCATAGCCGCCGATCATGTGGGTCGGCTTCAGCGTGGCGCGGGTGACCGAGTTGTGGATGCCGCCCCGATTGCCGGTCTTTTCCGACCCGGGCGTGTTCACGATCTTTTCCTGCGCGTGATACATGAACAGCGTGCCCTGCTTGATCCGCTGGCGACACCACCACCCGCGCGGTCAGGGCGCCGTTGATGTTGTAGGCCTCGACCCAGTCGTTATCGACCAGGCCGGCCTTCTGCGCGTCCACCTCGGACATCCAGACCACCGGGCCGCCCCGGTTCAGCGTCAGCATCAGCAGGTTGTCGGTATAGGTGCTGTGGATGCCCCATTTCTGGTGCGGCGTGATGAAGTTCAGCACGACATGCGGGTTGCCCTCGGCCGCGTCGTTGTTGACGGCCTTGGTGATGGTCTTCAGGTCCACCGGCGGGCGGTAGCTGACGAAGCCTTCGCCAAAGGCCCGCATCCAGAGGTGATCCTGATAGAGCTGCTGGCGACCGGTCAGGGTGCGCCACGGGATCAGCTCATGCACGTTGGTGTAGCCCGCGTTGTAGCAGACCGTCTCGCTTTCGATCCCCGACCAGGTGGGCGACGAGATGATCTTGCGCGGTTGCGCCGCGATATCGCGGAAGCGGATCTTCGTATGATGCGCGCCTTCGGCCAGGTGGGCATGGTGGCGGCCGGTGGGCTTTTCCAGCTCCTCCCACGCCTTGACGGCCACTTCGCCGTTGGTTTCGGGCGCCAGCATCAGGATCATCTCGGCCGCGTCGATGGCGGTTTCCAGCTTGGCCAGGCCCTGCGACACGCCTTCGTCCTGCACGACGCCGTTCAGGTCGCGCAGATGGCCGACCTCGACCTTGGTATCCCAGTTGATGCCCTTGCCGCCGTTGCCCAGCTTTTCAAGCAAGCGGACCGACCGAGGTGAACTTCTTGTAAAGGTTGGGATAGTCCCGCTCGACCGCGATATAGTTCGGCGCGGTCTTGCCGGGGATCAGGTCACATTCGCCCTTCTTCCAGTCCTTCACATGGGCCTGCGCCAGTTCGCCGGGGGTGTCGTGCAGCAGCGGAAGCTGGACGATGTCCGTCTCGACCCCCAGCACCTCGGGCGCGACTTCGCTGAACTTCCGCGCGATCGACTTGAAGATTTCCCAGTCCGACTTGCTCTCGTAGGCCGGGTCCACCGCCGCCTGCAGCGGGTGGATGAAGGGGTGCATGTCGGAGGTGTTCAGGTCGTCCTTTTCGTACCAGCTGGCGGTCGGCAGCACGATGTCGGAATAGACGCAGGTGGTGGACATCCGGAAGTCGATGCGTCACCAGAAGGTCGAGTTTGCCCTTCGGCGCCTCGTCGTGCCAGACGGCCTCCTTCGGCATGACGCCGCCTTCCTCGCCAAGATCCTTGCCCATCACGCCGTGATCGGTGCCAAGCAGGTGCTTGAGGAAGTATTCGTGCCCCTTGCCCGATGACCCCAGCAGGTTCGAGCGCCAGACAAACAGGTTGCGCGGCCAGTTTTCCGGTGCGTCCGGGTCTTCGCAGGACATCTGCAGATCGCCGGATTTCAGCTGTTCGGCGACGTAGTCCGTGATGTCCTTGCCGGCCGTCTTCGCCGCCTTCGACACCTCCAGCGGGTTGGTCTTCAGCTGCGGGGCCGACGGCAGCCAGCCCATCCGTTCCGCCCGGATGTTGTAGTCGATCAGGGAGATGTCCCAGTCGCCCTTTGGCGCGGTGGGCGACAGGATCTCGCCCGCGCGCAGCGTCTCATAGCGCCACTGGTCGGTATGGGCATACCAGCACGAGGTCGAGTTCATGTGCCGCGGCGGGCGGTTCCAGTCCAGCGCGAAGGCCAGCGGCGCCCAGCCGGTCTGCGGGCGCAGCTTTTCCTGCCCCACATAGTGCGACCAGCCGCCGCCTTCCTGGCCGATGCAACCGCACATCACCAGCATGTTGATGATGCCGCGGTAGTTCATGTCCATGTGGTACCAGTGGTTCAGACCGGCCCCGAGGATGACCATGGACTTGCCATGGGTCTTTTCGGCATTGCCCGCGAATTCCCGCGCCACGGCGATGATCTTTTCGCGCGCGACGCCGGTGATCTTTTCGGCCCAGGCGGGGGTATAGGGGCTGTCGTCGTTGAAGTCCTTCGACACCCAGTTGCCGCCAAGGCCCCGGTCCAGCCCGTAGTTGGCGCAGAACAGGTCGAACACCGTGGCGACCAGCGCCTGTGACCCATCGGCCAGCGTCACGCGGCGCGCCGGGAATGTTGCGGGTCAGCACCTCGGGGTGATCGCATTTCACGAAATCGCCCGTGGCGACGCCGCCGAAATAGGGGAAATCGACGCCCACAACCTCGTCGTGATGCTCGTCAAGGATCTGGCTCAGGCGCAGGTTGGCCTCGGCCCCCTTGGCGCGCTGTTCAAGGTTCCACTTGCCCTCTTCGCCCCAGCGGAAACCGATGGAGCCGTTGGGCGCCACGATCTGGCCCGACGCCTCGTCATAGGCGACGGTCTTCCAGTCGGGGTTGTTGGTTTCGCCCAGACCTCCGTCGAAATCCTCGGCGCGCAGCATCCGGCCGGGGACAAGGTGGCCGTCCCGTTCTTCCAGCCGCACCAGCATCGGCATGTCGGTGTATTTGCGGGCGTAGTCCTCGAAATACTCGGCCTGCCGGTCGAGGTGGTATTCGCGCAGGATGACATGGCCCATCGCCATCGCCAGCGCCGCATCGGTGCCGGCCTGCGGGTTCAGCCAGATGTCGCCGAACTTGGCGGCCTCGGAATAGTCGGGGCTGACCACGGCGGATTTGGTGCCGCGATAGCGCACCTCGGTATAGAAATGCGCGTCCGGCGTGCGGGTCTGCGGCACGTTCGAGCCCCAGAGCATCAGGAAGCCCGCATTGTACCAGTCGGCCGATTCCGGCACGTCGGTCTGTTCGCCCCAGGTCTGCGGGCTGAGCGGGCGGCAGGTCGCAATACCAGTCGTAGAACGACATGCAGGTGCCGCCCAGCAGGCGACAGATACCGCGAGCCGGCGGCATAGCTGACCATCGACATGGCCGGGATCGGCGAGAAGCCGAACACCCGGTCGGGGCCATAGGTCTTGGCGGTATAGGCGTTGGCGGCGGCGATGATCTCGGTCGCCTCGTCCCAGGTCGCGCGCACGAAGCCGCCCTTGCCGCGCGTCTTGGTATAGGCTGGCGCGCAGGGCCGGATCGTTCTGGATCGCGGCCCAGGCGGCGACCGGCGTCATCGTGGGCGCGCATCTTGCGCCAGGCGCGCATCAGGGCGCCGCGGATCAGCGGGTTCTTCACCCGGTTGGCCGAATAGAGATACCAGCTGTAGGACGCACCCCGCGCACAGCCGCGCGGCTCGTGGTTGGGCAGGCCCGCACGGGTGCGCGGATAGTCGGTCTGCTGCGTCTCCCAGGTCACGATGCCGGACTTGACGTAGATCTTCCACGAACAGGACCCGGTGCAGTTCACCCCGTGGGTCGAGCGCACGATCTTGTCGTGCCGCCAGCGGTTTCGGTAGGTGTCTTCCCAGTCCCGGTTCTCGCGCGTGGTCTGGCCCCAGCCGTCCGAGAATTGCTCCAGCTCCTTGCTCTGGAAGAAGTTCAGTCTGTCGAGCAGATGGCTCATTTGGGCTGTCCTTTCGGGTGTCTGGATCAGGGCGGCGGTGCGCCGCCCGGAATTCGGTTGGGTCATTGTGCAGGCTGGGCGGCGCTGCCTTGCGGCATCCGGCCGTGCTCGATGTCGTGCAGCAGGCCGCCGGGGCGCGTGTAGACGGCCCAGGTGATGACAAGGCAGATCACGTAGAAGACCAGGAAGACCCACAGCGCGCCGACGGGCTGACCGGTCATCGCGATGGACGTGCCGTAGGCCTTGGGGATGAAGAAGGCGCCATAGGCCGCGATGGCCGAGGTGAAGGCCGACGATCGCCGCCGGATTCCATCGCGATCTGCGGGCTTGCGTTCGTGCCGGCCAGATGCGGCATCAGGCGCGGCACTTCGCTTGCCCATGATCACCGGGATCATCTGGAAGGTGGACGCATTGCCGACCCCGGTCAGGAAGAACAGCGCCATGAAGCAGGCGAAGAAGCCGGCGAAGGATCCGAGCCCGCAGGAAGGGATCACGCCGAAGGTCGCGACGATCATGCCCGCGAAGGTCCAGAACGTGACCCGCCCGCCGCCGAAGCGGTCGCTGATCCAGCCGGTGCCGGCGCGGCGACAGCGCGCCGACCAGCGGGCCGAGGAACACGTAGTTGCAGCGCGTTGACCTCGGGGAAGGCCAGCTTGCGTCAGCAGCGGGAAGCCCGCCGAATAGCCGATGAAGCTGCCGAAGGTGCCGGTGTAGAGGATGCACATCAGCCAGTTGTGCTTGCGCCCGAAGATCACCGACTGCTCGGCGAAGCTGGCGCTCGCATCGGCGATGTCGTTCATGCCCAGCCATGCGGCCACGGTGGCGACGAGGATGAACGGCACCCAGACGAAGCCCGCGTTCTGCATCCAAAGCTGCCCGCCGTCGGACATGGTCTGCGGCTGCCCGCCCAGCGCGCCGAAGACGCCCACCGTGATGACGATGCGGCACGAGGAACTGCATGACCGACACGCCAAGGTTGCCCAGCCCCGCGTTCAGCGCCAGCGCGTTGCCCTTTTCGGCCTTCGGGAAGAAGTAGCCGATGTTGGCCATGCGACGAGGCGAAGTTGCCGCCGCCGAAACCGCACAGAAGCGCCAGCACCAGGAAGATCAGATAGGGGGTCTCGCGGGTTCTGCACCGCATAGCCGATGCCGATGGCGGGCAGCAGCAGCGAGGCGGTCGACAGCGTCGTCCACAGCCGGCCGCCGAAGATCGGCACCATGAAGCTGTAGAAGATGCGCAGCGTCGCCCCCGACAGCGCCGGCAGCGCCGCCAGCCAGAACAGCTGTCCGGGCGTGAAGTCGAACCCGATCGCCGGCAGGCGCGCCACGACCATCGACCAGACCATCCAGACCGAGAAGGCCAGCAGCAGCGCCGGGATCGAGATCCAGAGGTTGCGGCGCGCGACGGCACGGCCCTTCTCGGCCCAGAACGCGGCGTCCTCGGGGCGCCAGTCCTCCAGGACGCGCGGCATGGCGGTGCGCTCGGGATGGTGGATTTCCTGCATCTCGGGCAGCTGCGGCAGCTGGTCGAGCACTTCGCCATGCGCGGCACGCTCCATCGCGCGGATCGACAGGTGCATCCAGGTCAGCGCGATGGCGACCAGCACGAAGAGCAGCGCGAAGCACGAGGTGTAGATGCCGGTCAGGTCGAGCAGCGCGCCGAAGGCGATCGGCAGGACAAAGCCGCCAAGACCGCCGATCATGCCGACAAGGCCGCCGACCGCGCCGACATGGTTCGGGTAGTAGACCGGGATGTGCTTGAAGACCGCGGCCTTGCCGAGGCTCATGAAGAAGCCAAGCGCGAACAGCGTCGCGATGAAGGGCCAGAACCCCATCGAGGTCGAGAAGGCGATCGGCGCCGTCCTTGCCCTGGATGACGTAGTCGGTCGGCGGATAGGACAGCATGAACAGAGGACGCATGGCGAAGCCGAAGGTCCAGTACATGACCGACCGCGCGCCGAACTTGTCGCTGACAGATGCCCGCCATAGGCCCGGAACAGCGAGGCCGAAAGGCTGAACGAGGCCGCCGCCATGCCGGCCGTGCGCACGTCGACGCCGTAGACGTCGATCAGGTAGTGCGGCAGCCACAGCGCCAGCGCGACGAAGGCGCCGAAGACGAAGAAGTAGTAGAGCGAGAAGCGCCAGACCTGCAGGTTCTTCAGCGGCGCGAACTGCTGCGCCAGCGCGGGCGCCTTGGCCCCCGTCCGGCGCCGCTCGACCAGTTCCGGGTCGTCCTTGGCCAAGAGGAAGAACAGCACGCCGATGATCGCCAGCGCCGCCGCCCAGACGTAGGCCACGCCATGCCAGCCATAGGCCACCATCACGAAGGGTGCGACGAACTTGGTGACCGCCGCGCCGACGTTGCCCGCGCCGAAGATGCCAAGCGCCGTGCCCTGGTGGCCCGCGTCATACCAGCGGCTGACATAGGCCACGCCGATGATGAACGACCCGCCGGCAAGGCCGATGCCCAGCGCCGCGATCAGATACATGATGTAGCTGTCGGCCAGCGTCAGCGCCCATGTGGCCAGCGCCGTCAGGATCATCTGCGCCGAAAAGACCAGCCGCCCGCCATATTTCTCGGTCCAGACGCCGAGAAACAGGCGGGTGACGCGACCCGGTCAGGATCGGCGTGGCGACCAGAAGGCCGAACTGGGTGTCGTTCAGGCCCAGTTCGCCCTTGATGGCGACACCGATGATGGAAAAGATCGTCCAGACCGCGAAACAGGCGGTAAAGGCGATCGTGCTCAGGCTCAGGGCGCGCGTCTGATCGGCGCGTGAGGCTGTGGCGTGGGTCTGCATGGCAGGGCCTCCGGCAGGAATGGCACTGATCACCCCGAGGACGGGGATTGGCACCAGACCTGCGGCCGGAGCGGCCCAGAAGATTTGATCTAGATCACGAAATCCGAGAAATATGCTAGTGAAATAAATGACTTACGCAGAAATATGTCAGCCGTGCGAGCGGCGCTTGATCAAGCACAGATCCACGCGCCGATCAATCGTCCGGTTGACAAATATCAAGTCGAACGGGATGATATGCGACCGCAACAGAGAGGAGAGCACGACATGCCTGATCCGCAATATCGCGAGATTCGGACAGCTCGATCTGTTTTCGCGGAATGACGGATGAGCATTTCCTGGCGCTGATGCGCGGCGCTTATGTGCAGAACTTCCCCGCGCAGATCGAATTGATCAGCGAAGGCGAGCCGAGCGATTTTCTGCATGTCGTGCTTTCTGGCTCGGTCGATCTGTTCTCGCAATGGAACGGCCGGGATACCAGCTTGCCACCGTGCGGCCGATTTCGACCTTCATCCTTGCCGCGACGATCAGGGACGCCCCCTATCTGATGTCGGCCAGAACGCTGGAGAAAAGCCGGATCGCCCTGATCCCCAGCCAGGACGTCCGCGCCATCTTCGACGTCGACAGCAACTTTGCCCGCGCGATCGTGACAGAACTTGCGCAATGCTATCGTTCGGTCATCAAGGCGCAGAAGGATCTCAAGCTTCGAACCTCGCTTGAACGGCTGGCGAACTATCTTTTGCGACAGCAGAGGCGCGCCGGTGGCGGGGCCGGCGTTCGAGCTGGATTTCGAGAAGCGCCGTCTGGCCTCGGTGCTGGGCATGACGCCCGAAAACCTGAGCCGCGCCTTCAAGGGCCTGCAACCTTATGGCGTCACGGTCGAACGGCACCCGCATCACCATCGGCGATCAGGCCGATCTCGAACGGTTTGCCAAGCCCAATCCGCTGATCGACGACTTTTCCATCTGAAGGACAGCCCCATGACCAGATCCCTGCCCGGCGCCGCCAAGGACATCGCCGAAGAATATCCCGACATCTGGAAAGCCTATGCGGCCCTTGGCAAGGCCGCTGCCGATTGCGGCCCGCTGACGCCCCGCGAACGGCGGCTTGTCAAGCTGGCGCTGGCCATCGGCGCCGGATCCGAGGGTGCGGTGCATTCCCACACCCGCCGCGCGAGGGCCGAGGCGATCGAGCCAGAGGCCTTGGCGCAGGTTGCGATGCTGGCCATCGGCCCGCTCGGGTTGCCGCGCGCCGTCGCGGCCAAGACATGGATCGAAGATATCGAGACGTGACGATATCGCTGCCCCGGCCGCGCCCGGACCCGAGCGACCTGGCCCGGCACAGGCTTTTGCCCGGGGGCGCGCGCCATCCGGTGCCGCAACAGCCGCGCATCGCCATCTCCTACCAGCGCAGACCGTGCAACTCGATTTCCTCCCCGCCCGCAAGGCGCAGCAGCGACATCATCAACCACCCCCCGCCATCAACCGCTTCGTACCAGCCGCTCGCGCGATTGGTGCGAAACAGCGTGCCGGTGAAATGCGTCCGCA
Source organism: uncultured Alphaproteobacteria bacterium (assembly GCA_963700485.1). Lineage (GTDB taxonomy): Bacteria > Pseudomonadota > Alphaproteobacteria > Rhodobacterales > Rhodobacteraceae > Aliitabrizicola. The sequence goes on from CAVOXQ010000015.1 coordinate 109,508, forward strand.
CCGCATCCTCGGCGATGCGCCAGGCCTGCCCGCGCGCGCCCTCCAACCCCAGTTCATCGGCGCAGCGCAGGAAGAACCGGATCAGGCGGCCATAGTGCTCGGCCGTGGACCGGACTTGCCCCGATCCGGGAAGACCCTGAAGAAAATGCGCCGCATGGCGATGGACCGCCTCCAGATAAAGCGCCGCCCCGGTTTCCTGGAAAAGGTCGATGCACACGTCCGCCATCTGGTGCGGATAATCGTGAAAGGGAAAGCCGGTCACCCATGGATCGGAATAATCGCCGGGCCGGAACTCGGTCGCCTGCGTGCCCGGCAGCGTCCCGGCATAGGGCAAACCGGTCGAGACCTGCAGCTTTCCGACATAGCGCCGCGCCGTCGCGTCCCAGGCCCGCAAGAGCCATGGGTCGACGATCTGGCGGGCCTTGCCGATCCAGTCCGCCCGCCGGGCCGCCGGAACGCGGCCGCGCGCGTCCATCAGCGCCTTTGCCACCACGGCAAGCTCCGTCGTGGCCGTGTCGCGGTCCCAGCGGTTCGCGGCCGAGTTCCGGCAGTTGCGGATCAGCCCCCCCGCCCCCGCCTCGCCCAGCGCATAGCCTACCATCAGGTCGGCCCGCGCAAGCAGGGCCGCATCCGCGGTCTTGCCGTAGAGCCAGACCAGCGCGTTGACATGCGCCCCGAGCGCCTCGAGCAGGGCAAGGCTGCTGCCACCCTGGTTGGCGGAATGGCGGTTGAATTCGCCCGTCGTGGTGTTGATGCAATGCGCGGCGAAACTGGTCGCCGCGACATGCCCCTCGGTCACCGAACCCGCCCGCGCATGCAGGATGTCCCAGGCCGCCCCGAACGGCCGGATCTCGTGGTAGGGCACGGCATCGGTCGCAAGGTCGACCAATGTCTCGGTCATTGGGGCAGGCCAGAACGCCGCGTCGCCGTTCAGGAAGATGACACTGTCGCCACCGGCATCCCAGTAATAGTGGTTGCCCCAGCAGAACCGCCCGTTCGCCGCTACGCAGCGACCCAGAAAGTCATCGACATAGGCATCCGCGGCCGCGCCATAGCGGGCGTCGCCGGTCGCAACCGACAGTGCCTTGGCTGCGACCAGATCGGGCTGATGGAAGTAGAGGTTCGATCCGCCGTCGGCGTGCATCGTCCGGTAGGTGCGCGGCCGCACGGTTCGCGCGGTCTGCGGCGCAGCCCCGGTCGCCGGATCGAGGTTGGCCATCCACATCGTATTGGACTGGCCACCATAGGTGTCGCGCCCGCTGGCCAGAACCGTGTCGAAGTGGGCCCGGACAGAGGCCAGCACATCGCGGTGGATCGCGGTCCTCATGCGCCAAGCCCCGCGCCGCCGCCATAGAGCGCCGCGATCTCCGTCGCACCCAGGCGCCCGGTTCCACAGCCCCACCTGCCCGATCCGGCCCGGAAACCAGAGATCGGCCACGTTTCTGGCCCCGAGGACCAGTGGCAGCGACGTGGCCCGCATGCGGACATAGCTTGCGGTGCTTGCACCGGTGTAGAGGACGCGGTCTCGGTCCCGTCGACATGGATCCTGAGGCCACTCTCGCCGCCGCTGCCGCCATAGCTCGCCACCACATGCTGCCAACGGCCGGCCACGACAGACGTATTGGCCTCGCGCTCGATATCGGCGTTGCCGGTGTTGTCGATCAGACGCAACGCAAAGCGGCCAGCCTTCTGCAACAATGCCCATTCCCCCGCGGTCGACCCGTTCGACTTTCCGACGATCGCATAGGATCCGGTCGCGTTGTCACACCAGATCCAGGCCGACAGCGAAAATGCCGTGTCGGCGGCGCCGGTCGAGAATGTCAGGTTCGCGGCGGATGGAATGCTGATCGCGTCGTTCACGCCGTCGAACAGATAGGCCGCATCGACGGGTCCGGCCGTCGGCGCCGGGCCAAGCACGCTGCCCCCGCTGTTGGCCCCGACCAGATCCACGACCGATCCGCCCGACCAGTTCCACAGCGACACAAGGTTCGCCGCCAGTGTCGGATGGGTCCGGATCGTGGTGGCCGGGGCCCCGGTGGTGGCGCTGCCCACCCCGACGAGCGGCAGCGCCCCACCGCCCTGTCCGGTCAGCGCCGCCGCGCCGCCGCCCGCGGCGTTCAGCGCGCCGCCCGATACGCTCAGGTTGGCGCCGATCGACAGATACTCGGCCACGCCGCCGGCGCGCAGCAACAGCAGGCTGTCTGCCACTGGCGGGTCGAGCCGCGCGATCATCCGCAAGACCTCGCCTACGGATCGAACCTTCCACGCGGCGCCGGTCCACCACAGGATCGTCCACTCGCCATCGGCCTGCAATGTGGTCAGCGTTGCCCCGCCGGCCGTGCGCACCGTTACCGCCCCGGCCGCGACAAACCGCTTCTCGATCTCGACGCGCCAGTTCGCGGGCGGCGCGTCGGGCAGCGTCACCACCCCTGCCGCGGTCACCGACACCACCTTGCCCGCATCCGCGACCGCAATGGCAGCGACCTGCCCCCCGGTCGTCCCTCGTTCATAACGAGAGTCCTTGGGGTTGATAGTGGTCGGTTTCGGGTTGGGCAAGCGCGCCGGGCGCGGAGCCCTCAGATTGCTCAAGCGCCCGGCGCGCTTCTGCCGGGGTCTTGTTGCCCAGCGAGGAATGCGGCCTGACGTTGTTGTAGTCGTAGCGCCAGAGGGCCAGCTTGCGGCGGGCATCGGCCAGGCTGTCGAAGATCTCCTCGTTGAGGCATTCGTCGCGCAGGCTGCCGTTGAAGGACTCGATGTAGCCATTCTGCTGCGGCTTGCCGGGGTCGATGTAATGCCACTCGACGCCGTTGTCGTTGGCCCACTTCAGGATCGCCTTGCTGGTGAACTCGGTCCCGTTGTCGCAGACGATGCAAGCGGGTTTGCCATAGATCCGGACCAGCGCGTCCAGCTCCCGCGCCACCCTGGCCCCCGAGATGCTGGTGTCGGCGATCAGGGCAGAGGTTTTCGCGGCAGCAATCGTCGTTCACCGCCAGGATGCGGAACTTGCGGCAGGCCCCGAAGGTGTCGGACAGGAAGTCCAGGGACCAGCGCTGGTTCGGCTGCAGCGGCACTGGCATCGGTGTTCGGCTGCCACGAGCCCGTTTGCGGCCACGACGGCGGCGCACCGACAGCCCTTCTTCCCGGTAAATCCGGTAGAGCTTCTTTTCGTTCATGACCATGCCCATACGCTCCAGCATGACGCCAATGCGCCGATAGCCGAAGCGGCGACGCTTCTCGGCGATCTTGTGCATTTCCTCACGGATTTCCGGGTTATCGGGCGGCCTGCTCGCGCCGCACCGTCTTCGGATCGACACCGATCAGGACGCAGGCCCGGCGTTGAGAGATCGGATGATCCTTCATCGCCCGCAGCACCGCGTCCCGCCGTTGCATCGGCGTCGTCAGGGTTTTCCCAGCAGATCCTTCAGAACCACGTTGTCGAGCATGACATCCGCCAGCAGGCGCTTCAGCTTCGCGTTCTCGTCCTCGAGCTGCTTCAGCCGCTTGGCATCGGACAGGTCCATCCCGCCATACTTGGCCTTCAGCTTGTAGAACGTCGCAGGGCTCAACCCATGCTTCCGGCACAGCTCGGCGGTCGGCAAACCAGCCTCCTGCTCCTTGATCATCCCGATAATCTGCGCCTCGGTGAAACGGCTTTTCCTCATGTCGTCTGCTCCTTCAGGTTGGGCAGACTCTACATCACAGCGAGGGAACTTCCGGGGGGCAGGTCAGCAGCATTGCCCGCCACCACCCGCTCCACCGTCTGCGTCGGGTAATTCCGGCCCGCCGCCTCCAGCGCCGCAGCGACAGGAACACCCTGTTGGGAAAGAAGTACGGGCATCTATGCAAGCTCCAGACAAGAAGTGTTTCAAGTGTGCCGGCCAGCGTCACCGCGGTGGCCGTGCCGCCGTCGAGCGTCAGCGCCGTCGGCGGCAAGCCCGCGCCACCTGCGGCCAGTCCCCCCAGACCGAACGCTCCCGCCCCGGTCCCCAGCACGGGCGGCGGGATGATCCCCGACGCGGCCCCGGTACCGCCGAGCGGAAAGAGTACCCGCCGCATCGCCCCCGGCACCCACGATTACCTCCACGGGTCCGGAGGGGCCAAGGCACCCGGCATTTCGGCTCTGGCCCGGATAGGCCCATCGTCCGGCCATCCTCACGCCCCCGCGCAAGTGCTGGCGCGAGGGGCTTTGCGCCCTTTCGCACGGGTCAGATCGCAAATGTCCATGTCACCTCCCACAAGGGCCGCCGTTTGTGTCACACCCGGATCGGGTCACGCCGCAGGGTTGCCGCAGAGGGTTTCGGGCGTCCTAGCGGCCCGACCGCCGCCTGCCTGCCCGACGCAACGCCCCCCCTCCGGCACCACACTGGCCGAGTGGCCCGCGCGGCATGGCCGCCCCTCGAACGACATCCCCACCGGCGTGCGACATCGCGGCCAGCGGGGGACAACACCCCGACCGCGAACGCCCTTCGGGCGGCCGCAATCCGTCCGCTGCCCCGCACAACCACCTTGGCGGGCGCGAACCTTGCCGCGGCGGTCCGCGCCCGCTTTACGCCCCCGCGCGCGGTCGTCTAATCAGGGCACAGCGCAGGACAGGCGGGCAGTATGCGCATTCTCATCACCAATGACGACGGCATCAACGCCCCCGGGCTTGAAGTGCTGACCGCGATCGCGACCGAGATCGCCGGCGCCGAAGGGCGAAGTCTGGACCGTCGCCCCCGCCTTCGAACAATCAGGCGTCGCGCCATTGCATCAGCTATACCCACCCGATGATGATCGCCGAGCTCGGCCCGCGCCGCTACGCCGCCGAAGGCAGCCCTGCCGATTGCGTGCTGGCGGGCCTTTACGACGTGCTTGCAGGGCGCCCGCCCCGATCTGGTGCTGTCGGGCGTCAACCGGGGCAACAACGCGGCCGAGAACGTGCTTTATTCCGGCACCATCGGCGGCGCGATGGAAGCGGCGCTTCAGGGCCTGCCCGCCATCGCGCTCTCGCAGTTCATGGGCCCCGAGACCGCAAGAGCTGGATCGACCCGTTCGAGGCGGCCCGCGCCCACGGCGCCGCGCATCGTGCGCGCGCTGCTCGACACGGGCCCGTGGGACAGCGGCGATTACCGGCTGTTTTACAACGTCAACTTCCCGCCCGATCGCGGCCGCCGACGTCAAGGGCACTCGGGTCGCGGCCCAGGGCTTCCGCGCGCGACACCTTCTTCGGCGTCGAGCCCCATATCTCGCCCTCGGGGCGGCAAGTTCCTGTGGATCAAGGGCGGCCCGCAGCACACGCCCACCGCACCCGGCACCGATGTCGCCGTCAATCTCGATGGCTACATCTCGGTCACGCCGATGCGCGCCGACCTGACCGCGCATGACAGGCTCGACCGAGCTCGCGGCAGGCGCCTCGGATGACCGATGCACGGCCGAGCGGAAGATGCGCTTTCTCTACGCGCTCCGCTCCAAGGGCGTCACCGACGCGCGCGTGCTGACCGCGATGGAACGGGTCGACCGCGGCGCCTTCGTCAAGGGCCTCTTCGCCGACAAGGCCTATGAGGACATGCCGCTGCCCATCGCCTGCGGCCAGACGATCAGCCAGCCCTCGGTCGTCGGCCTGATGACGCAGGCGCTGCAGGTCGACCCCGCGCGACAAGGTGCTCGAGGTCGGCACCGGCTCGGGCTATCAGGCCGCGATCCTCAGCCAACTGGCCCGCCGGGTCTATACCGTCGACCGCCACCGCCGCCTCGTGCGCGAGGCGCGAGGCGTCTTCGCCGCGACTCGGTCTGACCAATATCACCGCGCTCTGCCGCCGACGGCAGCCACGGCTTGCCCGATCAGGCGCCGTTCGACCGCATCATCGTGACCGCCGCCGCCGAAGACCCGCCCGGCCCCCTCTTGGCGCAGCTGCAGATCGGCGGTATCATGGTGCTGCCGGTCGGCCAGTCCGACGCGGTGCAAAGCCTGATCAAGGTCACGCGCACCGAAACCGGCTATCGACTACGACGAGTTGCGACCGGTGCGCTTCGTGCCGCTGGTCGAGGGGCTGGCCCCCGACTGAAACGATGGCGGGATGTCCCGCCAGGAACGACCTGCGTTCCGGATCAACCCGGACGACACAGCGAGGCAAGGCATGACCCATTCCCGCACGGCTCTCCGCGTTCTGGCCCTCGGCGCCGCCATGGGCGCGCTGACCGGCTGCACCACGTCCGAGCTTGACTGGGATCTTCGTCCGCAGGGCGAAGGCGCATTCTCCACCAGCGAGGCGGCCCGCACCGCCACGACCGCCCGCCCCGCCCCCGACCAACGGGGCGTCATCTCCTACCCGAGATACCAGGTCGCCGTCGCACGGCGCGGCGACACGGTGTCGAGCGTTGCCGCCCGCGTCGGCCTGCCCGCCAACGAGCTTGCCAGCTACAACGCGGTCGCGCCGGAAACCGTGCTGAACGCGGGCGAGGTGCTTGCCCTGCCCCGCCGCGTCGGCGAAGGCGCGACCGGCAGTGGCACGCTCGTCGGTGCCCCGATCCAGAGCGGCACGATCGAGGTCACGTCGCTCGCCTCAGGGGCCATCGACCGGGCGGAGTCCGACCGGGGCGGCACAAGCGCGGCGCAGGCGCCGATCGCGCCCGGCGGGGTCGAGCCGATCCGCCACCGGGTCGCGCGCGGCGAAACCGCCTATTCGATCGCGCGGCTCTACAACGTCTCGGCCAAGTCGCTCGCCGAATGGAACGGCCTCGGCCCCGACCTATCCGTGCGCGAGGGCCAGTACCTGCTCATCCCCGTCGTTCTTGCCGGAAGCCCGTCCGAACCCCTGACCGAGCCCGGCAGCGGCACCCCTACCCCCGAGCCCCCCTCCGCGGCCAAGCCGCTGCCCGATGAAAAGATCGCACCCGCCGCCCAGCCTGCCCCCGGCACGCCTGCCTCACCCGATCTCGGACAGCAGCGCACGGCGGCCTCGGCGACGCGCTTCGCGATGCCGGCCTCGGGCAGCATCCTGCGGGGCTTCGACGGCAAGCGGAACAAGGGCATCGACATCGGTGCGGCGGCGGGCAGCCCGGTGAAGGCCGCCGACGCCGGCACCGTGGCCGCGCTGACCGTCGACACGAACCAGGTGCCGACCCTCATTCTGCGCCACGACGGCAACATCCTGACGGTCTACGCCAACATCGACGGCATCACCGTCAAGAAGGGCGACAAGGTGCAGCGCGGCCAGACCATCGCGAAAGTCCGCAACGTCGATCCCGCCTTCCTGCATTTCGAGGTGCGCAAGGGCGTCGATGCGGTCGATCCGATGCCCTATCTGGAATAGACGCCGCTGCGCAGTCGCTCACGCATCCCCTGAAGCCAGTAGGCCGTCAGGATCAGCGGTGCATTGGCGATTTCGCCGGTGGCGACAAGCCCCATCAACCGCTCGAAGGTGATGACATGGCCTCGGATGTCCTCGGCCTCGTCCGCCATCCCGAAAGTTCCGGCTGCGCTTTCAGGCAGGTCAGCAACCGCGACGAATGAATAGAGAAACTCCGATTTCGCTCCGGGCGAGGATAATAATTGGCAACCGGCAGCAACGCGCCGAGTTGCAATCCCGCCTCCTCCACCGCCTCGCGCCGTGCCGTATCCTCCGGCGTCTCGCCCGGATCGACCCGCCCCGCGATCGCCTCCAGCAGCCATGGCTGCGTATCGCCCCGTGCGTAGGGGCCTGCCCGGAATTGCTCGACCAGCAGCACATGGTCGCGGACCGGATCATAGGGCAACACGGTCACCGCGTCGCCCGAGATGAACGCGGCCCGGTTGATCGGATCGCTCATCGCGCCGTCAAAGCGGCGAAATCGAAGGTCGTATTCCTCGACGGCGAAGAAGTTGGCATAGGGCTGGCGGCGTCGCTCAACCACCAGGTCACCCGGACCCGTCGGGCGGCGTTGGGTCGCCGGGGCACCCTGCGCGCGCAGCCGTGACGCGCCGCGCACCTCCATCGCCCGATACCTTCGCCCGATCGCAGCAGGATCCGCCTGCCCGAACAGCGCCATCACATCTGCCGCTGTCGCAACCGCGATCGCCCCTCGGGCCGCGACCCAATCTGCAAACACCCACGGTCCGGACGCATGCAGCCCCTCGCGGCGCCAGATCTCAACCTCGCCCCCCCGCGCCTCGGCCAGCCGCATCGTCACGCGCCGAGCGCCCCATACCGACGCATAGAAGTCGATCCGCTCCAGATCATCCGGCCCCAGATCTCGGGCAAGCACGCCATCCAGAAGCACGCCCTGCCGATCCACCAGCACAGGCGGCCTGTCATCACCATCCGGCAAAAGCGTGTAATTTTCGATATTTGTCCGGTGAAGCCTAACGTTTCTCTGAAGAATGGCCGCAAGCAATGGCGGATGCCCGAGCCAGCCTGGAAGAAACGCGTCGGTCACACGCTCAACTCCAGCGACGGTCTGTCCACTCCGAGATTGCCCCGGCAAGAGAACCGCCCACCAGCAGCACCGCCCCCATCTTCACCGATGCCATGGGCTGAACATATTCGATCATCAGGTCGAACACCCCCACGACCGCCTCCATCGGGCCACCATAGCGCAGGTTCATGGACCGAAGCACCATCTGGTAGATCGAAAACCCCAGAAGGCCCAGAACACGAACGTCACCGTCGTGCGCAAGCCGTATCCCATGGCCGAAAGATAGCCGTGCCCCACCAGGCGACCCATGACAAACCAGCCACAGAACGCACCGATCACCGCGCAGACCGGGCTGAACACGCCCCAGACCGTCCGATCGGGAAGCGCGATCTTGTAGACCTCGGCGGCCGTAAAGGCGAGGGCTGCGAACAGGATTGCGGCGACGAGCTTGGCGGCAGTTGGCATGTTGAACCTGGCTCAGGGCGCCGATTGCGGGCGCGTCACGGTGATCTGCGTCACGTCGCAGTTTCCGCACTTGAACGCGCCCGCGCAAGAGGTCAGGTAGAAGTTCCACATTCGCCGGAAACGGTCGTCGAACCCCATCCCCGCCACCTCGTCCCATCGGGCGTTGAATGTCTCGTGCCAGCGCCGCAACGTCTGGCTGTAGCTCTGCCCGAATTCGACCGATCCCTTGATCCTCAGCCCCGCCCGCTCGATCTCCGCCCGCAACACCGATGGCGCGGGCAGCATCCCGCCCGGAAAGATGTACTTCTGAATGAAGTCGACCCCGCGTTTGTAGACCTTCCAGCGCGCGTCCTGCACCGTTATGATCTGCAATGTTGCATGGCGGCCCGGCTTCAGGCGGTCGCGCAGCGTGTCGAAGTAGACCGGCCAGTACTTTTCGCCCACCGCCTCGAACATCTCGATGCTCGCGATCCCGTCGTAGACGCCGCGTTCATCGCGATAATCCTGCAACTTGATCTCGACCTGTCCGACAAGCCCGCGCGCCGCGATCCGCTCGACGGCGATAGTCGTGCTGCGCCTGGCTGATCGTCAGCCCGGTCACCCGCAAGCCCGCGCTCGCGCGCGGCGTATTCGGCGAAACCGCCCCAGCCACAGCCGATCTCGAGCACATGGTCGCCGGGCCGTGCGCCCATCTGGTCGACCATGCTTGCGTATTTCTGGATCTGCGCGCGTTCCAGGCTTTCCTGCCCGGTGTCGAACAGCGCGCGAGGAATAGGTCATCGTGTCGTCGAGCCAGAGTCGGTAGAAATCATTGCCGAGATCGTAGTGGTACGGAGATGTTCTTGCGCGCCTGTTCCTTGCTGTTGGATTGCAGCCAGAAGCGCAGCTTCTCAAAGGTCCGGATCAGGCCCATGCCGGGATAACCGTCATAGATCGTCTCGTTGTCGTCGTGGATCAGGTCCATGAAGGCCTGAAGATCCGGCGTCGACCACCAGCCTTCCAGATAGGCATCGCAAAAGCCAAGATCGCCCTCGCGGATCAGGCGGCCGAACGTATCGGGTTGTGGATTTCCAGTTCCGCCACGGGCCCGGGCCGCGCGCCTTCCGCCCGGAAACGCCGCCCGTCCGGCAGCACGAAGTCGAGCCGTCCGTGTCTTGAGCCTGCGTGCCACCGCGAAGGCCGGGGCAAAATAGCGCGGCAGGTCGGACTGGCCTTCGGGTCGTCAGTAAGTGCTGTCATGTCCCCTCCCCTGAGGGTTTTTGCGCATCGATGCGTTGCAAAAATATCCTGCATGCTCAAGCATTTCGTGCCGCATAGGCCGCAAGGGCACGCGCCCGCCCCTCGGCCAGCGAAATCACCGGCGCTCGGATAGGGCGCGGCGGGATCAGCCCCGCCAGGATCTCGGGATCGCCTCGAAGTAGGCGCGCGCCTCTGCGCCGGGGCTACCGCTCAACTCGGCGATGTAGCGCTTTCGGTATTGACCGTCCGGATCGAACTTCTCGAGCCTGCGTCTCCGGATTGAAGATCCGGAAATAGGGCGCCGCATCCGGCCCCGATCCCGCAGCCCATTGCCATCCCATCGCGTTCGCCGCCGGATCCCAGTCGGTCAGGCAGTCCGCGAACCAGCGCAAGCCCGACCCGCCAGTCGCGTCATCAGATGCTTGGTCAGGTATGAGCGCCGCGATCATCCGCGCCCGGTTGTGCATCGTGCCCGGTCACATACATCTCGCGCATGGCGGCATCGACGAACGGCACGCCCGTCATCCCGCGCCGCCAGCCGCTCTGCCTCTGGCGAATTGCGCGCGCCAGGGAAACGCATCCCATTCGGCGCGCCAGTTGCGCCCGACGATGTGGGGCGTGTGGTGGATCAGGTGATAGGCGAACTCGCGCCAGGCCAGCTCCTTCAGGAACGTCTCTGCCCCGTTTGCACCCTCCTCCATCGCCCGCTCGCCCGCGGCCCAGACCCGCCGGATGCCGATCTCGCCATAGGTCAGGTTCTCCGACAGCCGCGACGTGCCCTCGAGCGCAACAAGATCGCGTGCGGTCGCATAAGCGTCGATCGGCCCGATCCGACGAACCGCTCCAGCCGCGACCGCGCCGCAGCCTCGCCCACCGCCTGATGGCGCAGAACGACCGAGGCCCCGCGGTTCATCGCCGCCGCCAGCCGCCATTCTTCCAGCCGATCCGACCCGGGCCACAGCTCCGGAGCCGCGAGCCGCCCGGGTGCCCGGCGCGGCGCATCCGCAGTCCGCCCGCGCAGTGATCGCCAGAATGGCGTGAACACCCGGTAGAAGCCGCCCTGTCCCGTCTCGACCGTCCAGGGTTCGTGCAGAAGGTGGCCCGGGTGGCTGACCGCCGCCACGCCCCTCGCCCGCAGCGCGGCCTTGACGGCGGTATCGCGCGCGACCGAGGCCGGATCGTAAAGCCGCGACCAATGCACGCCCCCGGCCCCCGTCTCGGCCACGAGACGCTCCAGCATCGCAAGCGCCGGCCCCCTGCGCAGGATGAGCCGACTGCCCAAAGCCTCCAGCGTCGAGGAAAACGCCGCGACAGCCAGCCCAAGCCGCCAGCGCGCGGCCGCCCCGATCGTCTCGGTCTCCGGGTCGAGGATGAAGACAGGCACGACGGGTCGCCCTGTTGCCGCGGCCGCCTCGAGCATCGGGTGGTCATCCAGCCGCAGGTCGCGGCGGAACCACAGGATTAGGGGCGCATCGGACATGGTCTTCCCGCAATACCATCTTGCTGGTGGCAGCTAGCGCTGCCGCGCGCGCCGCCAAGTCGCAGGTCGTTGCGGCGCCCGGCGATCAGAGTTCCCGGTCGAGCGCCCCGATCAGCCGCGCCACATCCTCGACGCTGGTATAGTGGACAAGGCTCATCCGCAGCACGCCCCGCGCCAGATCGACGCCCATCGCCTCGAGCGGACGGACCGCATAGAAATCCCCCGCCCAGCAATTGACGCCGTGCGCGGCCAGCGCCACCGCAACCGGCTCGGCCTCACGGTCAAGGGCCACCGCCACCGTTGGGGCACGGGCCTCGGCGTCGCGCGGGCCGATCAGGCGCAGATCGTTGCGCCCGCCCAGATAGGCCATCAGCGGCGCTACGACGGCGATCTCCTGCGCCCGCATCAGGTCGTGAACCGCGCGATTTCGTGCGGCGGGATCGGCGCCTGCCGGGAAATGGTGCGCATGAAGCGCATCGATGTAGTCCGCGATACCCGCACAGGCCGCGATCTGCGCATGGTCCGGCCCCGCTGGCGTGAACCGCTTGTAGAGACTGGCTGCGTTGAAGTAATGGCCCTGCGCCGGAAGCATCTCGCCGAAGTCGCGCCGGATCGTCATGATGCCCTGATGCGGCCCATAGGTCTTGTAGGCCGAAAACAGATAGACATCGGCCCCAAGCGCCGGAATGTCGGGCAACCCATGAGGGGCATAGCTTACCCCGTCGACCACGGTGCGGGCCCCTGCGTCCCGCGCCATCGCGCAGATCTCGGCCACCGGGTTGATCTCGGCCACGACGTTCGAGCAATGCGGAAAACAGACAAGCCGCACCCGGCCATCCGCCATGAGCGCGGCAAGGCCGGCCGGATCGAGATGCCCGCTCGCCGGGTCGATGCGCCATTCCCGGACCTCGATACCCTCCTCCGCCAGCCGCCGCCAGACGCCGGAATTGGCCTCATGGTCCTGGTTCGTCACCACGATCGCGCCGTCACCACCCGCCAGCCACCCCCGCACGGCCTGCGCCAGCACATAGGTGTTGGCGCTGGTCGAGGGGCCGAAAGACAGCTCGTCCGGCGCCACCCCCATCATCGCGGCCAGCCGGGCGCGCGCCTCGTCCATCTCGGCACCGCCCGCCTCGGCGGCCGGATAGGGCCCATAGGGCTGCACCTTCCGCTCGACGTAGAACCGGTGAAGCCGCTCGACGACGGGCTTGCAGGGATAAGACCCGCCCGCATTCTCGAAGAACGCCTGGCCCGCAGTCAGCGGGGCGGAAAAGGCGGGAAACTGGCTGCGCACAAAGTCCAGGTCAAAGGGCATGTCGGGCCTCGTCAAGGGCGGGCGGACGGCCCGCGGTCAGGGATCTTGTCTGCGGCCATAGCATTGCGGCGAACCGGCCTCCAGCCCGCATCCATCGGGCGGCCGGCATCGCGCGGGCGCGCCCGGCCCGGCCTGCCTCGGTTGGCGAATTACCTTCGGTGCGCAATGTGCGCAAGTCGGCGCAGGATTGGGCGCTGCGCGTCCAGCCCGCCCTCTTACGCCACGTCACACAAGTGTTAACCCAACAACTGCCTCTTGTTTGTGCGGTTTCTCTTGAGTGTCGGGCCCCCACTCCATAACTAAAAAAACCAGCGGCTCGACGTCGCCTTCCAAAAAAGGTGAGAAAAAGATGAACTTCAGAACGACTGTTCTTGCTACGGCCACCGCAACGCTCACGCTTCCCGCATTCGCTGCGGACGCCGATCTGATCGTTTTCGACTGGGCCGGTTTCGAGGAACCGGCGCTGATCGGCGACTATGTCGCAAAGCATGGCCAGATGCCCACCTATGCCTTCTTCGGCGACGATGACGAGGCGTTCCAGAAAGTGTCTTCGGGCTTCAAGGCGGATGTGGCCCATCCCTGCTCGCAGATGGTATCGAAGTATCGCGACGCCGGCCTGATCGAGCCGTGGGACGTCTCGCGCATCCCCGAATTCGGCGAATATCGCCCCGCGGTTCCTGAACTCGCCGATCTTCAAGGATGACACCGGGGTGTGGTACATCCCGACCGATTACGCCTACACCGCGATCGCGTGGAACACCAAGGAAGTCTCCGAGGCCGATGTCGCCTCGCTCGACGTCTTCCTCGATCCGAAATATGCCGGCCGCATCTCGCTGCCCGACAACACCGATGACGTCTGGTCGCTCGCGCTTCTGGCGACCGGCGTCACCGACTGGACCGACATCACGGACGAACAGTTCACCGCCGCAGCCGACTGGCTGCGCCAGGCCCACGCCAACGTCCGCGCCTATTGGGCCGACCCGTCGGAACTTGCCCAGCTGATGGCCTCGGGCGAGGTGCTGGTGGCATGGTCGTGGAACGACTCGATCGCGCTGATGCGGGGCGAGGGCTTCCCCGTGGGCTTCCAGCGTCAGGCCGAGGGCGGCGCGTCGAGCTGGTTCTGCGGATACGTCAACTTCAAGGACGCGCCGGGCAACGAAGACAAGGCCTATGACTTCATCAATGCCTGGCTCGCGCATCCGTCCGCGCGCGGCCTGCTGGAAAACTTCGGCTACGCCCACGCCAACGACGCGGCGATGTCCGAGATCTCGGTCGAGGAACTGACGGCAGCCGACGTGAACCCGATCGACACCACGCTGCTGGCCCAGACGCCGATCAAGGCCTCGATCCGCGACCGGATGCTCCAGGAATTCGAGCAGATCAAGGCCGGTTTCTGATCAGACCCGATCCATCGCAAGGGCGCGCGGACCCGCTCCGCGCGCCCTTTTGCATGCCCGGGCGCCACGCTTGCAGTCGCCCCGTCCCGGTCCTATATTGCATATCGTGCGGAGCAATCCGGACTATGGCGATAAACGCGCCCGTAATAAGCGGATCGGACCCGGGGGCGGTACCCGGCGGCTCCACCAGACACCCCTCATTGGCGGGCGGATGGGGCCGAAACAGGATCGACGAACGTCTAAAGGGGTTAGCTTTCGCTCGGTGAGGTACCACCGTTATCGGTCCAAAAGTACAGTTGCCAATGACAACCGTGCTCCGATGGCTCTGGCTGCGTAAGCAGTTCGAGGTATCGAAAATTAAGCCCTTGCGCTTAGCCGCGTAAGGCGGGGTTCGCAGGTACCTGGCAACAGAAACCTGCACTTTCCCCTTGCTTCCCCGCCTTGCAGCGTCACCCTTGCGGGATGATGCGCGCACTTGCCCTGTCTCTTGCGTTGGCCGCCCCCGCCGGGGCGTGTGAAACGGCGCTGCTGCTGGCCATCGACATTTCCGGCTCGATCGACGCCGGGGAATATGCCTTGCAGACACGCGGCCTTGCCGACGCGCTGACCGATCCCGAGGTCGCCGAGGCGCTCGTGCGCGGCCAGGTGGCCCTTGCCGTCGTCCAATGGTCGGGGGTCGGCGCGCAGGCGCTGGTCCTGCCCTGGCAGCGCATGCTGGATCCGGGCGCGGTGCAGCGGTTCGCGGGGCGCGCGCGCGACCTGCCCCGCGCCTTCACCGCCTCCGACACCGCCGTGGGCGAGGCTGTCGCCTTCTCGCTCGTGCAATTCGCCACGGTGCCCGATTGCCGCCGCCGCGTCATCGACATATCCGGAGACGGCCCCGAAAACGCGGGCTTCACCGTGGCCCGCGCCCGCCAGGCCGCCCAGGCCGCCGGCGTCGAGATCAACGCCATCGCAATCGAGGACATGGGACCATCGGCGCCGATCAGCGCCTTCTATCGCCGCTGGGCGATCACACGGGGCGGCTTCGTGATGACGGCGCGCGGGCTTGGCGACTATCCCAGGGCCATCCGGGAGAAACTTCTGCGCGAACTTTCCAGACCGGCCAGCTAGACGCGCATACGTTACAAGACCGGCCTAGCCTGCGCCCGTGACGCCTTGTCAGGAAGATGCCTTGCCCCCCTCGCTGTCCGATCTCACACGCGTGTTCCTTCGCATCGGGTTGCTGTCGTTCGGCGGTCCTGCCGCGCAGATCGCGCTGATGCACCGCGAACTGGTCGATGACCGCAAATGGCTGACCGAAAGGAATTCCTGCGCGCCCTGTCGTTCTGCATGCTGCTGCCCGGGCCCGAGGCGATGCAGCTTGCCACCTATGCCGGGTGGAAGCTGCATGGCACCCGCGGCGGCCTTGTCGCGGGCCTGCTGTTCGTGATCCCCGGCGCGCTGGTGATCCTCGCGCTTTCGATCATCTATGCCTTCTGGGGACAGGCCGCGCCGGCGCAGGCGCTGTTGCTGGGGGTCAAGGCGGCGGTCGCGGCCATCGTGGTGCATGCGCTGTTGCGCGTGGCGCGGCGCGCGCTCAAAGGTAGGGGCGATTACCTGATCGCGGCGCTGGCCTTCGTCGGCCTCTTCGTGCTGAACCTTCCGTTTCCGCTGCTCATCGCGGTGGCGGCGCTCTGGGGCTGGCTTGACGGCAGGGGCAAACCCGCAACCGGATTGCCCGCCCAGCGCCCCGACATGGGCGCCACGCTGCGCACGGTCGCGCTCTGGGGCCGTTGTCTGGCTCCTGCCGCTGGCGGTCCTTGCCCTCGTCGAAGGGGGCATCCTGACCGATATCGGCGTATTCTTTTCCACCCTTGCCATCGTCACCTTCGGCGGCGCCTACGCGGTTCTCGGCTGGATGACGCAGGTGGTGGTGAACGATTTCGGCTGGATCACGCAGGCCCAGATGATCGACGCACTCGGCCTTGCCGAAACCACCCCGGGCCCGCTGATCCTCGTGACGCAGTTCGTGGGGTTTGTCGCGGCGTTTCAGGCAGGCGGGCTCTGGCTCGGCATCGCGGCGGCGCTCGTCACGCTGTGGACAACCTTTGCGCCCTGTTTCCTGTGGATCTTTGCGGGCGCCCCATGGGTCGATCACCTGACCCGCCGCCCCGCGCTGCAATCGGCGCTTGCGGCCATCACCGCAGCCGTCGTGGGCGTGATCGCCTCGATCTCGGTCTGGTTCACACTCCACATCCTCTTTTCCGCCGTGCCGATCACCCCGGTCGGCCCCGTCTCGCTGCCGCTGCCCGTCGTCGCGACGTTCCAGCCGGTGGCGGCCCTGCTTACGCTCACGGCGGGCGTGCTGATCCTCTGGCGGCACTGGTCGCTGCCCCTCGTCCTTGCGCTCGGCGCGCTTGCCTCATGGTTGATCTCGCTACTCTGACGCCGCGCGACCCGACGCCTTCCCCCCTTCCTTTCGCATCCGAATCCCCTATTGTCGGGACAGAGGCCGAAGAGGATCTCGGAATGGCGCGGACGATCGACTACGGCAACCTGATGCACCGCGCGATGCGTGGCCTGATCCAGACCGTGCTGAGCGATGTCGCAGCGAACGGGCTGCCCGGGGCCCATCATTTCTTCATCACCTTCGACACGACCCATCCAGATGTCGTGGTGGCTGATTGGCTGCGCGATCGCTACCCCTCCGAAATGACGATCGTGATCCAGCACTGGTACGAGAACCTCAACGTGACGGATGACGGGTTCTCGATCACCCTGAACTTCGGCAATCAGCCCGAACCGCTCGTCATTCCGTTCGACGCGGTGCGCACCTTCGTCGATCCTTCGGTCGAATTCGGGCTTCGGTTCGAAACCCATTCCGACGAAGACGACGAGGAGGAAGACGAGGAAGAGGCGACATCGGTCGGCGATCCCTCCGATCAGCCCCATGCCGCCGAGGTCGTGAGCCTCGACAAGTTCCGCAAGCAATAGGCGCGCGCCCAGTCGGTATGCGACGGCATGCCGATTGATTTCCCCGACCGCCTCGCCTATCACGGCGCTGCCCGCAGCGTGAGGAGGCCGCAATGACCGCAACCCGCACCGAAACCGACAGCTTCGGCCCGCTCGAGGTTCCCGCCGACCGCTACTGGGGCGCGCAAACCCAGCGCTCGATCATCAACTTTCCGATCGGCTGGGAAAAGCAGCCCGTGGCCATCATCCGCGCCCTGGGTGTCATCAAGAAAGCCTGCGCGCTCGTCAACATTGACCAGGGAGACATCGACCCGTCGCTCGGCCGCGCCATAGCCCAGGCCGCGCAAGAGGTGATCGACGGGCGCTTTGACGCGCATTTCCCGCTCGTGGTCTGGCAGACCGGATCGGGCACCCAATCCAACATGAACGCGAACGAGGTGATCTCGAACCGCGCGATCGAGATGCTGGGCGGCACGCTGGGAACCAAGAAACCGGTCCACCCGAACGATCACGTCAACATGGGCCAGTCGTCGAACGACACTTTCCCGACCGCCATGCATGTCGCCATCGGCATGATGGCGCGCGACACGCTGCTGCCGGGGCTGGAAAAGCTGCACAAGGCGCTGGTCGATAAATCCGCTGGAATTCAAGGACATCATCAAGATCGGGCGGACCCACACCCAGGATGCCACCCCCCTGACGCTGGGCCAGGAATTCTCGGGCTACGCCCATCAGGTCAGCCAGGGTATCGCTGCGCATCCACAAGGTTCTTCCCGAGATCTACGAACTGGCCCAGGGCGGCACCGCCGTCGGCACCGGGCTCAACACGCGGGTCGGCTGGGATGCCCGCGTTGCCCGCGCCATCGCCGAAATCACCGGCCTGCCGTTCGTCACCGCGCCCAACAAGTTCGAGGCGCTGGCCGCCCATGACGCGATGGTGATGTTCTCGGGCGCGCTCAGGACCGTCGCCGTATCGCTCTTCAAGATCGCCAACGACATCCGGCTGCTCGGCTCCGGCCCCCGGTCGGGGCTTGGCGAGTTGATCCTGCCCGAAAACGAGCCGGGCTCCTCGATCATGCCGGGCAAGGTCAACCCGACCCAGGCAGAGGCGCTGACCATGGTCTGCGCGCAGGTGATGGGAAACGATGCCGCTGTCGGCTTCGCCGGCTCGCAAGGCCATTTCGAGTTGAACGTCTACAATCCGATGATGTCTTACAACGTGTTGCAATCCATGCAGCTTCTGGGCGACGCGGCCGGCAGCTTCACCGACAGCATGGTGGTCGGGATCGAGGCGAACCGCCCGCGCATCGACCGCTTGATGAAGGAAAGCCTGATGCTTGTGACGGCGCTCGCCCCGACGATCGGCTACGACAACGCCACCAAGGTCGCCAAGACGGCGCACAAGAACGGCACGACCCTGCGTGAAGAGGCCATCGCGCTCGGCTTTGTCGATGCCGAGACCTTCGACCGCGTCGTGCGCCCCGAGGACATGATCGGTCCCAAGGGCTGATCGCCATGGCCGAGATCGTCAACCTGCGCCGCGCCGTCAAACAGAAGGCGCGCGCCGACCGGGCAAAGGTCGCGGCCGCGAATGCGGCAAAGCACGGCCGCACCAAGGCCGAACGCGTGGCCGAAGCCACCGAGGCTGCGCGCCAGAAGGCCCGCCTCGACGGCCACAAGAAAGACGATTCGTGAACAATCGGCCTCAAAAGCACTCATTGACGCTGAACGGGCATCGCACGAGTGTCTCGCTGGAGCCGGAGTTCTGGGCCGCCTTCCGCCAGATTGCCGCCGAAACCAACCGCCCGATCAACAGTCTCGCCGCCGAAATCGACGCGGGCCGTGGCGATGTCGGCCTTGCCTCGGCGATACGGCTGCATGTGCTGCGCCACTATCGGCCCCGCCCGGCCCAAGTCTAGCGGCGCGACACCCCGAGCCGGATGCCATCGCGCGCCCGCACCGTCAGGTAGGCCACCGGCACCGGCAATTCGCCCGACCCCGGCGCGAACCGGAACGCGGCGACCAGCGCGGCGAGCATCACGACCCCCTCGATCATCGCGAACCCCGCGCCGGGGCAGACGCGAGGCCCCGCCGAGAACGGCAGGTAGGCGTCGCGCGCCGAAACCCGCCCCGCCTCGGTCTGCCAACGGTCCGGATCGAACGCGTCGGGCCGGTCCCATTGCCGCTCATGGCGGTGCAGATGCCACGGGCTAAGCACCACCTGCGCGCCACGCGCGACCGCCCGCCCCCGGAACGTCTCGTCCCGCGCCGCCTCGCGCACCATCATCGGAACCGGCGGGTAAAGCCGCAGCGCCTCGCGGAACACGTCCCGCGTCAGGCGTAGCCGCGACAGCGCGGCGAACTCCAGCGGCCCCGCCGCGGCCACTTCCGCCGCCACCCGCGCCTGCACCTCGGGGTGCAGCGCCAGCAGCAGCAGCGCCCACGACAGCGCCGAGGCCGAGGTTTCGTGCCCCGCCAGAAAGAAGATCGCCACCTGATCGGCCATTTCCTCGGGGCCGAACGGCGCGCCCGTCTCGGGATCAGGCGTCAGCATGATCTTGCTCGCCAGATCGTCTGGCGCGGTTCCGGCAGCAATCGCCTCTGCCCGTGCGGCGACCAGCCCGCCGATGAGCGTCCTGATCTGCCGCGCCGTGGCCAGCGTCTCGCGCCGGTGCAGCCGCGGCAGCCACGCCGGCAGACGCAGGAAGGCTGCCAGATTGAGGATCGGCTGGCTGCGCTGATGGGCGCGGAACAACTCGAACACCCGTGCGGCAACCTCATGCTCGATCGGGATCGAGAAAAGGGTGCGAAAGATCACGTCGGCTGCCGCATGGCTCATCTGGGCCTCGACCTCGACCTCGCCCGGCGGCATCCGGGCCACGGCCGCATCGGCCGCAGCCCGGATCGCGGGAAAGGCATCGCGCAGCCGCCCCCCCTCGAACGCCGGGTCGATGATCCGGCGCTGCCGGGCCCAGGCCGCACCATTGGTCACGAACACCGATCCGCCCAGGAGCGGTGCCAGCCCTTCCGCAACCCGCCAAGACTTTGGAAAATCGTCCGGCCGCTCGTTCAGCACACGCCGGATCAGCGCCGGGTCATTGCACAGGTAGCTGCGAAAGAACGGTGTGCGGAACTCCGCCATCCAGGCCCGGTAGAGTCGCGCCGGCTGCGACGAAAGCAGGTCGGCGCGAAACAACCGGACATGGCGCCAGAGCGAAACGCGTTCGGCGCGGGCGGCGGGTTTCGGCGGGATCATGCGTCGCGGCTGACATAGCCCGACACGGGCACGTCGATCCGGTTCTTCGACGGTTGACGGCCGGCAAAACGCTGGGCAAGCGTCATCGGCCCGGCGGTGATCCGGAAGTAGTCGTAGTCACCCGGCCGGTCGAAGGCGCACAGATACTGGAAGTGCAGGCGAAAGAACTTCCAGCGCAGCGCCTGCCAGCGCGCGGCACTCAACGTCTGGCTGAAGGCTGCCGAAATCACCAGCGGCCAGCGCTTGTCCTCGGGCGCCACCCCCGTCACCGCCACCGGATCGCAAAGCGCAAAGGCGCAGCCGTCGCCCGGTGCCGTCACGTCGACCCAGGTCACGTCGCGGCGCGATGCGAGGTAGTGCAGATCGGCCCGCAAGCGCCCGGCCCGCGGCAGGAACGACACCATCGGAACCACCTGTCCCAACGTCAGGAGCGACAGCGCGGGCCCGCCCTCGGGCAGACCCTTGCGGATCACGTCCGCCAGCACAGACACCGCCAGATGCGCGCCCGAGGAATGGCCTACCACCAGCACCTCGTCCGCCCTGCCCCGCAGGGCCGCGCGGATCCGTTCGCCGAAACCTGCCATCCGTTCCTCCAGATCGGGCGGGTTTGCCCCGCCCAGTCGCGCCGAATAGGCATAGTCATGCATGAGGTAATACGCGAACAGACGGTTATCCAGCCGCTTGAACCGCATCAGCAGCCAAACCGCCAGCGGCAAGCCCGCGATCCAGCCCAGCCCCCATGGCAGCAGCAGTCCGATGACCGCCGCCACGATCCACCCCGCCAGCAGTGCGACTGCGAGTTGCCCCAACAGCATCGCCACCGGATAAAGCGCGGCCAGCACCGGCCCTTTGCGCAACCGCATCAGCCGGAAGAGCGCGCCACTCAGGAGGTAGAGCGCGCTTGTGCGGGCCAGTTGCCAGTAGGTGCCCGCGATGCCCTGGTCCATCGACCCCTGCACAAGATCGGACCAGACGAGAACCTCGATATCGCTCAGGGTCTCTGTCTCGCCGATCTTCGCGCGCACCCGCCACGCATCCTTTGCCTGGTCCGGGCCGCGCCCCATCGAGATCGAGTAGCCCGAGATCGCGGCTTGCTCGGCCCCCTCGCTGCGATACAGTTCGCGGTAGCGGCGCGGCGGAAACGGATCATAGCCGGGGATGTAGAACACCCGCCGACGGCGCACCCCGCCCCCCTGCTCTGTCAGGCCCGATCCGTCCATCGCTTGAGACTACCGCGAAACTCCGGCGGAATTAAGGGCCTCGGGAGCCTGGCCCGACGCGGCCCGCGGGCCGGCCCCGCCCCACGCTATCCGAGGGTCGCCAGCGCCGGGAACGTTTCCAGAAGCCAATAGGAAAAGCTCGAGAAACCGCCCGTCAGCATCAACAGGCCGATGGTCCACAGCATCAGGCCCATCACCCTCTCGATCCGCTCCATGTGCCGTTTCATCCAGCCCATGACGCCCGTCAGGCGGGGAAAGAACGCCGCCACCATGAGAAACGGGATCCCCAGGCCCACGGCATAGACCGCGAGCAGCGCCGTGCCGCGCGTCACGCTTGCCTCGCTCGCCGCCAGCGACAGGATCGCGCCAAGTTGCGGCCCGATGCAGGGCGTCCAGCCAAAGGCAAAGGCCAGACCCAGCACATAGGCACCAAATGCCGACCCGCCGCGCTCGCCCGCGTCCA
This sequence comes from uncultured Alphaproteobacteria bacterium, assembly GCA_963700485.1. Classification (GTDB taxonomy): domain Bacteria; phylum Pseudomonadota; class Alphaproteobacteria; order Rhodobacterales; family Rhodobacteraceae; genus Aliitabrizicola. Next base: position 131,671 of record CAVOXQ010000015.1, read on the forward strand.
TCCGGACGTCGCGATCCAGAAACCCGATCCGGTAAACGCCCACGAAATGCGCGCCAAAAACCATCACCACGATCCCGGCAAGAGTGTTGAACCACTCGGCGTTCTGCAGGAAGAACGCCCCGAATGCCGAAGCCGCGAGCCCGAGGAACAGGAACACCGTCGACAGGCCCATCACGAAGAACAGGGCCGGCAGCATCACGCGGCGCTGCGCCCCCCGGTCGGCCTGCATCTCGCCCATGGTGATCCCACCCATATAGGCCAGATAAGGCGGCACGATGGGCAGAACGCAGGGCGACAGGAACGACAGAAGGCCCGCCACGAGCGCCACCAGCATCGCGGGCAGCAGCCCCGCGTCGATCACATCTATCCCGAACATCGGCCACCTCTTTTGGGCGGCATAGCCCAAGCGCTGCCCCGCGTCACGCCCCGCCCCGTCACAATGCCGTGGACAGACGACGGGTGCTTCGCTATCGCGCCCTCATGGACTGGAACGAGGATCTCGACTGCGAGGGGCTGCTGTGCCCGCTGCCTGTCCTGCGGGCACGCAAGCGGCTGATGTCGATGGCCCCGGGCCAGATCCTCAGGGTGCGCGCGACCGATCCGATGGCCGCCGTCGACCTCCCGCATTTCTGTGCACAATCCGGCCACGGCTTTCTCGGCGCTTGCGAGGCCGATGGCGTGCCCGCCTTCCTGATCCGTCGCCGATAGCGCGACTGTCGGAACGGAAAAAGGGCGCGGACCATTGCGGACCGCGCCCCCGTTCCCCTTGCCGACCCCTCAGCGCGCGAGCGACCACCAGCCACGTTTCTTGGGCTTGCCGTCATCCGCCGCAGCCTCGGCCACAGCCTCGGCCTGCTCCGGGGCCGCGGCCGGCTGTGCGGCAGGTGCGGGCTGGGCGGCAGGTGCCGGTGCGACCGAAGCTTCGGCCACCGCCGCGACTTCGGGTTCCGGCTCTGGCGCTGGCGCTACCTCCACGACGGGCTTCGCACGAGAGCGGCTGCGCGCCGGCTTGGGCGCGTCCTTCGGCGTCACATCGGGCGCCGCGTCGCTGCCGGCTGCTGGCTTGGCGCGCGACCTGCTGCGCTTGGCGGGCGTCGGCGCGGGCTCTGCCGCAACTCCGGCGGGCGCATCGACCGCGGCCTCGACCGGTCCCGCCTCCGCGGCTGCCGCTTCGGCGGGGGCCTCGGTCACGCTCTTGCGGCTGCGCGTCCGGCTGCGGGATTTCTTCGCGGGCATGTCTTCTGGCACCGACGCCACATCGACGGCCCCGGCCGCCCCGGTATCCTCCGCGGATCCATCGGACTCATCGGATACTGCACCGCTCTCGGCCGACCGCTCGTCCGCCGCCCCTTCGCCGTTCCGCTCACCACCCCGGCGGCGACGCCGCCGGCGACGCTTCTTCTTGCCGGGCTGCCCGTCGCCGCCCGTTTCCGCCGCGACCTGACGCGCGGGGCGCGCCTCCGCGGCTTCTTCCTCTTCCTCGGGTTCCGCCTCGTCCAGATCCTCGTCGAACGGGACATCCTCGTCCTCGTCCGCCAGATCGGGCATCGTCGTCGACTCGGTCGAGATCACCGCAGCCATCGCCTCGGAAATCACCCGCGTCGCCGTCTTGAACTTCTCGATCGAGTAATCGGGGCTGATCAACGCCGGATCGGCCTCGATCCGCACCGCCATGCCATAGCGCGCCTCGATCAGCGCGATATGCTCGCGCTTCTGGTTCATGAGGTAGTTCACCACCGCGACGGGCGCCTTCAGAAGCACCTCCTTGGACCGCTTGCGCGTGCCCTCCTCTTCCAGGGCGCGCAGGATTTGCAGCGCCATGCTGTCGTCCGAGCGGATCAGGCCGGTGCCATGGCAGTGCTGGCAAGGCTGGGTGGTGCTTTCCAGCATTCCCGGCCGCAGCCGCTGACGGCTCATCTCCAGCAGGCCGAAGCCCGAGATGCGCCCGACCTGGATCCGCGCCCTGTCGGTCTTCAGCTTGTCCTTCAGGCGTTTTTCGACGGCGAGGTTGTTCTTGCGCTCCTCCATGTCGATGAAGTCGATCACGATCAGGCCGGCAAGGTCGCGCAGGCGCAACTGCCGGGCGATCTCTTCGGCCGCCTCGAGGTTGGTGTTCAGCGCGGTCTGCTCGATCGAGCCTTCCTTGGTGGCCCGACCCGAGTTCACGTCGATCGCGACAAGCGCCTCGGTCACGCCGATCACGATATAGCCGCCCGACTTGAGCTGGACCGTGGGGTTGAACATGCCCCCCAGATAGCTTTCCACCTGATAGCGCGCGAACAGCGGCATCGGCTCCTGATAGGGCTGCACCACCTTGGCATGGGACGGCATGATCATCTTCATGAAGTCCTTGGCGACGCGATAGCCCTCCGCGCCCTCCACCAGAACTTCCTCGATCTCGCGGTTGTAGAGGTCGCGGATCGAGCGCTTGATCAGGTTGCCTTCCTCGTAGATCGGCGCGGGCGCGATGCTTTTCAGCGTCAATTCGCGGATCTGCTCCCACAACCGCATCAGGTATTCGTAGTCACGCCGGATTTCCGGCTTGGTGCGCTTGGCACCCGCCGTGCGGATGATCAGGCCGGCGCCTTCGGGCACCTCGATCTCCTGCGCGATCTCCTTCAGCTTCTTGCGGTCCGTGGCTTGGGTGATCTTGCGGGAAATCCCGCCGCCCCGCGCCGTGTTCGGCATCAATACGCAATAGCGCCCGGCCAGACTGAGGTAGGTGGTCAGCGCCGCGCCCTTGTTGCCGCGTTCTTCCTTCACCACCTGCACCAGCATGATCTGGCGCACCTTGACCACTTCCTGGATCTTGTATTTCCGCGGACGCGGCTTGCGCGGCTGACGGATTTCTTCGGCCACGTCCTCTTCGGCCACCGACTCGATCTCGTCGTCCAGTTCGGTCGCATGGTCCATCGAGCGATAGGGTTTTTCGCCGTTCGCCTCGCCGCCGTCACGGACCTCGTAGATCTCGGACTCGGTGCCCGCGTCCGGCCCCCGCTCCGCATCTTCCGCCCCCGTCGCGTAAAGCGCGTCCGCGCCGGTTTCCTCGCCCAGATCGACAAGGTCCATGCCGCCGATCTCGCCCGAACGCACCGCATCGCCATCGGCCGCAGACTCGGCCCGGGCGGGCTGACGCGATCCCGACCGGCGTCGGCCGCGGGTGTTTTCCTCTTCCTCCTCCGCCCGCGCAAAGGCCCGTTCTTCCTCGATAAGGGCCCTGCGGTCGGCGACCGGGATCTGGTAGTAATCGGGATGGATCTCGGCGAAGGCCAGAAAACCGTGCCGGTTGCCGCCGTAATCGACGAATGCAGCCTGTAGAGACGGTTCGACCCGTGTTACCTTTGCGAGGTAGATATTGCCCTGCAACTGGCGTTTGTTGACAGTCTCGAAGTCGAATTCCTCGACCTTGTTTCCGTCGACCACGACCACCCGAGTCTCCTCGGCGTGGGTGGCATCGATAAGCATCTTCTTGACCATGGTGTTCCAATGCGCCCATGCAACCACCTCGGCCCGGAGCGTGCTCCGGGCGGTGAGGCGGAAGGGTTCGGGCGGCTTGTTCGGGCGAGACGGCGGGCACAGACATGCGGATCGGTGCCCGTTCGGCACTCTTCACGGCAGGGTCTGGTTGTCGCACGCGTCATCGCGGTTCTGTCCAAGACGGCGCAAGATCACGCCATCCATCCTGAAAGGCCCACGTCGTCAATGACTTGGCAGGCAAGCTTGTGGCCTTGCGGCCGATCCTCCCACCTCTGGCATGGGTCGCGGCCACGGAGGCCCGACGCGCGCCCAAGGTGGCGAAACTCTCGCGCGGGGTAAGCGTCACATGACGGACCCGCGTCAAAAGACCATAGCGGCGGGGGGCTGGAAAAGACAATGCCCTATTTCGTTAACGCAAACGGCCAAGCCCCCTGACCCACGTCCGCCGGGCGGCATCACCCGGCAATCGGATGGCCCCCACCGCCGCCAGATCCAGGCCAAAGGCACGGTTCCCGCCAAGGTCACGCCGCCCGGTCACCGCCCCTCGTGCGTCGGGCGCAACGCGACCGTGCAGGCATTTCCAAGGCCGGGCCGCCGTTGCCGCGCCGCCGGCCACGGACCCGGACGGCCGGCCGCGCCACCGGCGCGCCACGGAAAAAACCTGCCAGAAGCCCGTCCGGACAATGCGTGCAAGGCGCCTCCTCGGGGGCCACGGGTTCAGGAAACCTCCGCACCAGCACCCTCGTCGGACGAACATTCCGCGTTCGACACCCTGCCTGCCGGTCAGACGTAGTCCGACCGGCTAAGCCCGTACTTCGCCATCTTCTCGTTCAGGGTCCGGCGAGGCAGGCACAACTCCTCCATCACGGCCACGATACTTCCCTTGTGGCGGCGCATCGTATTGTCGATCAGCATCCGCTCGAAAGTATCCACATATTCCTTCAGCGGCTTGCCCTCGGTCGTCAGCGTCGGGCCAGCCGCCTCATTGTCGGCCATCAAGAGAGAGGCGATGGACCCCGATCCGCGCCGGTTCTGCAACACCGCCCGTTCCGCGATGTTGACCAATTGGCGCACGTTGCCCGGCCACGGCGCCTGCAACAATTGCGCGGCTTCCTGCGCGGTCACATGCGGTGCCTCGCAGCCGTATTCCTCGGCGAACTCTTCCGACAGCCGGGTGAACAGCGTCAGGATATCCTCGCCCCGCGCCCTGAGCGGCGGCAGCGTGATCTTCATGGCCCCGATCCGGTAGTAGAGATCCGGCCGCAGCGCGTCCTCCACCGTCTTGTCCGGCGTATGCTCGTTGCAGATGGCGATGATCCTTGTTTCGGGGGGCGTCCCCTGCTCGTTCACCATCGTCAGCAGCCGTGCCTGCAACGCCCCGCTCAGCGCCTCGATGTCCTCAAGACAGAGCGTGCCGGCCCGCGCCTCTTCCACCAGCGGGATCGCGCCGTCCTCGCCCGGCCCGAACAGCCGCGCGGTCAGTTGATCTTCCGACCACGCCGCGCAGGAGATCGTCACGAATTTCTTACCCGCACGCGGCCCCACGGCATGCAGGGCGTGGGCCACCAGCGTCTTTCCGGTGCCGGTTTCCCCGTCGATCAGCACATGCCCGTCAGCCTGGCCCAGATCGAGAATATCCTCGCGGAGCCGCTCCATCACGCCCGAACCGCCGATCAGCTTCTTCATCAGGATCGAGCCGTCCGACAATTCCCGCCGAAGCTGGCGATTGTCCAGTGTCAGCCGCCGTGCCTGCGTCGCCCGCTTGGCGAGTTCGGTCATCCGGTCGGGGTTGAACGGCTTTTCGAGAAAATCGAACGCCCCCACCCGCATCGCCTCGACCGCCATCGGAACGTCGCCGTGCCCGGTGATCAGGATCACCGGCAAGCCGCCATCCTGGCCCATGAGCTTCTTCAGAAAGGCCATGCCATCCATGCCCGGCATCCGGATGTCGCTGACCACGACACCCGGAAAATCGGTTCCGATCCCCTTCAGCGCCTCTTCCGCGCTGCCGTAGGTTTCGGTATCGAACCCCGACAGCGCCAGCCACTGGCTGATCGACTGCCGCATGTCCGCCTCGTCGTCGACGATTGCGACCTTCATCGTGCGTGCCATATCACCTCACTCCGCCGCTTCGGGCGTTCCGCCGGCTGCTGCGCCGTCAAACCCGGTCTGTTCCGGTCGGGCCTTGCCCAATATGGGAAGCTGCACTTCAAAAACAGCGCCCCCCGTCTCGCCATTACGCGCCGTCAGGCGGCCGCCAAGGTCGTTCACGATCCCGGACGAGATCGCCAGACCGAGGCCGACGCCTTCGCCCGGTTTCTTTGTTGTGTAGAACGGTTCGAACAGGTTGTCGAGATCCGCGATCCCGTGCCCGTTGTCGCGCACCGCAAGCGTCGCCGTCTCGCCCGCCGACAGCAGAATGTCGATCTGCGGGCGCTGCCTGTCCGCGCGTCGCGTCGATCGCGTTGCGCAACAGGTTGATGATCACCTGTTCCAGCCGCACCCGGTCGGCCATCACCATGACCGGCTCGCGCGGCAGGGTCCGCGTGATCCGCACCACCCGCGATTTCAGCTGCGGCTCCATCATCGCCAGCGCGGACGAGACGGCCTGCTTCACATCCACCGGCTCGAAGGCCTCGCCGCCCTTGCGCGCATAGGACTTTTCAGCTGCCGGGTGATCGCACCCATCCGGTCGATGAGGTCGTCGATCCGCTGGAACGAACGACAGCGCCTCTTCCGGGCGCGCGCGCTGCAACAGAAGCCGCGCGCCGGCCAGATAGGTCTTCATCGCGGCCAGCGGCTGGTTCAGCTCGTGGCTGACCGCCGCCGACATCTCGCCCAGCGCGGCCAGCTTGGAGGATTGCGCCAGCGTCTGCTCGGCGACGGCCAGCGTCCTTCTGGACCTTTTCGCGCTCGGCGATTTCGCGCTGCAACCGCGCGTTCAGCAGGCGCAGTTCCGCCGACTTTCGCGCTGAAAGAAGACGGTCTGCGACATCGCCCGGCGCGACAGGACATAGAAGGTCAGCGCCAGCAGGATCGCGAAGCCCATGATTTCCAGCGCCAGCACGCCGTTGACCCGTTCGCGCACGGAATCGTAGGTGGTGAACGTCACCAGCCGCCACCCGCGAAACGGGATGCGGGCCTGCGTCCGCATCACCGCCTCGCCCTTCACATAGGCGTCGGGCGGGCGACCGCGCCCAGTCGGCCGTTGCCTGCACCGCCCGCTCGAGAGGCGAGACATCGTCGTGCTGCGCGATCGCCTCCTGCCAGGGTCAGCCCGCGCCAGCGCGGCTCGGTGGCCAGGATGACCGTGCCCTCGCTGTCGGTCACGACGACCGCATCCTGCAAACCGGCCCAGGCGCGCTCGATACTTCATCAGGTCGACCTCGACGACGATGACGCCCACCACCTTGTTGTCGGCGATCAGGGCGCGCGAATAGGTGAACTCGTATCCGCCTTCCGGCCGCGGCGAGGCGGAAAACACCGTGTCCTTGGACCGCTGGGCATCCACAAAGAACGGTTCGGTCGAATGGTTGGTGCCGATGCGCTGGCGGTTGGTCGCCCCCACCGCCCGCCCGACCGCTGTCCAGCAGCAGGATCGAGGCCGCGCCGATCTCGTACTGGAACGAGATCAGCCGCTGCGAGGTGAAGGCGAAATTGCCCGAATTCAGCGCCCCGATCAGTGTCGGGATCCCGTGCCAGCAGCAACGGGACCACCGAATTGCGCTGCAACTCGGTCAGGATGTTGCCCGAGTAAAGCGCGAGGCGCATTTCCGCCCGGCTGCGGGTGGTCTCGGTAAAACGTTCGGTCAGCCACTGGTTGGTGAACAGCACCACGCCGATCGCACCCGCGATCATCAGCGTGATGGCCAGCTTCACGCGCCAGCCGATGCCCGAGGGTTCGGACGCCGGATCGGCCAGGGGGTCGGTGGTATCGGCTCATCGGCACAATCTAGGCCCATGGGGGCCAAGCCCTCAAGGCGCCGCCGCGGCCCGCAGGCGCCCGGACGCTCAGGCCGGCGCGCAAGGCGCCCAGCACCGAGCGGAAAAGCACCGACCCGTCGGTGCCGCCTGTCGCTGCATCGATGGCACGTTCCGGATGCGGCATCAGCCCCATGAACCCGGCGGTTGGCCGACAGGATGCCGGCGATGTCGTCCATCGAGCCGTTGGGATTGTCGCAATAGCGCAGCGCAACCCGATCCTCGTCCCGCAGCAGCGCGAGCGTTGCCGGATCGGCCGTATAGTTTCCGTCATGATGGGCGATCGGAAGGCTGATGCGCGCGCCCCGCGACCAGCCCGAGGTGAACACGCTGTCGGTCGTCTCGACCAGTCATCGAGACATTGCGGCAGACGAACTTCAGCGCCGCATTGCGCATCAGCACACCGGGCAGCAGCCCCATCTCGGTCAGCACCTGAAAGCCGTTGCAGATGCCGATCGCATAGCCGCCCCGGTTGGCATGCGCCGCGACCGCCTGTCCGATGGGCGAGCGCGCCGCGATCGCGCCGCACCGCAGGTAATCGCCAAAGGAGAACCCGCCCGGCACGCCCACGATGTCGGTGCCGCGGGGCAGTTCGGTATCCTTGTGCCAGACCCGCGTCGACCTCGGCCCCGGCCGCCTCGAAGGCCACGGCGAGGTCACGGTCGCAGTTCGAACCGGGAAAGGTGATGACGGCGGCCTTCATCTGCGAACCCCTGCCTGTCGAGCATCCCGCGCGCGGCGCGGCGCCTACGCGATCTCGACCGAATATTTCTCGATCACCGTATTGGCCAGCAGTTTCTCGCACATGGCGCGAACCTCGGCCTCGGCCGCCGCCCGGTCGCTGGCGGTCAGGTCAAGCTCGATCACCTTGCCCTGTCGCACCGCCTCGACCCCGGAAAACCCCAGCGTGCCCAGCGCATGACGCACCGCCTCGCCCTGCGGGTCGAGGACGCCATCCTTCAGCATGACATGGACGCGGGCTTTCATCGGTCGGGCCTTTCAGTTGATCAGCGTCGGCTTGGGCGTGTGCGTGACGTTCGAGGGCATGACCCCCAGACGACGCGCAAGCTCGGTGTAGACATCGGCCAGCGGGCCCGGTTCGCGGCGGGAGCAGACCTTCGGCCCGCTCGGCCGGTCACGCATGTCCCAGAGCCGGCAGCTGTCCGGGCTGATCTCGTCGGCGACGATCAGGCGCATGAAATCGCCCTCCCAGATCCGCCCGATCTCGATCCGGAAATCGACCAGACGGATCCCCACGCCCATCATCACGCCCGAAAGGAAATCGTTGACCCTGAGCGCCAGCGCCACCATGTCGTCCAGATCCTGCTGGCTGGCCCAGCCGAAGGCGATGATGTGCTCTTCGGCCACCATCGGGTCGCCCAGCTTGTCGTCTTTATAGTAGTATTCGACGATCGGGCGCGGCAGCGCCGTGCCTTCCGGAATGCCCAACCGTTGCGAGATCGGGCCGGCGGCGAAGTTGCGCACCACCACCTCGATCGGAATGATCTCGACCATGCGCACCAGTTGCTCGCGCATGTTCAGCCGGCGGATGAAATGCGTGGGCACCCCGATCGCGTTCAGCCCGGACATGAAGAATTCCGACAGGCGGTTGTTCAGCACGCCCTTGCCCTCGATCGTGACCGGGGCGCGGCACGTTCAGGCCGTGCCGCCATCATCCTTGAAATACTGGACCAGCGTGCCCGGCTCGGGGCCTTCGTAGAGGATCTTGGCCTTGCCTTCGTAGATCTTCTTGCGACGTGCCATGCAATCTCCGGTCTGCGGCGGTGGCTGTGCCGCCCCGAACCGCCGCCTGCGTGATGTTGGCCGTGCTATACGTCAAGCCGCAGAGCCTCGCAAGGCGCACGGGCACGTCCCGCCCCTTGCAGCCGCAAGCCCAAGCCTGCATATGAACTGGAACCGCATGCACAATCAGGGGAGTTGCCATGTCGACCTTCAAAGACCGCGAACGCGCCTTCGAGTCCAAGTTCGCGCATGACACCGAGATGCAGTTCCGCGCCGAAGCCCGCCGCAACAAGCTTGTGGGGCTGTGGGCCGCGGGCCTGCTGGGCAAGTCGGGCGACGAAGCCACGGAATATGCCATGAGCGTGGTCAAGGCCGACTTCGATGAACCCGGCATCGAGGACGTGGTGCGCAAGGTCGCGGGCGATCTGTCCGGCAAGGCCAGCGAAACGGACGTCCGCGCCAAGATGGAAGAACTGATGGCGCAGGCCAAGGCGCAACTGGTCGACGAGGCCTGATCGCAGGCCGTTGCGGCACTTCGGCTCAAGATCATCTTGAACAGAATGGATTTGCCTCGGCCCGTCCCGCGTGCCAGAGGTCGCGGACGGGGGCAGTCACCCCCCGCCCGCCGGTATGAAGGGGCCCCCGAGATGTCCGATTTGCTGACCCGTTTGCTGTCAACGCGCGACTGGCTCATGGCCGATGGCGCGACCGGCACGAACCTTTTCAACATGGGATTGTCGTCGGGCGACGCGCCCGAGATGTGGAACATCGATCATCCCGATCGCATCCACGCGCTCTACCGATCGGCGGTCGATGCCGGATCGGACATCTTCCTGACCAATTCCTTCGGCGGCAACGCAAGCCGCCTGAAGCTGCACGGGGCCGAGGGCCGGGTCCGCGAACTCAACCGCGTCGCGGCCAGCATCGGGCGCGATGTGGCCGACGCGGCCGGCCGCCCGGTGGTGGTGGCAGGCTCGATGGGGCCCACCGGCGACATCTTCGAGCCGATGGGCACGATGACCCATGCGGTCGCCGTCGAGATGTTCCACGAGCAGGCCGAGGGGCTGAAAGAGGGCGGCGTCGATGTCCTTTGGGTCGAGACAATCTCGGCGCCCGAGGAATACAAGGCCGCGGCAGAGGCCGCCCGCCTTGCCGGCATGCCCTGGTGCGGCACGATGAGCTTTCGACACCGCCGGGCGCACCATGATGGGCGTCACTTCGGCCGCGATGGTCGAGATGGTCGGCAAGCTGCCCAATCCGCCGATCGCCTTTGGCGCGAACTGCGGCGTGGGCGCCTCCGATCTGCTGCGCACCGTGCTGGGCTTTGCCGCGCTCGGGCCGGAATGGCCCATCATCGCGAAGGGCAACGCGGGCATCCCGAAGTATCAGGACGGCCACATCCACTACGACGGCACGCCCCGAATTGATGGCCGAATACGCGGTGCTCGCCCGCGATTCCGGCGCGCAGATCATCGGCGGATGCTGCGGCACGATGGGTGCGCACCTCAAGGCGATGCGCTCGGCGCTCGAGACGCGGCCGCCCGGCCCGCGCCCGACGCTCGAGGCGATCACCGGCCTAGCTTGGCGGATTTTCCTCGGCGTCCGACGGCACCGGCGACGATGCCGGCGCCCCTCGGCGCGAGCGGCGCGGCCGCCGCGGATAGCCCGGTCCGCCCGGGCCGCAGAACCCCCGGGCATCAGAACAATGTCATCTGCGCGCTGTCCCGCAGGGGCGGCCCGAACAGGTCGCGCCGCAGCGGCGGCAACGGACCCTCCATCCCCAGCCGCGCCACCGCAAGCCGGAATCGCCGGTCGATCAGGTCGGCCCACACCCCTTCGCCGCGCATCCGCCGGCCCCACTCCGGGTCGTAGTCGCGCCCGCCATGAATCTCGCGCACCCGGGCCATCACCTTGGCCGCGCGGCTGGCGAACCGGGTTTCCAGCCAGTCGCGGAACAGCGGCGCCACCTCGCGCGGCAGACGCAGCATGATCCAGCTTGCCGCCACCGCCCCCGCCGCGCGCGCCGCAGCCAGGATCGGCTTCGAGTGGCGTCATCGGTCAGCCCCGGCACCACCGGGGCCACCATGACACGCACCGGAACGCCGGCCGCCGTCAGCCGCCGGATCACCTCGCAGCCGCCGCGCCGGCGCCGCCGCGCGCGGCTCCATCGACCGGGCGAGGCCGCGCGTCCAGCGTCGTCACCGACACGCCCACCCGCACCAGACCCCGCGCCGCCATCGGCCCGAGGATATCGAGGTCGCGTTCGATCAGCGTGCCCTTGGTGGTGATCGCGACCGGATGGCCCGAACGCCGCCAGCACCTCGAGCACCTCGCGCATCACCCGGTGCTCGGCTTCGCAGGGCTGGTAGGGATCGGTGTTGGTGCCGATCGCGATCACCTCGGGCCGATAGCCGCCGTGCCCGCAATTCCCGCGCGAGCACCGCCCCGATGCCGGGCCGGGCAATCAGCCGCGTCTCGAAATCGAGCCCCGGCGACAGGTTCAGCCAGGCGTGGCTCGGCCGGGCAAAGCAATAGACACAGCCGTGCTCGCACCCCCGATAGGGATTGATCGACCGGTCGAACGGCAGGTCGGGCGATCGGTTGTAGGTGATGCGCCGACCGCGCCCGCTCGATCCGGACCTCGGTGCGCAGCAGCCGGGTCTCCTCCGTCGGCTCCCAGCCGTCGTCGATCACATTCGGTCACGGTCGGCTCGAAGCGCCCGGCCCGGTTCGATCCGGCGCCGCGCGCCCGCGCCCGCCGCCCCGGCACGATCCCATCACCCTCCGCCATGCGCCGCACCTCCGTCCGACCTAGACTAGAACATTAAGTGAACACGTGTCCAGCCTTATCCCGTTGCGACGCCGCTCTGTCGGCTTTCGCTCCGGCGATGTCGCAATCCGAAAAGTTGTGCAATCCCCCGAGGGCGCATTCAGCCGTCAGACATATCCGGGTCTAGGAGCAGGTCATGGCCGACGACGAAATCATCCTCGCGGATCTCTCCGACGACGAACTCGTGCTTCAGATGCACGACGACCTTTACGACGGCCTGAAGGAAGAGATCGAGGATGGCGTGAACATCCTGATCGCCCGCGGCTGGACGCCCTATGACGTGCTGACCAAGGCGCTGGTCGCCGGCATGACCATCGTCGGCGCCGACTTCCGCGACGGCATCCTGTTCGTGCCCGAGGTTCTGCTGGCCGCCAACGCGATGAAGGCCGGCATGTTCATCCTCAAGCCGCTGCTGGTCGAAACCGGCGCGCCGCGCATGGGCAAGATGGTGATCGGCACCGTCAAGGGCGACATCCACGACATCGGCAAGAACCTCGTCGCGATGATGATGGAAGGCGCCGGCTTCGAGGTGATCGACCTCGGCATCAACAACTCGGTCGAGAAATACCTCGAGGCGCTGGAGCGCGAGCAGCCCGATATCCTCGGCATGTCCGCGCTGCTGACCACGACCATGCCCTACATGAAGGTCGTGATCGACACGCTGAAGGAAAAGGGCATGCGCGACGACTACATCGTGCTGGTCGGCGGCGCGCCCCTGAACGAGGAATTCGGCCGCGCCATCGGTGCCGATGCCTATTGCCGCGACGCCGCCGTCGCGGTCGAGACGGCCAAGCAATATGTCGCGCGCAAACACAATCAGATGAACGCCTGAACGACAGCCGGTGGTCGCGGCGCGGGGCGTTGTCAAACGCCGCCCCGCGCCCCATCTTCAGACGCGAAAGGAGGCCACAATGCCCCCCCGGACCTTCGCGATCCTGATCCTCTCCGTCATCGCCGCCGCCGGCATCACCATTGCGATGTGGACAATCGCCGGCCTGCCACTGGCCGCGCTCGGCGTGGCGGCACTGTGCGGCGGGCTCATCATGGGCTGGCGCGGCCGGCGTCAATGATCGCCCCGCTGCCCCCAGACGAGGTGCTTTCGACCGATGGGCTGCCCGCCGCGCGGATCGGTCGCGTGCTGCTGGTCGCCTGTGGCGCGCTGGCCCATGAAATCCTCGCACTGAAACACAGGAACGGCTGGGATCACCTTGATCTTCAATGCCTTCCCGCCAACCTGCACCTCTGGCCGGACCGTATCCCGGATGCCGTCGAAGCCGCCGTCACGGAGCACCGCGACGCCTACGATTCGATCTTTGTCGTCTACGCCGATTGCGGCACCGGCGGCTTGTTGCAGGCGCGCTGCAAGGCGCTCGGCGTCGAGATGGTCGAGGGCCCGCATTGCTATGCGTTCTTCGAAGGGACGGCAGGCTTCGTGGACCGCGCGGAAACCGAGTTCACGGCCTTCTACCTGACCGATTTCCTGGTGCGCCAGTTCGATGCCTTCGTGTGGCGGCCGATGGGCCTCGATCGCCACCCAGAATTGCGCGACATGCTGTTTGGCAACTACACCAAGCTTGTCTACCAGGCGCAGACCGACAACCCCGCCCTCGACGCCAAGGCCGAGGATTGCGCGCGACGCCTCGGCCTTGCCTATGAACGGCGCTCTACGGGCTACGGCGATCTGGAACCGGCGCTCGCCGCCGCGGCAAGGCGCTAGGTTCCCGCCGCTTCTGCCGCGACAGACCGGATGCGCTGCACCATGGCCCGCAACCCGTTCGAGCGCTGCGACGAGAGATGCTCGTTCAGCCCCAGCCGGCCCAGTTCCGTCGCCGCGTCCACCTGCCCGACCTCGGCCACTGTCAGCCCGGCATAAAGCGCGTGCAGGATGGCGATCAGCCCGCGCACGATCATCGCATCGCTCTCGCCCTGAAAATCGAACCGCGCCCCCGGCCCCTGGCCGCTCGATCTCCGGCAGGATCCAGACCTGGCTCGCGCAGCCCTCGACCTTGGTCGCCGGCACCCGGAACGCCTCGTCAAGCGGCGGCATCGCCCGGCCCAGTTCGATCACATGACGATAGCGATCCTCCCATTCGTCCAGAAAGGCGAAAGTCTCGGCAATCTCTTCGAAGGCGGCGCTGGCCATGGCATCTCCTGCTCGCTTGCCCCTTCACCTAGGCTTCCCCCGATCAAACGTCCACCCCGCGCGGGCGCGGCTTTTCAAACTCCGCGGCATCGGCTACCCAAGGGGCGGGCCACGAAAGGGAAGTCCGATGAAGACACCGCTGATCGCCGCGCTGACGGGGTTGCTCTTGCTGAGCGCCTGCGGAGGCTTCAGCCAGTCGAACTGGAATCCGGTCAACTGGTTCGGCGGCTCGGACGAGGTGGCGGTCGCAGCGGCCACCGATGGCGCGCCCGTCGATCCCCGCCCGCTGGTGGCTCAGGTGCTCACCCTGTCGGTCGAACCCTATTCGGGCGGCGCCATCGTGCGCGCGACGGGCCTGCCGCAGACCCAGGGCTTCTACAACGGCGAACTGGTGGAGGAGTCGTTCGAGGACGGTCGCCTGACCTACCGCTTCGTGCTGATCCCGCCGCCCAAGCCCGCGCGCGTGTCGACCCAGGCGTCACGCGAGGTCACCGTGGGCGCGTCGATTTCGCGGCTCCGGCTGGAAAGTGTCCGCGAGGTGGTCGTGCAGGGTGAAACCAACGCGCGATCCAGCCGCCGCTAAAGCTGGACCACCCGCACCGCGCTGCCCTTGGCCGAAAGCGCGATCTCGCCCCGGCACAGCCGCAGCGCATCCTCGCCGAAGGCATCGCGCCGCCAGCCGCGCAGCGCATCGACATCCCGTACCCCGGCCGCGATCGCATCGAGATCGGCCGCCGACGCGATCAGCTTGGACGCGACGCCAAGCTCCTCGGATTTGGCCTTCAACAGCACCCGCAGCAGATCGGCCAGCGCCGGGTTCACCTGCATCTGGTCGCGGCTCAGGTCGGGCTTGGGCATCAGGTCCGAAGGCATCTCCTGCCCGGCCTTCACCGCCGCAAGGATACCCTCGGCGATTTCGCCCCGCCGCGCCTCGCGCAGCAACAGGCGCGAGCGGTTCAATTCGTCGACGTTGGCCGGTCGGGTCGAGGCCAGTTCCAGCAGGGCGTCATCCTTGTAGACCCGTGTGCGCGGGATGTTGTGGCGCTGCGCATAATCCTCGCGGAACCGGGCCAGTTCCTTGACCACGGCCAGAAACCGCCCCGAGGTCGTGCGCGTCTTGACCCGCTCCCACGCTTCGTCGGGATGTACCGTGTAGGTCGCGGGGTCGGTCAGCACCCGCAATTCCTCTTCCACCCACTTCTGCCGCCCCGTCCGCGCAAGCTGGGCGGCCAGAAACTCGTAGATCACCCGCAGATGCGTCACATCGGCCAGCGCATATTCCTTCTGCGCGTCGCTGAGCGGGCGGCGCGACCAGTCGGTGAACCGCGAGGTCTTGTCGAGCGGCTCGTGCGCGATCTTCTTGACCAGCGTCTCGTAGCCCACCTGTTCGCCAAAGCCGCAGACCATCGCGGCCACCTGGGTATCGAACAGCGGATCGGGAAAGGCCCGCCCCTCGACGAAGAATATCTCCAGATCCTGCCGCGCGGCGTGAAACACCTTCACTGTCGCCTTGTGCCGGAACAGCTCGTAAAGCGGTTCCAGCGACATTGCCTCACCCTCGATCGGATCGACCAGCACCGCCTCGCCGGTCTTGCCGGGCAAGGCCATCTGGATCAGGCACAGCTTCGACCAATAGGTTCGTTCGCGCAGGAATTCGGTGTCGATGGTGACATAGGGTGCCGACTTGGCCGTGGCGCAGAAGGCCGCGAGGTCGTCGGTCGTGGTTATGGTTCTCATCCGGCTTCCTTCTCGCCCGCCCCCTCGCAGGTCTTCCGACACAACCGATAGGGGGTGAGCGCCGCGAAGGGAAGCCCCCGGGGCCGCGTCGGCGCGATCCGGCAGCTATCGTCACGTCAGGGTACGGCGGCGTGGGGCGGCAGGTTTCCGATCCCCGACCAAACCGTCCCGGGCGCCCGGCGCAAGAGCACCGGCGCGGCGCGGCGCAATGCGTCCTGACGGTTGCCGAGAACATCAAGCACCTCTGCAACGACATCGTCGGGGACATCCGACCGAGCGACGAGCGTCGCGGTAACCCAGAGCGTTCCGACTGGCGAAGTGAGTTCGGGATAGGTTCCAGCAGCGATCGTTCCGGGCAGATAATCGCCAAGTCCTGCAATCGCGTCGCCCTGCGGCGTGCCCAGAAGGGCGATGATCCGTGCGCCACACTCCGACAATGCCAGTGCCACATTTGCGTCGGGATGCCCCACGACCAGGAACACGGCGTCGAGCCGACCGGCACAAAGCTCGTCGAAGGCAGCGATCGAGGACAGTTCCGACATCAGCGCCAGTCGAGATACATCGAACTCCAGCGCGCGAAAGATACGGTCCACCGTCGCACGCCGCCCCGACGCCGGCTGGCCGATATCCACGCGCTTGCCAACCAGATCGCCCGGTCTGGCAATTGCCGCGTCCCTGGCCACGACGATGGTGATCGCTTCCCGATACAATTCCGCAACCCCGCGCAGGCCTTCGAAATTCCCCTCTCCCTCGAACCGGCCGGTTCCTTCGCGCGCCGATTGCAACCAATCGGACTGGACGATCGCGAGGTCGAGTTCACCCGACCTCAGACCGCTCAGGTTGTAGACCGATCCGGGCGTCGCCTCTGGCGAACAGCGCATGCCATTCGAGGGACCGCGATTGATCTCGCGGCAGATGGCGCGTGCGATTGCAAAGTAATTTCCCCCGATGTCGCCACCGGCGATCGTGAAGAAGCGTCCGGCCTCGGGCGTGGCCGGTTCCTGCGCCATGACGGGATGGCACAGCATGGATGCGCATGCAGCGAGTGCTGCGACCAAGAGTTTCATTCCGAGTTCCCTCGTCCGAACGGCGGGCCAATCATCCTGCCCAGGCCATCCCCACGCCAAATCATGCTATCGTCGCATCGGGTCTGGGGCCAACGATTCTTGAAACCGCCCGCGACCGTCGACTGGGCATGGGGGCAATGCCAGATTTTCTTTATGATATTCCGCGCGATACGCTTGCGTTCTACCTTTCGCTCGGGGCGGTGCTCGTCGTTCTCTTCGGCCTGATCCTGCTGAAACCCTTGCTGCGCCTGATCATTGTCGGCGATGCGTCGACGAACGAGACGATCAGCCTGACCACCTCTGCCTTCAGCCTGTTCTATGGCCTGCTTCTCGGGCTGCTGACCGTCGCGGCCTACGAGAACCGGAACCGCGTGCAGAACGCCATCCTCAACGAGGCGTCGGCCATCGGGGCGACCTACAGCACGGTCTCCTCCTATCCCGAGCCCTATCGGTCGGACTTGCGGGAATTCCTTCGGGACTATGTGCAATACACGATCCAGCGCGACTGGCCGGCCCATGCGCGGGGCGAGATCCCGCAAGGAGGAACGAACCGGGTCAACGCCTTCGGGCAATGGCTTGCGCGGTTCGAGCCCGAGACGAACGCGCAAGTGATCCTGCACGAAACGGCGGTCGGTTCGTTCGAGTTCGCTCAAGGATGCCCGCCAGTTGCGCCTTAATGGTGTCACCGCCCGGATTCCCTCGGTTCTGTGGTATGCCGTCGTGGTCGGCGCCGGCGTGAACATCCTGATCCTGCTGATGGTGCGTGCCCGGCCTGTCACGCACTTTGTTCTGGGAACGATCTCCGCCTTCTTTCTTGGCGTCATCGTGTTCGTGATCCTCGCGCTCGACGCGCCCCTGCGCGGCCCCGAGGGACTGAGCACCGCACCCTACGAGGCACTCTGGCGACAGCAGATGATCTGGGACGAAAACCATGGCTGAAGGTGCAGATGGCTGAATTCTTCATTCGTGACGTCGAAGGCATGCGGCAGGTCCGGATCGAACTTGCCAACGAGACGGTGCGCGCGCGGCGCGGCGCGATGTCCAACACCCGTGGCTCGGTCACGCTGATCCCGCGCCTGCCCGGAGTGATGGATTTCATCCGCTCGCTTTACAACGAAGAGGCCCGCATCCGCCCCGAATACGTCGGCAGCGGCACGGTCACGCTGCAACCCTCGCTCGGCGGCTATCACCTCATGGAGGTGCAACAGGGCGAGACGTGGATCCTCGAGCCCGGCGTCTACTGGGCTTCGGGAGGCGATATCCGCCTGGGATTGACGCGCGACCCGGCCTGGACATCGTTCTGGCTGGGTGACGGCTTGCTGAACTGGAAAACCAGGATCAGCGGCGCCGGCACGCTTGCGCTGAGCGTGCCCGGCCCGGTCGAGATGGTCGATATCCGCGATGGCGCGTTCAAGGCGCAAGGGCGCATCATCCTCGGCCGCACGGCGGGTCTGCGCTTCACGTCCGAGCGCGCGGCCAAATTCCCGCGGCATCTGATCTCGGGGCAGAAGCGCCTGCGCACCCTGACCGGAAGCGGTCGGGTTCTCGTATGCTTCACGCCCTACTGGAACGAACACATGTACGAGATGATGACCGGACGCACCGTGCAGGGTTCGATCTTCGAATAGCCGCACCGTCAACCCGGCATGACCGGCCTGCGGTCGCCCGCCGCAAAACGGCGCAGCACCGCCGGATAAAGCCGATGCTCCTGCACCAGCACACGCGCGGCCAGCGTCTCGGGCGTGTCGCCAGACAGGATCGGCACCCGCGCCTGACCCAGGATCGGGCCCTCGTCCAGTACCGGCGTCACCTCATGCACGGTGCATCCGGCCTCGGTGTCGCCCGCCGCCAGCGCACGCGCGTGGGTGTGAAGGCCCGGATACTTCGGCAACAGCGAAGGATGGATGTTCAGCATCCGTCCGCGAAACCGCGCGACGAACCCCGGCGTCAGAACCCGCATGAAGCCCGCAAGGCACAGGATGTCGGGCCGGGCCTCGAGAAGCGGCTTCAGCAGTTCTGCTTCGAACGCAGCGCGATCGGGGCCATAGGCGCGATGATCCACCGCCGCCACCCGCACCCCGAGCGCCGCCGCCCGCGCAAGTCCCAGTGCGCCCGGATCGTTCGAGGCGACCAGCACCGGATGACCGGCATGGCCCCCCGCCGCCATGTCGCGCAGCAAGGCCAGCATGTTGGAGCCACCCCCCGAAATCAGGATGGCGACGCGGCTCACAGCAACCGGCCGCCGTAGCGCACACCCGCGCCCGGCCGCACATGGCCCAGCCGCACCACACGCTCGCCCTCGCCCGTGAGCAGCGCCGCCACCGCCTCGGCGCGGTCGGCGGCGACCACGGCGATCATCCCGATGCCGCAGTTGAACGTCTTGAGAAGCTCCGCCTCGGCCATCCCCGCCGTTCCCGCCAGCCATCGGAAGACAGCGGGCAATTCCCAGGCGTCGAGGTCGATCGTGGCCCCCAGCGTCTCGGGCAACACCCGGGGCAGGTTCTCGGTCAGCCCGCCGCCGGTGATATGGGCCAGCGCATGCACCCCACCCGAGCGGATCGCAGCCAGCGCGGGTTTCACATAAAGCCGTGTCGGCGTCAGCAGCGCCGCCCCCAGCGTGCCCCCGGCAAAGGGGGCCGGCGCATCCCAGCCCAGGCCGGCCATCTCGACGACCTTGCGCACGAAGGAAAAGCCGTTGGAGTGCACGCCGTCCGAGGTCAACCCCAGCAGCACGTCACCATCCTGAACACTGTGCGGCAACTCGCCGCCGCGCTCCATCGCGCCCACGGCAAACCCCGCAAGGTCGAAATCACCGCGATGGTACATCCCCGGCATCTCGGCCGTCTCGCCGCCGACCAGCGCGCAGCCGGTCGCGGCACAGGCGGTGGCGATCCCCTCGATGATGCGCGCAGCCTGCTCAACCTCGAGCTTGCCCGTCGCGAAATAATCGAGGAAGAACAGCGGCTCCGCCCCCTGGCATACCAGATCATTCACGCACATCGCGACAAGGTCTATCCCGATGGTGTCGACGATCCCTGTGTCGATCGCGATGCGCAGCTTGGTACCCACCCCGTCGGTCGCGGCCACGAGGATCGGGTCGGCGAACCCGGCGGCCTTCAGATCGAACAGCGCGCCGAAACCGCCCAGCCCCGCCATCGTGCCGGCCCGCTCGGTCCGCCGCGCGGCGGGCTTGATCCGCTCGACCAGCGCGTTGCCCGCATCGATGTCCACCCCCGCGTCGGCATAGGTCAGCCCGTTACCAGAAGTGCTCATCCCGCCCGCCCCCGCAAAGTGCCTGTCGCCGCCCGCATAGACGATCGGGCGGCAACGCGCAACGCGTGGCAGGCCTCGCCCGCTTGACCGCCGCCCGCAATCTCGCGTAGGCAAGTCCCCGGTGGGCCTGTAGCTCAATGGTCAGAGCAGGGCGCTCATAACGCCTTGGTTGGGGGTTCGAGTCCCTCCGGGCCTACCAATCAAGTCCCGAGACTGATCTGTTGGGGTTTCACTGCGGGGCAGCCCGCGCCGCCCCGGCATGAATTGGTTCTCTTGGTCCAGGGCAGAGCCGATAATCCTGTCGATATCGGCTGGGTCCAGAGCACCCGTTTCATCGACACGGTTCCGGACATGCAGGGACCGTACATCGCCCGCTTGGCCGACCAGGAGGATGCTTCCGCCCGGCGGCTGGAATTGCCGGAAAAGCCAGAAAGGACGTCTGCCCGGAAGGTCCGGCCAGAATGCAGAGCGGTCTCGGGCGCCGACGTGAAGCAGCCTGAACCGACGCGACTTGCGGAGCATCGCCGCTGCGCGCGACCCTGAACATCACGCCAAGGAGCCTCCGAAGGCCTTAGCTCTCATGGGAATGGCGCAAGGCCTGCTCCAACTCGGCAGGACACATGGATCAGTCCCGATCACCCCGGCGGTTTTCCCGGCCAAGCCCTTGCATCAGAGCAAGCGGTCGACCTTTCCAGGCGAAGCTCTCCACCAAGTCCGCCGGGACGTCGTGACCTCCGCGCACGCCTGCCACGTCCGGGGCCACCACCACCATGGACATGCCGTGCAGCGGGCCTGTGCGATCCGATATCTCGACCTCAGATCCCCACTTGCCGGCCATGCCACGCTGCACCTAGGGTGCGCGGACGACGGGCCAGCGGGGGACTTGATGAGCTACAGCTTTTACGCCTTGGAATTGACGACCGCGCTTTTCCTGGCCATGTTCGCCCTGTTGTGGATGGGACTTCGCATCGGGCAGCGTCACCTCCGCGACGAACAGCAGTCCGATGCGGGCACCGGACCGGTCAATGCGGCGATCTTCGGCCTGCTGGGTCTTATGGTGGCCTTCACCTTTTCGGGCGCCGGCATGCGTTTCGACGAACGCCGCGCCCTCATCGTCGAAGAGGCGAACAACATCGGCACCGCCTGGCTCCGCATTGACCTGTTGCCCCCGGCGTCGCAGCCCGTGATGCGCGATCTGTTCCGCGCCTATACCGATGCCCGCCTGCACGCCTATCGCAGCCTGCCCGATGAGGATGCCTATCAGGCGGAGATCGACCGGGCCGACCAGCTTCAGAGCGACATCTGGTTCAGCGCGGTCGAGGGCTCGCAGGCGCCCGGCGCGGCAGCGAGCGCACCCATGTTGCTGCTGCCCGCGCTGAACGCGATGTTCGACATCACCACCACGCGTCATATGGCCCTCTTCAAGCATCCCCCGCCCGCCGTATATGTCGTGCTGTGCATGCTTGCGCTGCTGTCGGCGGTTCTGGCCGGTCATGCGATGGCGGGTCGCCAGAAACCGAGCCTGCTGCATTTGGTGGCCTATCCGCTGATCATCGCAGTCGTGGTCAATCTGGTGATCAACATGGAACACCCCCGCATCGGCCTGATCCGCGTCGACGGCTTCGACATCGCGATCGAGGCGGTGCGCGCCGAGATGAACTGACCCCGGCCGAAAGCCGGGCATCCCGCCCCGGCCGGGCATTCCTGCCCCCACTTTCGCCACGGGCAGCAACCGCGTTGCGCGCCAACCCTTCGCTGTTGCGCGACTGCGCCCCGGCTCAGTCGTCCAGTGTCAGGCTGACCCGGCGGTTCTGGCGGCCCTTCTTCTCGATCCGGCCGATCGCCACATGCCCGATCTCGGCGGTCCGCGCCACATGGGTGCCGCCGCAGGGTTGCAGGTCGATCTGTCCCGCCCCCTGCCCGATGCGGACCAGCCGGACCCGCCCCTGCCCCTTGGGCGGGGCCACCGACATCGTCTTGACCAGGCCGGGATTGGCCGCGAGATCGGCATCGCTGATCCAGTCTTCGCTGACCGACAGATCGCGCTCGATCAGGGCGTTCAACGCCTTGTCCAGCGCCGCGACATCGCCCGGCGGCTCGGGCATGTCGAAATCGAGCCGCCCGCGCTCGGCCCCGATCTGCCCGCCGGTTACCGGCAGCGGGATCACCACGGACAACAGGTGCAGCGCGGTATGCATCCGCATGTGCCGATAGCGACGTTCCCAGTCGAGCGCCTGAAGCACCCGCGCGCCCACCGGCGGCAACGCAAGCGGCTCGGCCGGCACCAGCGCGATCATTCCGCCTTCCACCTTCACCGCCGTCGCGATCGCGATCCGTCCGCCTGTCCAGTCGAGCCGCCCGCTGTCGCCCGGCTGACCCCCGCCCGTCGCATAGAACACCGACCGGTCGACCAGGATGCCGCCCTCTGCGGTATGGCCTGCGACCACCGCCTCGGCCTCACGCAGGTAGGGGTCTTCGCGAAACAGCAACTCGGTGGTCATCAACGGTCCTCGGTATCCATGTTGGCCTCGCCCGGAACATCGTCGCGTGCTGGGGCACGCTGCGCGACCGGGGGTTCGGGCGCCACTTGCGCCGTGGCCCCGGCCTCGGGCGGGGTGCGCAGCCAGACGTCGCGCTGCGGAAAGGGAATGGCGATCCCCTCGTCGCGGAACCGCGCGATCACCTCGTGATAGATCGCCGAACGCACCGACAGCGAAAAGTTCACGTCGCGCAGGATCACCCGGATCTCGAAGTTCATCGAATCCGCCCCCAGCCCGACGAACAGCACCGAAGGCGGCGGGTTCACCACGACGAGGGGCTGCGCCTCGGCGATCTCCAGCAGAATGCGCTCCACCTTGCGGGTATCGGAATCGTAGCCGACACCGACAGGCACGATCAGCCGGCCCGTCAGGCTGAACCGTGTCCAGTTCGTGACCTGCCCCGCGATCAGATCGCTGTTGGGCAC
The DNA here is from genome assembly GCA_963700485.1 of uncultured Alphaproteobacteria bacterium. Taxonomy (GTDB): domain Bacteria; phylum Pseudomonadota; class Alphaproteobacteria; order Rhodobacterales; family Rhodobacteraceae; genus Aliitabrizicola. The sequence continues at coordinate 154,887 of CAVOXQ010000015.1, forward strand.
GATCACATCGGTCCGGTCGAAGGTCTGGATCCGGGTGGACCGCACCGAGATCGACTGCACCGTGCCTTGCACGCCGCCCACCTCGATCCAGTCACCTTCCGACACCGGTCGCTCGATCAGCAGGATGATCCCCGAGACGAAGTTCGACACGATGTTCTGCAAGCCGAAGCCGATACCGACAGACAGCGCGCCTGCCACCACGGCGAACCCCGCGAGATTGATCCCGGCCGAGTTGATCGCGATCAGCGCCGACAGGAAGATGCCGACATAACCAAGCCCCGCCACGACCGCGTTCTTGCCGCCCTGGTCGAGCTTTGTCTTGGGCAGCACCGATATGCGAAGCGCGCTCTGCACAAGCCGCGTCACCATGTAGCCCAGCGCGAAGATCAGCGCGAACGTCAGGAAGGCACTGGGCGAGATATGTGTTTCGCCGATCGAGAACCCCTCGAGGAACCGCGTCCACAATTCCGCGATGTCCGAGGTCCGCGCCCCCCAGATCAGCGCGAAGAGCGGCAGCGAGGCCAGCGCCAGCCCAAATCCGATCAACGTCGGCGCGAGTGCGTCCTCGGCCGCCGTCTGGCGGCCCACGAGGATTCCGTAAACGTCGTCGACGAGTTGCTGCACCACGAACAGCAGCCCAAGCAACCCCAGTGTCATCGCCGCCGGAAAGACCAGTGCGCCGGCCGCCGCGACATAGCCGATGGCGGCCAGAACCGGGCCCAGCACACCGATCGCCATCGCGCCCCGCCCCACCAGCCCCAGAAGCGCGTTGCGGAAACTCGCTTGCTCGTTCGAGGCGGCCTGGTTCGCGACATGCTTGCGCAGCAACTGGCCCATCCGGATCAGGATCGCCCCGCCCAGCACGATGACCGGGAAGCTCAACACCGATTTCGCGTCCTCACCTGCCCCCGTGGTCTGCACGGCAACATCGCGGACGAACTCCAGCGCGATCAGCGCCCCGAAGGCCGAGGCCAGAAGACGCCCCTCCTTGCGCCGTTCCGGCGGCAGTTGAAACGGCATGTTCGGCGTTTCGATCTTGGGAAAGACGCGGCTTCCCAGCCACATCGCGCCGAAGATCGAGAACCCCACCAACGGCAGGATCTGGGCAAGCTGCAACCCGATCGGACCCAGCATCGAGGTGCGCACCATCGCCTCCGATACCAGCCGGAAGCCCGCAGTCGGCAGCACCACCTGCCCAAGCGATGTCATCAGCGCGCCGATCGGCATCCAGCGCGACGTGGCGTGGTTGCGCACGCCCGCCGACAGCAATTCCATCACCTTGCGTCCGCGCCAGATGAAGGCGATGCCCACCACCAGCAGCAGCAGGATGAGCGGCAGGTTACCCTTGAGGGATTCCCTGTCGGTCGAACGGTTCCATTGCCGATCCGTCTCGGTCCAGACCCGGCTCGCGGCGCTCGTCAACGCCGTGACGCCCGCAGGCCAGTTCTTCGGGTTCATCGGCGTCGGCCAAAGCTGAAGCATTTCACTCGTCTGGCGTTCGCGCAGTTGCCGGTCGATCTCCCGGATCAGCCCGTCTGCACGCCGGTGCGCCTCATCCGCCGCGATCCCGGGCGCCTGAAGCCGCACAAGCTGGTCTGTCAGTTCGCCGCGCCGCGCGGCGATCTCTGGCGCCTCCGTGGTGCCCTCTGCGGGCGCGGGGCCGAGGGCGTCGATCTGCCCGCGCAAGGTCGAGATGCGGGCCGCATTGGTGCTTTGCGCAGCCAGGAACGAGGCCCGCCAGTCCGCAACCTGTGCGCGCAGCGATTGCAGCGCCTCATCGGTTGTCGCGGGGTCGTCTGTCAGGGTTTCCGCCCGGCTCGCGATCTTGTCCCAGGCGCCATAATCCGGCCCGGAACCCTCGGCCCCGCCAGTGTTAGCGCCGACGGAGGCGGGCGCCGTCTGGCCGGTTGCCGTCTGGCCAGTTGCCGTCTGGCCTCCCGTCGACGAGCTATCGGTCGACGCGCTGCCCGTCTGGTCGCCCGCTCCGGTCGCCGTCTGCGCCACAAGCGGGCCCGCAGGACCGCCTGCCAGCACGCACCCCAGCACGACGGCGGCAAGCGCCGCCCGGATCTGTCCCGCCAGCAGGGTCATGAATCCTCGAACACCGCCGGGATGGTGCGGGGCGCCGCATCGAGCCAGCCCGGAACGGGCAAGCCCTTTTCCTTGAGGAACGCGGGATTGTAGAGCTTTGACTGATAGCGGCTGCCATAATCGCACAGGATGGTCACGATCGTGTGCCCCGGCCCCATGTCCCGCGCCATGCGGATTGCGCCCGCGATGTTGATGCCCGAGGAACCGCCCATGCACAGCCCTTCCTCTTCCAGCAGGTCGAACACGATCGGCAGCGCCTCGGCGTCGGGAATGCGGTAGCTGTAATCCGGCCTGAACCCTTCGAGGTTGGCCGTGATCCGCCCCTGCCCGATCCCCTCGGTGATCGACGACCCGGGGCTTTCCAGCTTGCCGGTGGAGTAGAAACTGTGCAGCGCCGCACCCTCGGGGTCGGCCAGCCCGATCTTCACGCCCTTGGGTTGCAGCGCGATCGCCATGCCGGCGATCGTGCCGCCCGATCCCACCGCGCAGATGAACCCGTCCACCTTGCCGCCGGTCTGCTCCCAAACCTCCGGCCCGGTCGTCTCGACATGTGCCTGCCGGTTCGCCACGTTATCGAACTGGTTGGCCCAGATTGCGCCGTTAGGTTCGGTTTGTGCAAGTTTCTCGGCCAGCCGACCGGAGTATCGGACGTAATTGTTCGGATTTCGATAGGGCACCGCAGGCACCTGAACCAACTCGGCGCCTGCAAGACGCAGCATGTCCTTCTTTTCCTGGCTCTGCGTTTCGGGGATCACGATCACCGTGCGGAACCCCATCGACGCACCGACCAGGGCAAGCCCGATGCCGGTATTGCCCGCCGTGCCCTCGACGATCGTGCCGCCCGGTCGCAACTGCCCCTTCGCCACCGCGTCCCTGATGATATAGAGCGCGGCGCGGTCCTTGACCGATTGTCCGGGGTTCAGGAATTCGCACTTGCCGAGGATCTCGCACCCCGTGGCCTCGCTTGCCTTGCGCAGGCGCAACAGGGGTGTCTTGCCGATCGTGTCTGCCAGATCGCTGTGAATCCGCATGGGTCGCGTCCTTCTCTTTGCTTCCGGTGTAGGCAACTCGCGGGCTGAACTCAAGCAGCCGGCTCGGCTTTCCTGCCCGGGCCAGCGGGCGGGCGCCGCCCGCCCGCACGTTGCCCGAAGGCCGTGGAACGGTCTGGGGCAGCACACCCCGCGCGGCACGGCCACCGGATGCGCTTCGCCGGGGCGCGCGAAATCGGCGCAAGGGCGTCAGCAGGGACGCTGGTCTTTGGCTAAGTGTGCGGGACGTTTTCCGACAGCGGCCGGCCCAGCCGCCCCGCAAGATCGGTGAAGAACTGCCAGGCCACCCGGCCCGACCGCCCGCCCCGCGTCGCCTGCCATTCGATCGCCTCGGCCCGCAGCCAGTCCTCGGCGACCTCGACGCCATAGGCCGCGCAATACCCCCGGATCATCGCCAGATACTCGTCCTGGCTGCACGGATGGAAGCCCAGCCACAACCCGAAGCGGTCGCTCAGCGAAACCTTCTCTTCCACCGCTTCCGAGGGGCTGATCGCGCTCGAACGCTCGTTCTCGATCATGTCGCGCGGCATCAGGTGCCGCCGGTTCGAGGTGGCGTAGAACACGACATTGTCGGGCCGCCCCTCGATCCCCCCGTCCAGCACCGCCTTCAGCGCCTTGTAGTGCTGATCGTCGTGACTGAAACTCAGGTCATCGCAGAACAGCACCACCGGTCCCCCGGCCCCACGCAAGACGTTCAGAAGCCGCCCGACCGACGCCAGATCCTCGCGGCTGCAACTCCACCAGTTTCAGCGGGTGGCCCTGCCGGACGGCCTCGGCATGAACAGCCTTCACGAGGCTTGATTTGCCCATCCCCCGCGCGCCCCAGAGCAGCGCGTTGTTGGCCGGCAGGCCCCGGGCGAACTGGATCGTGTTGGCCAGCAGGATATCGCGCACGCGGTCGATCCCGATCAGCAACCCAAGGTCCACCCGCGCCACCCGCGCCACCGGTTCCAGCCGGTCCGGCGCGACGTGCCAGACGAAGGCCGAGGCCGCCGCAAGGTCGGGCATCGGGGGCGGGGGCGGGCTCAGCCGTTCCAGCGCTTCGGCGATGCGGATCAGCGCGGCCTTGTCGTCGGTCATGCCTTGCCCTGTTCCGCCTCATCCTCGTCCGGCTCCACCCAGAGCCCCTGCGCCCTGAGATCGGCCTCGCGCTTCTTCTCGATCCGCCGGATCAGGAAGATCGAGATCTCGTAAAGCGGATAGATCGCGATGAACAGGATCATCTGCGACATCATGTCGGGCGGCGTCACCAGTGCCGCCAGCATCAGGATCAACACGATGGCGTACTTGCGCATGCCCGCCAGGCCTGCGGCCGAGATCAGCCCCGCCTTGCCCATGAGCGTCAGAAGAACCGGCAGCTGGAAGCACATCCCGAACGCCAGGATGAAGTTCGTGGTCAGCGACAGATATTGTTCCATCGAGCCCTGGAACAGGATGCCAGCCGTTCCGGGTTCGACCGTCACCAGCTCGGGTGTCGCGTTGGGATCGGTCACCATCAGCTGCTGGAAGCCGAGGAAGAAGTTGAAGGCGATCGGCAGCACGACATAGAAGGCGAATGACGCGCCAAGGGCAAACATCAGCGGCGACGAGACCAGGAAACGGCAGGAACGCGTTCTTCTCGGACTTGTAGAGCCCCGGTGCCACGAACCGCCACATCTGCCAGGCGATGATCGGGAAGGCGAGCACGAAGCCCCCCATCACCGATATGCGGAAAGCGACAAAGAAGCCTTCCTGAAGCTTGATCAGCACCAGCTGGCATTCCTGCCCGCGGCCTTCAAGCGCCTGACAGACCGGACTGGTCAGGAAGTTGAAGATCGGGTTCCAGACCATGAAGGCGATAAGTATGCCCGCCACGAACGCGGTCAGCGAAATCAGCAACCGGGTGCGCAGTTCCTTCAGGTGTTCGATCAGCGGGGCCGAACTGTCGTCGATCTCCTCCGCGCTCATGTCTCGGCCTTTCCGCTGGCTGTCTTGGAAACGCGCGGCTTGCGCGCAGCTTTGGGGGCGGCGTCTGCCCCGGCCTTTTTCCCGGCGGCCGCTGTGTCGGCCGCGGCTTTTGGCGGCTTCGCGGTTGCGGCCCCGGCCTTTGCCGGCGCCTTCCTGGCCCTGGTGGCGGCCGCCGCCGGTTTGTCAGGCTTTGCCTCGGCTTTTTGCGACACGGCCTTGGATTTCGCGGCACCAAGGGCCGCGACCGCATCGGCTTGCGCGGCGCGCTTTGCGGCCTTTTCTTCGGCCAGGGCCTGTGTCGCCGGACCGTGGGCGGGCGCGGCGGCCGGCGCGGGTGAGGCCGCCGCAGGCTTCGTTTCGGCCGACGCAGGCTTGGGCGCGGGTTTCAGCGGATCCCACTTCTCGAACTTGCTGGCCGCTTCCTTGACCTTTTCAAGACCGAGGTTGCGCGGGGATGTCATGGACTTCAGATCCTTTGCGACATCCTTGACGCCTGCCTCGTCCGCGGCGGCATCCATCGCACGCTGGAAATCGCGCGCCATGGAGCGGGCCTTGGCCGTGAAACGGCCCATGGTGCGAAACATGTCGGGCAAGTCCTTGGGGCCGATCACGATCAACGCGACAACCCCGATCACCAGAAGTTCGGTCCAACCGATGTCAAACATGATGCAAGCCGGTGCTCGGCGCCAATTCCGTCAGACCTTGTCTTTCTCGGACGGGGGGGTCACGTCGCGGGCGGCATCGTCGATCTCTGCCTGTCCATCGTTCACGCCCTTCTTGAAGGCGGTGATCCCCTTGCCGACCTCGCCCATGAGCGAGCTGACCTTGCCGCGCCCGAACAGGACGAGCACGACGACCGCGATGAGCAGAAGGCCGGGAAGGCCGATGTTGTTCAGCATGTTCTATCTCCTCTCGGCGCAGGTTCGCGCGCCACATAAGTCCAGCCCCCAGCTTAGTCGCCTGCGGCGACAGGTTCAAAGCCCGAATCCGCGCGCTGCACCGCGAGAGCGCCTTAAATCGCGGGACCGGGCGCAGGTAGCTGACAGCTAGTTGTCAGTTGCCCCGTGGCACGGGTGCCGGACGCATCCCATCAAGAAGGAACACTCCGATGGCCCGTCCGACCCCCCTCATGTCAGCCGCCCTTTCGCAAACCGTCTGCTTCGCACCGCACGATGCCCGTGCCGGGGCCAGCGGCGGGCCGGTGACCGAACTTGTGACGTTCAGGCTGCTGCCCGGCACGGACAAGGCCGAATTCCTGAAAGCTGTCCGGGCGACCGAAGCCGCGCTTGTGGCCCAACCGGGTTTCCTGCGTCGCAGCCTCAGCCAGGACGGGAACGGGGTCTGGACGGATCATGTGGAATGGACCGACCTCGCTTCGGCCGAGGCTGCGGTCGGCGCCATGATGCAGCTGAAGGAATTCACGACGTTCATGGCGTTCATCGACACCTCGGGCGTGGTGATGCGCCACGCGACGACCGCGGTGCAGATGGGCAATTGACCCGGCCCGCGGTGCGCCGCAGGCTTGTGCCATGCGACGCACCGACCGCCTGTTCGACCTGATCCAGATCCTGCGGGATGGCAAACTGCATCGTGCCTCGGACATGGCTGCGGCGCTCGAGGTATCGACCCGGACGATCTGGCGGGACATGGCAACGCTGATCGGCTCGGGCCTGCCCGTCGAGGGCGAGCGCGGGGTAGGATACATCCTGACCTCGCCGATCACCCTGCCGCCCGTCGCCCTTACCCGGGACGAACTCGAGGCGCTGAAACTCGGGGTGCAGCTCGTCGCGTCGGCCGCCGACCCGGCACTTGCCCGCGCGGCAACGAGCCTGCGCGCCAAGATCGCCGCCGTCACACCCGAGGCCGCGCGCGACTCGGGCAGCGACACCTTCGTCTTTGCCAGCGCCGAGGCCGCAAAGGCCGCCCCTCACCTGTCCACCATCCGCCGCGCGATCCGCGAGCACGAGCGTCTCGGGCTTCGCTATGTCGCGCTCTCGGGCGAGGCGAGCCATCGCGTCGTGCGCCCGTTGCAGCTCGAATTCTGGGGACGCGCCTGGACATTGACGACATGGTGCGAAGACCGCGGTGACTTTCGCGTGTTCCGCGTGGATCTGATCGAGGCGCTGGAGCCTTGCGGCCCCTTCCGGCCCGAACCTGGCACGACGGTCGACGACTATGTGGCGCGACTGGCCCAGCAATAGCGGGTGCTGCGCCCGTCCGGCCTCAGACTGTCCTTGGCAGCCCCCCTGCAAGAATGGTGCGCTGGCTGACCTGCCGTCATGGCTCAGACAGGACCGGCCGCGGGGAACACGAAGCACCGGTCGCGCCGGATCATCAGCCAGAGTTCGGTCTCTGGTCGGGGCAGGAAAACCCCCGGCACCGACGCGGTAAGCCGCGAGCTGTCGAACTCCATCCGGAAGTCGACCAGGCTTTCGCGCCCCATGAAGCGCGCCCGGATGACGCGGCCGCGCGCGGGGGTGCCATCCTGCGGCGTGGGGTTGGGGCCGCGGCCGGCACGGTCGAAGTCGATCTTGAGGTGTTGGGGACGGATCACGATATCCACCTTCGCCCCATCGGCGTGGCCCGGGGTCAGGAAGGCCCCGAATGGCGTCTCGGTCAGAGCACCGCGCGATATTCCCCTGATGACATTGATATCACTGAAGAACGCTGCCGCCGCCTTGTCGACCGGAGCATTGTAGACGTTATAGGGGGCGCCGCGCTGGACGATCCTCCCGCCGCGCATCAGGGCGATCTCGTCCCCCATGCGCATCGCCTCGTCCGGCTCGTGCGTCACGAGGAGAACGGCCGTGCGCTCTTCCTTCAGCACATCGAGCGTGCTGTCGCGAATGCCGTCGCGCAGACGGTTGTCGAGGCCGGAGAACGGCTCGTCCATCAGCATGACCCGCGGTCGAGGGGCAAGCGCCCGTGCCAGCGCGACACGCTGTTGCTCGCCCCCCGACAATTCGTGCGGATGCTTGCGGGCGAAACCGTGCAGGTTGACCTTTTCGAGCAGTTCACCCACCCGCCTTGCACATTCGTCGCGACGGCCCTTGAGGCCGAAGGCGATGTTGCCCTCGACCGTCAGGTGGGGAAAGAGCGCAAAATCCTGGAACATCAAGCCCACCGACCGTGCCTCCGGCGGCAGGAAACGCACGTCGTCGGACATGACGACACCGTCGATCAGGACGCGCCCCGCGTCGGGACGTTCCACGCCGGCGATCATGCGCAACGTCGTCGACTTGCCGCAACCCGACGGGCCCAGAAGGCATGTCACCTGGCCGGCCGCGACCTTCAGCGACAGATCATCCACCACGGGCCTGCCGCCAAAGGCGCGCGACAGGTGAAGGACATCGAGCCGTGTTGGAGTGTCGGTCACGCGCGCCTCATATCCGATGGTTTTCATCGGGATTACGGCGGGATAGCAGGCAGAGGCCGCCGGGGCAAGCGGTGCACCGCCCCCCGGCCGCACACGCGGGTGTTCGCGCGGCAATCGAAGGGAACCGGCGCGTCAGATCGTGGCGTTGGTCGCACCACCGTCCAGCAGGATGTTCTGCCCGACGATGAAACCGGCCTTCTGCGAGCAAAGAAAGGCGCAGGCCGCCCCGAATTCTTCGGCGCTCCCATAGCGGCGGGCGGGTATGCTGTCCTCGCGCCGCCGGCGCGCCTCATCGAACGAGACGCCCTCGGCCTTGGCCTTGCCGGTGTCCAGCGCGGCGGCGCGGTCGGTGTCATGTATGCCGGGCAACAGGTTGTTGATCGTGACGCCATGTTGCGCCACCTGTCGCGCGGTGCCGGCGACATAGCCGGTCAACCCCGTCCGGGCCGCATTCGAGAGGCCAAGCGACGGGATCGGCGCCTTCACCGACTGCGAGGTGATGTTCACGACCCGCCCCCAGCCGCGCGCGATCATGCCGGGCAACAAGGCCGACATCAGGGCGATCGGGGTCAGCATGTTGGCGTCGATGGCCCTCAGGAAGTCGTCGCGCCCCCAGTCGGACCACAGGCCGGGCGGCGGGCCACCGGCATTGGTGATCAGGATGTCGAGCGGGCCGGCCTCGGCCAGAACGCGGGCCCGGCCCACCTCGGTCGTGATGTCTGCCGCAATGGCGGTGACGGCGACCTGGTGGCGGGCCCGGATGGCCGCGGCCGTCGCCTCGAGCGCCGGGGCACCCCGGGCGTTCAGGACAAGCGCGACGCCCGCTTCGGCAAGCGCGTCGGCGCAACCCTTGCCCAACCCCCTGGATGCCCCGCAGACCAGCGCACGCCTGCCACGAATGCCGAGATCCATGAAACAACTCCATCTGGTTCTGCGTATCGGTGGTAGCAAAGGCCCTGCGCCTGCGAAAGGGCGCCTGGGTGTGATCCTGCGGGCGGCGGGGAACGGGCCGACGCGCCGAGGTGGACGTGCATCGCGCTTTGGGCTAAAGGCGCGGGCATGCTTGACACACAAAATCGCCCCGCCCTGCCCCCGGAAATCGGCCGCCGCCGGACCTTCGCGATCATTTCGCACCCCGACGCCGGCAAGACGACGCTGACCGAGAAATTCCTTCTGTTCGGAGGCGCGATCCAGATGGCCGGTCAGGTCCGTGCCAAGGGCGAGGCACGGCGGACCCGGTCCGACTACATGAAGCTGGAACAGGAACGGGGCATCTCGGTCTCCGCATCGGCCATGTCGTTCGAGTATGGCGCGTTTCGCTTCAACCTGGTCGACACGCCGGGCCACAGCGACTTTTCCGAGGACACCTATCGCACCCTGACGGCCGTCGACGCCGCGATCATGGTGATCGACGGGGCAAAGGGTGTGGAAAGCCAGACCCGCAAGCTGTTCGAGGTCTGCCGCCTGCGCGATCTGCCGATCCTCACCTTCTGCAACAAGATGGACCGCGAAAGCCGCGACACCTTCGAGATCATCGACGAGATCCAGGAAAATCTCGCGATCGACGTATCTCCCGCCTCCTGGCCGATCGGTGTGGGGCGCGAATTCGTCGGGTGCTATGACATCCTGCACGACCGGCTGGAATTGATGGATCGGGCGGACCGCAACAGGGTGGCCGAGTTGATCAAGATCAACGGGCTCGACGATCCGCAGCTTGAACGCCATGTGGCCCCGGAACTTCTGGCGAAACTGCGCGAAGACCTCGAGATGGCGCGTGCATTGCTGCCGGCATTTGATCGCGAGGCGTTTCTGAACGGCTCGCTCACCCCGATCTGGTTCGGATCGGCGATCAATTCCTTCGGTGTTCGCGAATTGATGGACGGGATCGGCGAATACGGCCCCCCGCCACAGGTCCAAAGGTCGCAGAGCCGCCAGATCGCGCCGGAAGAAGACGCGGTGACAGGATTTGTCTTCAAGGTGCAGGCGAACATGGATCCCAAGCACCGGGATCGCGTGGCCTTCGTCCGTCTGGCCTCGGGGCACTTCGAGCGGGGCATGAAGCTCTTGCATGTGCGCTCGAAGAAACCGATGGCCGTGTCCAACCCGGTGCTCTTTCTTGCGGCGGACCGCGAGTTGGCCGAAGAGGCCTGGGCAGGCGATATCATCGGCATCCCGAACCACGGTCAATTGCGCATCGGCGACGCACTGACCGAGGGCGAGGCCTTGCGCTTTACCGGCATTCCTTCCTTCGCGCCGGAATTGCTGCAAGGCGTGCGGGCGGGCGATCCGATGAAGGCCAAGCATCTGGAGAAGGCGCTGATGCAGTTCGCCGAAGAGGGCGCCGCAAAGGTCTTCAAGCCGATGATCGGGTCGGGCTTCATCGTCGGAGTTGTGGGCGCCCTGCAATTCGACGTTCTGGCCAGCCGCATCGAGCAGGAATACCAGCTTCCGGTGCGCTTCGAGCCATCGCAATTCACATCGGCGCGCTGGGTTACCGGGCCAAAGGCGGAACTCGAGCGGTTCATCAACGTCAACAAGGGGCATATCGCGACGGACCATGACGGCGATGTGGTGTTCCTGACCCGGTTGCAGTGGGACATCGACCGGATCGTCCGCGACTATCCGGAGCTGGGCCTGACGGCCACCAAGGACATGATGGTTTGAGCCTGCAAAACCGCGTCATGCCCGATGGCGAGATCCTCGCCTGCGCCGCGCGCGGAACGCTGATGGGCAATCGTGGCATCCTGCATGACGCAAACAGGCAACTCGGCACAGCCCGCTGGAAACATCGAAACTGGGTCTGCTGTCGGCTGTCCTTCAAGAACCGGCGGCGCGACGTGATGCAGCCGGGCGCCTATACCGAATTGTTCTTTCTGGACGAGGCGGTGGCACTCGCGGCCGGTCACCGGCCCTGTGCGGAATGCCGCCGCGCGGACTATACCGCCTACCGCGCGGCATGGGCGCAGGCCTTCGGATCAAGATTGTCGGCAGTCGAGATGGACCGCGTCCTGCATGCTGCGCGCATCAACGTCGGAACAAAAGCTCATGCAACACATGAAGCAGAGATCGCAACCTTGCCACAGGGAACGTTTATCCTGCATTCTGGCAAAAGTGCTCTGGTGATGGACGACCGTCTGCTGCGGTTCGCTCCCGCAGGGTATGACCTGTCCGTGACGCGACCCGGCCACGGCCGCGTCATGGTCCTTACGCCCAAGCCCTCGGTCGGCGTCATCGCCGCGGGCTACCGCCCGCAGCTTCACCACTCGAGCGGGCAGCTCAGAGCAGTTTCGCCTCCATCGTGATTTCGGCCTTCAGCAAGCGCGAGATCGGGCAACCCGCTTTCGCATCGGCTGCGGCCTTCTGAAACGCCGCATCCGTCGCACCCGGGATCCGCGCCGAAAGATCGAGGTGGATCTTCGTGACCGTCGGCGACCCGTCGATGAAGTCGAGCGTCACGGTCGCCACGGTGTCGATGCTGTCGGCCCGCAGGTCTGCCTTGCCCAATTCGCCCGACAGGGCCATCGAGAAGCACCCCGCATGCGCTGCCCCGATCAATTCTTCCGGGTTGGCGCCGGGCTCGCCCTCGAAACGCTTGCGAAAGTCGTAGGGCAACTTGTCGAGCGCCCCGGAACCCGTCGAGACCACGCCCTTGCCGGTCTTGAGATCGCCCGACCAATGGGCATTTGCCGTGTTCTTCAAAGCCATGAGACTGTTCCTTTCGATTGCATCGACCATTTCGGTTCAGGATGAACATGACATTGACGCCCGATGACCAGAGGTCAAGGCCGGTCATGCCGGGTGGCAGGGGCCCACTTGGGTGACGGACGGAAACGACCGGCGTTCAGGACGAAGATCAGGCGATGGCAGGCCTTGCACAGCCCTGCCCCGGGGTCCGACGGGGCTTGACCCGCTGTTCTTGACCTTGGGCGGCATTTCCGGTAACCGACAGAAAGGCCATTCGGCCACCGACGCCGGGGCGCCCGGTTCAATGCGTCCCAATACATACCTGCGGTCCGATACCGCATCCACAGGACGCACATGACCAAATTTTCCGATCTCGCGCTTGATCCGCGCGTACTCTCTGCCGTGCAGGAAGCCGGCTACGAAATTCCGACACCGATTCAGGCGCAGGCGATACCCGAAGCGCTCAAGGGGCGCGACGTGCTCGGGATCGCCCAGACGGGCACCGGCAAGACCGCCAGCTTCACGCTGCCGATGATCACGCTGCTCGGCCAGGGCCGCGCCCGGGCGCGCATGCCGCGCAGCCTCGTGCTCGCCCCGACCCGCGAACTCGCCGCCCAGGTCGCGGAGAACTTCGAGACCTATGCCAAGCACACCAAGCTGACCAAGGCCCTGCTGATCGGCGGCGTTTCGTTCGGCGAACAGGACAAGCTGATCGACCGGGGCGTAGACGTGCTGATTGCGACACCGGGCCGGCTTCTCGACCACTTCGAACGCGGCAAGCTGTTGCTGACCGGCGTTCAGATCATGGTCGTCGACGAGGCTGACCGGATGCTCGACATGGGCTTCATCCCGGACATCGAGCGCATCTTCCAGCTTACGCCGTTCACCCGGCAGACGCTTTTCTTCAGCGCGACGATGGCGCCCGAGATCGAGCGCATCACGAACACCTTCCTCACGAATCCCGCAAAGATCGAGGTTGCGCGTCAGGCGACCGCATCCACCACGATCGAGCAGCGGCTCTTTCAATTCACCCCGTCGCGCAAGGATCGCAGTTTCGCCGAGAAACGTGCGACGTTGCGTGCGTTGATCGAGTCCGAGGGTGACGCCTGCACCAACGCGATCATCTTCTGCAACCGCAAGATGGATGTCGATGTTGTCGCCAAGTCGCTGAAACAGCACGGCTTCAACGCTTCGCCGATTCACGGCGATCTTGACCAGTCGGTGCGCATGAAAACCCTCGACGGGTTCCGGGACGGATCGGTCCGACTTCTGGTGGCCTCGGACGTGGCGGCGCGGGGGCTCGATATTCCGGCGGTGAGCCACGTCTTCAACTTCGACGTGCCCAGTCATCCGGAAGATTATGTGCACCGGATCGGCCGGACCGGGCGCGCCGGACGCCTTGGCAAGGCCTTCACGATCGCGACGCCCGCCGACGAAAAGTATCTGTCGGCGATCGAGAATCTCGTAAAGCAACCCATTCCCCGCGCCGACGCGCCGCAGATCGAGATCTCCGACGCCCCCGCGCGGGATGACCGCCGTCCCCCTTCGCGGGAGCGCGGTCCGAAACGGGGCGATCGCAATCGCCCGATACGCGATCATGGACGTGAGGCCTCGCGAGAGCCGATCCGTGACGTGCCCGCCATCGAGGCGACGGTCGAGGCCGACACCGAGGTGATGGCCGCCGCCCCCATCAGGGAAGAGCGCGCCCCGCGCGAAGAGCGGCCACGGCGCGAAGAGCGCACGCCGGACGCCCGAGCCGGGGAGCGCAAAGGCGGCGGTCGCGATCGGCGTGAACCCTCGCGCCGCGAAGAGTCGAACGTGGTTGGGATGGGCGATCACATGCCCGATTTCCTGACCCGCAGCTTTGCGCGCACCTCGTCCGAGTGACGACCCGACCTGAATGAAAAACGCCCCGGATCCGGTTCCGGGGCGTTTTGCTTTTGCCGGGCCGCTCCGGTCGCTATTCGCTCTGCAACCGACTGACGACTACGGTGACTTCCGGCTTCTTGCCGATCTCTTCCATGCAGACCTGACGCACGATGCGCCGGACAGCCTCGTCAAGTTTGTCGTCGTCCCGGATGACCTTGGCATCGACGCGGCCGAGAAAATCGCTCAAGTCCGCCTCGAGCGTCTCTGAAAGCGGCGCGCCGGTCTTGCCCGACGCGGACAGACCGATGATTTCGGCCCAGGCATCGCCGAGCAGCTCGTCATTCTCATCGAGCAGGACCGTCACCATGACGTGCCCGTTCAAGGCCATCCGGATGCGGTCACGCACAATGCCGCCAAGCGCGGGCACCAGCACCGATCCATCAAGATAGGTGCGGCCCGTCTCGATGTATTCAGCGACCTCGGGCTGATTCCCGGTCAATTCGATCATCATGCCGTTGGTCGCGACTTCGGCAGCGATCCCGCGCGCCTCGGCCAGCTTGGCATGGGCCCGCAGGTGGCGGTGTTCCCCGTGCATCGGGATCAGGATCGACGGGTTGAGAATCCCGTGGACGGTTTCCAGATCGGGCCGGTTTGCGTGACCCGAAACATGATAGAGACCGTCGGAATCGTCGACGACATCGACGCCCATCTCGGAAAAGGCGTTGACGATGCGCAGGACGTCACGCTCGTTGCCGGGGATCGTCTTGGACGAGAACAGGAACAGATCGCCTTCCTTCAACTGCATCCCCAGATACTTGCCGCGGCTGAGTTGGGCCGAGGCCGCCCGACGCTCCCCCTGGCTGCCGGTCACGATCAGCATCAGGTTGTTGCGCGGAACATCCGCCGCCTCTTCCGGCGTGAGTGTGCGCGGAAAATCTGTCAGAACGCCGCTCTCTTCCGCCGCCGCCACCATCTTCTTCATCGCGCGGCCCAGCAGGCAGATCGACCGCCCCGCCGCCTTCGCGGCCTCGGCCAGTGTTCGCAGACGCGCGACGTTGGAGGCGAAGGTGGTCGCGACGACCATCCCCCTGGCATCCATGATAAGCTCGCGGATCGGGTCGCGCAGGCTGGCTTCGGATCGCCCCGGATGCATCGAGAACACGTTGGTGGAGTCGCACATCAGCGACAGGATCGGTCTTTCGGCAGCGATTTCACGAAAGACCTCGGCGTTCCAGCCTTCGCCCACAAGGGGGGTTTCATCCAGCTTGAAATCACCGGAGTGGACGATGCGGCCGGCCGGCGTGTCGATGACCAGCGCGGCGCTTTCGGGGATGGAATGCGCCACGGGCACGAACTGGACGCGGAACGGCCCGGCCTCAACAACATCGGGCCGCGCCGCGACCGTGGTGATGGTTGCGCCGGGCAGACCGTTTTCTTCCAGTTTCAGGCGACCGATCGTCGCCGTGAACCGGCGGGCATAGACCTTTGCCTTCAGTCTGGGCCAGAGGTGCCCCAGCGCCCCGATATGATCCTCGTGTGCGTGGGTGATGAAGATCGCCTCGATCCGGTCGCGTCTTTCCTCAAGCCAGGCGATGTCGGGCAGGATCAGATCGACACCGGGCGTCGTATCCATGTCGGGAAAGGTGACACCCAGATCGACGACGATCAGGCGTTCCTTGTCCTCGGGGCCATATCCGTAGACATAGCAGTTCATCCCGATCTCTCCCGCGCCTCCGAGGGGGAGGTAGATCAGCCGGTCAGCACTCATGCGGTTTCCAGTTCCTTGTTGTAGCGGTTGATGAGGACGAGACCGTGCATGGTCAGATCGTCCTCGACGCTGTCGAACAGATCGAAACCCTGATGAAACAGGGTGGCCAGACCGCCCGTCGCGATCACTTTCATCGGGCGGTCGCGCTCCAGACGGATCTGGCGCACGATGCCTTCGACAAGGCCGATATAGCCCCAATACACACCCGATTGCATACAGGCCACCGTATTCGTGCCGATCGCCGCCTGAGGCTTTGTCACGTCGATGTGGGGCAAGGCGGCCGCAGCCATGTGCAGTGCTTCGAGGCTGAGGTTCACGCCGGGGGCGATCACACCGCCGATATACGCGCCGTCAGCGTCCACGACATCGAAAGTCGTCGCCGTCCCGAAGTCCACGATGACAAGATCGCCCCCGTGCCGCGCAAAACCTGCAACCGTGTTGGTCAAACGGTCCGGTCCCACGGTCGTGCCCTGATCCACCCGTGGCGGCACCGGCAGCTTGCAATCCGGTCGCCCGACCAGCAGCGGCCTTGTGGCGAAGTAGCGGTCACACAGAACGCGCAGGTTGAACACGACACGCGGCACGGTCGAGGAGATGACAGCCTCGGTGACCTCGACTTCGAGTTTGGCGAGCATCATCAGTGACGACAGCCAGACGAAATACTCGTCGGCCGTGCGCCTGTGATCGGTCGCGATGCGCCATGTGGCCAGAAACCGCTCGCCGTTCCAGATCGCAAAGACGGTGTTGGTGTTGCCGCAGTCTATGGCAAGAAGCATTCCCGGTTCCTCGAATTTGGCGCCTAAAGGAAAACCTCGGCGGCGGGTATCGCATGGCGAACGTCACCGCACCGAAGCACAAGGGCGCCGGTCTGATCTATCGTTTCGAAAACACCCTCGCGCATGATGGTTCCGGTTCGCGCCCGGATCACCTGCCCGACACGGGCGGCACGGGCCAGCCAGTCTTCACGAAGCGGTGCGAATCCCGCCGATCCGAACGCGGCCTCGCGGCGCGCATAGGCCGGTGCGAGAGCTTGCAGGAAAACGGCGGGTGAAACCCGAAGACCGGTCTCCGAAAGGAGCGACACCGGACGGACGGCGCCTGCCTCCAGCCGCTCGATCGGGGGGGCGGCGATCAGGTTGACGCCGATCCCGATCGCCAGGGTTTGCGGCGATCCGTTCTGCCCGAAACTCTCAAGCAGGATACCGGCCATCTTTCCCCCATTCAGCAAGACATCGTTCGGCCATTTGAGGCTGAATGCTTCGGGCAATCCGGTCAGCGAAACGCAGGTATCGAGCAAGGCCAGCGCAGCGACAAAGGATCGCAACGCATAGACGGCGGGCGTCTCGTTCACCCGCATCACGAGGGTCGCATGAAAGTTGCCCGGCGGACTTGCCCACGGACGGCCCCGCCTGCCGCGACCTCCGGTCTGTTCGCCGGCAATGATCCATGTGGGTTCGGCTAGAGCTGTTGCACGACGCGCCGCCTCGGAATTGGTGCTGTCGACCGTCTCAAGGGCGATCCGCCGCACCCCGGCTGGCCAGGGGTCAGCGGACAAGCGTTTCCGCCGCCACGGCGGCGAGCGCCTCGATCCCGAAGAGGTTGACGATGCCGATCACCATCGCGGCCGCCGTGCCCACCAGCATGACCCACTGGACCGCAGGCATCTGGCCATCGAGCGCGTCCCCGTCCTTGCCAAAGTACATGTAGTACACGATGCGGAGGTAGTAGAAGAGACCGAAGACCGAGGCGATCACCCCCAGCACCGCGAGCCATGCCATCCCGCCGTCCACCGCCGCCTTGAGGACATAGAACTTGCCCACGAAACCGACGGTCGGCGGCACACCGGCAAGGCTGAACATCAACACCAGCACCGCGAGCGCCCGCAGGGGCTCGCGCTTCGAATACATGTTCAGGCTGTCGATCGTCGTGACGGGACGACCGTCCTTTTGCATCGACAGGATGAACGCGAAGGTTCCGATGTTCATGGTCACATAGATCGCCATGTAGATGAGCATCGCCTGCACGCCCGCGGCCGTTCCCGACGCGAGGCCCATCAGCGCGAACCCCATGTGCGCGATCGAGGAATAGGCCATCAGGCGCTTGATGTCGCGCTGGCCGATCGCGGCAATCGCGCCGACAAACATCGACGCCACGGCCAGCGCCGCCACCACCTGCCCCCAGTCACCCGGTATCGCCCCGAATGCGTCGTGCACGACGCGCCCGAAAAGAGCCATGGCAGCCACTTTTGGGGCCGTGGCAAGGAACGCGGTCACGGGCGTGGGTGCCCCCTCGTACACATCGGGCGTCCACATGTGGAAGGGTGCCGCGGAAATCTTGAAGGCCAGTCCTGCAAGGATGAAGACCAGGCCGAACAGAAGGCCCAGCGGCACACCCGATCCGAGCGTGGAGAGGATCCCGGAAAAGAGCGTCGTTCCCGCGAAACCGTAGACGAGAGACGCCCCGTAAAGCAGCAGGCCGGACGAAAGGGCACCCAGCACGAAGTACTTCAATCCCGCTTCGGTGGACTTCACGCTGTCGCGCCTTAGCGCCGCAATGACGTAGAGCGAAAGCGATTGCAGTTCCAATCCCATGTAGAGCGCCATGAGATCGCCCGCCGAAATCATCATCATCATGCCGACGACGGCCAACGAGATCAGGACCGGATACTCGAAGCGCAGGAGGCCGCGACGCATCATGTATTCCCGGCTCATCAGCAGGACCGCAGCCGCCGACAACAGGACCGTCACCTTGGCAAAGCGCGCAAAGGGATCGTCGATGAACATGCCTCCGAACGCCGTCCGTTCGCCCGCGCCGCCGGCACCGATCCAGACCGCGATCAGCACGAAGACGCCGGCGGTCGCCCAGACGAGAAGCGGCGCCATGTCGTCTTTGGAGGTGTAGACGGCCACCAGAAGGGCAGCCATCGCGTAGACCGCGATCAGAACCTCGGGCAGGACGATCTGGAAATCGGCGGGGGTCATCGGGCGTCCCTCAGTTCAAGGCAAAACGTGTGGCCACCTCGACGGGCAGCGCGGCGGTGTAGTCGGAAACCAGCGCAGACACCGACGGCCCCGTGATATCGGTCACCAGGCTGGGATAGATCCCCAGCAGCAGCGTCATCGCGATCAGTGGCGCGAAGATCGCCTTCTCGCGGGCCGTCATATCGGTGATCGACTTCAGGCTTTCCTTGAGGAGATCGCCGAAGACGACGCGCCGGTAAAGCCAGAGCGCATAGCCCGCCGAGAGGATCACCCCGGACGTGGCAACGGCAGCGACCCATGTGTTGACCTGAAAGATCCCGGCAAGCGTCAGGAACTCGCCAATGAACCCGCTGGTGCCGGGCAAGCCGACATTGGCCATCGTGAAGAACATGAAGACCAGGGCATAGGAAGGCATCCTGTTGACCAGACCGCCATAGGCGTCGATCTCGCGCGTGTGCATCCGGTCGTAGATGACCCCGACGCAGAGAAACAGCGCGCCCGAAATGAAGCCGTGGCTCAGCATCTGGAAGATCGCGCCATCCACCCCCTGCTGGTTGGCCGCGAAAATCCCCATGGTGACGTAACCCATGTGGGCAACGGAAGAATAGGCGATCAGCTTCTTCATGTCCTGTTGGGCGAGCGCGACCAGAGACGTGTAGACGATCGCAATCGCCGACATCCAGAACACGAGCGGCGCGAGCAGGTCGGAGGCGACGGGGAACATCGGCAGACTGAACCGCAAGAAGCCATACCCGCCCATTTTCAACAAGATCGCGGCCAGCACGACCGATCCGGCCGTTGGCGCCTGAACATGGGCGTCGGGCAACCAGGTGTGAACCGGCCACATCGGCATCTTCACCGCGAAACTGGCGAAGAAGGCCAACCAGAGCAGCGTCTGAAGGCCGCCGAGCACCTGGAACCCGAGCACGTTGATCGTGTCCGATCCGAAATTGTGGTTGAGCAGTTGAACGATGTCGGTCGTGCCCGCATCCCGGTACATCGCAATCATGGCGACGAGCATCAGGACAGAACCGAGGAACGTGTAGAGGAAGAACTTGAACGATGCGTAGATCCGTTCCTTTCCGCCCCAGATCCCGATGATCAGGAACATCGGGATCAGCCCCGCCTCGAAGAACAGGTAGAACAGGACCAGATCCAGCGCACAGAAAACGCCCAGCATCAGCGTTTCCAGCACAAGGAACGCGATCATGTATTCCTTGACGCGGACCTCGACTTCCCAGCAGGCGGCAATGGTGATCGGCATCAGGAAAGTCGTCAGCAGGATGAACAGCACGGAGATGCCGTCGACCCCCATGCGGTATTGCAAGCCGAGGATCCATTCCCGCTCTTCGACAAACTGAAAGCCGGTATCCTGCGGGTCGAAGCCGCTCAGAAGGAACAGCGACACAAGGAAAGTGGCCGTCGTCGCGAGCAAGGCCAGCCACTTGGCGTTTCGCTGCGCGGCCGGATCGTCGCCCCGCAGGAACAGCGCCATGATGATCGCCGCCACAAGCGGCAGGAACGTGATGATCGAGAGGAGGTTTTCCATGGCGTGCCCTTACTCAGCGCCGCCCGAGAGCGTCATCCACGTGATCAGAACAGCGATCCCGAGAACCATCGCAAAGGCATAGGTGAAGATGTATCCGGTCTGTGCGCGTCCGGCGAGCCGCGTCAGGAATGGCACGACGCCCAGGGCAAGACCGTTGATCGTGCCATCGATTGCTTTGCCATCGCCCTGTTTCCAAAGGAACCCGCCCAGCCATCTGGCAGGCCGCACGAAGATCAGGTCATAGATCTCGTCGAAGTACCACTTGTTGAGCAGGAACAGGTAGAGCGGGCGCTGGTTTTCGGCCAGCTTGCCGGGAAGGTCGGGCCGGCGAATGTAGAACTGGAACGCCAGGGCAAAACCCAGAAGCATCGCGATGAAGGGGCTCACCTTCACCCACTTCGGAACGAGGTGCGCTTCGTGCAGCACATGGTTGTCCGGCCCAAAAAGGATCGCGCCGGTGACGGGGGTCGGAACGGCCCCGGTCGTGGCCGTGTCGGCCACCTGACCCCCTTCGTCGGCAGGGGCATGCGCCGTGTCAGCAGCCGGTTCGGCGGTCGCCGCGGCTTGCGTGCCATGGCCGGCGTCTTCGGTCCCATGTCCGGTATCGGCGGCCTCATGACCTGCGTCGGCCACATGCTCCGTCGCGGCAGGCATGCCGAACCAGGTGCGAACCTTGGCCTCTTCGCCAAAGAACACCCCGTACCAGATCATTCCGGAAAACACGGCGCCAAGCGCGAGCACGCCCAGCGGGATGAGCATGACCTTCGGGCTTTCATGGGCATGTTCATGCGCGTGATGATCGCCCCGTTCGGCACCGTAGAAGGTCAGGAACATCAGACGCCACGAATAGAACGACGTCATCGCGGCCGCGGCCACAAGCAGCCAGAAACCGTACTGGCTGCCGACATAGGCGCTCTCGATAACGGCGTCCTTCGACAGGAACCCCGCAAAACCGATGTGGGTCAGCGGAATGCCGACGCCCGTGATGGCAAGGGTTCCGATCATCATGGCCCAGAAGGTCAGCGGGATCTTTCGCCGCAAGCCCCCATAGTTGCGCATGTCCTGTTCGTGGTGCATCGCATGGATCACCGAGCCCGCGCCCAGAAACAGCATCGCCTTGAAGAAGGCGTGGGTGAAGAGGTGGAACATCGCAACCGAGTAGACCCCGACACCCGCAGCAACGAACATGTAGCCAAGCTGCGAACAGGTCGAATAGGCGATCACCCGCTTGATATCGTTCTGCACGAGGCCGACCGTCGCCGCGAAAAACGCGGTGGAGGCACCGACGACGACGATCATCGTCTTGGCATCGGGGGCGAATTCGAAGATCGGCGACATCCGGCAGACGAGGAATACCCCTGCCGTCACCATGGTCGCCGCGTGGATCAGGGCCGAAACCGGTGTCGGGCCCTCCATCGCGTCGGGCAGCCAGGTATGAAGGAACAATTGCGCGGATTTCCCCATCGCACCGATGAACAGCAGCACACCCACAAGGTTCGCTGCATTCCAGTCGGTCCAAAGGAAGCTCACCTGGGTTTGGGCCAGCACCGGGCCCGCAGCGAAAACATCGTCGAAACGGACCGAATCCACGAGAAAGAACAGGGTAAAGATCCCCAGCGCAAAGCCGAAGTCACCGACCCGGTTCACGATGAAGGCCTTTATCGCCGCCGCGTTTGCGCTGGCCTTGCGATAGTAGAACCCGATCAGCAGGTAAGAGGCGACGCCGACACCTTCCCAGCCGAAGAACATCTGAACGAGGTTGTCGGCGGTCACCAGCATCAACATGGCAAAGGTGAAGAACGACAGATAGGCGAAGAAGCGCGCCTTGTAATGCTCCTCGTGCTTCCAGTTGTCGTCGTGGGCCATGTAGCCGAACGAGTAGAGGTGGACCAACGCAGAAACCGTGTTGACCACGACCAGCATGATCGCCGTCAGCCGGTCGAGACGGATGGCCCATTCCGCGCCGAATGATCCGACATCGAGCCAGCGCATCAGCACCACCTGATGCAACTCGCCGTCAAACGTCAGGAATATGATCCAGCTGAGAAACGCCGCTAGGAAAACGAGGCCCGTGGCAATCACCTGGCCGGCAAATTCGCCGATCAGACGCCAACCGAAGCCGCAGATCAGGGCGCCGATCAGCGGCGCAAAAAGAATGATCGTCGTCATCGGATCAGCCCTTCATCACGTTGACGTCTTCGACGTCGATGGTGCCCCGGTTGCGGAAGAAACAGACCAGGATCGCGAGGCCGATCGCGGCCTCGGCCGCCGCCACCGTCAGCACGAACATCGTGAAGACCTGCCCGACGAGATCGCCCAGAAAGGAGGAAAAGGCGACGAGGTTGATGTTGACCGCCAGCAGCATCAGTTCGATCGACATCAGGATCACGATGACATTCTTCCTGTTCAGGAAGATCCCGAATATCCCGATGACGAACAGCGCCGCCGCTGCCGTCAGGTAGTGCTCAAGTCCCACCATCGTCGTCCCTCCGGGCCATTCGCCCGTTGTCTCTTCTGGTTGCGTGCCCCCGGGGGTCTTGCCTCGGGGTCATCTGTCGTGTCGGCCCGCCGCTAGAGGCCCTGCCCCGGCTTTACGTCCACCAGTTCCATCGCCTTTGCTGGGTCGCGGTACATCTGCGCCAGCACGTTCTGGCGTTTGACATCCTTGCGATGCCGCAAGGTCAGCACGATCGCCCCGATCATCGCCACGAGCAGGATCAGGCCCGCGGCCTGGAACAGATAGATGTACTTGTCATAGATCAGCAGGCCGAGCGCGCGCGTGTTCTCGATCTCCGTGGGGGCGGGCGCCACGGCCTGACGCAGGCCCAGCGCACCTTCCGCCTGCACCCAGGCCCCGAAGGCAAGGCCGAATTGCAGCAGCAATATCACCCCGATCAGCGCCGCAAGCGGCATGTAGCGCGCCATCTCGCCTTTCAGTTCGGCAAAATCGACGTCGAGCATCATCACGACGAACAGGAACAGCACGGCGACCGCGCCGACATAGACGATGACCAGCAGCATAGCCACGAACTCGGCGCCCAGCAGGATGAAAAGCCCGGCCGCGTTGAGAAAGGCAAGGATCAGCCAGAGAACCGAATGGACCGGGTTTCGGGCCACCGTCACCATCAGACCGGCCGTCACCATCACGATGGCAAAGGCGTAAAAGGCGTAATCGGCGACGGTCATGTCTCGTCCTCTCCGGTATCGTCAAAGACGCTCTGCGCGATCTCGAGCGCCTTCGTCATCGCGGGCACGCCGCCGAACATGCTCATCTGGTAGATGACCTCTGCGATCTCGCGCTTGGTCGAACCGGCTTCGAGCGCGTGACGGATCGCAAGCCGCAACTGCGCATCGGCATGTGCCCCGAGCACGGTCAGCGCGGCGATCGTCACCAGCAGCCGCGTCTTGGCGTCCAGACCCTCGCGGTTGAAGGTCTTTCCAAACCACATCTCCATCATGTCCTTCGACATCGTCGGGACGAGGTTTTCATAGCCCTTGACCGAAAACGTCTCGAGCGCCGGGTTGAAGGCGCGGGCCATTTCCTGGCCCTGCTCGACCATCGCCTTGAACATCTTGGTGAACTCGTCGGTCATCTGTAGGGCGCATCCATCTCGAGGTTGCGGGCGATCTCTGCCTCCCAGCGCGCTCCGTTGTCCAGCAGCTTTTCCTTGGTGTAGAAAAGCTCTTCGCGGGTTTCGGTCGAGAACTCGAAATTCGGCCCCTCGACGATTGCATCGACCGGACAGGCCTCCTGGCAGAACCCGCAGTAGATGCACTTGGTCATGTCGATGTCATAGCGGGTGGTTCGCCGGCTGCCGTCCTCGCGCGGTTCGGCGTCGATGGTGATCGCCTGTGCAGGGCAGATCGCCTCGCACAGCTTGCAGGCGATGCAGCGTTCCTCGCCGTTCGGATAGCGGCGCAGGGCGTGTTCGCCCCGGAAACGCGGCGAAAGCGGCCCCTTCTCGTGCGGATAATTCAGAGTGGCCTTGGGCGCGAAGAAGTATTTCATCCCGAGGCCGAACCCCTTGATGAAGTCGAAGAGCAGGAAATATTTTCCCGCACGGGTCCAGTCGATGCCCTGTGCCTGCTTTTGCGCCACGACCATGTCAGCCTCCGATCGCCCAGCGGGCCCACAGCCCACCGAAAACTTCATATTTTGCAAGGAACGCCACCAGCACCACCCAGCCGATCGAAATCGGAAGGAACACCTTCCAGCCGATCCTCATCAGTTGATCATAGCGGTAGCGCGGCACGATCGCCTTCACCATCGCGAACAGGAAGAAGAAGAACGCCATCTTCAGCACCATCCACAGCGCCCCGTCGGGCAGGCCGGGAATGGGCGACAACCAGCCGCCGAAGAACAGCAGGGACATCAGCGCGCACATCAGGAAGATGGCGATGTATTCGCCCGCCATGAAGAGCAGGTAGGGCGTCGACGAGTATTCGACCATGAATCCGGCCACCAGCTCGAACTCGGCTTCCGGCAGATCGAACGGCGGACGGTTCGTTTCCGCGAGGGCGGAGATGAAGAACAGGACAACCATCGGCAGATGCGGCAACCAGTACCAGTTGAAGATCCCGTAGGCGCCGTCCTGGGCGGCGACGATTGCAGAGAGGTTCATAGACCCGGTCGACAGAATGATCCCGATGATGATCAGACCGAGCGAGACTTCGTAAGAAATCATCTGCGCGGCCGACCGCAACGAGCCGAGGAAGGCGTATTTCGAGTTGGACGCCCAGCCCCCCATGATCACGCCATAGACCTCAAGCGAGGACACAGCGAACACGAAAAGGATCGCCACGTTGATGTCGGCCAGCACCCAGCCGGAGTTGAACGGGATGACCGCCCAGGCGAGGATCGCAAGGACGAAGGACAGCATCGGCGCCAGAAAGAAAACCGGACGGTCCACGCCGGCGGGAACGACGATTTCCTTGACGACGTATTTCAGGGCATCGGCCACCGACTGCAACAGGCCGAAGGCGCCGACAACGTTCGGACCCCGCCGCATCTGGACGGCCGCCCAGATCTTGCGGTCGCCATAAACGAGAAAGAGCAGCGAGATCATCACGAACCCGATGATCAAGAGGCTCTGCGCCGCGATCACCAGGGCGATCCCCGCACCCGTTTGCATGAAGTCAGACATGGTGTCTTCCATTCGTCAACGTCGTCATACCGTCGGTATCCCCTGCACACCGCAGTCGCGCACCACGACTTCGGCGTCGATCGTCACCAGCCCGTCGGGCAAGGTCGGCGAAATGGTGTAAACCGCATCTCCACGCCAAATGCCACCCGTCTGAACCACATTCGTGCGCACATGTCGCGCGAATCCGTATCCGCGGATCAGGGCGTATTGCGCGGCCGCGCAGCGCGCGTAGGTGGCGACGTCGTCCCTGTTGCGCGCGCCCCGCATCTCGACCCGGAAGCTCACCAGATCCTTGTCCAGCAGAAGCGTCTGTATACCCATGTAATCCGGCAAGAAAACCACCGTCTCCGGATCTTCGGAGGGTCCGCAGGCCGCAAGTCCGATCAGCAGGGCCAAGGGACATTTCCATCGCCACATGCCTACTCCGCCGCCAAGGGACCACGGCGGCGCGCGGCTTTCCCTGCGGAAAGTTCGGACATGAGCACGGATGCCCTGGCGATCGGATTAGTCAGGTAGAAATCGCGGATGGCGGTCCGGAAATCGGCCTTGGCGGGCGCCTTGACGGGCAGCGGTTGCCAGTCGTTCTCGGGCACCTCGTCGATCCGGCCGAGATGCGGCACGGCCTCGATAAGGCGGGTCCGCAGCGCACCCAGGCTGTCCCAGGGCTGCGTCGCCCCGAGTTCCGCCGACAGGGCCCGCAGGATCGCCCAGTTTTCCTTCGCCTCGCCCGGCGCGAAACCCGCACGCATGGCAATCTGGGGGCGCCCTTCGGTGTTGACGAAAAGACCGTTCTCTTCGGTATAGGCCGCTCCGGGCAGGATCAGGTCGGCCCGGTGCGCGCCACGATCGCCATGCGAACCCTGATAGATCACGAAGGGCCCCTGCGCGATGTCCACTTCGTCGGCGCCGAGGTTGTAGACGACGTCCGCCCCCTCCAGCGCAGCCGCGAGTCCGCCGTCGGTGACCGCCCCGACGTCCAGCGCGCCCACGCGGCCGGCGGCCGTATGCAACACCAAGAGCGTGGAGCGCGTGTTTTCCGCAAGCTTCATCGCCTGGCTCAGAACAGCCTCGCCATCCGCCTCGCTGAGCGCGCCCTGACCGATGATGACGATCGAGGGCTGTTCAAGCATCGACGAGAAATCCGTCTCGACCGCGCGCACGAGGGCCGCCCTGTCGTTTCCGGCCCGGCGAACGTCGTAGGTCAGATCGCCCGCAGGCCCGATGATGCCCACTTCGGCGCCCTGTAGCCAGGCCTTCCGGATGCGCGCGTTCAGCACGGGCGCCTCCACGGCGGGGTCGGTGCCGATCAGGAATATGTGCCTTGCTGTGTCGATGTCCTCGATCCGCGCCGTGCCGACATAGGCCGAGCGGTTGCCTGCGGGCAGGCGGGCGCCGTCCACCCGGCACTCGACGTTCCCGCCCAGCCCCTCGACCATCTGCTTCAAGGCGAAGGCCGCCTCGACCGGCACCAGATCCCCCACCAGACCGGCGACCTTGCCGCCCTTCAGGCGCCGCGGCGGCGGCGGCCAGCGCTTCGGGCCAGGTCACCGCACGCAGCTTTCCGTCCACGCGCAGATAGGGCCGGTCCAACCGCTGCCGCCGCAACCCGTCCCATACGAACCGGGTCTTGTCGGAAATCCATTCCTCGTTCACGCCGTCATGGTTGCGCGGCAGGATCCGCATCACTTCGCGGCCCTTGGTATCGACCCGGATGTTCGATCCCAGGGCATCCATCACGTCGATCGTCTCGGTCTTCGACAATTCCCACGGCCGCGCCGTGAAGGCATAGGGCTTGGACGTCAACGCCCCGACCGGACAGAGGTCGATGATATTGCCTTGCAGGTTCGAATCGAGCGTCTGGTTCAGATAGGACGTGATTTCGGCATCCTCGCCCCGCCCTGTCTGGCCCATCTGGGTGATCCCGGCCACCTCGGTCGTGAAGCGCACGCACCGCGTGCACGAGATGCAGCGCGTCATCTTCGTCTCGACAAGCGGGCCAAGATCCAGATCCTCGCTCGCCCGTTTGGGCTCGCGGTAGCGGCTGAAATCCACGCCATAGGCCATCGCCTGATCCTGAAGATCGCACTCGCCGCCCTGGTCGCAGATCGGACAGTCGAGCGGGTGGTTGATCAGCAGAAACTCCATCACGCCCTCGCGGGCCTTCTTTACCATGGGCGAGTTGGTCTTCACCACCGGCGGTTCGCCGTTCGGCCCCGGGCGCAGGTCGCGCACCTGCATGGCGCAGCTTGCCGCGGGCTTCGGCGGGCCACCGACCACCTCGACAAGGCACATCCGGCAGTTGCCCGCGATCGTCAGCCGTTCGTGGTAGCAGAACCGCGGGATTTCGACCCCGGCCACCTCTGCCGCCTGGATGATCGTCATCGCCGGATCGACCTCGACCACGATCCCGTCAATCGAAACTGCCTTCAGATTAGACATACGCCCCGCCCTTACGGTTCAGCCGCGCCCTTGCGGCGCGCACCCATGCCAGCACCCCGTGTGCCGGCGCGGCCGACGGGGGTTGATCGGTTTCAGTCTTTCGCGCAAGCGGCTGAAAAGAAACGCCTCTCAGTCGCTCATGTGTCTCTTGCACAAGATATCTCGGGTCGAGATTGCCGTGGCACATGATCGTCACTCCGCCGCCGTCTGGTTGCATTGATGCTGCCGGAACAGCCGCGCATCCTTCAGATACTGCCAGCCGAAAGCCCTGTCGCTTTCGCCATGCGCTTGCAGATGGGCAAGCCGCGACAGCGCCTCGTCCAGCGTCGGGCGATGCCCCGCAGGCACCCACCACATCACGAAATGCATCTTGCCCAGCACCTCGAACCACTCGGCACGGCGT
Source organism: uncultured Alphaproteobacteria bacterium (assembly GCA_963700485.1). Classification (GTDB taxonomy): domain Bacteria; phylum Pseudomonadota; class Alphaproteobacteria; order Rhodobacterales; family Rhodobacteraceae; genus Aliitabrizicola. The sequence goes on from CAVOXQ010000015.1 coordinate 183,187, forward strand.
TCATAAAAGGCGCGATGGACCGTATTCCAGACAAAGTTCTCCAGCGTCTCGACGCTCTCCCAGACTGTCAGGTTGCTGACAAACTGCGGGTCGCCGCCGATCTTCGCCTCGGTATTTCCGGTCCCCGGCTCGCCCGAGCCCTCCATCATCCACACGAATCCCGGCATCCGCTTGCCCATCCCGTTCACCCGGTCCAGCGCCGCCATGAACTCGGCCACGCGCGGATCGTCGGTCGGCGCCAGAAGGCGGCCCACGTTCAACTCGGCCAGATGCAACGCGGTCATGCACAACCCTCCACGAACACCCAAGCCCCGTTTTCGTAGCGGTCGTTGATGGACGAGCGCACACCACGCGGTCCGCATTGCGCATCGGCAAGCTGCCGGGCGCGCGCCCCTTCGAAATAGGCCAGCGGCGCCGCCCCATCGGTCACACGCACCGCGGGGCCGCCGCTGCCCGAGGGCGCAACCGCCGCCGGGGCCGCACAGCCCGACAGCACCGCCGCCCCCAGCGCCATATGAAGCCCCGCGCGCATATCTACTCCGCCGCCATCGCGCCCATGCGCCCGGTCTTCTTCGCCTTGATCCGGTCCTCGATCTCGTCCCGGAAGGCGCGCACAAGCCCCTGGATCGGCCAGGCCGCCGCGTCGCCCAAGGCACAGATCGTATGCCCCTCGACCTGCTTGGTCACGGAAATCAGCATGTCGATCTCCTCGATTTCCGCCTCGCCGCGCACAAGCCGGTCCATGACCCGCATCATCCAGCCGGTGCCCTCGCGGCAGGGCGTGCACTGACCGCAGCTTTCGTGCTTGTAGAACTTCGAAAGCCGCCAGATCGCCTTGATGACATCGGTCGACTTGTCCATCACGATCACCGCCGCCGTGCCGAGGCCCGAGCGCTGTTCCCGCAGCCAGTCGAAGTCCATGATCGCGTCGTCGCATTGCGCCTGTGTCAGCAGCGGAACCGAAGACCCGCCCGGAATGACCGCCTTGATATTCTTCCAGCCGCCACGCACACCGCCGCAATGACGGTCCAGAAGTTCCTTGAGCGGGATCGACATCGCCTCTTCGACCACGCAGGGCGCATTCACATGGCCCGAGATCGCGAAGATCTTGGTGCCTGCGTTGTTGGGGCGCCCGAACGAGGCGAACCAGTCGGCCCCTCGGCGCAGGATCGTCGGGACAACCGCGATCGACTCGACGTTGTTCACCGTGGTCGGACAGCCATAAAGCCCGGATCCCGCCGGGAACGGCGGCTTCATCCGGGGCATGCCCTTCTTGCCCTCGAGGCTTTCGAGCAGGGCCGTTTCCTCGCCGCAGATATAGGCGCCTGCCCCGTGATGAAGGTAAAGATCATAGTCCCAGCCGGATCCGGCGGCATTCTTGCCCAGAAGCCCCGCGTCATAGGCCTCGTCCAGCGCGGCCTGCAGCGCCTCGCGCTCGCGGATGTATTCGCCCCGGATGTAGATGTATCCCGCGTTCGCCCCCATGGCAAAGCCGGCAATCAGGCATCCCTCGATCAGCGTGTGCGGATCATGGCGCATGATCTCGCGGTCCTTGCAGGTTCCGGGTTCGGATTCGTCCGCGTTCACCACAAGATAGGACGGTCGTCCGTCCGATTGCTTGGGCATGAACGACCACTTCAGACCCGTCGGAAACCCCGCGCCGCCGCGACCGCGCAGGCCCGAGGCCTTGATCTGCTCGATGATCCAGTCGCGACCCTGCCCGATGAAGCCCGCCGTGCCGCTCCATTGGCCGCGCTTCTTCGCCCCCGCGAGGGAGCGGTCATGCATCCCGTAGAGGTTGGAGAAGATCCGGTCCTGATCCTTCAGCATCGTTACGTCCTCAATTGTCGTGGCGTGCGCGCCAGAGCCGATATGTCACAAGCAATGCCCAGACGAAGGCCGCCAGGGCGGCAAAGTCGAACAGGAAGACAAAACGCGTCTGCCACCCCAACTGCGCGCCCAGCCATTGCGCCGCCATCCAGACCACCATCGTTCCGGTCAAAACGACCGCGACGAGGCGGGCCTGACGGGCCTGATGGCGATCTTTTGTCAAGACCAGATCCCCGCATCAGTAATCATTGGTCTTGGCACGCCGCAGGAATTCCTCGACCCCGACCTCGACGATCAGTCGCGCCTGCGCCACCCACTTGTCGCGCGTGACGCGCCCCTTGAACCCCGCCAGGTTGGCATCCACCCATTCCACCTCTTCCGCGGTCCAGTTGGCGATCTGGTCGAAGTGATAGAAACCGAGTGAATTGCACAACTTCTCCAGCTTGGGGCCGATGCCCTCGATGAGTTTCAGATCGTCCGCGGTGCCCCCGCGGGCGCCGGACATGGCTTCCGGTCGACGCCCGCCCGCGGCCGGAGGGGCCATCGTCGGGGGAAGTGGCGAAACGAACGGCGCGGCAGGGACTGGCGATGCGACCGCCGGCGCGGGCGATCCAGTCCGCGCTACCGCCACCGTTTCGTTCGCTGCGACCTGCGCCGCATCCGCACGCGGCAGCCCCAGGATCAGTCCGACGACAAGGCACAAGACCACGCCAGCCGCGACCGAAGCGGTTGCACCAAGACCGCCAATCGCCAAGGCGACCCCGAACGCGACCGCGCCGACCCCGGCTGCAATCGTCCATCCCGCCAACAGAGGGGCATTTTTCATCTCAGCGTTCATCGGTCATCTCCCTGCAACATGGCGCGCCTCGCGCGTGTCTGCGGTTCAGTCCTTCTTTGCCCTGGCGGTGCGGATGGCCGCACCGAGAGTGTCCCCGGTCTTCTTCGCCCGCGCGGTGCGCGGCTTGGGTTTTGCCGCTTCGGTCTTTTCTTCCGCCTTCGGTGTCGCGGCTTTCCTGCTGCGTGCCGGCTTGGCGGGTGCCGGAGCCGCGCCCGTCTTTCCCAGCCAGGGCATTCGCAGTGGAACTTCCGTGCCGTCGATCCGCGCGATCGTGTCACCCAGATCGACCGCCGCCTGTGCGGAGGCATTGTATTGTGTCCGACCGCTGTCGAATTCCTTGAGGCTGGTCAGTCCCGTCGCGGGCTCCGAGGCGTATCGGCCGTTCTGCGGTCCCGGAACCGGCACCTCGCCGGCGGCGAACCGGTCGATCAGCTTGCCGAGCGTTTCGGCATCCAGATCCTCGTAATAGTCCTTGCCGATCTGTGCCATCGGCGCATTGGCGCAGGCCCCAAGGCACTCGACCTCTTCCCAACTGAACCGTCCGTCCGCCGAAAGCTGATGCGCCTTCGGTGCGATCTTATCCTTGCAGACCGCGACAAGGTCTTCGGCGCCGCAAATCATGCACGACGTCGTCCCGCAGATCTGGACATGTGCAACCGACCCGACAGGGGCCAATTGAAACATGAAGTAGAAAGTCGCGACTTCGAGCCCGCGGATATAGGCCATCCCCAGAAGGTCCGAGACGTACTCGATCGCCGGGCGGGTCAGCCAGCCTTCCTGCTCTTGCGCACGCCAGAGCAGCGGAATGATCGCGCTTGCCTGGCGACCCTCGGGGTACTTGCTGATCTGGCCCTTGGCCCAGTCCAGATTGGCGGGGGTGAAGGCAAAGCTGGAAGGCTGGTCATGGTAAAGGCGGCGAAGCATCAGCGGTCAATCTCCCCGAACACCACATCCATGGTTCCGATGATGGCGCTCACGTCGGCCAGCAAGTGGCCCTTGCAGATGAAATCCATGGCCTGCAAATGCAGGAACCCGGGCGCGCGCAGCTTTGCCCGGTAAGGCCGGTTCGTGCCGTCGGCGACAAGATAGACCCCGAATTCGCCCTTGGGCGCCTCGACCGCCGCATAGACCTCGCCGGCCGGCACATGGAAGCCCTCGGTGTAAAGCTTGAAGTGGTGGATGAGCGCCTCCATCGAGGTCTTCATCGTCCCCCTCGAAGGCGGCGTTATCTTGCCGCGGGCCAGGATATCCCCTTTTTCGACACGCAACTTCGCTATGGCCTGCCGGATGATCGAGATCGACTCGCGCATTTCCTGCATCCGGCACAGATAGCGGTCATAGCAATCGCCGTTCTTGCCGATCGGGATCTTGAAGTCGAATTCGTCATAGCATTCATAAGGTTGGCTGCGGCGAAGATCCCACGCGAGGCCCGACCCGCGGACCATCACCCCCGAGAAACCCCACTTCTGGATGTCGTCCTCGGTAACGACGCCGATATCGGCGTTGCGCTGCTTGAAGATGCGGTTCTCGGTCAGCAATCCGTCAATATCGTCGAGCACCCTGGGAAAGGCATCGGCCCATGCATCAATGTCGTCGACCAGTTCGGGCGTCAGATCCTGATGCACGCCGCCGGGACGGAAATAGGCGGCATGCAGACGCGCGCCCGACGCGCGCTCATAAAAGACCATCAGTTTCTCGCGTTCCTCGAACCCCCAGAGCGGCGGCGTCAAGGCCCCCACATCCATGGCCTGCGTGGTCACGTTGAGAAGATGGTTCAGAACGCGCCCGATCTCGCAGAACAAAACCCGGATCAGGCTTGCCCGGCGGGGAACCCGGGTGCCCGTCAGCCGCTCGATGGCGAGGCACCACGCATGTTCCTGGTTCATCGGCGCGACATAATCCAGCCGATCGAAGTAAGGCAGGTTCTGAAGATAGGTGCGGCTCTCCATCAACTTCTCGGTTCCGCGATGAAGCAACCCGATATGGGGGTCGCAGCGCTCCACGATTTCTCCGTCAAGTTCAAGCACAAGACGCAGAACACCATGGGCCGCAGGGTGTTGCGGACCGAAATTGATGTTGAAATTGCGAATCTTCTGTTCGCCGGTCAGGGCGTCGTCAAAGTTTCCGTCCATCAGGCCAGACCCCCGCTCATGTTCTTGCGCCATCCTGCCGGCACGTCCCGGAACGCTGCGATGGCAAAGTCGGACCGCAGGCGCCGCGCGGCGCAAGGCCGGTTGCGCAGGCTGTCGGCATGCCTGTGCCTGCGCCCGCGATGCGCGCGTCGCGCCAGCGCATCCGGCACATCGCCCATACCGCACCGGAAACTCCGCCGGCTATCCGGAAGCTGCGTGCAAAGCCAAGAGGTTCCGGCCTTGGCCGCCCTCGCGCAGATCAGCATCTTCGGGTCATCCGCCACCGGTCAGGCCTTTTTCTCATCGCCCGGAAGGATGTAATGGGCACCCTCCCAGGGACTCATGAAGTCGAACTGCCGATATTCCTGAACCAGCTTGACCGGTTCATAGACAACGCGCTTGCGCGCCTCGTCATAGCGCACCTCGGTATAGCCGGTGGTCGGAAAATCCTTGCGAAGCGGATGCCCGCGAAACCCGTAATCGGTCAGGATGCGCCGCAGATCGGGATGGCCCGAGAACAGGATGCCGAACATGTCGAAGACTTCGCGCTCGAACCAGTTCGCACTCGGGTGAACGGCCGCGATCGAGGGCACCATGTCGGCCTCGCCGACCGCAACCTTCAGGCGGATACGATGGTTCTGATACATCGACAGGAAATGATAGACCACATCGAACCGCTCCCTGCGGTCGGGGTGATCGACCGCCGTGATGTCGATCAGGGTCGAAAATCCGCAGGTCTGGTCGGTCTTCAAAAACTCCACCAGCGGCGCGATCTCGGTCAGGGGCACGAAAAGCGTCAGCTCGCCAAAGGCGATCTCGTGGGCGGCGACGGCAGCAGGCCGGCGCTGCGCCACATGCGCCGCCAGTTCTGCCAGCGTGTCGAGCATCTGGGCGCTCCGGGCGGCTTGCCCCTCGGTTTCGGCTTCGGCCATTGTCGTGCCTCTTCAGCGAGTGATTGTTCCTGTGCGGCGGATTTTCCGCTGCAACTGGAGAATACCGTAGAGCAACGCCTCGGCGGTCGGCGGGCACCCCGGCACATAGATGTCGACCGGCACGATCCGGTCGCATCCACGCACCACCGAATAGCTGTAGTGATAATATCCGCCGCCATTCGCGCAGGATCCCATCGAGATCACATAGCGCGGCTCGGGCATCTGGTCATAGACCTTGCGAAGCGCCGGCGCCATCTTGTTGGTCAGCGTCCCCGCCACGATCATGACGTCCGACTGGCGCGGACTCGCGCGCGGCGCGACACCAAAGCGTTCGGCATCGTAGCGCGGCATCGAGGTGTGCATCATCTCGACGGCACAGCAGGCCAATCCGAACGTCATCCAGTGAAGCGATCCGGTCCGCGCCCAGTTGATCAGATCCTCACTGGTCGTGAGCAGGAAACCCTTGTCCTGCAATTCCCGGTTCAACGCCTGGGTGGCAATCTCGCCCCCGGTTTCCGCCGGGGCGGTCGCGCCGCTCATTCCCATTCCAGCGCTCCCTTTTTCCATTCATAGGCGAAACCGATCGTCAGTACCGCAAGAAAGACCATCATCGACCAGAACCCGACCATCGAGACATCGCCGAAGGCAACCGCCCAGGGAAACAGAAACGCCACCTCGAGGTCGAAGATGATGAACAGGATCGACACGAGGTAGAAGCGCACGTCGAACTTCATCCGCGCATCGTCGAATGCGTTGAAACCGCATTCGTAGGCGGACACCTTCTCGGGGTCGGGATTGCGAACCGCGAGGACGGCCGCGGCAAGCACCAGAATGAGCCCGAGGCCGATGGCCATGGCGAGCAGAATGACGATCGGAAGATATTCCCGGAGGGTATCGTTCACGCAGGTCTCCTTCGCTGGCAACGGACAGTGCGGGCAGCCCCGATCGGGCCGCGCTCTTTCCCGGAACCATTTACTCTGCACCCCGGGCAGGGTCAACCGAGGCGCGGCAATCGGCGCCAGTATTCCGGGAAATTCCGGCATGGCGAAAAGGGCTTGGGCGCGGAACTGGCAAAGGCTGCGGCGCGGCCGTCGGGGACAGGGTGGCACGCACCACGGATCACCCGCGGCAAGATCAGTCGAACTTGCCGATATTGCCGACCTCGCGCTCCAGAAAGTAACTGATCGTCGAGCGGATCGCGACCAGCAGGCCAAGAAACACCAGATCGCTCAACTGCAGGCTCAATGCCGTCTCGATGATGTCCGATACGATCAGCAACTCCAGTCCCGCAAGGATGTAGCGCCCCAGTTCCAGGCGGGATCGGTCGATCGCGCCAAGGCGCCCGCCGCGGTCGGCTTCCGCGCGAAGAAAGCCAGTGGCAAAGCGTGCGACGCCGATCAGCATCACGAGGATCGCGAAAAGGTCGACGCCTGCCTCGACCCAGGTCAGGCCCTCGACCAGCCCGGGAAAGCGGGCGTGAAGCAGGCTTTCCTTGCTGCCTTCAAGCCAGACATTATCCATCCCCGCCCCCCTGGACCGCCCGCAAGCAACATTTGACGCTCAATCCTTCGGCCCGGTCGCGCCGGCGGGCGCGCCTTCGCTTTGCCAGACCGCCGAAACCTCGGCCCGCAGGATTTGCGCGATGACCGAGGCATCCTGCGGCGAAAACGTCAACGGCAGCCGCATGTCGATCAGCCCGGCCAGAATACGGTCCGTCGCAGGCAGGCGGAGGGGCGCGGCATATTGCCAGTGATCGTAGCGCGACGTGAACGCCACGGGATCGGGCGCACCGAACCATTTCAATTCGACCCCGCGCGCGGCGGCCCGGGCAACGACCGCCTGCACACGGGCAGGCGGCCAGTCGTTCAGCAGAAACTGGAACGACGAGCCGACGAAACGCTCCTCCGCCGGTCGTTCGATCAGGGTCAGACCCGGCGTATCGCGCAGACCCGCCTCGATCGTGCGATACAACACCTCCCACCGCGCCACGCGATCAGGCAGCAGCGCGATCTGCGGCCTGAGGATCGCCGCGCGCAGGTTGTCCATCCGGCCCGAAATGTTCGGCGTCCTCAGTTTCAAACCGTCGAACACCTCCGGCCCGGGCGCAGCCCGGTGGCGTGCGTAGAGCATGTAGCTGCCCGAAAGCAGAATCGCCCGGGCCATGCCCTGTTCGTCATCGGAAACGAGCAATCCGCCCTCGCCCGAGTTCATGTGCTTGTAGGTCTGGGTCGAATAGCATCCAAATCGGCCATGGCGGCCAGACGGCACACCGCGAAAGGCGGCCCCCATCGTATGGGCGCAGTCCTCGACCACCGGAAGGCCCGCAGCATCACAGATCGCCATCAGCCGATCCATGTCGCAGACATGGCCCCGCATGTGGCTGAGCAGCAAGGCCTTCGCCGTGCCGAGACCCGCCTTGCGCTCCAGATCGTCCAGATCAATGGTCAGCGCCTCGGTCGCTTCGACGAAAACCGGGGCGGCGCCGACCGCGGCGATCGCACCTGGAACCGGAGCGAGGGTAAAGGCGTTGGACAGCACGACGTCGCCCGGCCCCACCCCGAGCGCGCGCAGCGCGGTCGCCATCGCATAGCCGCCCGACGCCACGGCGAGGCAGAACCTGGCGCCGACGAATTCCGCGAATTCCTCTTCCAGAAGGGCTGTTTCGGCGATCTCGCCCGGCGCGGTGTTGTAGCGATGCAGCCGCCCATGCCGCAAAACCTCAAGCGCGGCAGCGATGCCGTCCTCGGAAATGGGTTCCTGCTGCGTGAAGCTTCCGGTGAACCGTTCCTGCATGGTCAGATCTGCACTCCCGCTATGGTTCTGGTGGGCCTTTCGATGCGAAGGAAAAGCACCATCGCAAAGGCCATGCACGCCGCCGCGATGAAGAACGCCATGTCCGGCGATCGGATCGCGGCGTCGGGCTGCATGAAGAAGCCGAAAACATGCGAGAAAAAGACCGTCCCGCCCAGCATGGCCACGTTCATCACGGCGGATATGCCGCCCTGCAACTCGCCCTGCGCATCGTCGGGCACGATCTTCGACATCATCGCCGTCAACATCGGATGAATGAAGCCTTCCGGGCCATGGATGACAAGCAGGATCAAGACCCCGGCCAGCGTGCCCACGAGGCCGTAGCCGACGGCCGCGAAAACCGCCGTTCCAAGCCCGATCAGCGCTACCCTGTGTTCCCCGAACCGCGCCACAGCCGGGCCGGTCAACCCGCCCTGAAAGACCGCGGCGACGATGCCATAGGCTGCCAGCGTGAAGCCGACCATGGCGACGCTCCAGCCGAACTTCGCCATGCCCCAGAAGGCCCAGATCGCCGGATAGACCGACGAGGCAAAGAAGAAGACGAACAGCACGGCACAAAGCGGCAATATGCCGGTGTATTGACGGAAGACCTTGAATGTTCCGAACGGGTTGGCCCTGCGCCACTGGAACGCACGGCGTCTTTCAACCGGCAGGGTCTCGGGCAGGACGAACCAGCCGTAGGCGAAATTCAGACCCGATATCCCGGCCGCCACATAGAAGGGGACGCGCGGACCGAACTCGCCCAGCAGGCCGCCGATCGCCGGTCCGACCACGAACCCGATGCCGAAGGCCGCGCCCATCATGCCAAAGGCCCTCGCCCGGGCCTCGGGGGCCGTGACGTCCGCAATGTAGGCATTTGCGATGACATAGGAGGATCCGCACAGCCCCGCGATGGCCCGCCCCACGAACAGCCAGAAGATCGACGGTGCGAGCGCGGAAAACAGGTAATCCACGCCGAGGCCGAAGACCGCGAGCAACAGCAACGGGCGCCGCCCGAACCGATCGCTCAGGTTGCCCATCAGGGGGCTGAACGCGAATTGCGTTGCCGAAAACGCGAAGAACATCCAGCCGCCGATCACCGAGGCATCGGCCAGCCCGATTTCGCCCACCTCCTCGATCAGCCCCGGCAGAACCGGGATGATGAGTCCGAAACCCACCATGTCCAGCAGCACGGTAAGCATGACGAAGGTCACGGCATGGCGGGAAGGGGCCGAGGTGCGCATCCGAACTCTCGTGAAAGCCGACGGCGGACGCTACGGCGGCGAAGGAATTCTGTCAAACTCCGGGTTGGGCCTGTCGCGGGCATGCCGTCGATGTCCGGGCCGGGCCGGGCGGGCCGATGCGCGGCGCGGCCGCCTGCGGCTTGCCCATGTTCCGGCACTGGTGGGAAGGCGCATCCCGTTGGGCGGCGCACCTCCCGGTCCTGCGGTGCGACGCCACGATGCGTCCGTAGGCGCCCTGCCGCGCCGATCGGCAGCGAACGTGGTCGTATCACGCCCGGAGTATCTGCTGCGCAAGCGAAGGCAACTCGTCGAAGTGATCGAGAAGCGCCTCCGGGTTCAGCCGCGCGACCCCCCTGCCCTCGGGTCCGAACGTCACGAGGGCGACCGGCACCCCCGCCGCGCGCCCCGTCTGCCGGTCGGTATCGGTATCCCCGACCAGAAGCGCGCGTCCGGCCGACCCGCCCACCCGCGCCACCGCCTCGAAAAGCGGTGCCGGATCCGGCTTGCGGACGGCAAGCGTGTCGGCGCCGACAAGCGCGCCGAACAACGGGCGCATCCCGAGACGGCGCATCAGTGTTTCGGCAAGACCTTCGGGCTTGTTGGTGCAGACGGCCGTGGCGAAACCGGCCGCCCTGAGCGCCTCGACGGCGGCGACGGCACCCGGATAGAGGCGCGTGTGAACGTCGAGCGATCTCTCATAGGCCGCGAGCAGCACCGGGTATTGGCGGTCGACCTCGGCCTCGTCGACCTGCCCTAGTCGCGAAAACCCCAGCCGCAACATCGCCCGTCCGCCGTGAAACGCCGTCAATGCGTCATTCGCGTCCAGCAGGCAAGCATGCCCAAGCCCCGTGAAGCAGGCGTTGGCCGCCGCGATCAGGTCGCCGCTGGTATCGGCAAGCGTCCCATCAAGATCGAAAACAACTGTCCGCACCGCCGGCCCCTGAAATCTCGCGAAAGGTAAGGTGATCGCCCGGGGCTTGCGGCCCCGCCTTGCCCGGTTAAAACGGACACCGACAGAAGGAAAGAGGTCGCGATGCCCGTCTCGCTTATCATTCTTGCCGCTGGCCAGGGGACACGGATGAATTCGGACCTGCCCAAGGTGCTGCATCGCCTTGGCGCGGCCCCGCTTCTGCACCATGCCATGCGGGCCGGCCAATCCCTCGACCCCGACCGGACGATCGTCGTTGCCGGCCATGGTGCCGCGGCCGTCGGCAAGAGCGCCCTCGCCTTCGATCCGGGTGCCGAGGTCGTCGTTCAGGCAGAGCAACTCGGCACCGCGCATGCAGTCCTTCAGGCCGCCAGCCTGCTGCAAGAGGCGGCGGGCGATGCGTTCGTGCTCTACGCGGACACCCCCTTCGTCCATCCCTCGACGCTCGAAAGGATGCTGGAGGCGCGCGCGCGCCACAGCATCGTCATCCTCGGGTTCGAGGCGGAAGACCCCGCCCGCTATGGCAGGCTCGTGACCGAGGGTGACGAGGTGGTCCGGATCGTGGAATACAAGGACGCCTCACCTGAGGAACGGTCGATAAACCTCTGCAATTCCGGCGTTATATGCGCGGATACCCAGCTTCTTGCGCCAGCTTGTCGGACAGGTCGGAAACGCCAATGCCGCGGGTGAGTATTATCTGACCGACATCGTCGAGATCGCCCGCGCCGCGGGCCATTCGGCGGGCGTCGTCCGCTGCGCGCGAATCCGAGACGCTTGGCATCAACACCCGCGCCGAACTGGCCGCGGCGGAGACGCTCTTCCAGCAGGTCGCCCGGGCCGAGGCGCTTGAGAACGGTGTCACGCTGATCGCCCCGGAAACCGTGTTCTTCGCGCTGGACACCCACATCGGGCGCGATGCCCTGATCGGCCCGAACGTCGTCTTCGGCCCCGGCGTCACGGTGGAATCCGGTGCGACGATCCATGCGTTCTGCCATCTGGAGGGCTGCCACGTCTCGCGCGGCGCGACGGTCGGCCCGTTCGCCCGCCTCAGGCCGGGCGCGGAACTGGCCGAGGATGTCCACGTCGGCAATTTCGTCGAACTGAAGAACACGATCCTCGACGAAGGCGTGAAGGTCGGCCATCTGACCTATCTCGGCGACGCCCATGTGGGCGAGCATTCCAACATCGGCGCGGGCACGGTGACGTGCAACTACGACGGCGTCATGAAGCATCGAACCGAGATCGGCGCGCACGCATTCATCGGATCCGACACGATGCTGGTGGCGCCCGTCACGGTCGGTTCCGGGGCGATGACCGGCTCCGGTTCGGTGATCACGATGGACGTGCCGCCCGAGGCACTGGCACTCGGCCGGGCCAGGCAGGTCAACAAAGCCGGCCTCGCCACCAGGCTTCTCGACCGTCTGCGCGCCATCAAGGCTGAAAAGGGAAAGAACTGATGTGCGGCATTGTCGGCGTCCTGGGAAACCACGAAGTCGCCCCCCTTCTCGTCGAGTCCCTCAAGCGGCTCGAATATCGCGGCTATGACAGCGCGGGGATCGCGACCGTCAACAACGGGCACCTCGACCGGCGCCGCGCGGTTGGCAAGCTGGTCAATCTGTCGGACCTGCTGGTGCACGATCCGCTGGCGGGAAAAGCCGGGATCGGCCACACGCGGTGGGCCACGCATGGCGCGGCGACCGTCACCAACGCCCATCCCCACAAGGCCGGCCCGGTGGCAGTGGTTCACAACGGGATCATCGAGAATTTCCGCGAGTTGCGCGCGGAACTGGCCGAGGCGGGCTATACGCACGAATCCGAGACCGACACCGAGACCGTCGCCCTGCTGACCAAGCATCACCTCGATCACGGTCGGTCCCCGCTCGAGGCCGCGCGCGCGACGCTCGATCGCCTGCACGGCGCCTTTGCCCTTCTGTTTCTGTTCGAGGGCGAGGACGATCTGATGATCGCGGCCCGCAAGGGATCGCCCCTGGCCATCGGACACGGCGACGGCGAGATGTTCGTGGGCAGCGATGCGATTGCCCTGGCGCCCTTGACCCACCGCATCACCTACCTTG
>CAVOXQ010000016.1:0-11331 GCA_963700485.1 uncultured Alphaproteobacteria bacterium
TTGCGGGCCTTCGCCTGGTTCATCATCCTGGCGCTGAAGGGACCGTTGAATGCGTCGTTGCTGGGGCTTGGCCTGATCGAGGCGCCGATCCGCTGGATGACAGGTTTCCGCAGCGTGATGATCGGCCTTGTCTATACTTATGTGCTGTTCATGCTGCTGCCGGTCTACAACGCAATCCAGTCGCTCGACACCAACCAGATCGAGGCGGCCGAAGACCTTGGCGCGCCATGGTGGAAGACCCATCTTCGGGTGATCCTGCCACACGCCAAACCCGGCATCGCGTCGGGGTCGGTGATGGTGTTCATGCTGTCGGCAGGCTCGATCCTCGTGCCGACGCTGCTGGCCTCGACCAGTTCGCGCTGGTTCACCGAGATCATCCAGCAATGGATGTTCGAAAGCCAGGACTGGAACACCGGGTCGGCCTATGCCTTCCTTCTTCTGATCCTGTGCACCGTCTTCGTGTCGGTCGTGATGCGGGTGTTCCGCGTCAAGCTGTCGGATATCGCGAAGTGAGGCGGGCATGAGGCAGACGCGCAAATCCGACTGGCTGTTCCACCTCTATCTGGTGCTGTTCCTGATCTATCTTCTGGGTCCGCTGGTCATCATGGGGGGCGCGGCCTTCAACGACTCGCGCTTTCCCTCGGTCTACCCGTGGGTGGGCTGGACAGACCGCTGGTTCATCGCGCTGTGGAACGAAAAGCGGATGTGGACCGCCTTCGCCAACACGATGTATGTCGCACTGGCGGTGGTCGCCCTGTCGGTGCCGATCGGCACGGCAGCGGCGATCCTGATCAACAGCCTTGCCGGGGGAACGCGGTCGCTGCTTTATGGCCTGATGGTTGCGCCGATCCTGACGCCGGGGGCGGTGATCGGCATTTCGACGCTGCTGTTTTGGAACAATTTCAACGTGCCTGCGGGGCTCCACCTGTCTGTTCTCGGGCAGGTGTCCTATATCGCGGCCTTCGTGATGCTACTTGTCCTCGCGCGGTTGCAGAGCTTCGACCGCCAACTGGAAGAAGCCGCGCTCGATCTCGGGGCGAGCCATGCCACCGTGATGCGGCGGATCCTGTTGCCACACCTCTATCCCGCGATCGGGGCTGGGGCCGCCATCGGCTTTTTCCAGTCAATCGAGAATTTCAACGTGACCCTGTTCACGCGCGGCACTTATGACACGCTGACGGTCTATGTCTTTTCAAAGGTGCGCACCGGCATCACGCCCACGATCAACGCGCTGGCGCTGATCCTGATCGCGGTGACACTGGTGCTGGCGCTGGCCTATGAGATCTGGCGCCGCCGGAAAGCCCGACACGCGGCCGGATGACATCCGGAGGGGGCACGGCGCCGCACCCGGCCCCGCGCGCCTTCTACCGCCTTGCCGAATATCTTGCAGAGGCCGGCGCCCACCGTTTTGCAACCCCCGGGTGCACGTGCGCGGCCAGAGGTGAAAATGGCGGCATATCATGCGATAATCGTTGAAAAGTCTTTGATTTGATTACATGGTTGCGTGTCGAAGTTTTGTTGAAGACGTCGACACGGACGCGGTTCAGGGGAGCGCAAGCTGCCGCACCGGAAGACGCTGGTGGCGCCAGGCCACCTTTGGTCCTGAAGGGGGATGACGCATGTTCGTGCGATTTTTCTGGTTTTTTGCTTTCCTGCTGCTTGCCGTTCCACTGATTGATGCGACTGCCCGTGCGCAGGAAATCGGTGTCGTAGCCTCTGCCTCGGGTGCCGGTGAGATCCGGACCGCCGGCGGGCGGGCCCGGCTGGGACAGGGCGTGCGCCTGTCGGTCGGGGATGTGGTGAGCACCGATGCCAACGGCCGGGCACAACTGGTCTTTGACGACGGCACCAAGATCGTCGTGGGCGGCGGCTCGCGGTTGGAGATCGAGACAATCCTGATGCAGTCGAACGGCAAGGCCCAGCGCTTTGCAGTCAGCGCCGTGGGCGGGACGTTCCGCTTCATCACCGGCAACAGCGCCAAGAGCGCCTATTCGATCACCACGCCGACGGCCACGATGGGCATCCGGGGGACCACCTTCGATTTCTCGGTCAAGGGCCAGGAACGCACCAACCTCGTGCTGTTCAAGGGGCGCGTGCTCATGTGCGGGCAGAACGGGAATTGCGCCGAGGTGCGCGGCCGCTGCACGCTGATCACGCTGCGCGGCAGCGGCCAGTTCTCGGGCAAGGAGTCGGTCGAACAGAAGGACGATGTGCTGGCGGCCGAATTCCCCTTCGTGATGGAACAGGAACCGCTCAAGCGCGAGTTTCGCGCGCCTGTCGGATCCTGCGGCGATGTAAGCGCGCGTATCGCGGCGCGGGCGCCGAAGTCGCCGGCGGCGGTCGCGGCCGAAACCGCCCTGCCGAGCCGCACCGGGGGTGCCGACAACTTCGAACGCGACCGGCCGTCCGAGCCGACGCGCGCGGAACCCGAACGGCCATCCCCGCCCGAGGCGCCGTCCGCGCCCGAGCCGGAACCGCCGCCCGGCAACGATTGATGGCGGACTAGAGCGACCTCAACGCATTGCCCGGCCCCGTGGGGCCGGGCTTCTCCGTCCCTAGGAAGGGTGTTCCGACAGTGAACAAGGCGGTCATCCTTCTGGGGCTTGTGCTGCTTGCGGCGCTGACCTTCCTGCGTGGACTGGATCCCGCGCCCTTGCAGGGGATGCGCGAGGCCTATTTCGACAGCCTTCAGAAGATGGCGCCGCGCGCGCCTTCGGACCTGCCGGTTCGTGTTGTCGACATCGACGAGGTGTCGTTGCAGCGCCTTGGCCAGTGGCCCTGGCCGCGCGACCTTCTGGCCGATCTGGTGGATCGGCTGACACAATACGGCGCAGCGGCGGTCGTCTTCGACGTGCTGTTTCCCGAGCCGGACCGGATGTCGCCGGCGCGTCTGGCGGTGGACCTGGCGGACCAGGGGATGCTGGCGCCGGGCGTCACACCCGACACGCTGGCGTCGATGGACAACGACCTGATCTTTGCGCGCGCGATTTCTGCGGGCAATGTGGTGCTGGGCACCGCGAACTCCACCGATGCGAGCGCCGGGACGATCAGCGGCATGGCGGGGATCGTCGAGGTGGGCGATGTGCCATCCGACGGGTTGCTGCCGTTCACGGCCGCCGTGCCGATGCTGAAGCCGCTGCGCGATGCGGCGGCGGGCATCGGGGTGATCAACATCAGCCCCTTCGATGCCGCGACCATCGTGCGGCGGGTTCCGCTTGTGTGGCGGGGGCCGCAGGGCGTGCTGCCGACGCTTGCGGTGGAGGGGCTGCGGATCGCGACCGGGGAAAGCACGCTCGTGCTGGTCGGATCGCCCGACCTGTCGGGGTTCATGACCTCGCTCCGGCTGTCGGGCAGCGACATTCCAACCACGCCCGACGGCCAGATCTGGGTGCGCTACCGCAAGAACACGCCCGATCTCTACGTTCCCGCGTGGAAGGTGCTGGAGGAGGAACCCGACCCCGAGGTGGCCGCCGCGCTACAGGGCAACATCGTCTTCATCGGAACGTCGGCGGCCGGGCTTCTCGATATCCGGACCACGGCCCTGGGCGAGAACGTGCCGGGCGTGTCGATCCATGCGCAGGTGCTGGAGCAGATCCTGCTGGGCGATTATCTGCGGCGCGACGGACTGGTCGAGGCGATGGAGATCGTGAGTTTCCTGGTGCTTGGCCTGATCGTGGTCGGCGTGATGTCCACATCAGGCCCGGTCGCCTCGATCCTCACCGGCGGGGCGGTGGCGCTTCTGGTGGGCGGGGGCAGCTGGTTTGCCTTCAAGGACTACGGGATCCTTTTCGATGCGACGTTTCCGCTGGTGGGCGGGTTTCTCGCCTTCGCGGGGCTGTCGGCCTATCAGTTCGTCGTGGCGGATCGCGACAAGCGGATGATCCGGCGGTCCTTCGCGCATTATGTGGCGCCATCGGTGCTGAGCCAGATCGAGAGCACGGGCCACAAGCTCGAACTCGGGGGGGTATCGCAGCAGGTCACCGTGATGTTCAGCGACATCCGCGGTTTCACCCCGCTGAGCGAAACGATGTCGGCGACCGAGCTAGTCGAGGTGCTGAACCGGTTGTTCACCGAGCTGGGCGACGAGATCCTGCGCGAACAGGGAACGATCGATAAATTCATCGGCGATGCGATCATGGCGTTCTGGAATGCGCCGCTCGCGCAGCCCGATCACCCGGCGCGGGCTTCGGCGGCGGCATTGCGGATGCGCGAGGCGCTGCGCCGTTTCAACGCCGAGAAACACGCCCCCCTGCCCGTCGCCGTCGCGCTGGGTCTTGCCACGGGAGAGGTCTGCGTTGGCAACATCGGTTCTCGGGACCGGTTCAACTATACCGTGGTCGGTGAGACGGTGAACCAGGCCGCGCGGATCGAGGCGGCGTGCCGGGCCGTGGACTATGACATTCTGGTGGCCCGGGATACGGCCCTCGCGGCGGCGGACATGGCGCTTCTGGACGCCGGACGACTGGCGCTGAAGGGGGTTGGCGAACGGATCCAGACCTTCGTGCTGGTCGGCGGGCCGGATCTGGCGGCATCGGCCGAGTTCGTGGCGCTTAAGGCCGCGCACGGGCGGTTGCTCGACGCGATCCGGGGCGGGACGGCCGATGTGGCCGAATTGCTGGCCGAGTGCCAGGCGAAAGGTGTGGCGATCGAGCCGGGGCTGGAGACGTTCTTCGGCAAGATCCCCAAGCGCCTTGGCGACTTCGACGTTCCCGCCCCTCAGATGGCCGAGATCCAGTAGGCCGCCATAGCGATATAGGTCAATTGGTGGAGCGCCTGGTCAAGGCCCGTCGCATACCAGAACACCGGATCCTGCGTCGTCAGCCGGCGCCTGAAGACGAAGTTGTCCTTCGCCCAATCAAGGTGATAGTGGATCAACGCTTCGACCACCAGCAGCAGCGCGATCACGGCGACGGGCGTCCCGACGATCAAGAGCGCGATCAGCGACCCTACAAGATGGATGGCGACGTGCAGGAGGCCACCCGGGTGGCCGTAGAAGCGGCGGTTGTCCAGAATATAGGGGCTTTGCAGCACGAAGTCCGCAAGCAGGTGTTTCACCTGAAAGAGGCACAAAAGGGCAAAGACCCAGGTCGTCGCTGCTACCACTCTTGGCCTCGTATTGCATGTTTTCTGCGCCTCTGCCGGGCGCATGGCCTTTGTTTAGCGCAAACCGAAAACGGTGTCCGCCAAAATATTCACTATGCGGGAAACGGGAAGAGCGGCGTGCCGCTCAGGCGGCCTTGCGCCGACGCACGAACCAGAAACCGGTGAATGCGACCGCGAGCATCGGCAAGGGCAAGGGAAGCGGCACCTCAGACGGGGTCGGCTCCTCTGGTTCTTCCGGCTCGACGTAAGGCGCGGTGATCAGCGTGTCGAGCGTGAATGTCTTCAGGGCCGGGTTTGTCGGAAGACCCGCAATCGTCACCGAATTGAAGGGGGTATCGGAACTGAACCCGATGAACTGCCCGACAGGGATACGCGTCGGGTTGAGGGGGTCGCTGCCCGGCAATCTTGCGGTGCCGAACGGATCGAAGAGGCTTGTCACGACCGAGGGCACGCCGGCGGTGTTGAACGTTGCGGTAAACAGCCCCTTGCTGCCATCGGCGCTTTCCAGAAACGTGTTGATGTCGATGGCGAACGCGGCGATGTTCGATGCAAAGGTGAACGTCACCTTCTGGTCGTTCGCGAAGGCGAAGAACTGCGTCGTCGACGTTCTGACGAGCGAGGCGAGGCTGTTGGTTCCGGACGAGGATTTCGCCGTATCCGTGATGTAGACGCCTTCGCTGCCGGTCGTCGCGTAGGTCACGCCGTCGATTGCCGAAACCGGTGTGCCGTTGGCAAAGCCTTCGAATGTCTGAAAGGTTTCATCCACGCCATTGAGGAAGAACTTGAACCCTTCGCGCGTATAAGTCGAAATTGTCGCTGCCGCCGACGGCGACGCGAACACCAGCCCGAAGGCCGCCAGCATCAAAAGGCGAGATGCAATCCGCACAGACAATCCTTCACAACAGAACAAGTCCGAGACAAATACCCGGCACCAAGCAAAACCCACTTGTTGCCACAAATAGACCGCAATTCCTTCGAAGGCAATGATTCCTTTGGGTTTTGCTGTTGACGCAATGGAAACGATAACCGGAATTGCGCGTGATCTGCCACTTTTCGAGGCAGAAATTCCAGGGCGGATCACGGTGGGCGCGTGTTGCACAGCCGGCCCCTGCCCCGCGATGCGAGTTCGCTGGACGGCTGCATGGGCCACGTCTACCGTCGCGCCATGAAGATGCTTGTGGTTGCCGACATTCACTATTCGCTGAAGCAATACGATTGGCTGCTGGCCGTCGCGAAGGATTTCGATCTTGTCGTTCTGGCGGGCGATCTGCTGGAGATCGCATCGAGCGTCGACCGGCGCGCGCAGGTCATCGTCGTGCGGACCTATCTGGAAAGGCTGGCCGAGCAGACACGGATCGCGGTCTGTTCGGGCAATCACGATCTGGATGCGCCGGATGCCTCGGGCGAACTGGTGGCGGAATGGATGCTGGATCTTGCCGATCTCGGGGTGGCCGCCGACAACACGACGCTCAGGCTCGGGCAGACGCTGGTGACAATCTGCCCCTGGTGGGACGGACCGGGCACCCGTGATGCGATCGCGGCGCAACTCGCGCAAGCGGCACAAGAGCCGCGCGACCGATGGATCTGGGTCTATCACGCCCCGCCTGCGGAAAGTCCGGTCAGCTGGGGTGGCAAGAGGTCGTTCGGGGATGCCGAAGTGACCCGCTGGATTGCCGAGTTCGCGCCGGACATCGTTGTATCGGGACATGTCCACCAATCGCCCTTCGTGTCGGGCGGGTCGTGGGCGGACCGGATCGGCACGACCTGGGCGTTCAACACCGGTCAGCAGATCGGCGAGGTGCCCGCACATATCATCTTCGATCTGGATGCGGCGCAGGCGCTCTGGTTCTCGATCTACGGCAACGAGGTTCTTGCACTCGACGCGCCGCTGGTCCGGCCGATCCCGACCCTTTCACGATTGCCGGACTGGCTCAGAGCCTAGGATCGTCCTTGCGCGAGACAGGCTCGGCGGTGGTGCCGCCCTGCTGGTTGAGCAGCGCCCCGATGATCTGGTCGACCATACCGAAATGGTCTGTCTTGTCCTGGAACTGCGCCTTCATGTCGGCAAGATAGGTGGTACTGTCGTGCAGCCGCTGCGCCAGGATGCGCGCGGTGTGGAGCGCCACGACCGGGCTCGAGGCAAGGAAAGCCTCGCCGTCGAGCACCTGCTTGACCACGACCGGCGTCTCGGCGACCACGGTCGCGCTGTAGGGCGTGTCGAGCAGCGTCGACATCTCGCCAAACAACGCTCCGGGTGTGCGGATGCGCGCGACCCGGACATCGCCCTTCATCACCGCGACCACGCCCTCGATCAGCACGAAGATCGCGCCCTGCCGCCCGCCCTCGCGGATCAGGACGGTGCCGGGCTCCACCCGCGTGTCGGGCAGATGGCTGCATTCGGCGATGACGGCGTCCATCGGACCTCCACGGGCAGGATTTGACGGAAGACTGTCACCTCTGCCGCAGCGTGGCAAGGCCATGCTGCGCCGCCGCATCGCCGGTCAGCGCAGATCGTCCGGCAAGAGCGCCGCCGGCATGTTCTGATAGCACACCGGGCGCAGCCAGCGGCGGATCGAGAGCGTGCCGACCGAGGTCGCCCCGAAGTTGGTGGAGGCGGGATACGGGCCGCCATGCACCATCGCATCGGCCACCTCGACGCCGGTGGGAAACCCGTTGGCCAGAATGCGTCCCGCCTTGCGTTCCAGGATCGGCATCAGGCGCAGGCCCAATGCGTGATCCTCCGCGTCGAGGTGAAGCGTGCAGGTCAGCTGTCCTTCGAAAGCGGCGGCGAGCGACAGCAGGTCATCCTCGTCTCGGGCGCGCACCACGAGGCCGAGCGGGCCGAATACCTCTTCGCCCAGCGCATGGGTCTGGCGGAAAGCATCCGAGCCGACAGAATAGAGATTGGCAGAAGCCTCGCGCGCGCCGCTCTCGCGTTCAAGAAGGGCGCTGACCCCGGGGGCTGCGGCGATGCGATGCTGTCCGTCGCGGTAGGCCCCGGCGATGCCGTCGGTCAGCATCGTCTGCGGGCCGGTCTGCCCGAGCGCAGTGGCCGCAGCCTGTTCGAAGGCATCGGCACCGGGGCCGTCAAGCGCAATAACCAGGCCGGGATTGGTGCAGAATTGCCCCGCCCCCATGGTCAGCGAGGCGGCCCAACCTCGCGCGATTTCGTCCGCCCGGGCGGCGAGCGCTTGCGGCAGAAGGAAGGTCGGGTTGACCGAGCCGAGTTCACCGAAGAAGGGAATCGGATCGGGACGCCGGGCACAGAGATCGAACAGCGCCCGCCCGCCTCCGAGCGAGCCGGTGAAGCCCACCGCGCGGATCAGCGGATGCTGCACCAGCGCCTCGCCGACATCGCGCCTGCCACCCTGGATGAGCGAGAAGGTTCCCTTGGCCATCCCGGTGGCGTCGATTGCGGCAAGGATCGCGCGGGCCACGATCTCGGCGGTGCCGGGATGGGCGGAATGCCCCTTGACGACCACCGGGCAGCCGGCCGCGAGCGCCGAGGCGGTGTCGCCGCCGGCGGTGGAGAAGGCAAGCGGGAAGTTCGAGGCGCCGAAGACCGCGACCGGTCCGATCGGGCGCTGCACCAGCTTGAGGTCGGGGCGCGGCGCCGGCTTTCGGTCGGGAAGCGGCGCATCATGGCGGCGATCGAGATACTCGCCCTTGCGGATGTGGCGGGCGAAAAGACGCAACTGCCCGGTCGTGCGGCCGCGTTCCCCCTCGAGGCGCGCGGCGGGAAGTCCGGTCTCGGACGTGCCGATCGCGGTAATCTCCGCGCCCCGCGCCTCGATCTCGTCGGCGATCGCCTCGAGAAACCGCGCGCGCGCCTCGCGGCTGGTCTGGCCATAGCTTTCGAAGGCTGCCTCCGCCGCTTGCACGGCGCGGTCGACATGGGCCGGGGTGCCCACCGAAAAGTCGAGCGCCGCCCCGTCGGCGGGGGAGGAGCGGAAGGTTGTCTCGCCGCGGACCCATTCGCCCGCGATCAGGTGGTTGCCGGTCAGCATCGGGAAATCTCCAGTCAGTCGTGGAACGGTTCGGTCGCGGTCTGGCGGCCCTTCAGGCAGGCATCGGCGACGATCCGCAGCGGGGAAATGTCGGCGTCACTTTCGCGCGCGGCGATCAGGTGGGCAAAGCGGCGATAAATCTCGGGATATTCCTGTTCTTCGCCGACGTCGACCTCGGCCCCGTCGATCGCGAGACGGGCCCCGCCCTGGCGCAGCTTCAGCCGTTCCGTGCCGGCCTGCACCTCGATGTCCCAGGTCTGCGGCCCCTCCTGGCGCCAGTCGAAATCGGCGGTGACGGGAAGGGTGCCGCGCGCCGTCATGGCGAGACGCGCGGCGATCGGGGTGGCGGCGTTGGACGGCACCTCGAGGTCGGCGCTTTCGACATGGAGGCTGCCCGGCAGGATGCGGGTCAGGATCGAGAGCGCATTGATGCCGGGGTCGAAGACGCCGAAACCGCCCGGCTGCCAGATCCATGCCTGGTTCGGGTGCCAGCGGCGCACGTCCTCGCGCCAGGTGATGGTGATGCGGTCGGGGGCGCGCGCGGCGATCCAGTCGCGCGCCCGCTCCACCCCCGGCGCGAAGCGCGAATGCCATGTGGCGAACAGCACGACGCCGCGCGCCCGGGCGGCCTCGATGATCGTCCCGATCTCGCCCAGCGTGGCGGCGGGCGGCTTTTCGATCAGCAGGTCGCGCCCCGCGGCGATCGCCTTGAGCGACATCTCGAGGCGGACATCGGGCGGGGTGCAAAGCGCGACGGCGGCCCGGGGGCCTTCGGCCAGGAACGTATCGAAATCGGTGAAGTTCGGCACGCCGTCGAGCCGCCCGTGCCGCGACACGGCCGCCGCGAGCGAGAAGGCGGGGTTTCCGGCGATTGCCGGAAGGTGCTGGTCGCGGGCGATCTTGCCCACGCCCACGACAGCCACGGGTATCGTCATCGGCGCACTCCTTGGCGGGACGGGGCGGCGCACGCCCCCGGGCGGGCACCGGGGGTTTCACACCCCCGGACCCCCGTGGGATACTTGTGAACAGAAGAAGGCGGGGATACAAGCGCGCGACCGCGCCGCGGGGTTGCGACCGGCACCCGCCCCTGGCGACAAAGGCGCCCCCGCGCGGGCTCAATGGGACTCGCGCGCGACGGCATTGCCGCGCGGACCGACGAGGAAATCGAGATCGGCCCCCGTCTCGGCGCCCTGCACATGGTCGTGGTAGAGCCGGGCATAGCCGCCCGAGGGGCGCGCCACCGGGCTTTGCCACTTCGCCAGCCGACGGGCGAGTTCGGCCTCGGGAATGTCGAGGTGCAGGCGGCGGTTGGCCACGTCGAGTTCGATCATGTCGCCCGAGCGCACCACGGCGAGCGGGCCGCCCCGGGCGGCTTCGGGCGAGACATGCAGGACGACCGTGCCGTAGGCGGTTCCCGACATGCGCGCATCGCTGATCCGCACCATGTCGGTGATCCCCTTGCGCAGCACCTTCGGCGGCAGGCCCATGTTGCCGACCTCGGCCATGCCGGGATAGCCGCGCGGGCCGCAGTTCTTCATCACCATCACGCAGGTTTCGTCGATATCGAGAGCTTCGTCCCCGATCCGCGCCTTGTAGTCGTCGATATCCTCGAACACGACCGCCCGGCCACGATGCTGCATCAGGTGGGGCGAGGCGGCGGAGGGCTTGAGCACCGCCCCGCCGGGCGCAAGGTTTCCACGCAGGACCGCGATGCCGCCCGCCGGCGTCAGCGGATCGGCGACAGGGCGGATCACATCCTCGTTCCAGTTGGTGACGCCCTTCACCTCGTCCCAGATCGTGCCGCCCGAAACCGTCAGCGCGTCGCGGTGCAGCTTTCCGCCCTCGCCCAGGGACTTGATCACCACCGGCAGGCCGCCGGCATAGAAGAATTCCTCCATGAGATAGCGACCCGAGGGCATCAGGTTCACGATGGTGGGGATGTCGCTGCCCTGCCGGTCCCAGTCCTCGAGCGTCAGATCGAGGCCCACGCGGCCCGCGATCGCCAGAAGATGGATGACCGCGTTGGTCGAACCGCCGATCGCGCCGTTCACCCGCATCGCGTTCTCGAAGGCGTCCCGCGTCAGGATGTCGGAGGGCTTCAGATCGTCCTTGACCATCTGCACGATCCGCCGCCCGGTCAGATGCGCCATCACGCGGCGGCGGCTGTCGACCGCCGGAATCGCGGCGTTGCCCGACAACGCCATGCCCAAGCAATACGTGG
>CAVOXQ010000017.1:0-110517 GCA_963700485.1 uncultured Alphaproteobacteria bacterium
TGTCCGCGCTCGCCGGGATGGCGAATAATGCCAGCAGTGCGGCCGCAACTGTCATCCCCAGGAACATCATCCGAGTCCGCTTGGTGAAAATCAATGTTCTCATATGCTTCCCTCCTTTATTTTTAGGCCTTCCTATGGTTGTGATTTATCTTCAGCCTGCATTGTCGGTGTGAAGGCCAAGAACACCGAACAACATAGGCGTTGTTCTACCTATCGATTAAACCCTTTTAAATCCTAACCTAGATAAACCGGAAATAATAAATTACAATACCAAATCTCAAATAAGATCAAACGCCAATTGTTTGGAATTTTGAATTTTGCTCATTGTGATTTTTTTGGTATTCGTGATTTGTCATTTGAAATTTTAATTACTGAAGTCCGAACACCGACATCTGAAACCTTAATGTTCCTTATAACATGTTGTCAGAAAAACCCGCTAAACGCCGAATCACCCCCACCGCATCACCACAATCACCCAGACCAAAGATATGATCGTCGCATACCACAGCGCCAAATCCGTCAATCCGAGCCACGCGAGATGGATATAGGCACTACCGAGCAACCCCAAAAAAAATCTCGTCCCCCGCGTCGTTGGGATCATCAGAAAACCGCGACGTTCGATGGTTGGCGACACCAGTTCCATACAAGCATAGCGCCGATCATCAGGAAAATGCTGATAAAGAAAATGGCCGTCGGGTTTGGTCCAATACATCCATGCGAGACTCATGATTGACCCTTTAAAATGAATATTTAAGATTGAAAATTGAATATTTATGGAATGCTGTCGATTTTAACTTTCTATGCTTGCCGTCTTTTCGGAAAGTGAGTTACAATTTTTTTTATTCTTTATGTTCTGCTCACGGTTCATTTTACCACCGTTCAAAATTGAGTATCGATGATGGATTATTGTCTGGTTATAATAATGTCTTTGTGCTTGCCTATATTATTGAAGGTAAAATTGCGTCAGTCGTCCATTTTAAATTAGACAGCATACCTTCAATATTTCTAGCCCTTCCCAATGCAAAGCCCTTGGCCATGTAGTTTCGTACGAACCAGATCACCAGTGCTCCCGGGTGCCACGATGCCCGAGGCCGTGACGGCAAAGGTGACGGTGGCGGCAAAGCGCTGCGACGATGGCGCACAGGCCCCCGTGAGGGCGCCCGCGAGGGGCCCGAGCAGCGCAAGTGCCACGATCGCGGTCACGAGCGCGGCGGGCAGGCCTGCGATCAGCCCGATCACCACCGGCGAGAACAGCCCGAGCCCGACCCAGACCGCGCCATAGACGAGGCTGACACGCCAGCGCCGCGACCGGTCGGGATCCACGTCGTCGCCTAGGCAGATCGCCGCGGTGATCGCGGCCATGCTGATCGGATGGGCCCCAAACACTGCCGCCACGGCCGAAAGCGCGCCCGTCACGGTCAGCGCCGGGCGCACCGGCGGCTCGTATCCGGCCGCGCGCATCGTGGCAAAGCCCGGCAGGTTCTGCGAGGCCATGGTCACAAGGTAGAGCGGGACGCCGAGCCCGATCAATACGCCGGCATCCCAGTCGGGCGCGATCACCACGAGCCGGGGGAGCACCAGCGCCAGATCCGCGCCGGAGCCATCCGCCATCCCGAGCGCGAGGCCCAGCGACAAACCCGCGAGCACCGCGAAGGCGGGGTTCCAAAGCCGGACCAGCGCGAAGACGGCGACCACCGGGAGGACCAGCGCGGGGGCGTCCACAACAGCGCCGGGCAGTCGCATCACGAAGGGCAGCAGCACGCCGGCGAGCATGCCGGCCGCGATGCCGTCCGGGATCATCGCGACCAGCCGGCCGAGGGGGCGCACTGCGCCAGTCAGGGCAATGAGGACGCCTGCGAGCATGAAGGCCGCGACCGCCTCCGGCATCGAGATACCCGAGCTCGCCGCGACAAGTGCGGCACCCGGCGTGGACCAGGCCAGCACCACCGGCACGCGTGAACGCCAGCCGAGCCAGGCGCTGCCGGCGGCCTTGGCCAGACACACGGCCAGCACCCAGCTCGTCGTCTGCGCGGCGTCCGCACCGACCGCGCCCGCCGCCGCCAGCACCAGCGCGATGGTCGAGCCGAACCCCACCAGCGCCGCGACGAGCGCGGCCGAAATCAACGAAAACCGCATCCTGCCCCAATCCCCCGGTCGCGTTCGCCCTACCACGGGGCAAGGCCCGCGCAAATGAAAACGGCGGCGTTCCGGGAAGCGGAACGCCGCCGTCCGAGACGCCGGGCCAGGGAGGAGGGAGGGCCCGTCGTATCGAGCGGGCCCGCAGGCGGGCCCGAAAGTTCGCGGCAGCACCCCCGGGAGGGAGAAGGAGGGCGCCGCCGCCCGTTTGCGCGTGACCCCAGGGAGGAGGAGTGGCCGCGCGCAATCTGGTTCGGGCTGGCGGGCGGGGAGGCCCGGAACCCGGAAGGGATGTGCGGCGACCCCAGGGAGGAGGACGGGGCCGCCGCTGGTCCGATCGGCCCCGGGAGGAGGTGGAGCCGCTCAAACACCGTGTCGGAACGCCAGCGTTCCGGAAGAAAGGGCGGCGGCACCAGGGAGGAGGAAGAGTGCCGCCGCTTTTGCTACGAACGCCCCCGGGAGGAGGTGGGAACGTTCAGCAAGAAACTCATTCGCCGTAGGCCGCCTCGCGGGCGATCCGGGCGATCATCGACTTGTGGATACCGAGATCTGCCAGTTCGCGTTCATTCAGCGCGTTCAGTTCACGGTAGGTCTCGGCGTATTTCCGGCGGCGAGCGATCGCAGTCTGCGCCGATTTCATCGCCAGGCCGATACGTTCGGCCATACCACCGTGAGCGGCGCGGGAAAGATTTGCATAAGCCATGTTCGTAGCCTCATCTTGTTGTCGAATGGTCCGAAGCCGGCCAATCCGTTACCGCCAACATAACCCGATGCTGCAGATGCACAATGCGCCGTGCGAACAATGCTGCCATGCAGCATCCGCATGGCTGGAGTCACAAAATATTTAAACGTTTCCAATCTCTTCGCATGAATTTTGGGCGATCGGAAAACTCCCCCTTGCCGGTTGCCCACCAAACGACGACCTATGCACAAGGAGAAGGCAAAGGAGAAATGCACGATGGTGCCAACCCGGGAAAACGTGATGGAGGCGCTGTCGCGCCTGACGGTGCCGGGGGGCGGCGACATCGTTTCGCGCGACCTCGTGCGGGCATTGGCGATCGAGGGCGACCGGGTGCGATTCGTGCTGGAGGCGGCCGATCCCGACCAGGCGCGCGCGCTCGAACCGTGCGCGCGGCGGCCGAGGCGGTCGTGCGCGCGGCTGCCGGGCGTGGCCCAGGTGTCGGTCGTGCTGACCGCGCATGGCCCGGCGCGCCAAGCCACCGCCAGCCCAGCCTGAAGATCGGCCGCCATCCCACGCCCCAGCAGGGCGGGCCGCAGCGGGTGACGGGGGTCGACCGCATCATCGCCATCGCCTCGGGCAAGGGCGGGGTGGGCAAATCCACCGTGTCGTCCAACCTCGCCGTGGCGCTGGCGCGGCAGGGGCGGCGCGTCGGGCTTCTCGATGCCGACATCTACGGGCCCTCGCAGCCGCGGATGATGGGCGTGTCGAAGCGCCCGGCCTCGCCCGACGGCAAGACCATCATCCCGCTGCAGGCGCATGGCGTCACCATGATGTCGATCGGGCTGATGCTGAAGGAGGACGAGGCGGTGGTCTGGCGCGGGCCGATGCTGATGGGGGCGCTTCAGCAGATGCTGGGGCAGGTGGATTGGGGCGAGCTCGACGTGCTGATCGTCGATCTGCCGCCGGGGACGGGCGATGTGCAGCTGACGCTGTGCCAGCGCACCCAGCTGACGGGGGCGATCGTCGTGTCCACGCCGCAGGACGTGGCGCTGCTCGACGCGCGCAAGGCGCATCGACATGTTCCAGACATGCTGAAGACCCCGGTGCTGGGCCTGATCGAGAACATGTCGACCTACATCTGCCCGAACTGCGGGCATGAGGCGCACATCTTCGGCCACGGCGGCGTCGCGGGCCGAGGCCGGAAGCGGATCGGCGTGCCGTTCCTGGGCGAGATTGCCGCTGAGCCTCGACGTCCGCGTCGCGGGCGACGCGGGCACGCCGATCGCGGCGGGCGAGGGCGCGGTGGCGCAGGCCTATGGCGCGCTCGCGGCGCCGCCTGGTCGCGGGCGGGATGGCCTGACAGGCCTGGGATTTCATGGAATCGAGTGATCGGGCGCGGCAGGACTCGCGACGGATCACGGCGAATCACGCCGACTTGAGGCAGTAATTCCGAAGGGGTGCCGATTGGCGGCCCTTATTCTTCGCTGTTTGTTCTCATCACTTCGGGATATGCAGATCGGCTGTTCCATTTTCCTTGGGAAATGGTGGGATTTCTGAGTGGCCGCTGGTATTCCCTAAATGTAGTGGATACCTGCTCGCACTACGCAATTTGTGCTAAATTGGCTTTCACCAAACCCTCTGCAGATGGAACATGTGGTCGTCATGGCCAGCGTAGTGTTTCCATCTTCAGCGAATCCCCAAATTTCCATTGCTTCCCATAAATTCCCATGCCATCCCTTTTACATCGAGAGCGGCTGGAACACGACAAGACGGGGCGATCGAAAGACCCCGAACAGGCGAAGTCAGGTTTCATACAGGCACCCGCCGCTTTCGATACGACAAGATCCGGCGCGCACGCGAGCAGACATCCCCCCAGGTGGCGCGCGTAGCTGGACAGACCCAGAGATGGGACGAGGGCGGCGGATCGGGAGTGGCAGCAGCCCGATCCGCCGTTGTTCGTTTCAGGGCCCGGCAACAAGGACAGCGAAGGAGCCGCAGGCCCATGGCGGAGTCGTTCAGAGGCGAGGTCAACCAGAAGGTGGACGGGAAGGCCCGGGTGTCGATCCCGGCCGCCTTCCGCCGCGTTCTGGAATCCGGCGATCCCTCCTGTCCGCGGAAACACCGCGCCCGAAACTCGTCATGGTCTATGGCGACGAGCGGCGGCAATTCGTCGAATGCTATTCGATTCGGAAATGACAGCCGGGTCGAGGAGCAGATTGCGCGACCTGCCCGGGCTCGCCGCGACGGCGCATCCTCGAGCGAAACCTGATCACGGCCTGTCGGTCACCGTCGAAATCGACGACGACGGGCGCATCGTGCTTCCCCAGAAGGTGCGTGACGAAGATCGGTCTTTCGGCGAAGACCTCGCGGCAGGCGCCGAGGCGACCTTCGCCGGGGCGCGGCGACACTTTCCAGATTCTGGAAGCCCGACACCTACGAGGCCGAGATCGCGGCACAGATCCGCAGCCGAATTCCCCGAACTCGCCGAGGACTTCGACATGCTCTCCCTTCTTGCCCGACCCGGAGGCGTGAGCGATGGCGTCCAGCGGTCGCGCGCCAATCGATCGCGCCGCCCGCATGTTCCGGTCCTGCTGCGCCCGCTGCTGGCCGCCGTGGCGCCCGTCGCGGGCACCTGGGTCGACGGCACGCTTCGGCGCAGGGGGGCTATGCGCGCGGTCTTCTCGACGCGGGTGCCGCCGCGTGTCATCGGCATCGACCGCGATCCGCTGGCCTTGCGGATGGCCGCGGCCTGGGCGGATGGCTATGGCGACCGCCTGACACTTGTCGCGGGCACGTTTTCCGCGCTCGACCGTCTTGCGGGCGGGCCTGCTCGACGGGCGTGGTGCTGGATCTCGGCGTCTCCTCGATGCAGCTCGACCAGGCCGAGCGCGGCTTTTCCTTCGCCAAGGACGGCCCGCTCGACATGCGGATGAGCCAGGATGGGCGACAGCGCCGCCGATCTGGTCAATACCGCGTCCGAAGCGACGTTGGCCGACATCCTCTACCACTATGGCGAGGAGCGCGCCTCGCGCCGGATCGCGCGGGCCATCGTCGCGGCCCGTGCGACCGCGCCCATCGACACCACGCTGCAACTGTGCGGAGATCGTTCGAGAGCTGCCTGCCGCGGCCCAAGCCCGGCCAGAGCCACCCCGCCACGCGCAGCTTCCAGGCGATCCGCATCGCCGTGAACGACGAGTTCAGCGAACTGGTCGAAGGGCTGATGGCGGCCGAACGCGCGCTGAAGCCCGGCGGCAAGCTGGCCGTCGTGACCTTCCATTCGCTTGAGGATCGCATCGTGAAGCGGTTTCTTCAGCTTCGCTCGGGCGGCGAGGCCAGACGCCAACCGCTATGCCCCCGCGCAACCAGACCGATGCCCCGCGCTTCACACTGATCACGCGGCGCGCCGTCGGTCCGGACGAGGTCGAACTGGCCGAGAACCCGCGCGCGCGGTCGGCCAAGCTGCGCGTGGCCCAGCGCACCGACGCGCCCGCCGGCCCGGTCGACCCGGCAGCACTCGGGTTGCCGATGATCCAACGCAAAGGACGCCGCTGATGCGCACCGATGCTTCTACGCGCTTTCCTTCGCTCGCCGTGATGGGGCTGGCCTTCTGGGCCTACCGCGAGAATTACGCGACCCAGGCGTCGATCAACGCAGGTCGAGGACTTGCAGGGCGAGATCGCGCGGCTGCGCGACGCGCTGTCGGTGCAGCGCGCCGAATGGGCCTATCTGAACCGCCCCGACCGGCTGCGCGAGCTTGCGACGATCAATTTCGACCGCCTCGGCCTGCTGCCGCTGGACGCCGAGCCAGTTCGGGCAGGCCGATCAGGTGTCGCTTTCCCGCCCGCCCCACCGATGTTTCCGGCCCTGCCATTCGACAACGCGCCCGTCGATCTGATGGGCAGCACGTCGAATGTCGGGGAAGTCGTTCCCACCAACGAGGTTCAAGTCCCATGATCCGCACGCCCCTGCGCCCGCTGGCCCGCATCCTCTCCGCCCGCGAGCGCGGCGAGAACCCCGACAGCATCGAACGCGAGAACATCCGCCTGCGCCACGAGCAGATGCGCGACCGCGCCCGCGCGCGGGCCGAGGGGCGCCTCGTGCTTCTGGGACTGGCTTTCTTCTGCGCCTTCGCCGTCATTGGCGGCCGGATGGGCCTGCTGGCCGCGACCGAGCCGAGGAGCCGCAGCGGCCGCGTCCGGGGCCGCGATCCTCGCGCGGTCGCGCCGATCTCACCGACCGCAACGGGCGCATTCTGGCGACCAACCTGACTGACCCATTCGCTCTATGCCCAGCCCCGGACATGGTCGACTCCGGCGCGCGTCGCGACCGAGCTTGCGCGCATCTTCCCCGATCTCGACGCCGAAGCTGCTGCTGGCCCGCTTTACCGACGGGCGCAAGTTCCTCTGGGTGCGCCGCAAGCTCTCGCCCGAGCAGATGCAGGCGGTGCATGACATCGGCGATCCGGGCCTGCTGTTCGGCCCGCGCGAGATGCGGCTCTATCCCAACGGGCGGCTCGCCGCCCATGTCCTTGGTGGCGCGAGCTTCGGCGCGAGGGCGTGCATTCGGCCGAGGTCATCGGCACGGCGGGCGTCGAAAAGGCGTTCGACGCACACCTGCGCGATCCCGGCACTGGCCGGCAAGCCGGTTGCCGCTGTCGCTCGATCTGACGGTGCAGGCCACGACGCAGGAAGTGCTGGAGGGCGGCATGAAGATGATGAACGCCAAGGGCGCGGCGGCGATCCTGATGGACGTGCACACAGGCGAGATCCTCGAGCCTGGTGTCGCTTGCCCGACTTCGACCCCAACGACCGCCCGCAGCCGCTGCTCAAGGGCGATCCCGGCGACAGCCCGCTGTTCAACCGCGCGGTGCAGGGCGTCTACGAGCTTGGCTCCACCTTCAAGATCTTCGCCGCGGCCCAGGCGATCGACATCGGCCTTGTCAACCCCGACACGATGGTCGACGCCGATGCGCCGATGCTCTGGGGCAAGTTCAAGATCAAGGAATTCGAGAATCACAACTACGGGCCCGCTGCTGTCGGTCAGCAATGTGATCGTGAAATCCTCCAACGTCGGCATCGCCCATATCGCGCTTGCAGATCGGCGCCGAGCGCCAGCAGGCCTTTCTCGAAATCGCTCGGTTTCTTCGAGCCGACGGCGCGTCGAGCTGATCGAGGCACCGGGCGCGAGGCCGCTGCTGCCCAAGCGGTGGTCCGAGATCTCGACGATCACCACCTCCTATGGCCATGGCATGTCGGCCAGCCCGCTGCACCTCGCCGCTGCCTATGCGGCGATTGCCAACGGCGGGGTCACGGTAAGGCCCACGCTGCTGAAAAGCAGCGGTCCGGTCACGGGAACCCGCGTGATGTCCGAGCAGACCGCGCGCGATTGCCGTCGACGATGCTGCGCAGCGTCGTCACCGACGGCACGGCGAGCCTTCGGCGATGTCGCAGGGCTATGAGGTGGCGGGCAAGACCGGCACCGCCGACAAGCCGAAGGCCACGGGCGGCTATTACGATGACAAGGTGATCAACACCTTCGCCAGCATGTTCCCCGCCTCGCGATCCGAAGTATGTGCTGATCGTGACGCTCGACGAACCGGTGGAGACGACCGGGCCGCGAGCCGCGCCGCACCGCCGGCTGGACAGCCGTGCCTGTCGCGGCCGAGATCATCCGCCGCGTCAGCCCGCTGCTCGGGTTGCGGCCCGATCGTTGAACCCGAGCCCGCCGATGCGGTAACACTCGTGCGCAATTGAGCCGGAGGACAGGGAGGCGGCATGGCGGAACGGACGGCAACACTCGCCGCGCTTGGACTGACCGCCAAGGCCCTGCGCGCAGACCGCGGTGACCGGTCTGGCCGTCGACAGCCGGGCGGTGCGGCCCGGTTTTCTGTTCGCGGCCCTTCCCGGCAGCGCGGTACACGGGGCGAGTTCATATCCCGGCCGCGCTGACACAGGGCGCCGCCGCGATCCTGACCGATGCCGAAGGCGCGCGGATCGGCCGAACGCGCCCTTGCTGGGTCTGACGTGCCGGTGATCGTGGCCGAAGACCCGCGGCAGGCGCTGGCCTGTGCCGCCGCGCTCTGGTTCGGCGCGCAGCCCGAGACCATGGTCGCCGTCACCGGCACCAACGGCAAGACCTCGGTCGCGACGCTTCACCCGCCAGATCTGGACGATGCTGGGCCATGCCGCGATCAACATCGGCACCACCGGGGTCGAGGGCGCCTGGGATGCGCCGCTCGGCCCATACCACGCCCGATCCGATCACGCTGCACCGCCTGCTGGCCGAGGCGGCGGCGGCCGGCGTGACCCATGCCGCGATGGAGGCGTCGTCGCCACGGCCTCGACCAGCGCCGGCTTGACGGTGTGCGCCTCAAGGCGGCGGCCTTCACCAATTTCAGCCAGGACCACCTCGACTATCACAAGACGTTCGAGGCCTATTTCGCCGCCAAGGCGGGTCTTTTCGCCCGGGTTCTGCCCGAAGACGGCATCGCCGTGATCAACATGAACGATCCCAGGGGCCAGGACATGGCCGTTCTGGCGGCCGGGCGCGGTCAGCGCCTGTCTGCGCGTGGGCCATGGCGCCGAGGCCGACCTGCGCATCCTGGCGCAGCGGTTCGACGCGACCGGGCAGGATCTGCGGTTCGCTGTGGCAGGGCCAGCCGCACCAGGTCCGGCTGGACCTGATCGGCGGGTTCCAGGCCGAGAACGTGGCGCTGGCGGCTGGCCTGGCGATCGCGGCCGGGGACGAGGCGCCGGCGATCTTTCAGCGCTTGCCCGGCCTGGTCGGGCGTGCGTGGGCGGATGCAGCTGGCCGCCACCCGCCACAACGGCGCCTCGGTCTTCGTCGACTATGCCCATACGCCCGATGCGCTCGCGACCGCGCTTAAGGCGCTGCGCCCGCATGTGATGGGCCGGATCGTCGTCGTCTTCGGCGCGGGCGGCGACCGCGACACGACCAAGCGCCCGCTGATGGGGCGCGCGGCGGCCGCGCATGCCGACGTGGTCATCGTCACCGACGACAATCCCCGCTCCGAAGACCCGGCCGCGATCCGCGCCGCCATTCTGGATGGCTGCCCCGAGGCGACCGAGGTCGGCGACCGGGCCGAGGCGATCCTGCGCGGCGTCGATGCGCTTGGCCCGGGCGATGCGCTGCTGATCGCAGGCAAAGGGCCATGAGACGGGGCAGACCATCGCCGGCCACGTCTATCCCTTCGACGATGTGGAACAGGCCAGCGTCGCGGTCGCGGCACTGGAGGGCGCTGATATGACCCCGCTCTGGACTCGCAGGCGGCTGTTGCGGCCACCGGCGGCAAGACGACGGCGCTCTGGCAGGCGGCGGGCGTGTCGATCGACACCCGCACGCTGAAGCCGGGCGATCTGTTCGTGGCGCTGAAGGATGCGCGCGACGGCCATGATTTCGTGGCCGACGCGCTGGCGCAAGGGCGCCGCGGCAGCCCTTGTCGCCCATCGGCCCGAGGGCGTGCCCGAAACTGCCCCGCTGCTGATCGTGCCCGATGTTCTGGCGGCCCTGATCCGATCTGGCCCGCGCCGCCCGGGCGCGCACCGCGGCCAGGGTCGTCGGCGTCACCGGATCGGTCGGCAAGACCTCGACCAAGGACATGCTGCGCGGCGTTCTGGCCGGGCCAGGGCCGGATCCATGCCGCCGAGGCGAGCTACAACAACCATTGGGGCGTGCCGCTGACGCTTGCGCGGATGCCGGCCGACACCGAGTTCGCGGTGATCGAGATCGGGATGAACCACCCCGGCGAGATCGCGCCCCTCGCGCGGCTGGCCCGGCTCGACGTCGCGATCATCACCACGGTCGCTCCGGCGCATCTCGAGGCCTTCGAAAGCATCGAGGGCATCGCCCGCGAGAAGGCATCGATCTTCGAGGGTCTGGTGCCCGGCGGCACCGCGATCCTGCCCGCGGACATCGCCACGACGCCGATCCTGGCCGCCAGCCGCCGAGGGTCTCGGGTCGTCCGTCATCCGGTTTGGTGCCGCCGAAAAGCCGACTGGCGGCTGGGCGACATCCAGCTTTCGCCGGATGCCACCGTCGTGCGGGCCAGCGCCGGCGGGCGCGCCGCTTCTCTTCAAGGTGCGCACGCCCGGCCGCCACTTCGCGCTCAACGCGCTTGCGGTTCTGGCGGCCGCCTCGGCACTCGGCGCTCGATCTGACAATCGCCGCGAACGATCTTGGCCGATGGGCGCCGCCGGCGGGGCGCGGCACGCGCGAGCGGATCCTGCTCGACGTGGTCGAGGACCAGAGCTTCGAGCTGATCGACGATGCGTTCAACGCCAACCCCGCCTCGGTCGCCGCCGCGCTCGATGTGCTTGCCGTCATTCCGCCGACCGACGGGGTCGGCCGCGTGGGCGCGGGCCGGCGCATCGCCATCCTCGGCGACATGCTGGAACTCGGCCCGACCGAGGCCGACCTGCACGCGGCGATTGCCGGGCACCCGGCGATGGCCCTGGTTTCGCGTCGTGCATTGCGTCGGCCCGCGGATGCGCGCGCTGCATGCACGCGCTGCCCGCCCGCCAAGCGCGGCCTCTGGGTCGAGACGGCCGCCGAGCTGGCGGCGCAGGCGCACGGCCTCGTCGACGCCGGCGATATCGTGCTGGTCAAGGGATCCAAGGGCATCAAGGTGTCGCTGGTCGTTGACGCCCTCCGCAAATTGGGGCAGGCGGTCGCCCGGGATCAGACAAGGGACGGACTGAATGCTCTACTGGCTTACCGAGTTCTCGGACGGCGGCGACATCTTCAACCTCTTTCGCTACATCACCTTCCGGGCGGGCGGCGCGTTCTTCACCGCGCTGATCTTCGGCTTCATCTTCGGCCGCCCGCTGATCAACCTGCTGCGCCGACGCCAGGGCAAGGGCCAGCCGATCCGCGACGACGGCCCGCAGAGCCATTTCGTCAAGGCCGGCACGCCGACGATGGGCGGGCTTCTGATCCTGTCGGCGCTGATCGTTCTCGACCTTGCTCTGGGCGCGGCTCGACAATCCCTATGTCTGGATCGTGCTGTTCGTGACGCTCGCCTTCGGCCTGATCGGCTTTGCCGACGATTATCGCCAAGGTGACGAAGCAGAACACCAAGGGCGTCTCGGCGCGCGTGCGCTTTCTGCTGGGCCTCGTGATCGCCGCCCTCGCGGCGTTTGCCGCGGCACGCTTTCATCCCGACGCGCTGACCAACCAGCTTGCGCTGCCGGTCTTCAAGAACGTGCTGATCAACCTTGGCATCTTCTTCGTGCCCTTCGGCGATGATCGTGATCGTCGGCGCGGCCAATGCGGTGAACCTGACCGACGGGCTCGACGGGCTTGCCATCATGCCGGTGATGATCGCCGCCGGCACGCTGGGCGTCATCGCCTATGTCGTGGGCAACGTCGAACTTCACCGAGTATCTGGGCGTCCATTACGTGCCCGGCACCGGCGAGATCCTGATCTTCACGGCGGCGCTGATCGGCGGGGGGCTGGGTTTCCTGTGGTACAACGCGCCGCCCGCGGCCGTGTTCATGGGCGATACCGGCAGCCTCGCGCTGGGCGGCGCGCTGGGCGCGATCGCGGTCTGCACCAAGCACGAGATCGTGCTGGCCATCGTCGGCGGCCTGTTCGTGGTCGAGGCGCTGTCGGTCATCATCCAGGTCGCCTATTTCAAGCGGACCGGCAAGCGCGTCTTCCTGATGGCGCCGATCCACCACCATTTCGAGAAAAAGGGCTGGGCCGAACCGCAGATCGTGATCCGGTTCTGGATCATCTCGCTGATCCTCGCGCTGATCGGTCTGGCCACGCTCAAGGTGCGCTGACATGAAGGGCCCGGTCCGCGAGGCCGCGGCGATGATCGCGGGCATGGCGCCGGTCCGGCAGCCCGGCCGCTGGGCGTTCTGCACCACGGCCGGGCCTGCCCATCCGGCGGCCCTTGCCACCATTCGCGAGGCCGAGGGCCTGTCGCAAGTCCTGCCTTTCGACGTGGCGCTGGCGCTGGGGCAGGAGGGTGCGATGCCGATGGTCCTGATCACGCTTTCCGTCCATTCGGCGCTTGACGGGGTCGGCCTGACGGCGGCGGTGGCGGGGGCCCTCGCGGCGGCGGGCATCCCGTGCAACATGGTTGCGGGCTTCCATCACGATCATCTCTTCCTTCCCGAAGCGCTGGCGGACCAGGCATTGCGGGTGCTGTCCCGGCTTGCGCGAGGGCAGGGCGGACCGCCGCCCGGCTGATCCTCGACCCGGGCCCGCGCGGATGCCCCCGGCGGGTTGAAGCGGTGGCCGCGGGGCGTCATGGTGTGCGCCCGAGACGATGGAGACAGCCATGCCGCGCCCGCTTCACCCCACAGCGCTTGTGACCGGCGCCAATCGCGGTATTGGCCGGGCGATCGCTGCCAGCCTCAAGGCGCGGGGATGCAACGTCACCCTTGCCGCGCGGGACGAGGTGGCGGGCCGCAAGGCTGCGGCCGATCTCGGCGTGGGTTTTGCGCGGCTCGATCTTGCCGATCCCGACACCTCGTTCGAGGTGATGCGCCAGAGCGGCGGCTTCGACATTCTCGTCAATAACGCCGGCGTCCTGCACGATGTGTCGCTGCTCGACCGGCGATCGGACTTCGACGAGGCGATGGAGGTGATGGTCGCGGCACCGCTCGATCTGATCCGCATGAACCTGTCCTACTGGCGCCGGACCGGATGGGGCCGGATCGTCAATCTGTCCTCCGGCTGGGGCAGTTTCGCCGAAGGGCTGGAAGGCCCGGGCGCCTACGGGGTGGCCAAGGCCGCGCTCAACGCGCTGACCAAGGCGCTGCCGCGCGACCTGCCGCCCGGGGTGAAGATCAACGCCGCCTGTCCGGGATGGGTCGCCACGCGGATGGGCGGGGCGGATGCGCCGCTTTCGCCCGAAGAGGGCGCGGATACCCCCGTCTGGCTTGCGCTGCTGCCCGAAGACGGGCCGACGGGGGGCTTCTTCCGCAACCGCCAGCCAATTGCGTGGTAGGTTTCGGCCTTGTGGCTGCACAAGGTGCCCTTAGGTTGCCACTGCCGGGGCGCACGCCGGCGCGGCCCGTCCCTTGCGCCGCGCCGGGCGCGCCCGCATTCTGCACCGCGATCCAGCAAGGGTGACTTAGATGATTCCGGTTCAGGGCTTCGAAGGCCGCAAGGTTGCCGTTCTCGGCCTCGGCCGCTCCGGCCTTGCCACCGCGCATGCGCTGCGGGCGGGCGGAGCCGAGCCGCTGGTCTGGGACGACAGCCCCGATGCCCGCGCAAAGGCCGAGGCGCTGGGGTTTGTGGCGACCGATCTCGGCCGGGCGGCGGGGTTCGAGGGCGTGGCCGCGCTGATCGTAAGCCCGGGCATCCCGCACCTCTTTCCCCGGCCCAATCCGGTCGTTGCCCGCGCGCTGGAGGCGGGGGTGCCGGTCGACAACGACATCGGGGTGTTCTTCCGGTCGCTGGCCGGCCCGGACTGGGATGGCTTCGCGCAGGCGCCGCGGGTCGTCGGCGTCACCGGGTCGAACGGAAAGTCGACGACGACGGCCCTCATCCATCACATTCTCGAGGACAGCGGGCGCCCGGCGCAGATGGCGGGGAACATCGGGCGCGGCGTGCTCGACCTCGACCCGCCGGGTGACGGCGAGGTGATCGTGGTGGAATTGTCGAGCTATCAGATCGAACTGGCGCGGGCACTGACGCCGGATATCGCCGTCTTCACCAATCTCTCGCCCGACCATCTGGACCGGCATGGCGGGATGGGCGGATACTTCGCGGCCAAGCGCAGGCTCTTTGCCGAAGGCGGGCCGGACCGCGCCGTGATCGGGGTGGACGAGGCGGAGGGGCGGTTCCTCGCGAACCAGATGGCGGAGGGGCCGGGGGACGACCGGGTGATCCGGATCTCGTCGGGACAGAAACTCGACGCGCATGGGTGGGCGGTGTTTGCGCGCAAGGGGTTTCTCGCGGAATGGCGGCGCGGCCGGCAGGTGGCCTCGATCGACCTGCGCGAGATCGCAGGCCTTCCCGGCGCCCACAATCACCAGAATGCCTGCGCGGCCTATGCGGCGGTCCGGGCGCTGGGCGTGGGGCCCAAGCAGATCGAGGCTGCATTCCACAGCTTTGCCGGCCTGCCGCACCGGAGCCAGCTGGTGGGGGAACGGGACGGGGTCCGGTTCGTGAACGACAGCAAGGCCACGAACGTCGATGCGGCGGCCAAGGCCTTGCAGGCGTTTGCGCGTATCCGCTGGATCGCGGGCGGGCTGGGCAAGGAGGGCGGTATCGCGGGACTGTCGCCGTTTCTCGGGTCGGTCTCCAAGGCTTATCTGATCGGACATTCGGCGCGCGAGTTCGCCTTGCAGATCGGGGAGACGCCGCACGAGGTCTGCGAAACGATGGAGCGGGCCGTCGCGCGGGCCGCGGCGGATGCGGAGCCGGGCGAGGTGGTGCTGCTGGCGCCGGCGGCGGCGAGTTTCGATCAATATCCCGATTTCGAGCGGCGCGGCGAGGATTTCACGGCGCAGGTGCGGGCTGTTCTCGGGGGGCGAGACGGGGCAGATGGCTTGCCCGGACAACGCGGCGGGGGCCGCTGATCCGACAACGCTTTTGCGGTTTTCGTCGCCTCGGGCCCAGGGATACGCCCCGGTTCGGGCCGTGCTTCGCGGCCCTTGTGGGATCGCTTGGGGCAAACGCGCCGTTGCAGCGGGCGGAACCCGCGGGCGCGCGGACCCGCCGAGGCGAGCGGGACGCAGGTTGTCATGCGCGCCATTTAGCTTGCCGCAATCGAGCAAATCGCTGTAGGTTCGCCCAGTCGTTCCTTGCGGGTTACGTCATGACTGTAGGCTCGCTCGAGCGCCGTCTTGCGGCCATCATCGCGGCAGATGTGGTCGGCTATTCTCGCTTGATGGAAGCCGATGAAGAATTCACGATGGGCGAGTTGCGACGCCATCGGATCGAGTTTCTCGAACCCACAATCGCCCAGCACAAGGGCCGCATCTTCAAGTTGATGGGCGACGGGGCGCTGGCCGAGTTCAGCAGCATCGTCGATGCGACGCGCTGCGCCATGGATATCCAGCGCGGGATGGCCGGACGCAATTCCGGACAGCCCGAGCACCACCAGATCCGGTTTCGTCTGGGGTTGAACATGGGCGATCTGATCGTGGAGGGCGAGGATTTCTATGGCGAGGGCGTGAACATCGCAGCCCGGCTGGAATCGATCGCGCCGCCCGGCGGCATCGCCTGTTCCGCCCTTGTCCGCGAACAGCTGGGCCATAAGCTGGAGATCGAGTTTCTGGACCAGGGCGAAAAGACGCTGAAGAACATCGACGCGCCCGTGCGCGTCTATTTTCTGCGCGTCGACCCGCCCACGCCACAGGCTCTGCCCAAGCCTGCCGCGCGCGGGGCACAGGCCGCAAAGCCCTCCGTCGCGGTCTTGCCCTTCACCAACATGAGCGGCGACCCCGAGCAGGAGTATTTCGCGGACGGGATTACCGAGGACATCATCACCGACCTGTCCAAGGTTTCCGGCCTCTTCGTGCTGGGCGCAATACCGTCTTCACCTTGAAGGGCAAAGCGGTGGACCTCGGGCAGATCGCGAACCGTCTGGGCGTGTCCTATCTTCTGGAGGGCAGCGTCCGAAAGGCGGGAAACCGGGTGCGGATCAACGCGCAGTTGATCGACGGCGCCACGGGCGGCCATTTGTGGGCCGACCGATACGACCGCGACCTGACCGATATCTTCGCGATCCAGGACGAGATCACCCACACGATCGTAACCGAGATGAAAGTGGCGCTGCTGCCGGAGGAGAAAAAGGCCATCACCCGTCCGACAACGGACAGCATCGAAGCCTATACCTGCTACCTCAAGGGTCGCGAGTTCTTTCACCGCGGGGCGCGATCAAGCCTCGTCATCGCGCGCCAGTTGTTCGGAAAGGCGATCAGCATCGACCCGGTCTATGCGCGGGCCTATGCGGGGCTGGCCGACTGCGGCTCGTTCCTTTTTCTGCAATACAGCGAGCAGGTTTCGATCGAAGACATCCTGACCTCGTGCAACCGGGCGCTGGAGCTTCGACCCGAATTTGGCCGAGGCGCGCGCCTCGCGCGGGCTGGTCTTTTCGATCCGGCTTGATTTTTCCGGCGCCGAGGAAGAATTCCGGCACGCCATTGCGCTGGACGCCAATCTTTTCGAGGCACATTATTTCTTTGCCAGATCCTGTTATGTCCAGGGCCGGATGGAGGAGGCCGCGACCCTTTATGAACGGGCGGCCGAGTTGAAACCTGACGATTTCCAATCGGTTGCCTTGTTGACGCAGATCTATCACTCGCTCCGGCTGCCAGAGGCGGAGAAAGATGCGGCACGCCGCTGTATCGAACGCGCCGAGGCCGCGCTGATCCAGAACCCCGAGAACGCGCGGGCCGCATACTTGGGGGCGAATTCGCTGGCGGTTCTGGGCGAGGTCGGCCGCGCCCGGGAATGGGCGGAGCGGGCGCTTGCGATCAACCCCGATGACGTTCTGACACAATACAATATCGCCTGCCTGCATTGCTATTTTGGCGATCTGGAAGAGGCCGCCGATCTGCTGCTCGGGCTTTTGCCCCGTGCGCACCATGAGACAAAGGCGTGGATCTTGCAGGACTTGGACTTCGAGCGGCTTCATGACCATCCGCGCTGGCAGGACATCCTGCGTCTCATCGCAGGCTGACGGGCCCATGGCTTGCCGCGCCATCGCAAGCCGCCCCTAGCCAGCGGCCAACTTCTTCGCTACTCTGCTGCGCAGACCCGGGGCACGCCGGGCGGATCGAGGCAGGCGACCGGGGCCAACCCCGGCGGACAGACAAGAGCAGGCGAATACCCATGACTGAGATGGTCTATGGCTCCATGCCCGCGCGGGTGGGCGAGCCGGTGCTTCCGCGCTGGTGGCGCACGATCGACAAGTGGTCGCTGACGTGCGTCCTGGTGCTGTTCGGCGATCGGGATGCTGCTGGGGCTTGCGGCCTCGGTGCCGCTGGCCACGCGCAACGGGCTTGACCCCTTCCATTATGTGCAGCGCCAGGCGGTTTTCGGCGGGCTTGGCGATCGTGGCAATGCTGGGCACCTCGATGATGTCGCCGCAGATGGTGCGGCGGCTGGGGGTGCTGGGCTTTGCCTGCGCGCCTTTGGGCGCGCTGGCGCTGCTGCCGTTCTTCGGCACCGATTTCGGCAAGGGCGCGATCCGCTGGTTTTCGCTGGGCTTTGCCTCGTTCCAGCCGTCGGAATTCCTGAAGCCGTGCTTCGTCATCGTCTGCGGCCTGGCTGATGGCGGCCAGCCAGGACCTCGAACGGGCCGCCGCGGCAAGACCGTCTCGTTCGCGCTGACCATGATCATCGTCGGATTGCTGGCGATGCAGCCCGATTTCGGGCAGGCGGCGCTGGTGCTGTTCGGCTGGGGGGTGATGTATTTCGTGGCCGGCGCGCCGTTTGCTTCTGATCGCTTGTGGTGCTGGGGCTGGTGGGCGGCGGCGGGATGTTCGCCTACAACGCCTCGGAGCATTTCGCCCGTCGGATCGACGGGTTCCTGTACGCCGGATGTCGATCCGCGCACCCAGCTTGGCTATGCCGCGAACGCGATCCAGGAGGGTGGCTTCTTTGGCGTGGGCGTGGGCGAGGGGCAGGTGAAATGGTCGCTGCCCGATGCGCATACCGATTTC
The DNA here is from genome assembly GCA_963700485.1 of uncultured Alphaproteobacteria bacterium. GTDB lineage: Bacteria > Pseudomonadota > Alphaproteobacteria > Rhodobacterales > Rhodobacteraceae > Aliitabrizicola. The sequence goes on from CAVOXQ010000017.1 coordinate 18,470, forward strand.
ATCATCGCGGTGGCCGCCGAGGAATACGGCCTGATCCTGGTGCTGCTGATCATCGCGCTTTACGCGACCGTGACCGTCCGCTCGCTGTTCCGGCTGATGAAGGAGCGTGATCCCTTCATCCGTCTTGCGGGGACCGGGCTTGCCTGCATCTTCGGGGTGCAGGCGATGATCAACATGGGCGTGGCGGTGCGGTTGTTGCCCGCCAAGGGCATGACGCTGCCTTTCGTCAGCTATGGCGGGTCTTCGGTGATTGCGGCAGGCATCACGGTGGGGATGCTTTTGGCCTTCACGCGGGCCCGCCCGCAGGGCCAGATCGGCGATATCCTGTTCAAGCGGGGGCGCTGAGGTGGCGGCGCCGCTGCTGCTGATCGCGGCCGGGGGCACGCGGCGGGCCACATGTTCCCCGCGCAGGCTCTGGCCGAGGCGATGCTGGCGCGCGGCTGGCGGGTGCGGCTTTCTACGGATGCGCGCGGCGCGCGCTATGCGGGCGGTTTTCCCGCGGCGGTGGCGGTGGACGAGGTGGCCTCGGCCACCTTCGCGCGGGGCGGGGCGCTGGCGAAGGCGGCGGTGCCGTTGCGGATCGCGGCCGGCGTCGCGGGCGCGGTGGCGGGGTTCATGCGCGAGCGGCCGGCGGTGGTGGTCGGGTTTGGCGGCTATCCCATCGATCCCCGCGCTGGTGGCCGCGGTGATCCTGAGACTTCCCCGGATGATCCATGAGCAGAACGGCGTGCTGGGCCGGGTGAACGCACGGTTCGCGCGCCGGGTTGACGCGGTGGCCTGCGGGACATGGCCCACGACGCTGCCCGAGGGGGTGGAAGGCATCCACACCGGCAATCCGGTGCGCGCCGCGGTGCTGGAGCGGGCCGGGGCGGGCTATATCCCGCCGGGCGACTATCCGATGAGCCTGCTGGTGATCGGCGGGTCGCAAGGCGCGCGCATCCTGTCGGAGGTGGTTCCGGCGGCGGTCGCGCTGCTGCCCGAGGCCGTGAAGGGGCGGTCTGCGGGTCGCCCATCAGGCCCGCGACGAGGATGCGGTCGCGGCGCAGTCGGCGTATGATGCGGCGGGCGTCGCAGTCGAGGTGCAGCCGTTCTTTGCGGACATTCCCCGCCGGCTGAGCGAGGCACAACTGGTGATCTCGCGCTCGGGGGCGTCGTCGGTGGCCGATATCGCGGTGATCGGGCGTCCGTCGATCCTGATCCCCTATGCGGCGGCGACGGCGGATCACCAGACGGCGAATGCGCGCGGGCTGGTTGACGCCGGGGCAGCCATCCTGATCCCGGAATCGCAGGCTTGATCCCGAGGGCCTGGCAGGGCACATCGCCTCGGTCCTGAGCCAGCCCGAGGCGGCGCTGAGGATGGCGCGGAACGCGCTGGGGCAGGGACGCCCGGATGCGACCGACCGGCTGGTCGAGGTGGTGGAACGGCCTGGCAGCGAAAGAGGCGGCATGAACGCGGCGACGAAACTTCCCATGGAACTGGGGCCGATCCACTTTGTCGGGATCGGCGGGATCGGCATGTCGGGCATCGCCGAAGTGCTGATGACACTGGGCTACCGGGTGCAGGGATCGGATGCGAAGGCATCGAAGATCACCGACCGACTGGTGGACCTGGGCGCGGTGGTGTTCGAGGGCCAGCGGGCCGAGAACATCGGCGAGGCGGCGGTCGTGGTGATTTCGTCGGCCATCCGCAAGGGCAACCCGGAACTCGAAGAGGCACGCCGGCGCAAGCTGCCGGTGGTGCGCCGGGCCGAGATGCTGGCGGAACTGATGCGGCTGCGGTCCAACATCGCGGTCGCCGGAACCCATGGCAAGACGACCACCACGACGATGGTGGCGACGCTGCTGGACAAGGGCGGGTTCGATCCGACGGTGATCAACGGCGGGGTGATCCACGCCTATGGATCGAACGCACGGGCGGGCGCGGGCGAGTGGATGGTGGTGGAGGCCGACGAGAGCGACGGCAGTTTCAACCGCCTGCCCGCGACGATCGCCATCGTCACCAACATCGACCCCGAGCATATGGAGCACTGGCACACGTTCGACGCGCTGCGCCAGGGGTTCACCGATTTCGTGTCGAACGTGCCGTTCTACGGGCTGGCGGTGTGCTGCACCGACCATCCGGAGGTGCAGGCGCTGGTCGGTCGGGTGACGGACCGCCGGATCGTGACCTTCGGCTTCAACGCCCAGGCCGATGTGCGCGCGGTGAACCTGAGCTATCGCGGGGGGGTGGCGCATTTCGACGTGGCGCTTCAGGGCGAGGGCGAAGGCAGCGCGATCGAGGGATGCAGCCTGCCGATGCCGGGCGACCACAACGTCTCGAACGCCTTGAGCGCGATCGCCGTGGCGCGCCATCTCGGGATGAAGAAGGACGAGATCCGCGAGGCCCTGGCGGCCTTCGGCGGGGTGAACCGGCGGTTCACCCGGGTGGGCGAAGTGCTGGGCGGGGTGACGATCATCGACGACTACGGGCATCACCCCGTCGAGATTGCGGCCGTGCTGAAGGCCGCGCGCCAGGCGACGCAGGGCCGGGTGATCGCGGTCCACCAGCCCCATCGCTATACCCGTCTGTCCAGTCTTTTCGACGATTTCTGCACCTGTTTCAACGATGCCGACGTGGTTGCGATCGCAGAGGTCTATGCGGCGGGTGAAGACCCGATCGCGGGGGCGTCACGCGACGATCTGGTTGCGGGGCTGATCGCGCACGGCCATCGCCACGCCCGCGCGATCCTGGACGAGGATGATCTTGTGCGGCTGGTGCGCGAACAGGCGCGACCGGGCGACATGGTGGTGTGTCTGGGCGCGGGCACGATCAGCAGTTGGGCCAATGCCCTGCCGCAGCGGCTGGAGGCATGAGGCCGGTGGCGCGACTATGCGAAAGAGGTATCGCCAATCGCGGCGCGGGCGCGTTACGTCTGGGGATGGAAGGAACCGGACGATGACCGCACCGCTGATCCTGGCCTGCCTCTGGGCGCTGGCCGCCACGGGCGTGGCGTTTCTGCCGATGCGCCGCCAGATGGTGCCGGGGCTGGCGCTGCTTCTTGTGGCGCCGGTGCTGATCGTATGGATCGGGGTGGCCGTTGGCTGGGGGTGGGCGGTGGCCGGGCTTGCGGCGTTCCTGTCGATGTTCCGCAACCCGCTGATCTATTTCGCGCGCCGCGCGCTCGGCCAGCCGGTGCATGACCCGCGGAGGGATGGCGCATGATGACGCCGCTTGTCGCAGCCCTGGTCTGGCTGGTCGGCGCGAACGTGATCGCGATGCTGCCGTCGCGCGACCATCACTGGCGCGCGGCCTATGGCCTGATCGCGGTGGGCATTCCGATCCTTGGCTGGGTGACCTATGCGAATGGGCCGCTCTGGGGATTGCTGTTGCTGGCGGCGGGGGTTTCGGTGCTGCGCTGGCCCTTGATCCACCTGTGGCGTTGGGCGCGCCCGAAGCCCGCCGAGCGGGAGCCGGCGGAGTGAGCGCAGACCTGCCGCAGGTGCGCGGCACGTTGACCCCCGGCCGGCCGCTGGCCGATCTGACCTGGCTGCGCGTCGGCGGACCGGCGGACTGGCTGTTCCAGCCGGCGGACGAGGCGGACCTGCGCGATTTCCTGGCGGCGCTGGACCCGGCCATCGCGGTGTTTCCGATGGGCGTCGGGTCCAACCTGATCGTGCGCGATGGCGGCCTGCGGGCGGTGGTGATCCGGCTGGGGCGGGGGTTCAACGCGATCACCGTCGAGGGCGATCGGGTGACTGGCGGGCGCGGCCGCGCTCGATGCGCATGTGGCGCGCAAGGCGGCCGAGGCGGGGCGTGACCTGACGTTTCCTGCGCACCATTCCGGGCAGCATCGGCGGGGCGGTGCGGATGAATGCGGGATGCTATGGCAGCTATGTGGCCGATCATCTTGTCGAGGTGCGCGCCGTGCTGCGCTCGGGCGAGGTGGTGGTGCTTCCGGCAGAGGCGCTGCGCCTGCGCTATCGCCAGAGCGACCTGCCCGAGGGGGCGGTGGTGGTCGGGGCGGTCTTTCGGGCGGCGCCCGGCGATCCGGCGGCGCTGGAGGCGAGGATGGCCGATCAGATCGCCCGGCGCGACGCAAGCCAGCCGACCGGCGAGCGCAGCGCAGGGTCGACATTTCGCAATCCGGCCGGGTTTTCAAGCACCGGGCGGGCGGATGATCGCCACGAGCTGAAGGCCTGGAAGGTGATCGACGCGGCGGGCATGCGCGGCGCGCGCCGGGGCGGCGCGCAGATGAGCGAGGTCCATTCCAACTTTCTGATCAACACGGGCGGGGCCACGGCCGCAGATCTGGAAGAATTGGGCGAAGAGGTGCGAAAAAGGGTTTTCGAGCACAGCGGTTTGACATTAGAATGGGAAATCATGCGCGTCGGCGAACCGGCGCGATGAACCAAGAACAATAGGGTCGCAAAGGCCCGGTCAGAGGCGGTGGCGGGCATGTCGAGCAGGGCAGCCCCCAAGGTGGCGGTGTTGATGGGTGGGCTTTCCGCAGAGCGGGAGGTGTCTCTTGTCACAGGGCGCGAATGCGCGGCGGCACTGCGGGCGGCAGGATATGACGTGGTGGAGGTCGACTGCGGCCTCGATCTGGCCATGCGTCTGGCCGAACTGACGCCCGATGTCTGTTTCAACGCGCTCCATGGTCGCTGGGGCGAGGATGGCTGCGTGCAGGGCATCCTTGAATGGATGCGCATCCCCTACACCCATTCGGGCGTTCTGGCCTCGGCGCTGGCGATGGACAAGGCGCGCGCGAAGGAAGCCTATGCCGCGGCGGGACTGCCGGTGGTGGCGAGCGTGATCGCCACCCGCGCAGAGGTCGAGGCCGGGCATGTGATCGCGCCGCCCTATGTGGTCAAGCCGAACAACGAGGGATCCTCGGTCGGGGTCTACATCGTGCGACCGGGGGCGAACGCGCCGCGGCTGGCCGCCTCGATGCCCGAGACGGTGATGGTCGAGGCCTATGTGCCGGGGCGCGAACTGACCGTCAGCGTTCTGGGCGAGCGGGCGCTGTGCGTGACCGACATCCTGACCGACGGCTGGTACGACTACGATGCGAAATACTTGCCGGGCGGGTCGCGCCATGTGCTGCCCGCCGAGGTGCCGGAGGCGGTTTCGGCGGCCTGTCTCGATTTTGCGCTGCGCGCGCATCGGGCGCTGGGCTGTCGGGGGCTGAGCCGGACCGATTTCCGCTGGGACGAGACGCGCGGCCTCGACGGGCTGATCTTGCTGGAAACGAACACCCAGCCCGGCATGACACCCACCTCGCTGTCGCCGGAGCAGGCGGCGCACATGGGGGTGAGCTTTCCCGAGTTGTGCGCCTGGATTGTGGAGGATGCCTCATGCAACCGATAAGGCCCGCGGTCGCCCCGCTGTTTCGCGATCCCGCGCCAAGCCGGGCGGCCTATCGGTTGCAGCGGCTGTGGCTGACGCCGGTGTTCCGCGCGCTCTTGCGGGTGGGCCTGCCGACCTTCGTCGTGGTCTTCTCGATCGGGCTCTACCTGTCGGACCCCGGCCGGCGGACCGAGATTTCGGCCGCCTGGGCCGGAACCTGGGACAAGGTGGAAAAACGCCCCGAGTTTCTCGTGAACCTGCTGGCGATCGACGGCGCCTCGCCGGCGCTGGCCGAGGCGATCCGGGCCAAGCTGGACCTGAAGTTTCCGCTGTCGTCCTTCGAGATCGACCTGCCGGCGGTGCAGGCGCGCATCGGCGAGCTTGACGCGGTGCGCCGGGCCGATCTTCGGGTGCGGGTGGGCGGGGTGTTGCAGGTGACGATCGACGAGCGGATCCCGGTGATGATCTGGCGCACGCCCACGGAATTGTCGCTGCTGGACGGCGAGGGCATGCGGGTGGCGCGGATCTTTGCGCGCGCCGACCGGGCCGACCTGCCGGTCATGGCGGGGGCGGGGGCGAACCGGGCCGTTGCCGAGGCGCTCGAGTTGATCACGGCCGCGGAACCGGTTGCTGCACGGCTGCGCGGGCTGGTGCGGATGGGCGAGCGGCGCTGGGACCTCGTGCTCGACCGCGACCAGCGCATCCTGCTGCCCGAGGTGGACGCGGTGCGTGCGCTGGAACGGGTGATCGCGCTGGACAAGGCCGAGCATCTGCTGGACCGCGACGTGGTGGCCGTCGATCTGCGCAACGGGGCCCGCCCGGTGCTGCGGCTGTCGGCCGCCGCGCTGACGCGGTTGCGCGAGGCAAAGGGACTGATCGAAGCCGGAGCGAGCGAGCTATGACCGATCTCTACCAGTCGCAACGGGCCATGCGGAACATGCGCCGCATCGCGATGCAGCGCGGGGTGATCGCGATCCTCGATGTCGGCACATCGAAGATCGCCTGCCTGATCCTGCGCTTCGACGGGCCAGACCGGATGCGCGAGGCCGACGGGGTGGGGCCGATGGCCGGGCAATCCTCGTTCCGGGTGATCGGGGCGGCCACCACACGCTCGCGCGGGGTGCGGTTCGGCGAGATCAGCGTGATGAACGAGACGGAGCGGGCGATCCGGACCGCCGTGCAGGCGGCGCAGAAGATGGCGAACGTCCGGGTCGACCATGCCATCGCCTGCTTTTCGGGGGCCGAGCCGCGCAGCTACGGGCTGGCGGGCGAATGGGATCTTCAGGACAGCGTGGTGACCGAGCAGGACGTGGCTCGCGTGCTGTCGGCCTGCGAGGTGCCCGATATCGGCGACGGGCGCGAAGTGCTGCACGCGCAGCCGGTGAACTTTGCGCTGGACCATCGCAGCGGGCTGGGCGATCCGCGCGGGCAGATCGGCAACCGGCTTGCCTGCGACCTGCATCTGCTGACCGTCGACTTCAGCGCGATCCAGAACCTGCTCTACTGCGTCAAGCGGTGTGACCTGGAACTGGCCGGGATCGCCTCGTCGGCCTATGTCGCGGGGATATCGAGTCTGGTCGAGGACGAACAGGAACTGGGCGCGGCCTGCATCGACATGGGCGGCGGATCGACCGGGCTGTCGATCTTCATCAAGAAGCACATGATCTATTCCGACGCGGTGCGTCTGGGGGGCGATCATGTGACCTCGGACATCTCGAAGGGCCTTCAGGTGCCGGTCGCGACCGCCGAGCGGATCAAGACGCGGCACGGCGGGGTCCATGCCACCGGCATGGACGACCGCGAGATGATCGAGATCGGCGGCGATAGCGGCGACTGGGAGAAGGACCGCCGCAGCGTGAGCCGGACCGAACTGATCGGGATCATGCGGCCCCGCGTGGAGGAGATCCTCGAGGAAGCGCGGGCGCGGCTGGATGCGGCGGGCTTCGACCATTTGCCGAGCCAGCAGATCGTGCTGACCGGCGGGGCAAGCCAGATCCCCGGGCTGGACGGGCTGGCCGCCCGCATCCTGGGCCAGCGCGTGCGACTCGGTCGCCCGTTGCGGGTGCAGGGCTTGCCGCAGGCGACGACAGGCGCAGCCTTTGCGGCCGCCGTAGGGTTGTGCCTGTTTGCTGCGCACCCGCAGGACGAGTGGTGGGACTTCGACATTCCGACCGAGCGCATCCCCGCGAGGTCGCTCAAGAGGGCCATCCGATGGTTTCGGGACAACTGGTAACAGCTAGATACAGCGGCTCCGGCGAAATCCCGCTGACGCGGGGACACAATTGCCCATATTTTGTGGGCAATCGGTGTTTTTTTCGTGACCTCTGGCCCGTCTGTGGATAGAATCGTGAATAATCTGGGGACAACCCACCTGCGGCGCGAGCAGAGGCGCCTTCAAATTCTGCGCGGCCGGGGCAACAGGACATAGGGCGGATTGCGATGACATTGAACTTTGTGATGGATACCCAGCGGGAAGAGCTCAAGCCCCGCATCACCGTCTTCGGGGTGGGCGGTGCGGGCGGCAATGCCGTCAACAACATGATCGACAAGAACCTCGAAGGGGTCGAGTTCGTCGTCGCGAACACCGATGCGCAGGCGCTGATGCAAAGCCGCGCGAACGCCACGATCCAGATCGGCGTGCGGGTGACCGAGGGGCTGGGCGCAGGCGCCCGCCCGACCGTCGGCGCGGCGGCGGCCGAGGAATCGATCGAGCAGATCGTCGATCACCTTGCGGGTGCGCACATGTGCTTCATCACCGCCGGGATGGGCGGCGGCACCGGCACCGGGGCGGCGCCGATCATCGCGCAGGCGGCGCGCGAGCTGGGCGTGCTGACGGTGGGGGTGGTGACCAAGCCGTTCCAGTTCGAGGGCGCCAAGCGGATGCGGCAGGCCGAGGAAGGTGTCGAGGCGCTTCAGAAGGTGGTCGACACGCTGATCATCATTCCGAACCAGAACCTGTTCCGGCTGGCCAACGAAAAGACGACCTTCACCGAGGCCTTCGCGATGGCCGATGACGTGCTTTACCAGGGCGTGAAGGGCGTGACCGACCTGATGGTGCGCCCCGGCCTGATCAACCTCGACTTTGCCGACGTTCGCTCGGTGATGGACGAGATGGGCAAGGCGATGATGGGGACCGGCGAGTCGACGGGCGAGGATCGTGCCGTGCAGGCCGCCGAGAAGGCGATCGCGAACCCGCTTCTGGACGAGATCAGCCTGAACGGCGCCAAGGGCGTGCTGATCAACATCACCGGGGGCTATGACCTGACACTGTTCGAGCTGGACGAGGCGGCGAACATCATCCGCGAGAAGGTCGATCCGGACGCGAACATCATCGTGGGCTCGACGCTCGATACCAGCATGGAGGGCGCGATCCGGGTTTCGGTCGTGGCCACGGGGATCGACGCGACAGCCTCCAACCGGGCCGAAACGCCGGTGGCACGGCGGGCCGCCGCCGTTCAGGCCTATGCGCCGCCGCCGGCTGCCGAACCCAGGCCCGAGCCCAAGGCGGAGGTCGCCCGCGAGGCGCCGGCCGCCGAGGAGCCGACTCTGTTCGAGGGATTGCAGGACGATCTGGCCGATGAGGACTTCCTCGAGGAGGCCGAGACGGACGAATTGCCGCCGCCGGCCTATCGCCCCCAGGCGCCCGCGCCCCAGCCGCGCGCCGCCGCGGCCGAAGATGATCCGGGCGCGTTCGTTGCCCCCCGCGCCCGTCAGATCGGCCAGCCTTCGGCCGAGGCGCTGGCCCGGCTTCAGGCCGCCGCGAGCAAGCTGCCCGGCCGCAGCGCGCCGCCGGCCGCCAGCGCCCCGGCGCGCGGTGCGCCGCCTGCGCCCGCGACCGCGCGTGCGGGAGAGAAGCCGCGTTTCGGGATCGGATCGCTGATCAACCGGATGTCGGGACATTCCGAAACCGCGACGCAGCGCCAGCAGCCGCCGGTCACCGGCTATGACGACGAACCGGAGCTGAACGCCGACGAGGAGCGTATCGAGATCCCGGCGTTCCTGCGCCGCCAGGCGAACTGATTTCGCCGCGGTGCAGTAATCGCGCTGTCATGCAGCGGTAACAATACTGATAGGAAAGGCCCGGGGCGCCGGGCCTTTTCCTTTTGGATTTCAGTGGATTGGCGGCTGCAGGGCGGATTTTTGCCCAGCATCTGTGCCTGTGTTACAGCCCGTTACAAAGAGTGAATTGTCCTTGACGGACCAGACGCTTAGCTGGTGACAGCGAAAAAGATGCGCAATTGGCGTGCAGGGGACGGTCCCCGATCTGCTTGAGGAATGTCGTGCAACACACTCTGAAATCCCCGGTGACGTTCACGGGTGTCGGTCTTCACACCGGCAGCCTGGCGCGCATGGTCGTGATGCCGGCGTCCGCCGATTACGGGATCTGGTTCCGTCGCACCGACCTTGCGGGCGGCGACACGATGATCGCGGCGCGCTGGGACGCGGTGGTGGCCTCTCGGCTGTGCACCGTGATCAGCAATGGCGCGGGGGTCAGTGTTTCGACCGTCGAGCATATCATGGCAGCGCTTGCCGGATGCGGCATCCACAACGCGCTGATCGAGATCGACGGGCCGGAAGTGCCGATCCTCGACGGCAGCGCCGGGCAGTTCGTGAGGGCCTTTGTCGCGCGTGGCCTGCGAGAGCAGGTGACGCCGGTCCGCGCGCTCAGGGTGCTGCGCCCGGTCGAGGTGCGCGAGGGCGAGGCCGTAGCGCGGCTCGAACCGTCCGAGATGCTGGAGATCGCCTTCGAGATCGACTTTGCCGATGCCGCGATCGGGCGTCAGGAAAAGACGCTCGGGATGGCCAACGGTGCCTTCGTGCGCGAATTGTGCGACAGCCGGACGTTCTGTCGCCAGCAGGATGTCGACGAGATGCGCGCGCGCGGGCTTGCGCTGGGCGGCACGCTGGACAACGCCTTGGTGTTCGAGGGCGACCGTGTGCTGAGCCCGGGCGGCTTGCGCCACGACGACGAACCGGTGCGCCACAAGATGCTGGATGCGCTGGGCGATCTGGCGCTGGCAGGCGGGCCGATCCTGGGCCGCTATACCGGCATCCGTGCGGGCCACGCCCTTACCAACAGGTTGTTGCGGGCTCTTTTCGCCACGCCGGATGCGTGGGAGATGGTCGATTGCGGATTGCAGGCCGGTCGCAAGCTGCCCGGGGCCGGGGTGGTCGTGGCCGATCTGCCGGCGCGCATCTGAGCGCCGGAGCGCCGCCGCCTTGGGACGCGAAAGGCGTTTTGCGCAGCGGAATTTTCTGTGTTACGACACGGGGCAATGGGCCCGGCGCGCGTGACGCGACCGGCGCACGGATCGGTCGAGGTGAGGTCGTATGACAGGCGGAAGAACCGGGGCGCGCTGGCTTGGCTCGGCCATGCTCGTTGCCGTTCTTGCAGGGTGTGGGGGCGGCCAGGACAAGGGCCCGCCGCTGGAAACGCTGCCGCCCGACCAGATCTACAAGCTTGGCGAATACGAGCTTGAGGCACAGCGCAATCCTGATGACGCGATCCAGTATTTCTCCGAGGTCGAGCGGCTTTATCCCTATTCGGAATGGGCCAAGCGCGCGCTGATCATGCAGGCCTTCGCCTATCACAAGGACCAGCAATACGAAGAGGCGCGGGCCGCAGCCCAACGCTATCTCGATTTCTATCCGGGCGACGAGGATGCGCCCTATGCGCAATACCTGCTGGCCCTGTCCTATTACGACCAGATCGACGAGGTGGGCCGCGACCAGGGCCTGACCTTCCAGGCGTTGCAGGGCATGCGGGAAGTCATCGAGAGATATCCCGACAGCGATTATGCGCGCTCGGCGATGCTGAAGTTCGACCTTGCGTTCGACCATCTGGCGGCGAAGGAAATGGAGATCGGGCGCTACTACCTGAAGCGCGGACACTATACTGCGGCGATCAACCGGTTCCGTGTGGTGGTCGAGGACTTCCAGACCACGAGCCACACGCCCGAGGCGCTGATGCGTCTGGTCGAATGCTATCTGGCCCTGGGCTTTACCAAGGAAGCGCAGACGGCCGGCGCGATCCTGGGCCACAATTTCCAGTCGAGCCCGTTCTACGACGATGCCTATCGCCTGCTGACCGGCGCGGGCCTGAGCCCCGAGGCGCAGGAAGGCAGCGGTTGGCTGAGCAGCGTCTACCGGCAGGTCATCCGCGGCGAGTTCTTGTAGGCGGCGGGGCGCAAGCATGCTGCGCGGCCTCGAAATCCGCGATCTTGTCATCATTGATCGCCTCAGCCTCGGCTTCGAGCCGGGGCTGAACGTGCTGACTGGCGAAACCGGCGCTGGCAAATCCATTCTTCTCGACGCGCTGGGTTTCGTGCTGGGCTGGCGCGGGCGGGCCGACCTCGTGCGCGCGGGCGCGGCCCAGGGCGAGGTGACGGCGGTGTTCGACCTGCCTCAGGGGCATCCCGGCCGTGCGGTGCTGGACGAGATGGGGCTGGCTGTGGGGGACGAAGTGATCCTGCGGCGGGTGACGACGGCTGCCGACGGGCGCAAGACGGCCTGGATCAACGACCGGAGGGTGACGGGCGAGGTGCTGCGCGCGCTTTCGGACAGTCTGGTGGAACTGCATGGCCAGCAGGACGACCACGGCCTGCTGAACCCGCGCGGCCACCGGACCCTGCTCGATGCCTTTGCCGGTCTCGATCCGGGGCCGCTGCGCGCGGCCTGGGCATCCGTGGGGGCCGGGCGTCGCGCGCTGGCCGAAGCCGAGGCGGGGCTGGCTGCGGTCCGCGCCGAAGAGGATTACCTGCGTCATGCGGTGGCCGAACTGGACAAGCTTGACCCGCAGCCGGGCGAGGAGGCGGTTCTCGATACCCGGCGGCGGCTGATGCAGGGGGCCGAACGGATTCGCCACGACATCTCGCGCGCGCATGCGGCGTTGGGCGAGGAGGGGGCCGAGCGATTGATGATCGACGCCCAACGCTGGCTGGACGGCGCGGCCGATGCCGCAGGCGGCAGCCTCGACGGGCCGCTGGAAACGCTGGAGCGGGCGCTGGCCGAATTGGGCGAGGCACAGATGCAGGTCGAGGCCGCGCTCAGGGATCTCGACTTCGATCCGGGTGAACTGGATGCGGTGGAAGAGCGGCTGTTCGCGATCCGGGCACTGGCGCGCAAGCATGGCGTGCTGCCCGACGATCTGGGCGGTTTTGCCGAGGCGTTGCGGGCGCGCCTGGCGGCGCTGGACGGTGGGGCGCTGAGCCTGGCGGCGCTGGCGCGTGACCTCGCGGCAGCGGAGGCCGCATTCGATGCCGCGGCCGAGCGTGCGGCGGCCCTTCGGCGGGAGGCCGCCGGGCGGCTCGACGCGGCGATGGCGCGCGAACTGGCGCCGCTGAAGATGGAACGGGCGATCTTTGCGACCGAGATCACCGCCGCCGAACCGGGCCCGGAAGGGTGCGACGCAGGTAACGTTCACGGTCGCCACCAACCCCGGCGCCCCGGCGGGCGCGCTGAACCGGATCGCCTCGGGGGGAGAGCTTTCGCGGTTCCTGCTGGCGCTGAAGGTCTGTCTGTCGCGGGGGCAGCCGGGCCAGACGCTGATCTTCGACGAGATCGACCGGGGTGTGGGCGGGGCCACGGCGGATGCGGTGGGGCGGCGGCTGAAGGCGCTGGCCGAGGGCGCGCAGATTCTGGTCGTGACCCATTCGCCGCAGGTCGCCGCGCGTGGGGCGCATCACTGGCGGGTGGAAAAGCGGGTGGCACACGGGATGACGACCTCGACCGTCACGCCGCTGGATGCGGACGACCGGGTGGACGAGATCGCCCGGATGCTGGCGGGCGACACCGTGACCGAGGCCGCGCGCGAGGCCGCGCGGGCCTTGCTGGCGGGGTAGGGGGCAGGGCGTCAGGCCGCGAGGGCCGTGAAGTGCATCGTGGCGGCCTGCCAGCCCTCGGCGCGCGCGAGCAGCACGGCGCTCAGCATTGCTGCGACGCGCCCGGCGTCGCGGCCCTGTTCGTCGATCAGCCCGCTGAGCACGAAACGCTGGCTCAGCACCGCGGCGCCGGGGCCCAGCGGGCGCATCCGCCCCTTGCCGGTAACGAGGCGCGACTGGGCGAAGGTGCCCGAAAGCTCGGCGTCGAGCACCTCGGCGATTTCGGGCGCGTCCCTCGCACCAGAGCCCGGTGATGGACAGCATTTCGGCGTCCTCGGCGCAGAGCGAGGCGAGGGCGGGCGCATCGCGCTGGCCCCAGAGCACCACGAAGGCGCGGGCAAATTCGTCGGGTCGGATCAGCATGGCGCAACCTGCCGGAACGGGGGGATCAAAGCTGTTCGACCGTGACCTTGTCGGGGTAGAAGGCAAGGTGTCCAGAGATCGCATCGACCCCCGCCTTGGGATGTTCGTAGGACCAGGCGGCATTGTGGATCGTGCCGCTTTTCGTGACCAGCGAATAGTAGCTCGCCACGCCTTTCCAGGGGCAGCTCGAATGGGAGGTGCCCGGTTCCATCATGGCCATCGCCACGTCGCCGCGGGGGAAATAGAGCACCGGCGGATAGGGATCCTCGGTGAGTTCGAGCGCATTCTGGCTTTCGCCGATCACCGCGCCGCCGGCGCGGATCACCCAGGTTCCTGGTGCCTTGCGGATCTTGATGTGGTCGGCCATGTTGCTGCCCCTTGCGCCCTATCGTGCCAAATGATCCCAGCGCGGGCGAATTGTCAAAGCGGTGCCGTGGCCGTGGCCAGCCATGCGCGGGCGGGAGCCGATACGCGCGGCCCGATCCGCGCGAACGTCTCGGCGTGATAGGCGTCGATCCAATCGCGCTCGCCGGGTGACAACATCGCCGGGTCGACCAGTCGGCGGTCGATCGGCACATGGGTGAGCGTCTCGAACGAGAAGTGCGCGCGATCGTCGCCGCCGGGGATCGCCGGCGCCGGCTGCACCACGATCAGGTTTTCGATGCGGATGCCGAAGACGCCCTCGCGGTAATAGCCCGGTTCGTTCGACAGGATCATGCCCGCCTCGAGCGGCACCTCGGAAAGCCGGCTGATGCGCTGGGGCCCCTCGTGGACCGAAAGGAAGGCGCCGACACCGTGACCCGTGCCATGGTCATAATCCTGCCCCGCAAGCCAGAGCGGCGCGCGCGCGAGCGGATCGAGATCGCGCCCGGCCAGACCTTGGGGAAACCGGATGCGCGAGATCGCGATCATGCCCTGAAGGACACGGGTGAAACAGCGGCGCGCCTCGGGGCCGGGATCGCCGAGCGCGATCGTGCGGGTGATGTCGGTGGTGCCGTCGACGTACTGGCCGCCCGAGTCCACGAGCAGCAGCGTGTCGGTTCCAAGCCTGCGGTTTGTCTGTTCGGTCACGCGGTAGTGGATGATCGCACCGTGGGGCCCCGCGCCGCAGATGGTGTCGAAGCTGATGTCGTGCAGCGCGTTGGTCGCGCGACGAAAACCTTCCAGCGCGCGGACCACGTCGATTTCGCTGAGTACGCCGGTCGGCGCGGTTTCGTCGAGCCAGAACAGAAACTCCACCATCGCGGCGCCGTCGCGCAGGTGCGCCTCGCGGGTGGCCGCAATCTCGGCCCCGGTCTTGCGGGCCTTGGGCAGGCGGCAGGGATCGTCGGCCCAGGCGATCGCTGTTCCGGCCTGTTCGAGCCGGTAGCGCAGCGCAAGCGGCGCGGTGGCGCGGTCGAGCCGGACCGGGCCTGCGAGGGTGTCGAGGGCCGGCAGAAAGGCATCGGGCGCCAGCAGCGTGACGCCCTTGCCCAGATGGATCCGCGTCGCCTCGTCGAACTTGGCAGGATCGGCGAAGAGCGTCACGGTGGCGTCGTCGCGCAAGACCGCGAAGGCGTGAAGCACCGGATTTCGCGGAACATCCGCGCCCCGGATGTTCAGCAGCCAGCAGATGCTGTCGGGCAGGGTCAGGATCGCGGCGCACTGACCCTCGGCGCGCAGCGCCTCGGCCAACCGCTCGCGCTTGGAGGCGGCGGTTTCGCCGGCAAGTTCCACCGGATAGGCGAAGGCGCGGCCAGAGGGGGGGGGCGGCTGATCGGCCCAGATCGCGTCGAGCGGGTTCGTGTCGAGCGGACGCAGCGAGATTGCGGGCGGCAGGGCCTGCATCATCTTCGCGATCTCTTCCTCGGTGTGCAGCCAGGGATCGAAGCCCACCACGCCCTCTTGCAGGTGACTTGCGATCCAGGGACCGGGCTTTGTCTCGGGCCACGGAACGGGAGTGAAATGACCGAGGTCGACCTGCGCCTTGACCTGGGTGCGATAGCGTCCGTCGACGAACACCCCGGCGACCCCGGGCAGCACGACGCAGAATCCCGCCGATCCGGTGAACCCGCTCAGCCATTGCAGGCGCTCGTCGCGCGGGGCGACGTATTCGCCCTGATGCGCGTCGGCGCGCGGCACCAGCAGGCCCGCGAGGCCCCCCGCAGCAAGCGCGGTCCTGAGCGCGGCAAGGCGCGGCGGCCCCTGGTCGGGTTGTGCCGTGCTGTTGAAATCCTGAAACACCGCTGCCCCCATGTCCGCCCCGGCGAGGCCGTGCCGGCCCACCCGTGCCGCAACGCTAGCAGGGCGTGGCGCGGAGGTGCAACGCGGATCGTCGCGCGATCTGGCAGCGGCGCGACACCTTGCGGGTTTTCGCGCGCATCGACTTGGACAGAGCGCACCCATGCCGTTAAGGTCCGGCGGCGAAACAAGCGCGAAGTCACCCGATGCAGAGTTTTGAATACAAGGTGGTGCCCGCCCCGCGCCGGGGCGAGAAGGCGCGCGGCGCCAAGACGACGGCCGAGCGGTTCGCCCATGCGCTGAGCCAGTTGATGAACACGATGGCGCAGCAGGGGTGGGAATATGTCCGCGCCGACACGCTGCCCTGCGAAGAGCGTGTCGGGTTGACGGGCAAGGCCACGGCGTTTCAGAACATGCTGGTTTTCCGCCGCCTGCGGGCCGAGGCGACCGTCGCCGAGGCTTCCCCGAGGCGCCTCCGGTGATGAGCGTGATCGCGCCCGAAGGCGCGCCGCCGCGCCTGTCCGCGCCGAAAGGGGCATCCCCTGCCGCGCCCGCCGTTGGCCCCGCGCGCGAAGCCGCCGAGTAGCGTCAGGAAAGTTCGAGCGCGAGCGCGTGGATGCGCCCGACCAGATCGGGACCAAGCGCGGCATGAACCGCCCGGTGGCGCGCGATCCGGGTCATGGGCGCCAGTTCATCGGCCCTCATGCGCACGCGGAAATGCGTCTCGCCGCCTTCGCGCCACCCGCCGTGGCCGCGATGCTGCTCGCTTTCGTCGATGACCTCGAGCCGGATCGGGGTGAAGACGGCCTCGAGGCGGGCATGTATTTCGTCGGCAACACGCATTTTCGGCAATCGCCCCCTTCAATCCGGCTTGCGAACCTCTAAACTCTTGCGTCCGAGTCAGAAAGGCAAGTCCGATGGCAGACCGCCCTCCGTTCGAGTTCGACATCCGGGTGTCGGCCGACAAGAAGCGTCGCAAGACGGGCCGCCGTGGCATGTCCGGCGCGTTCGAGACATCGACCCGCGGTTGCGATCATCCCGGCTGCGCCGAGGCGGGGCAATACCGCGCGCCCAAGTCGCCCGATCTGCTGGACGAGTTCTTCTGGTTTTGCCGCGACCATGTGCGCGAATACAATCTGAAGTGGAATTTCTTTCAGGGCCAGACCGATGAGGAATTTCAGAAGTTCCTCGACAAGGACCGTCTGTGGGGGCGCGAGACGCAGCCCTTCGGCAAGCGGCCCGACGAGGGGCGGGCCTGGTCGCGCCTTGGCGTGAACGACCCGATGTCGATCCTGGGCGAAAAGGCCACGCAGAACCCGGGCAAGCCAAGCAGCAACGCAACGCGCAAGCTGCCCTCGACGGAGCGCAAGGCGTTGGAGATCCTTGATGCCCGCGACACCTGGACGAGAACGGAAATACGAAAACAATACAAGAGCTTGGTAAAAGATCTTCACCCAGACATGAACGGCGGCAATCGCGACGACGAAGAGCGGCTGCAAGAGGTTGTCTGGGCCTGGGACCAGATCAAGGAGTCGCGGCACTTCCGCGAATAGGGCGATGCGTGCCAAAGGCGCGCGGGGCGTCAGGCGGGCCGGAACACCATCGCCACGCCATTCATGCAATAACGCTTTCCGGTCGGCGCAGGGCCGTCGTTGAAGACATGGCCCAGATGGCCGCCGCAGCGGCGGCAATGCACCTCGGTCCGGGTGCCGAACAGGCCCCGGTCGGGGCGGGTGCGGACCGCATCGGGCAAGGGTTGCCAGAAACTGGGCCAGCCGGTGCCGCTGTCATACTTGGTGGCTGAGGCGAACAACGCCAGATCGCACCCGGCGCAATGATAGGTGCCCGCGCGTTTTTCCGCCTCGAGCGGGCTGGACTGGGGGCGCTCGGTTTCCTCGTCGCGCAAGACGGCGAAGGCGGCGGGCGACAGGCGGGCGCGCCATTGCGCCCTGGTAAGGGCGACCTCGAAGGTTTCCTCGGCCCGCGCCGGCCTTGCAAACATCGAAAGGCCGGTCAGGGCCAGCCCGAGCGAGGTGAAGCGGCGGCGATCCATGCTGTGTCCTTTCCTTTTGCGGCGCTGCCCTGTCGCGCAGTCTAGCCACATTCGGGGGCGCGCGGGGCGGCGATCACGCGAACGCGAACACCTGTGAGGGCGGGCTGAACCGGCGCCTTGCCCTTGCACCCCCGCCCGATATGTTCCATCACACGGGCGATCAGCGCGGACGAGGCGGAACATGGCGGACGGTGTCTTGGACAGGAACATGAAACCCACCGAGGAAATCTCGGTCCGCGATGTTTTCGGCATCGACAGCGACATGCATGTCAAGGGCTTTGCCGAGCAGTCGGATCGGGTTCCGGCGATCGACCCGACCTACAAGTTCGATCCCGACACAACGCTCGCGATCCTCGCGGGGTTTCAATACAACCGCCGCGTGATGATCCAGGGGTATCACGGCACCGGCAAGTCCACCCATATCGAACAGGTCGCCGCGCGGCTGAGTTGGCCTTGCGTGCGGGTGAACCTCGACAGCCACATCAGCCGGATCGACCTGATCGGCAAGGACGCCATCAAGCTGCGCGACGGCAAGCAGGTGACCGAGTTCCACGAGGGCATCCTGCCTTGGGCGTTGCGCAATCCGGTGGCGATCGTGTTCGACGAATATGATGCAGGGCGCGCGGACGTGATGTTCGTGATCCAGCGCGTGCTGGAGCATGACGGCAAGCTGACGCTGCTGGACCAGAACGAGATCATCACGCCGCATCCGTATTTCCGGCTGTTCGCCACCTCGAATACCGTGGGCCTGGGCGACACGACCGGGCTTTACCATGGCGTGCAGCAGATCAACCAGGCGCAGATGGACCGCTGGAGCCTTGTCGCGACGCTGAATTACCTGAGCCACGATGCCGAGGCCGCGATCGTCTTGGCAAAGGCACCGCACTACAACACCGAGAAGGGCCGCAGGACCATCAACCAGATGGTGACGGTGGCCGACCTGACGCGCACGGCCTTCATGAACGGCGATCTGTCGACCGTGATGAGCCCGCGCACGGTGATTACCTGGGCCCAGAACGCGGAGATCTTCCGCAACGTCGGCTATGCCTTCCGCCTGACGTTCCTGAACAAGTGCGACGAGCTGGAGCGCCAGACGGTGGCCGAGTTCTATCAGCGCTGCTTTGCCGAGGAACTGCCGGAAAGCGCCGCGAGCATGGCGATGAAGTGATGCGTCGGGCGGCCGCGGGACTTGTCCTGGGCGCCGTCCTTGCTGTCGCGGCCCACGGCGAGTCGGACCCCGCGATCTTTCCCGCCGCCCAATGTGCCGCGCTTTGGTTGGGGCAGGACGATTATGCCCGGCACTCCAGCCTTCTGGCGCGCGATCCCAGCGACGTGGCGCTGGGCGAGGCCTTTCGTGCGGTCGCCCACCGGCTGACCACGCGGGATGCTGCCGCCATCGACGCCTTCATTGCCGACCAGATCCCCATCATGGCGTTCATGGTCGAGGCCTATATCTATGGTGGCGACCGGCAGAGCCGCGAGCTTTACGAAAGCCTGATGGACGATTGCGCCGCCTTTGCCGCAACCCAGCCGGAAACGCGGGCGCTGCGCTAGCCTGGCATGGGGCGTTGTTGATCGGCATCTGGCGGATTGTTTTCAGTTTGCCGGATTGATGGGCGGAACATTCCGCGACATGATGGGATCATGTGCGGTTTGGGAAGGCCCTCGATCGTCATCCTCGCCGGCCTGATGGGTGTCTTTCAGGCCCAGGCCACCTTGGGCCAGACCGCCGATCTGCGGCTTTTCGCCAGCTGTGCGGGACGGCTGTCGGCCCTGATGGAACATCAATGGCTGCTGTCGGACGCGGAGGCCGACGTGACGGCCGCGCAGCGCGACGCGATGCTGTCGCTCGTCTCGACCATGGTCGGGCCCGAGGACGAGGCGCTGGCGCTGACCTGGCGGGTTGCGGCCAAGGCGGTGCAGGCGGATCTGCTGTCGCAGGCCCGGTTCGGACAGGATGGCGCGCGGGCTGCGCGGGCCGCGCGGCAATCGGACGACCTGATCGGCATGTGCCGGTCGCTGCTTTTGGGTTGACGCACGGGGCGTGGCGGGTGGCCTGCCGCGTCGTCCTGCAAGGCGCGTCGGGGGGGCTTGCCGACGGGCGGGCCGGGTGATCTGCTTTCGGCGGCATCCGCACGCAACGATTGCGCGCGCGCGACGCCTGGCTCGTTTGCCCGGGTTCTGCCGGGCCAGGAGGGACCATGCACATCGGCCTGATCGGCGGCATCGGACCGGCCGCGACCATCGTCTACTATCAGCGGCTTTGCCGTGCCGTGGCGGCGGCGGGCCAGCGGCTCGATCTGACCATCGTGCAGGCGGACATCCAGGAGTTGATCCGCAACAACCTGGCCGATCGGCGCGGGGAACAGGCAGGGGTTTACGCCCGCCTGATCGACCGGCTGCGCCGCGCCGGGGCGGAATGCGCCGCGATCTCGTCGCTGGGGGGGCATTTCTGCTTTGCCGAGACGGTGGCGCTGTCGTCGCTGCCGCTCGTCTCGGCGGTGGCACCGCTCGATGCGCACTTCGTGGCGCGGGGTATCGGCACGGTCGGTCTGCTGGGCACGCGGGTGGTGATGCGGACCCGTCTTTACGGCCAGTTGACGCGGACGCGCGCCGTGGCGCCGGATGACCGGATTGACGAGATCGGCCAGCTTTATCAGGACATGGCCGTGCAGGGGCAGTGTTCCGAGGAGGCCCGCGCGGCCTTCTTTGCCGCCGGACGCCACATGGTCGACAGGCTGGGGGCAGAGGCGGTCGTGCTGGCGGGAACCGACCTGAACCTTGCCTTCGACGGCCATGATCCGGGGTTTCCGGTGATCGACGCGCTGGATGTCCATGTCACGCTTCTGGCCGATCTGGCGACTGGCAGGCGGTCGCTGGACGCAGTAGGATAGGTGCCATGAACAAGCCCTCCGACAACCCCGCCGATCCGTTCAAGAAGGCCCTCGCCGAAGCGACGCGGGTGATGGCCGACGATCCCGAGATGACGGTGACCTATTCGGTCGATCCGCCGGGCATGACCAAGGACGGCGTGCGTCTGCCGCAGGTCAGCCGGCGGATGACCCGCGACGAGGTGTTGCTGGCGCGCGGCACGGCCGACGCCTTTGCGCTGCGCCGCAAGTTCCACGACGACGGAACCGAGGCGCGCTATGCCCCGACGGGGCAGATGGCGCGCGACATCTATGATGCGATGGAAACCGCCCGCTGCGAGGCGGTCGGCGCGCGCGAGATGCCCGGAACCGCCGGGAACATCGACGCCAAGATCGGCCATGAGGCCGACCGCAAGGGATATGCGCAGATCACCCAGGCGGCAGATGCGCCGCTGGCCACCGCGGCGGGGTATCTGGTGCGCCATCTGGCCACCGGGAGACCGCTGCCCAAGGGGGCCGCGCATGTGATGGACCTGTGGCGCGGCTTCATCGAGGAGCAGGCGGGCGGCACGCTCGATACCCTCGACCATGTGCTGACCGACCAGGCCGCCTTCGCCCGGATGAGCCGCAAGGTGATCTCGGATCTGGGCTATGGCGACCAGCTGGGCGACGACCCCGATACCGACGACCAGAACGACAGCGGCGACGAGGCCGAGCAGGATCCCGACAGCCCCGACCAGGCGGGCGAGGATCAGGACCAGACCGAAGAGAGCGAGGCCAGCCCCGAGCAGAGCCAGGACCAGCAGGACGACGCATCGCAGGCGCAGGTCTCGATGGAAGACAGCGCCGACATGGAGCAGGGCGACGAGGCCGAGTTGCCCGAAGGCGAGGCCCCGCTGGAGCCGCCGCCGCCCGCGCCGCATTCCGACGCGGACCCCAACTACGTCGTCTTCAGCACCGAGTTCGACGAAGAGATCCGTGCGGAAGATCTGGCCGAGCCGGCCGAGCTGGAGCGCCTGCGCGCCTATCTCGACCAGCAGCTCGAACCCCTGAAGGGCGCGGTCAGCCGGCTGGCCAACAAGCTTCAGCGCCGTCTTCAGGCGCAGCAGAACCGCAGCTGGGAGTTTGACAGGGAAGAGGGCATCCTCGATGCGGGCCGTCTTGCGCGGGTGGTGGCCAACCCCACCATGGCGCTGTCCTTCAAGGTGGAGAAGGATACCGAGTTCCGCGATACCTGCGTGACGCTGCTTCTGGACAATTCCGGCTCGATGCGGGGCCGGCCGATTTCCATCGCGGCGATCTGCGCCGACGTGCTGGCGCGCACGCTGGAACGCTGTGACGTGAAGGTGGAGATCCTGGGCTTCACCACGCGGGCATGGAAGGGCGGGCAAAGCCGCGAGAAATGGCTGGCCTCGGGCCGGCCGCAGCAGCCGGGCCGGCTGAACGACCTGCGCCACATCATCTACAAGTCGGCCGACGCGCCCTGGCGGCGCGCCCGCCCGAACCTTGGCCTGATGATGAAGGAGGGGCTGCTGAAGGAGAACATCGACGGCGAGGCGCTGGAATGGGCGCATCGGCGGATGACGATGCGGCCCGAGGCGCGGCGCATCCTGATGGTGATTTCGGACGGCGCGCCGGTGGATGACAGCACCCTGTCGGTCAATCCGGCGAACTACCTCGAGAAACACCTGCGTGATGTGATCGCGATGGTGGAGCGGCGCAAGCAGGTGGAACTGATCGCGATCGGCATCGGGCACGATGTGACGCGCTACTACAACCGCGCCGTCACGATCACCGATGTCGAGCAGCTTGCCGGCGCGATGACCGAGCAGCTTGCCGGGCTGTTCGATACCGATCCCCGCAAGCGGGCCCGCATGCTTGGCATGAACCGGGTCGCGGCACGCTGATCGCGTGGTGCGGCGGCGGCGGATCGCCGGGCGCAAGGTAAGTCGTCTGATCCTGCAACAGAGCAAGGCTGTGTCGCGCACTGTTCAGGAAATGCGCGAGGCGCGATCAATCATGGCGTGTGCCGCCACATTCCGTTCCTCCTTTGATCGTTGTAAATCGGGGTTAATGCCTTGAAAACAGAATGTTTCTTAAAATGCCGTCGGGAAACTATGGCGGAAATGCGGCGACCGGGCTACAGGATGAGCGGTGGTATTTTGTCAGGAGTTTTCCATGGCTATCAGAGTCAAATTTCTTGCAGCGGTCGCCGCACTCGGCCTCGCTGCGCCGGTGATGGCCTCGGCCGCAACCGTGAATATCAGCTACACGGCCTATGCGAATTCCTCCAGCACCGGCGCGGCCCTTGCGGCGCGCGACGCGTTCCTCGGCGGGCCGGCCATGGGCGAGGATTTCGAAGGCTTCACTGCCTGCAAGTCCAAGTCGGCGGTGACTTCCGGCTGTGCCAACGGCACGATCAACACCACCGGGATCGGATCGTTCACCGGGATCGGGCCGGCCTTCACGGGTGGCGGTTCGCAGGTGAAGCCGGTCGACAAGATCGTCGTGCGCACCAACGTGCCCGATCCCTACGGCCGGTTCAACGTGACGCCGGGCGGGGCCAACTGGCTCGACAGCAACGACATGAACGGGATCCTGTGGACGCTTGCCGCCCCGATCGGCACGTTCTTTGACAAGATCGCGTTCCTGCTGACCGACCTCGACGATGTCGGCAACTTCAAGTTCGGCATCTCGGCCAACGGCGAGTCGACGGTGGAGCGCCCCGGCGCGGCGAAACTCGGCAATGGTGCACTCCATCTGGTGACCATGACGTTCTCGGCACCGGTCTCGGCGCTGTCGATCAGCATGATCAACGGCGTGGGCGACGGTTTCGGATTTGACGGTGGCCGTGTCTCGACGATCGCGGCGGTTCCGGTGCCTGCCGCTGGCCTGCTGCTGCTGGGTGGCCTTGGTGCGCTGGCCGCGATGAAGCGTCGCCGCCGCGCTGCCTGATCGGGCAGACAGGCACAGATCTGCGAAGGGCGGCCCCGGTGGAGGCCGCCCTTTTTCATGCGGTGCGCCGGGGCCGCGTCAAAGCCCGAGTTTACGCGCCACGAGTGCATTGACGGTCGCCGGGTTCGCCTTGCCGCCGGTGGCCTTGAGCACCTGCCCGGTGAACCAGCCTGCCAGCTTGGGGTTCGCCTTGGCCTTTTCCACCTGGGCCGGGTTCGCCGCGATGATCTCGTCGACCGCCGCCTCGATCTCGCCGGTGTCGGTGACCTGCTTCATGCCGCGTTCCGCGGCAATGGTCTTGGGGTCGCCGCCGGGTGTTTCCGACCACAGGATCTCGAACAGATCCTTGGCCATCTTGCCGCTGATCTCGCCCGAGGCGATCAGGTCGATCACCCCGCCAAGCTGGTCGGCGGTGACGGGGCTTTCACCGATCGCGCCACCTTCCTTGTTGAGGCGGCCGAACAATTCGTTGATCACCCAGTTCGCGGCCGTCTTGCCATCGCGGCCCCGCGCCACCGCCTCGAAGAAGGCGGCGCTTTCCAGATCGGCCGTCAGCACGTTCGCGTCGTAGTCGGTCAGCCCGAAATCGGCCATGAACCGCGCTTTGCGCGCATCGGGCAGTTCCGGCATCGTGTCGCGGATATGATCGACCCAGGCCTGTTCGATTTCCAGCGGCAACAGGTCGGGATCGGGGAAATAGCGGTAATCATGCGCCTCTTCCTTGGAGCGCATCGAGCGTGTCTCGTTGCGGTCGGGATCATAGAGCCGGGTTTCCTGCACGATCGCGCCGCCGTCCTCGAGGATGGCGATCTGGCGGCGCGCCTCATGGTCGATCGCGAGCTGGATGAAGCGCATCGAGTTCATGTTCTTGATCTCGCAGCGCGTGCCGAGGTGGGCGAAATCCTGCGTGGCCTGATATTTCTCGTATTGGCCGGGGCGGCAGACGGACACGTTGACGTCGGCCCGCAGGTTGCCGTTCTGCATGTTGCCGTCGCAGGTGCCGAGATAGCGCAGGATCTGGCGCAGCTTGGTCACATAGGCCGCCGCCTCTTCCGGGCCGCGGATGTCGGGGCGGCTGACGATCTCCATCAGCGCGACGCCGGTGCGGTTGAAATCCACGAAGGACATCGCCGGATCCATGTCGTGGATGGACTTGCCGGCATCCTGTTCCAGATGGATGCGTTCGATCCGCACCTTGCGGGCGATGCCCGGCCCCATCTCGACCAGCACCTCGCCCTCGCCCACGATCGGGTGATAAAGCTGGCTGATCTGATAGCCCTGCGGCAGATCGGGGTAGAAGTAGTTCTTGCGGTCGAAGGCCGAGGTCAGGTTGATCCGGGCATTCAGGCCAAGCCCGGTGCGCACGGCCTGCTCGACGCAGAACTCGTTGATGACGGGCAGCATTCCGGGCATGGCGGCATCGACGAAGGCCACGTTGGAATTGGGCTCTGCGCCGAACCGGGTCGAGGCACCCGAAAAGAGCTTGGCGTTGGACGACACCTGGGCATGGATCTCCATGCCGATCACCAGTTCCCAGTCGTGCTTGGCGCCGGAGATCACCTTCGGTTTCGGCGTTTCGTAGGTCAGGTCGAGCATCGGGCACTCCTCGGCCCCGGCATGGGCCTTTCGCGGTCTTTCTAGGGGCGCGCCGGGCACAGGGCAAGGGGGGGTGCGGCGGCCCGCGCGACCGGGGTGCGCGCGGAAAGTCGCCGATACGAATCGTGTCTCTCGGGCGGATCGCCGCCGATGCCCCCGGCCGCGACCGTCCGCGGGGTTGCGCCCGCCGCGTCATCCGGCGCATCACCTGCCGGTCGCGCCAAAGCCGCGCGATGCAACGCAAGCAGGACTACATGCCGGTTTCGACGATCAAGACAGCGCTTCTGGGCCTCGTTCTCGCCCTTCCGATGGGATGTGCGGACATGAACGGGTCCACCAAGGGCGACTTGCCCGCGATGCGGTGGGATCACCGCCCCGAAGCGTCGATCTGGACGGCGAAGGCCCTGGCGGCCGTGGATGCGCCCCATGCGAACCTGCCCCAGGTCATTCCACAGGACATCGCCACATGGTGCCCCGGCTACGCGTCGGCAACCGAGGCGGAACGCGAGGCCTTCTGGTCGGGCCTGCTGTCGGCGCTGGCCAAGCATGAAAGCACCTGGAATCCGCGCGCCTCGGGCGGCGGCGGGGCCTGGATCGGCCTGTTGCAGATCGCGCCCGCCACGGCGCGCCAATACGGCTGCGAGGCCCGCACGGCGGCGGCGCTCAAGGACGGGGCGGCGAACCTCGACTGCGCGGTGAAGATCGCGGCGGTGCAGGTGCGCCGCGACGGCATGGTCGCCGGCAACGGCGCGCAGGGCATGGGCCGCGACTGGGCACCCTTCCGCAACTCTTCCAAGCGGGCCGAGATGGCGGCTTGGACGCGGGCACAGAGCTATTGCCAGAAGAAGGCCCCCCCCGGGCTTTTCGGTGCGCTGAGCGTTCCCCAGGCGACAACCGGCAAGGCGGGCTGAGGTCCACGCCCGCGGGTTCGGCTTTGCCGGGTTCCGCACGGGCGTCGAACCTGATGACCGTGCCCGCGGCGCGCGCGGGGGGTGGTCAGTCTTCCTCGCCCAGCATCCGGCCCGTCATTTCGGCGAGATCGCGGCTGACATCGGGCCTTTCGCGGATCCGGGCGAGTTCCGCACGGATGCGCGCCTGGCGGCCCGCGTCATAGCGCCCCCATGTCTCGAATGCGGTCGACATACGCGCGGCTGTCTGCGGGTTCAGCGGATCGAGCCGGATCAGCCAGTCCGCGACAAGGCGGTAGGCCGCGCCATCGGCGTGGTGAAAGCCCGCGTGGTTGCCGGATATCGCCCCGATCACCGAACGGAACCGGTTGGGGTTCTTCCAGTCGAAGGCCGGGTGGCGTGCAAGCCTGTCGGTCACGCCCGCCGCAACCTCGGGTGCCGCGTGGGCGATCTGGAGCGAGAACCACTTGTCCATCACCAGCCGGTCATGCCCCCATTGCCCCTCGAAGGCGGCGAGTTCGCCCTGACCCCGCCCGATGTCGAGCAGGCAGGCCAGGGCGCCCACCTGTTCGGTCATGTTGTCGGCCGCGCGGAACGCGGCCTCGGCGCGCGCGCCACCGTCGATCCGGGTGGCGAGGGCGAGCAGCGTCAGGCGCAGCGCCCGGCGGCCCGCCGCGCGGGCCTCGGGCGTGAAGGGGCCGGGTTCGGCGAGGCCGTCGATCAGGCGGGGCAGGGCGGGGGCGAGGTGACGGGCCAGCGCCTCGGCCATCTGGCGGCGGGCCGCGTGGATGCGGTCCGGATCGGGCGTCACCCCGCCATCGAACAGGGTCTGCGCCATGTCATCCTCGCCGGGCAGGCGCAGGGCGAGCGCGCGGAAGGCCGGGTCGAGATCGCCGTCCTGCGCAACACGGGCCAGGGCCTCCAGCCAGTAAGGCCCGGGCTGCGCGCCCTCGGTCACCATGCGCGCCAGAACGTCCTTGGCCAGCGCCCGGCCCGCCTCCCACTTGTTGAACGGATCGGTGTCATGGGCGAGAAGGAACGCGCGCTCTTCGGATGTGCTGTCGCGCTCGAGGATGACGGGCGCCGAAAAGCCGCGCAGGATCGAGGGGACCGGACGGGTGGCAAGGCCCGGAAAACGGAAGACCTGCCTTGCCTCGGTCATCTCCAGTGTCCGGGTCGGCACCACCTCGTCACCGTTCGGGTTCAGCAGGCCGACCGCGATCGGGATGACCTTCGGCTGCTTGTCCGGCTGGCCGGGCGTGGGCGGGTTGATCTGCTCGAAGCTCAGTGAAAAAGTGCCGTCCTGCCAATGTTCGCTGACCTTCAGGCGCGGTGTTCCGGCCTCGGTATACCAGCGCTTGAAGGCGGACAGGTCGCGCCCGGTCGTTTCCTCGAAGACCGCCAGCCAATCCTCGATGGTCGCCGCCTCGCCGTCGTGGCGGGTGAAGTAGAGATCGAGCGCGCGGGCATAATCGCCATCGCCCACCAGCCGCTTCAGCATCCCGATCACTTCCGCGCCTTTTTCGTAGACGGTCGCGGTGTAGAAGTTGTTGATCTCCTGGTAATGATCGGGGCGGACGGGATGGGCGAGGGGGCCGTTGTCCTCGCGGAACTGGCGCGCGCGCAGGGTCAGCACATCCTCGATCCGCTTGACCGGACCCGAGCGCATGTCCGAGGTGAACTGCTGGTCGCGAAAGACGGTCAGTCCTTCCTTCAGGCAAAGCTGGAACCAGTCGCGGCAGGTGATGCGATTGCCGGTCCAGTTGTGGAAATACTCGTGCGCGATGATCGCCTCGATCCGGCCGAAGTCGTCGTCGGTCGCCGTTTCGGGCAGGGCGAGGACATACTTGGAGTTGAAGATGTTCAACCCCTTGTTCTCCATCGCGCCCATGTTGAAATCGTCGACCGCCACGATGTTGAAGATGTCGAGGTCGTATTCGCGCCCGTAGGCCACTTCGTCCCAGCGCATCGATCGTTTCAGCGCGTCCATCGCATAGGCGCATTTCGTCTCGTCGCCCGGCCGGACCCAGATGTTCAGCGCCACCTCGCGCCCCGACCTAGTGGTGAAACGGTCGGAATGCGCGATCAGGGTGCCGGCGACCAGCGCGAAGAGGTAGGCCGGTTTCGGCCAGGGATCGTGCCATTCGGCCCAGCCCGGCCCCCGGTCGGCTGGATTGCCGTTCGACAGCAACACCGGCAGGTCGCTCTCGATGCGGACCCTGAACGGTGCCATCACGTCGGGGCGGTCGGGGTAGAAGGTGATCTTGCGGAACCCCTCGGCCTCGCATTGGGTGCAGTAAAGGCCGTTCGACATGTAGAGCCCTTCAAGCGCGGTATTGCCCTCGGGGGCGATGTCCACCTCGGTTTCCAGCACGAAACTGCCCTGGGGAAGCGCGTCCGCCGGAATGGTCAGGCCCGTCGGATCGGCCGATACCGAAAGCGTCCGCCCGTCGATGGTGGCCGAGACGAGCGCCAGCCCCTCGCCGTCCAGCCGCAGGTCGTGCCGCCCCGGACGCGCGGGGTTCGGCGCGAGGCCGATGCGCGCGCGGACCCGCGTTGCGCCCGGGTGCAGGCGGAAGGTCAGATCGACATGCTCGACGCGGTGGGTGAAGGGCTGATACCCGGCAAGGCGGATGGTTTCGGTCATGGCAAACTCCCTCGCCCGACACCCTAGCCTTGCGCGGGGCGGGCGCAAGCGGAGGCTTTACGAATCGCCGCCCGGTGCTACATCCGTGTTCCATGAATGTTCTGGCCTGGTTCAAGCGCGACCTGCGCACGCACGATCATCCCGCGCTGGCACTGGCCGCGGCGATGGGCCCGGTGCTGCCGGTCTATGTGGTGGAGCCGGACTACTGGCGCCTGCCCGATGTCGCGGCCCGGCACTGGGCGTTCACCGCCGAGTGTCTTGAGGATCTGCGCGCGGGTCTGGCGGCCCTCGGCGCGCCGCTGGCCGTGCGCACGGGGGACGCGGTGGATGTCCTGTCGGCGCTATGCCGCGCGCACCGGATCGGCCGGATCGTCAGCCACGAGGAGACGGGCAACCTGTGGAGCTATGGGCGCGACCGCCGGGTTGCCGCCTGGGCGCGGCAGGCGGGGATCGAGTGGATCGAGGTGGCGCAATCGGGCGTCGTCCGCCGCCTGCCGGGCCGCGATGGCTGGGCGGGCCGGCGCGATGCGTTCATGGCGGCCCCGCAGGCCGTGATCGCGGCGCTTGACGCGGTGCCCGGCGTGACCCCCGGACCGATCCCGAAGGCGGCCGCGCTCAGGCTTGCGCCCGATCCCTGCGCGCACCGGCAGGCGGGGGGCGCAGGCAGGGGCTGGGCCTGCTCGACAGTTTTCTGGCCAGCCGCGCCGCGCCCTACCGGGCGGCGATGGCCTCGCCGGTGACGGCCGAGCGGGCCTGTTCGCGGTTGTCGCCGCATCTGGCGCTTGGCGCGTTGTCGCTGCGCGAGGTCGCTCAGGCGACGGCCGCGCGGCAGGCCGATCGGCCTGGCGGAGGCTGGGGCGGGTCGCTGCGCAGTTTCCAGAGCCGGCTGGCCTGGCGCGACCATTTCATCCAGAAGCTCGAGGACCAGCCCTCGATCGAGACGCGCGCCCTGCACCGTGCGGCCGAGGGGCTGCGCCCGCCCGGGCCCGATGCCGCCTGCCTGGCCGCCTGGGCGGCGGGCGAAACCGGGCTGCCGTTCGCCGATGCCTGCATGCGCTATCTGGCTGCGACGGGCTGGCTCAATTTCCGGATGCGGGCGATGGTGGTGTCGCTTGCCACGCATCATCTGGGGCTCGACTGGCGGGCCGCAGGGCAGGTTCTGGCGCGGCTGTTCACCGACTACGAACCGGGCATCCACTGGCCGCAGGTGCAGATGCAGGCGGGCACCACGGGGATCAACACGATCCGCATCTACAATCCGGTTCGCCAGGGGCTGGAGCAGGATCCGTCCGGCGCCTTCACCCGCGCCTGGGTGCCGGAACTGGCGGGCGTGCCCGATGCCTTTCTGCAAGAGCCGTGGAAATGGCCCGGCAGCACCGGGCGGCGCTATCCAGAGCCCTTGGTCGACGTGGCGGCAGCCGCGCGGGCGGCGCGCGAACGCCTGTGGGGGTTGCGTCGCGCGCCGGGCTTTGCGGCCGAGGCGGCGCAGGTGGTCGAGCGTCATGCCAGCCGCGCCGACGGGACG
Organism: uncultured Alphaproteobacteria bacterium; assembly: GCA_963700485.1. Classification (GTDB taxonomy): domain Bacteria; phylum Pseudomonadota; class Alphaproteobacteria; order Rhodobacterales; family Rhodobacteraceae; genus Aliitabrizicola. Next base: position 48,813 of record CAVOXQ010000017.1, read on the forward strand.
CGGCGCTTTGTCGACGACCGCGCACCGCGCCGCCGCAGGGCCCCGGCCACGCCGGCGCAACTGAGCTTCGATCTGTGATGGCCAGAATGCGCAAGAAGGCCGATCTGCCCGCGAAGATCTGCGCAAGCTGTGGAAGGCCCTTCGTCTGGCGCAGGAAATGGGCGCGGGACTGGAAGGAGGTGAAGTTCTGCTCCGACCGCTGCCGGAACCAGAAGCCCGCGCCGGGCGCCCGGCGCTGAGCGCGCACGGGGGGCTGTCTGCCCCCCGGACCCCCCGAGGATATTTTCAAACAGAAGAAGGGGGCGGGGCGGCTCAGGCCGCGCTGCCCCCCACGGTCAGCCCGCCGATCAGAAGGGTGGGCTGACCGACGCCGACCGGCACCCATTGTCCGGCCTTGCCGCAGTTGCCGATACCGGGGTCGAGCGCCATGTCGTTGCCGATCGCGCGGATCCGATTCAGCGCGGTCGGCGCCGTCGCCGATCAGGGTGGCGCCCTTGACCGGAGCGCCGAGGCGGCCGTTCTGCACCCGGTAGGCCTCGGTGCAGGAGAACACGAACTTGCCGTTCGTGATGTCGACCTGTCCGCCGCCGAAGCCTACCGCGTAGATCCCGTCCTTCAGGTCGGCGAGGATGGCTGTCGGATCGACCCCGCCCGAGAGCATGTAGGTATTGGTCATGCGCGGCATCGGCATATGGGCGAAGCTCTGGCGGCGACCGTTGCCGGTCGGCGCCACGCCCATCAGGCGGGCGTTCTGGCGGTCCTGCATGTAGCCGACGAGGATACCGTCCTCGATCAGCACGTTGCGCGCCGAGGGCGTGCCTTCGTCATCGACGCTGATCGACCCGCGCCGGTCGGGGATGGTGCCGTCGTCGAGCACGGTCACGCCGGGGGCCGCGACACGCTGGCCCAGCAGGCCCGGCAAAGGCCGAGGTCTTCTTGCGGTTGAAATCGCCTTCGAGGCCGTGGCCCACCGCCTCGTGCAGCAGGATGCCGGGCCAGCCCGCGCCGAGAACCACGTCCATCGTGCCGGCGGGTGCTGCCACGGCGCCGAGGTTGACCACCGCGATCCGGAGCGCCTCGCGCGCCAGTCCCTGCCAGGTGTCGGGCGCCATCAGGCGGGCCAGGCCGTGGCGGCCGCCGCCGCCCATGCCGCCCTGTTCGCGCCGGCCGTTCTCTTCGACGATGACCGAGATGTTCATCCGCGCCATCGGGCGGATGTCGGTCAGCCGCAGCCCCTCGGGGCGCAGGATCTCGACTTCCTGGATCCCGGCGGCGAGGGTGGCCGACACCTGCACCACGCGCGGGTCGAGCGCGCGGGCATAGGCGTCGATCTCGCGCAGCAGGTCGATCTTTACCGGAAAGGCCGCGTCGGCCATCGGATCGCCGTCGCTGTAGAGGCGGACGTTGGTGCCCTTGGGCGGCGGGGCCATCGTGCCGCCCCCGTCGCCCCGCGGCAAGGCGCGCGGTTTCAGAGGCACGTTGCAGCGCGCGTTCGGAGATTTCGGTTGCATGGGCATAGCCTGCGACCTCGCCCTTGACGGCGCGCAGCCCGAAGCCTTCGGAGGCGTCATAGCTGGCGGTCTTGATCCGGCCGTCGTCCAGAACGATGGCCTCGGACCGGCTGCGCTCCAGAAACAGCTCGCCATCCTCGGCGCCGTGATGTGGCCTCGCGCAGGATGCGCAGGGCTGTGGCCTCGTCGAGATGGGTCTCGAACGGGCGGAAGGGGGCATCGGTCATGGGCGGTCCTTGATAATTGGTGGCGCGGCGTCTCTTTGCCGCAATCGTTTTGCTTGTCGGCCATGCGTCTAATATGGTTTCAGGGGGCGCGGAAACAACGGGATTCCGGCGCAGGGCCGGCCGGGATCCGAACGGCGGTTCGAAAAGCCGCGACGGGAACGGGATATGACCATGCGACTGACCTCTCTGATCGGCCTTGCGGCCGCCGTTCGCGACCGCAGGCGCGGCACGGGCGCAAGAGACGCTGGAAACGCATCGGCCGACCGGTCGACGGGGGGATGGGCTTTCAGCCGGCCGCGACCGAACTGGCCCGCGACATCCACTGCGCTCGATCACATGATCCTGCTCATCATCACCGCGATCACGGTCTTCGTGACCGGGTTGCTGATCGTGGTGATGGTGCGCTACAACGCGGCGCACCAACCCGAAGCCGGCCACCTTCACCCACAACTCGCCCGCTCGAGGTGGCCTGGACGATGGTGCCGATCCTGATCCTGGTGTTCATCGGGGCGTTCTCGCTGCCGGTGCTGTTCAAGCAGCAGGAAATTCCGGTGGCGTGACGTGACGATCAAGGTCACGGGCAACCAGTGGTACTGGGGCTATGAATACGTCGACGAGGATGTCGCCTTCGACAGCTTCCTGGTCGACGGTCGACCAAGGTCGATGCACTGGGCGATGACCAGCCGATGGGCACGCCTGAAGTGCTGGATGATATCGCGGTGATGAACTCGAGGCGCTGGGCTATACCCGCGACGACTTCCTGCTGGCCACCGACACGGCGGTTGTCGTTCCGGTGGACAAGATCATCGTGATGCAGGTGACCGGCGCCGACGTGATCCATTCCTGGACCATTCCGGCCTTCGGCGTGAAGCAGGATGGCGTGCCGGGCCGGATCGCGACAGCTCTGGTTCAAGGCCGAGAAGGAAGGCATCTATTTCGGCCAGTGCTCGGAGCTTTGCGGCAAGGACCATGCCTATATGCCGATCACGGTCAAGGTCGTGTCGCGAAGAGGCCTATGCCAGCTGGCTGGCCGGCGCGAAGGCGGGCGATTTGCGACTGTCGCTGCGCTGGCCCGGCCGGTGAAGGTGGCTGCGGCCGACTGACGGCCGGGCGGGGCCAGGGCGCGCCGTCCTGGCGTCCCTGCCGCCCGACCGATCCTGGAGAACCGGATGACCGACGTGCGATCCTATGAGCGCCACCGCATCCCGACCGGGCGAGGCGGGTTTTGGCGATTACGTCGCGCTTCTGAAGCCGCGCGTCATGTCGCTGGTGGTGTTCACCGCGCTGGTCGGGCTGTCTGGTGGCGCCCGGTGCCGGTGCATCCGTTGGTGGCGCTTCGCCGCGATCCTGTTCATCGCGCTGGGGGCGGCGCGTCGGGCGCGCTGAACATGTGGTGGGACGCCGATATCGATCGCGGTCATGCGCCGCACGCGCCAGCCGGCCGATTCCGGCCGGAACGGTGCAGCGCGGGCGAGGCGCTTGGGCCTTGGCCTGGCGCTGTCGGGGATTTCCGTGGTGATGCTGGGGCTGGCCGCGAACCTGTTTGCGGCCGGCCTTCTGGCCTTCACGATCTTCTTCTACGCCGTCGTCTATTCGATGTGGCTGAAGCGCTCGACACCGCAGAACATCGTGATCGGCGGCGCGGCCGGGGCCTTTCCCGCCGATGATCGGCTGGGCCGTGGCGACGGGCGGCGTCGTCGATCGAGAGCGTGTTGATGTTCGCGCTGATCTTCATGTGGACGCCGCCGCATTTCTGGGCGCTGGCGCTGTTCATGAAGGACGACTATTCCAAGGCCGGCGTGCCGATGCTGACCGTGACGCATGGCCGGCGAGGCGACGCGCGCGCATATCCTGGTCTACACGATGCTGCTGGCGCCCGTGGCCATCGGCGCCGGCTTCACCTCGATCGGCGGGCCGGTCTATCTGGCTGTCGGCGGTGGTGCTGAACGCGGGCTTCCTGCTGGGCGCCTGGCGCATCTGGCGGCGCGACGAGGCGGTGGCCGAGGCCGATGGCTACGCCGTCGAGAAGAAGTTCTTCCGCTTTTCGCTCTACTATCTGTTCCTGCATTTCGGCGCGTTTCTGGTCGAGGCCGCGCTGCGCGCCGTTCCGGCCTCGGGGGCTGGTAGATGGCGTTCCGACCGGCGCACGAGATCTACAAGCGCCGCTTTGGCCGCAATCTTGGGCGTGGGCCTGATGCTGGTGGCGTTTGTCGCGATCGTCTTCGGCCTGACGGTCGTCAAGGTGCGGGCGGTCGGCCCGATCGAGGGCTATGACCATGTGGTGCAGCCCCACCTGGTTCCCGCGGAGGCGACGCAATGAAGCTGTTTCCACGTCTGAGGGGGCGAACCGGACGGCGGCCAAGCTGGCCGGCGTCGCCTGCGTGATGGTGTCGTTGTCCTTGGCCGCGGTGCCGTTCTACGACTGGTTCTGCCGCACCACGGGCTTTGGCGGCACCACCGGGGTGGCCGACGGCGGCGCCCGACGTGATCCTGGACCAGACCATCCGGGTGCGCTTCGATGCGTCGCTCGAGGCGGGCATGCCTTGGGAATTCAAGCCGGTGCAGCGCGAGATGACGCTGCGGATCGGCGAGACCGGGCTGGCCTTCTATCGAGGCCTACAACCCGACCGAACGGGCCGGTGGCGGGCACCGCGAGCTACAACGTGACGCCCGATGCCGCGGGGGGCTATTTCACCAAGATCGAGTGTTTCTGCTTTACCGAGCAGGTGCTGCAACCCGGCGAACGGGTGCAGATGCCGGTCACCTTCTTTGTCGACCCCGCACATCGTGGACGACGCGGAGGGCGAGTTTGTCACGGAAATCACGCTGTCCTACACGTTCCACGAAACCGATCTGCCGCGAGGAACAGGCAGCGCTTGCCCCCGCTGACCCCGAAGCCGTAAACTGAAGACTGAAACCGGCCTGCGAAAGCCGGAAACAGACCGAGGGAACACCGACATGGCCCACGCCAAGAACCACGACTACCACATTCTGCCACCGTCGATCTGGCCGTTCCTGGGCGCCGTCGGCGGCGTTCATCATGCTGTTCGGCGCGGTGCTCTGGATGCACGGCTCCGGCCCCTGGCATGGGCCTGATCGGGCCTTGTCGCTGGTGCTTTACGTCATGTTGCGCTGGTGGTCCGATGTGGTGCACGAAAGCAATGCGGGCGATCACACGCCGGTGGTGCGGATCGGCCTGCGCTATGGCTTCATCCTGTTCATCATGTCGGAAGTGATGTTCTTTTCGGCGTGGTTCTGGACCTTCTTCAAGCACGCGATGTACCCGATGGGGCCGCGTCAGCCCGCTGTCGGACGGCGTCTGGCCGCCGCCGGGATCGAGACGTTCGACCCCTGGCACCTGCCGCTGATCAACACGCTGATCCTGCTGTGTTCGGGCGCCGCGGCCACCTGGGCGCACCACGCGCTGGTCCATGAGAACAACCGCAAGGACATGATCAACGGGCTGATGCTGGCGATCTTGCTGGGCGTGATGTTCACCGCCTTCCAGGCCTATGAATACAGCCACGCGGCCTTTGGCTTCGCCGGCAACATCTATGGCGCCACCTTCTTCATGGCGACGGGTTCCACGGCTTCCACGTGATCATCGGGACGATCTTCCTGACGGTCTGCCTGATCCGCGGCCATGAAGGGGCATTTCACCCCCGAACAGCATGTCGGCTTCGAGGCGGCGGCCTGGTACTGGCACTTCGTCGACGTGGTCTGGCTGTTCCTGTTCGCTGCGATCTACATCTGGGGCCAGTGACCTGCGACTCTGCCGTGCCCGATCCGGGAGGCTTACCGACAACGGAAAGCGCGGGCCGATCAGGCGCGCGCCTTTCGTCTTGGAAGGACTGCGATGACATGCCGCGATGATCGTGCCGCTGCTGTTCGGGCTGGTCGGGTGCCGCGATCCTGATCGGGCTGGGCGTCTGGCAGGTGCAGCGGCTGGACTGGAAAGAAGACGATTCTGGCCGAGATCGACGCACGGCTCGGCGATGCCGCCCGTGGCGCTTGCCGCTCGACGCCCGACCCGGTGGCCGACCGCTATCGTCCGGTGCAGGTCGCGGGGCGGCTGACGGGCGACGACCTGTATCGTGCTGGACAAGCGACCGCAGACGTCGGGCCCGGGCTATCGGGTGATCGCGGCGTTCGAGACAGACGGATGGCCGGCGCATCCTGGTGGACCGGGGCTTCTGCCCGAGGCGCGGCGCGGCACGCTGCGCGACGGGGCAGGAGCTGACGGTCATCGGCAACTCTGCACTGGCCCGATGAGACCGACAGCTATACCCCGCCGCCGGATGCGGCGCGCAACATCTGGTTTGCGCGCGACGTGCCGGCGATGGCCGCGCGCGCTGGAGACCGAGCCGGTGCTGGTCGTCGCGCGCAGCCGAGACGGGCGATGGCGATCGACGCCCGATGCCGGTCGACACCATGGGCATTCCGAACGACCATCTGCACTATGCGATCACATGGTTTTCGCTGGCGGTCGTCTGGCTGGGGATGACAGTTCTTCTGCTGTGGCGTATCAGGCGCCGGACAGTCTGAAGGCGAGGCGGACATGCACTATATCTCGACCCGGGGCACGGCGCCCGCGCTTGAGTTTCGACGAGGCGATGATGACCGGGCTTGCGCGCGATGGCGGGCTTTATGTGCCCGAACTGCTGCCGGTCATGGATCGATGCCGAGATCGCGGCGCTGGCCGGGCTGACCTACGAAGAGATCGCCTTTCGCGTGATGCGCCCGTTTCTGGGCGACACCTTCGGCGACGCCGAGTTTCGCGGCCTGATCGCGAAGGCCTATGCCGGCTTCGGCCATGCCGCCCGCGCGCCGCTGGTGCAACTCGGCCCCGACCATTTCCTGCTGGAACTGTTCCACGGGCCGACGCTGGCGTTCAAGGATTTCGCCATGCAGCTGATCGGTCAGATGTTCCAGGCCGCGCTTGCCCGCACGGGCGAGCGGGTGACGATCGTCGGGGCGACCAGCGGCGATACCGGGTCGGCCGCGATCGAGGCGTTTCGCGGGCTGCCCAATGTCGATGTCTTCATCCTGTATCCCGCATGGCCGCGTGTCCGATGTGCAGCGCCGACAGATGACGACGCCGACCGAGGCCAATGTCCATGCGCTGGCGCTCGATGGCGATTTCGACGATTGCCAGGCGCGCGTGAAGGACATGTTCAACGATTTTGCCTTTCGCGATGCCGTCGGGCTTGCGGGCGTCAACACCATCAACTGGGCGCGGGTGCTGGCGCAGGTGGTCTATTACTTCTCGTCCGCCGTATCGCTGGGCGCGCCGCACCGCGCGGTCAGCTTCACCGTGCCCACCGGCAATTTCGGCGACATCTTCGCAGGCTACATCGCGCGGGCGGATGGGCCTGCCGATCGAACGGCTGGTGATCGCCACCAACCAGAACGACATCCTGCACCGCGCGCTGCGCCTCGGGCGCCTACCAGACCGACGGCGTGAAGCCCTCGATCAGCCCGTCGATGGACATTCAGGTATCGTCGAATTTCGAGCGGGCGCTGTTTGATGCCTATGGCCGCGACGGCGACGGCGGTGGCGGAGCTGATGGCCGAGATGAAGTCGGGCGGCTTCCGGATCAGCTCAGGGCGCGATTGCCAGATGCTGCGCGACACTTTCGCCTCGGGGCGCTGTTCGGAAGAGGAAACGCTGGCCACGATCGCAGCGCATCTTGCCGCCACGGGCGAGGTGCTGTGCCCGCATACCGCGGTCGGGGTCAAGGTCGCGGCCGAGCATCTGGGCCAGTGCCGATGATCACGCTGGCCACCGCCCATCCGGCCAAGTTTCCCGATGCGGTCGAGACGGCGATCGGGCATACGCCCGCCCCTGCCACCGCGCATGGCCGATCTGTTTGACCGGCCCGAGAGCGGCTGACCCGTGTGCCCAACGATCTTGGCGCCATCGAGGCGCTCATCCGTGAAAGGACGGCCGATTGACCCTCCGCCTGACCACGCTGCCCAACGGTTTTCGCATCGTGACCGAGGCCATGCCGGGGCTCAAGTCGGCCTCGGTCGGCGATCTGGGTGACGGCGGGCGGCCGTCATGAGCGGGCCGAGCAGAACGGCATCGCGCATTTTCTGGAACATATGGCGTTCAAGGGCACGCAAGCGGCGCAGCGCGCTTGCAGATCGCCGAGGCGATCGAGGATGTCGGCGGCTATATCAATGCCTATACCAGCCGCGAGATGACGGCCTATTACGCACGCGTCTTGCGAGGACGACGTGGCGCTGGCGCTGGATGTGATCGCCGATATCGTGCTGAACCCGGTGTTCGACCCGAAGGAGATCGAGGTCGAGCGCCATGTGATCTTGCAAGAGATCGGGCAGGCGCTCGATACGCCCGACGACATCATCTTCGACTGGCTGCAGGAGGCGTGCTATCCCGATCAGGCGTTCGGCCGCACCATTCTGGGGCCGGCCGATCGGGTCGCGGCCTTTAGCCGCGAAGATCTGACCGGGTTTGTCGCCGAGCATTACGGCCCCGACCAGATGATCCTGTCGGCGGCGGGTGCGGTGGATCACGACGCGCATCGTTGCCGAAGCGACGGCGTTCTTCGGCGCACTGCCGTGCCGGTCGGCAACGCCGCTGATCGCAGCCCGCCGCGTTCCGGGGCGGCGAGCGGCGCGAGGTGAAGGATCTGGAGCAGGTGCATTTCGCGCTGGCCTTCGAGGCGCCCGGCTATCGGTCGCCCGATGTCTATACAGCGCAGGTCTATGCCACGGCCCTGGGCGGCGGCATGTCCTCGCGGCTGTTCCAGAAGATCCGCGAGGAACGGGGCCTGTGCTATTCGATCTTCGCGCAGTCGGGGGCCTATGAGGATACCGGCCAGATCACGATTTATGCCGGCACCTCCGAAGCCGAGATCGGCGAACTGACCGAGCTGACGATCGACGAGTTGAAGCGCGCGGCCGGCGACATGACCGAGGCCGAGGTCGCGCGTGCGCGGGCGCAGATGAAGGCCGGGCTTGCTGATGGGGCTGGAAAGCCCCTCGGCGCGGGCCGAACGTCTGGCGCGGCTGCTGGCCATCTGGGGCCGGGTGCCCGATCTCGACGAGGCGGTGGCCAAGATCGATGCGGTCGACCGCGGCGACGTGCGCGACTATGCCGGGCCAGCTGACGCAGGCGCGACGCGGCGCTGGCGCTCTATGGTCCGGTCGACGGGCGCCCGCGCATCGAGCAGATCCGCGAGGGGCTCGCCGCCTGATGCTGGGCTTGCGGCGCAAGATCCGGATCGAGACCGAGCGGATGACGCTGCGCCTGCCTGCGCATGCCGATTTCGCGCCTGGTCGCTGCTGCGCGAGGAAGCCGCGGATTTCTGACGCCGTGGGAGCCGATCTGGTCTGCGGATCATCTGACGCGCAAGGCCTTTACCAACCGGGTCTACTGGGCGCAGCGCGCGACATGCGCAGGGCACGGCGCTGCCGCTTTTGCTGATCCGGCGCGAGGATGCAGGCGCTGCTGGGGGCGATCACGCTCGACAATATCCGGCGTGGGCCGGCGCAGGCCGGCGACGCTTGGCTACTGGATCGGCCAGCCCCATGCGCGGCAAGGGCTACATGCGCGAGGCGATCCGTGGCGGTGGTCCATCATGCCTTCACCACGATGGATCTCAGCCGGATCGAGGCCGCCTGCCTGCCCGAAAACACGGCGTCGCGCGGGGTGCTGGAAAAATCGCGGCTTCAAATACGAAGGGGTGGCGCAAAGCTATCTGCAGATCAACGGTCGCTGGCGCAACCATGTGCTTTACGCCAACCTGCGCGGCGATCGGCGCGGCCGCACCGATGTCGGGCTGATCCACGGTGGCCGTGATCTGCCCGCACAGCGTGACGTCGCGCGCAACGCGCCTAATCCTTCAGGGTCAACGGAGGTGCCCGATGATGCCGAGTCGCAGTGCTGAGCCTTTGCTTGCCCGCCATCCGATCGTTGCCGATGGCTCGCCACGGCGCAAGACGCGTGTCCCAGCCATTGCATAGCCTTGCCGACGCCACGCCGGGCGTCGAGGTGCTGACCGTGCGGCATTCGGGGACCCGCTCGCCGCGCAGACGGTGCGGCTGACGCTATCTCGACCATGCGAGCCTTGCTGCTGCGAGACGCAGGGCGGGCTGATCGCCGCGACCGATTATACCGGCTATCTTGGCCGCCGTGATGCGGTGCCCGATGTGGTGACGATGAACAATGCCCATGGCACCCACTGGACCGCGCGCCCCGATCCGCGCATTCCCCATGTGCTGCCGGGCTGGGGCGAAGGGGCGGCCTGCCGATCACACCTCGATCTGGGCGAGATGCTGGTGCGCAACGTGACGACCGATGTCCGCTCCTACGGGACAGCGTGCGCGCCGAACGGGAATTCGATCTTCGTCTTCGAGGTGGCGGGGCTGTGCATCGGCCATCTGGGCCATCTGCACCAGATCCCGATGCCGGCGCAATATGCGGCGATCGGCCGGCTCGATGTGGTGATGGTGCCGGTGGATGGCGGCTATACCATGCGCACATGCCGCGATGATCGAGGTGGTCGACCGGCTGCGGTCGTCGGTCGTGATCCCGATGCACTGGTTCTCGGGCGCGTCGCTGGATCAGTTCCTGGCGGATATGGCGGGCAAGTTCGATGTCGTGCGTCCGGAGACCGGCAGCTTGACCGTCTCGCTGGGCACGCTGCCCTCGCGCCCCACCATCATGGTGCTGCTGCCCGGGGGCTTGACTGACGGGTTGCATTGCGCCCGCCGCCCGCTAAGCAGGAGGCTGGAGGTGCCGATGCTGAACCCCGCCGATCCGTCCTTTGTGGCGCGCCTTGCGGCCGCGCTGCCCGAAGGCCACGCTGCGCCCGCCGGAGCCGCGCTATCTGGACGAGCCGCGCGGGCGGTGGCAGGGGCGGGCCGGCGTCGTCGCGCGTCCGCGCCGGACGAGGTGTCGCAGACCTGGTCGCGGGCCTGCATGCCGAGCGCCGGGTGGGCATCGTGCCCTAGGGCGGCGGCACCGGGTCTGGTCGGGGGGCAGATCGCTTGCCGAAGGGCCCGCGCCGGTGATCGCTGTCGCTGGAACGGATGGCGGCGCATGCGCGGCGGTCTATCCCGACGAGAACGTGCTGGTGGCCGAGGCCGGGCATGATCCTGGCCGACGTGCAGGCCGCGGCGCAGGAGGTGGGCCGGCTGTTTCCCGCTGTCGCTGGCCTCGGAAGGCTCGGCGCGGATCGGCGGCAACCTGTCGACCAATGCGGGCGGCGTGAACGTGCTGCGCTATGGCAATGCGCGCGATCTCTGCCTCGGGATCGAGGCGGTGCTGCCCGACGGCAGCGGTGCTGCACGGGCTGAAGCGGCTGCGCAAGGACAATACCGGCTATGATCTGCGCCACCTGCTGATCGGCGCCGAAGGGCACGCTGGGGGTCATCACCGCGGCGAGCCTGAAGCTGGTCCCCCGGCCCGCCGCGCATCGGCACGGCGTTGCTGGTGGTGCGAGCGCCCGCAGGCGGCACTGGCGCTGCTGTCGCTGGCGCAGGCGCGGCTCGGCGGGCTGATCTCGGCCTTCGAACTGATCGGCACGGACGGGGCTCGAGTTTCTGGCCGAGACGATGCCGGAGGTGCGCCAGCCCTTGCCGACGCCCCCGACTGGATGGTGCTGATCGACGTGGGCCTGCCCGACGGGCTGGACCCGACGACGGCGCTGGCGGCGCCTGTTGCGAGGCGGCGTCGAGCAGGGGCTGGTGCAGGACGGCGTGATCGCCGCAATCGCAGGCCCAGCGGGCGGATTTCTGGCATCTGCGCGAGACGATCCCCGAGGCGAACCGCCGGATCGGCGCGGTGTCGAGCCACGACATCTCGCTGCCGCTGGGCGCGGTGGCGGACTTCATCGCGGCGGCGGGCCCGGCGCTGGCCGGGTTGGGCGACTGGCGGATCAACTGCTTTGGCCATCTGGGCGACGGCAACCTGCATTACAACGTTTTCCCGCGGCCGGTCGCAGCCGCGCCGACCATGAGAACAGCCGGGCCGCGATCAAGACGCTGCTGCACGACCTGGTTGCGGCCGATGGGCGGTTCGGTCAGCGCCGAACATGGCATCGGGCGGCTGAAGGTCGATGATCTGGAAACGCTACGGCGATCCGGCCAAGCTGGCCGCGATGCGCGCGATCAAGGCGGCGCTCGATCCGGCGGGCATCATGAACCCCGGCGCGGTGCTGCGCGATCCGGACCCCGCGGCTCGGGGTTTGCCCCGCCGGGCTGAAATCGGCGGGGGCTTGGGAGTCTGGGGTTGGGTTGTGGTCGCGATTTTCATCCGAGTTTGCAACCCCGGATGACCCAAGGCTAGGGCGATTCCCTTGCCAAACCCTTACCTACAGCCCCTCGAAGGCGCAAAGCGCGTGGACGTCCATGCCCAGCGCCTCAAGCTTCGCACGCCCGCCCAGATCGGGCAGATCGACGACGAAGGCGCAGCCGACACCTCGGCGCCCAGCCGCTCGATCAGCTTGATGCCCGCCTCGGCGGTGCCGCCGGTGGCCAGCAGGTCATCGACCAGCAGCACCGTCTCGCCCGGCAGCATGGCGTCGTCGTGGACCTCGACCACCGCCTCGCCGTATTCGAGCTGTGTAGGCCTGCGCGATCGTGCTGCCCGGGCAGCTTGCCCTTCTTGCGGATCGGCACGAAGCCGGTCGACGAGCTGATGCGCGATGGCGCCGCCCAGGATGAAGCCGCGCGCCTCGAGCCCCGCGACCTTGTCGATCCGCATGCCGGCATAGGGGTGCAGCAACTGGTCGATCGCCATGCGAAATCCGCGCGGCATCGGCGAAGAGCGTGGTCACGTCGCGGAACAGGATCCCCTCATGCGGGAAGTCGACGATGGTGCGGATGTAGTCCTTGACGGTTTTCTGCATGTCTGGCCTTGGGATCAGAAGGGCGGAGGATAGTGCAGGCGCAGCGCGGTTGCATCCTGGCCTGCAAGGACCGTGACACTGTTTGCGTCCTGCGAAAAGATCGAACGGTTGCGATAATGCGCGCCCTGCACATCGAACGGCAGTCCGAGCGACTGGGTCAACTCTTCCAGCACGACGGATTTCGTCTCGGTCAACCACAATGCCGACGACAGCACGATGTCGGCCCCGCCGATCCGGTCCGCCATCCCCTGGTCGAACACGACCATGCCGCCCGGCACATAGCGATCGCGCGTCTCGTCCGCCATCAGGGCAAGCGTGCGGGGCGACCGGATCTGGACACGGATCAGTGCCGCGGTGTTGTCCGCGACCCGGCGCAGGCGGATACCGGCCCCGACCGCATTCACCGCGGCGATCGCCCGGTCGAGTGCGGCATCGATTTCCGCGGCCACCGCCGGTCGCACCCGGTCGATGGCGGGCAGCATCGTCACGGTGATGTCGCGGGCAAGTTCGGGTGGCCACCGGCGGAGCGGCCGCCGGCACTCTCCGCCGGGGGGCTTGCCGCAAGCGACGAGGTGATAGAAGGCGGCATCGCCCAATCGTCCGGTCACGCGCACGGAATCATCCGCAAGGCCCGGCGCCGCCACGATCGACAGCGCAACGCCAAACGTCCACGCCTTCATCCCAGAACGCGGCCCGCCACGGCGTCGAGCCTGCCCACCAGCACCGGGTCGCGCCGCGCGGGGTCCGTCATGATCGCGAAATCCAGTGCCCTGTCGCAACCGTGCGGGCATGGCACGCGCGCCGCCCCCAGAAGGCCCGGCAGCCGGGCGATCATGCCACGCGCCCGTGCCGCATTGCCGGTCAGAACGGCGATCACCTGTGCCACGTCCACCGCGCCATGGCTCTCGTGCCAGCAATCGTAGTCGGTCACCATCGCGACCGAGGCATAGCAAAGCTCGGCCTCGCGGGCGAGCCTGGCCTCGGGCATGTTGGTCATCCCGATCACGTCGCAGCCCCACGAACGGTAGAGGCGGCTTTCGGCCAGCGAGGAAAACTGCGGCCCTTCGATGCACAGGTAGGTGCCCTCGCCGTGCACGGTGATGCCTTCGGCCCGTGCCGCCTCCGCGCAGGCCGCGCCCAGGCGCGGACAGGTCGGCTGGGCCATGCTCACATGGGCGACGCAGCCTGTCCCGAAGAACGACGCCTCGCGCGCAACCGTGCGGTCGATGAACTGGTCGACGATCACGAAATCGCCGGGCCGGTATTGCTCGCGGAACGACCCGCAGGCCGAAACCGAGATCACGTCGGTGCACCCGAGCCGCTTCAAGGCGTCGATATTGGCGCGGAAGGGGATGGCGCCGGGCGCATGCACATGCCCTCGCCCGTGCCGCGGCAGGAAGGCCATCGCGACCCCGCCGAGCCGCCCCACCAGAACCTCGTCGGATGGCGCGCCCCAGGGCGTCTCCACCTTCATCCACGACGCGCCTTCCAGCCCGTCGATCTGGTAAAGGCCCGATCCGCCGATCACACCGATCATCGTCTGCATCACGTCTCCTCTCGGGGTTTCCGCAAGAGACTAGGGGGCGATCGGCCGCGAGGGAAGACGCCCGATGCGCCCGCGGGCTGCGCTCGCTGCCGCGCGCCGCGCGCTAGCGCTCGCCGGGCCGTGGCACGTCGATCACCTCGCGCACCACGGCATAGTCGCGATAGCCCATGCGGGCCACCGGATGGAACCGCGTCACATCGAAACGCCCGTCGATCATGCAATCGTCGCGCAGGTGAATGCCGCTGACCTCGCCGATCGTCAGGATGTTGTCCTGCCCGTTGAGCGCGATTTCCCGCACCACCCGGCATTCCAGCGCGGCGGGCGCCCCCGCGACCCGTGGACAGGCAATCGTCCGGCATGCCACCCGCGCGATGCCGGCCAGGGCAAACTCGTCGATGCCGCGCGCCACCACGGCCGATGTCGCACTCATCGCGTGCAACATCGCCTCCTCGACGATGTTGACGCAGAACACGCCGGTTTCCCGGATGTTCAGAACCGAATCCTTCACCCCGGTCGAGGCGAACATCACCTGCGGCGGGGTATAGGCCACCGCGTTGAAGAACGAATACGGCGCAAGGTTGTCGCCCTGGCCCCCGGTCGACGAGATCCAGCCGATCGGTCGGGGCGTGACGATCGCGTTGAACGGGTTGTGCGGCAAGCCATGGCCGTCTTCGGGGCGGTAGAACATCGCGGAACCTCAGCTTGGGTTTGTGCGTGACCTAGCTGCGTGCTACCCGCGCATCCAGAGAATTCGACACGACAAAGGCTGCGCCCGTGTATCACCTCGATGAGGAAACCGAAGCCGACGCGTGGGAAGTGGAGGCGCTCTACGACCTCTGCTTTGCACCCGGACGCACCGCCCTGTCGTCCTACCGGCTGCGCGAGGGGGTGCCTCCGGTCGCCGGACTTTGCCTTGTGCTGCGCGACACCGACGCCACATTGGCCGCCGCGATCCGGCACTGGCCGGTGCGCGTATCGGGCTGTCCGGTGCTGCTGGTCGGCCCGGTCGCGGTGCATCCCACGCGCCAGGGCGAAGGGCTGGGTGCCCACCTGATCCACGAAAGCCTGTCCGAGGCGCGCAGGCTTGGATGGAGCCGCCTGCTGCTTGTGGGCGATGCGCCCTACTATGGGCGCTTCGGCTTTCGCCGCCTGGACGATGTGCAGATGCCGCCCCCCACCAATCCGGACCGGGTGCTGGGGTTGGAGGTCGTGGCCGGCGCATGGCGCGGGGTGGGCGGGCCGGTGGAGCGGGCCGTGCCACCCTATCTGCCAGGCTGATCCGCCGCCCCGTCGCGCAAAGCGCGCCGGCCATTGCGCGACAGGCCCGCGCACCCTACCTTCCCGAGAATGGACAGACTTTCCGGGGCCGCGTTGCCCGTTCCCGCCGATGTCGATCCCGCGCCGGAAATCGCGCGGCTCGCGCTGCGTTTTCGGCGCGCGAACGGTCCCGTGGTCAGCGTGCTGAACCGTCTCGGCGGACGGATCGAGGACCGGATCGAGGCGATGCCCGCCGAAATGCGGGTGCGTCTCGAGGCCGTGACGCGCGCCGCGCTGGACCGGGGCTACCGGATCGCAGCCTCCGGGCGCCACGCCCCCGATCTCGGCCCGCGCGGGCCGATGGCGCTGGCCGCACTCACCGGGGCCGCCGGGGGGGCAGGGGGTCTTGCCACCTCGATTGCCGAACTTCCTCTCACGATCACGGTGATCCTGCATGCCATCCGGCGTGCCGCCGCCGAGGAAGGGTTCGACCCAGACGATCCCTCGGTCCGGCTCGAGGCGCTGCGCGTCTTCGCCGCCGGCAGCCCGATTGCGCGGGACGACGGGGTGAACACCGCCTTTCTCGGAGCGAGGCTCGCGGTGACCGGCCGCCGCGCTGCAACGCGTGCTGGCGGCCGCGGCGCCGAAACTGGCCGCGGTGCTCGGGCAGAAGGTGATGGCGCAGGCGGTTCCCGTTCTCGGCGCCGTGGCGGGGGCAGGGCTCAATGCCGCCTTCCTCGGCTATTACCGTGAAATGGCGCATGTCCGCTTCGGCCTCCTGCGGCTTGCCGAACGCCACGGGATCGAGCCCGTGATCAAGGCCTTCGGACAGGCGCTCGGCCCGGCCCGCCTGCACGGCGCCTGACCCCGCCCACGGGGTTTCTTTCTTGCCGAAATACCCCACGGGGGTCCGGGGGTGTGAAACCCCCGGCCCCGCGCGCCGGGGTCACTCGGGGGGGTCACTCGGGCAGGCTGGCCAGCCAGTCCATCACCGCCGGGCGCACCGATTGCGCGCCCGCCCGCGATGGCCCCGTCGATCACGCCGCGCGCCTCGGCAAGATCGACCCGCCGCAAGCAGGCCTTGACCGGGCCGATCGAGGCCGGGCGCATCGACAGGCTGCGGATGCCCATGGCGGCAAGGCACAGCGCCTCGATCGGGCGCCCGGCATCCTCGCCGCAGAAGGACAGCGGCGTGTCCGTCTCGGCGCAGCGCGCGACGATCTGGTCCAGAAAGCCCAGGAAGCCGACAGTTCAGCGTGTCATAGCGCCGGCGCACCAGTTCGTTCTCGCGGTCGGCGGCGAAGAAGAACTGCTTGAGGTCGTTGCCGCCGATCGAGATGAAATCGACCAGCTCGAAGAACGCCCGGGGCGCATAGGCGAGCGAGGGCGTCTCCAGCATCGCGCCGATCTCGACCGTCTCGGGCACCGGATGGCCCAGCGCCGCCTCGCGGTCAAGCTCGCGCAGCAGGTGGTCGCGCGCGGCTGGTGGAATTCGTCCAGCTCGCGCGATGAAGGGGAACATGACCGTCAGCGGCCGGCCGTTCGCCGCGCGGATCAGCGCCTGCAACTGCATCCGCAGCACGCCCGGCTTGTCGAGGCCGACGCGGATCGCGCGCCAGCCCATCGCGGGGTTCGGCTCGTCCTGCGGCTTCATGTAGGGCAGCACCTTGTCCGATCCGATGTCGAGCGTGCGGAAGGCCACGCGCTTGCCCTTTGCCGCGTCCATCACGCGGGCGTAAAGGCGGGCCAGTTCGGCCCGCTTGCGGCATCTGGTGCGGATCGAGGAACTGCAATTCGGTGCGGAACAGGCCGACGCCTTCGGCACCCGAGCCTTCAAGGCTGGGCAGATCGGCCATCAGGCCTGCGTTCATGTGCAGGGCGACGGTCGTGCCGCATTGCGCGGTGGCGGGCAGGCCGCGCAGCGAGGCATAGCGTTTCTGCGCCTCGGCCTGCATCGCGATCTTGTCGCGGAAGGCGCGCGGCGACGGTTTCCTCGGGGCGCAGGTGCACGATGCCCTGATCGCCGTCGACCAGGATCGGGTCGCCGTTCAGCGCCTCGGCGGTGATGCGTTCGGCGTGGATGACCAGCGGGATCGCCAGCGCGCGGGCGACGATGGCGGCATGGCTGCCGACCGAGCCTTCCTCGAGCACCACGCCCGCGCAGCTTGCGGCCGTATTCCAGCAGTTCGCCCGGGCCGATGTTGCGGGCGACGAGGACCGGGTTTTCCGGCATCTCGGCCCCGGTGTCCTTGCCCTGGCCGGTCAGGATGCGCAGCAGGCGGTTCGAGAGGTCGTCAAGATCGTGCAGCCGTTCGCGCAGGTAGGCGTCGGGCACCTGTTCCAGCCGGGCGCGGGCGGCGGATTGTTCTTTTTCGACCGCCGCCTCGGCGGACAGGCCGCGCATCGATGTCCTCTTCCATCCGGCGCAGCCAGCCGCGCGAATTGGCGAACATCCGGTAGGCCTCGAGCACCTGCTTCTGGTCCTTGTCCAGCGCTTGCGCGCCGACAGCAGGTCATCGACCGACACGCGCAGCTCGCCCACCGCAGCGCGGAGGCGGTCGATCTCGGTCAGCGGGTCGTCGGCGACGGGGTTGGTGATGACGACGCGCGGTTCGTGCAGCCAGACGCGGCCCTCGGCGGTGCCTTCCTGTCCGGATCGCCGCCGCGGAACATCGACCGGCTGCTTGTGCAGCGCCCGACATCGCCGTCGCCTCGCCGGCGAAGGCGCCAAGTTCGGTCATCTCGGCCAGCACCATGGCCACGACTTCGAGCGCATAGATCTCGTCGTCGGAGAACTGGCGGGCGTCCTTGGACTGCACGACCAGCACGCCCAGCTTTTCGCCGACCCGCTGGATCGGAACGCCGAGGAAAGAGGAATAAGATCTCTTCCCCCGTTTCGGGCATGTAGCGAAAGCCCTTTTCGGCGGGCGCGTTGGCGGTGTTGATCGGCTGGCCGCTGCGCGCGACGCGCCCGACAAGGCCTTCGCCCAGCTTCATCCGGGTCTGGTGGACGGCCTCGCGGTTTCAGCCCTTCGGTCGCGCAGAGCTCCAGCGTTTCGGGGTCGCGGAAGAGGTAGATCGAGCAGACCTCGGTCCCCATGCTAGTCGGCGATCAGGTGGGTGATCCGGTCCAGCCGTTCCTGCCCCGCGCCCGGTTCGGCCAGAGTGTCGCGCAAGCGGCTCAGAAGCTTGCGGCTTTCGCTTTCGGTGCGTTCTGGCATCGGTCCTTCGGACAGTTTGGCCGGGCGCGTGCCGGGGGTGCGTTGACTGAGGTTAGACCATATCGGCGCGAAAGTGGAAACGGCTTTGGTGGCACGCGCGAAGGGGCCTGTCGTCGCGTCGGGCCGGATGCGCAGAGCGTGTTGCAGTCCCGTTGCAATCCGGCCGGCAGGGCGCCTCGACGTGTGGCAGCGTTGATCGGCGCCGGTCAGTCGGGCGGCCGCCGGGGTGCGGGTCTTGCACCACGGCCTGCCGCATGCGCTGCCGGTCCGGGCCGCCCGGCCGATCGGGTATTCGCGGGCCTTAGAGATCTTGCCGACGCGTTGCGGTGCCGATTGCCCGGCGGTCGCGGGCCTGGCTCAGGCCTTTTCGAGCGCAAAGGCGTCGTGCAGGGCCTGCACGGCCAGTTCCATGTACTTGCGGTCGATCAGGACCGAGATCTTGATCTCGGAGGTGGTGATGACCTTGATGTTGATGTTTTCGGCGGCCAGCGCCGCGAACATCTGCGCCGCCACGCCGGCGTGACGCGCATGCCGATGCCGACGACCGAGACCTTGGCGACATCGGTGTCGGCACGACCAGGTCGCCGTAGACGATCTGCACCGCTCGCCGCGCGCATCCTCCATCGCCTTCTTGCGCGCGGTCCACCTGGTTCGTCGGGCAGGAGAAGGTCATGTCGGTATAGGCGCGCTTGCCGTGGTCGTCCAGTTCCGAGATGTTCTGGACGATCATGTCGACGTTCACACCCGCCTCGGCCAGCGGGCCGAAGATCGCGGCGGCGATGCCGGGGCGGTCCTCGACCTTGACCAGGGTCATCTTCGCCTCGTCGCGGCGAATAGGCGACGCCGGAGACAACTTTCGATTCCATGATTTCCTCCTCGTCGCAGACCAGGGTTCCAGACGTTTTCGTCGTCATCCTCGAAGGACGACAGCACCCGCAGCCGCACCTTGTAGCGCATCGCCAGTTCGACCGAGCGGGTTTGCAGCACCTTGGCGCCAAGCGAGGCCAGTTCCAGCATTTCCTCGAAGGCGATCCGGTCCAGCTTGCGCGCCTTGGAGGTGATGCGGGGGTCGGTGGTGTAGACGCCATCGACGTCGGTGTAGATGTCGCAGCGTTCCGCACCGAAGGCGGCGGCGAAGGCGACGGCGGTGGTGTCGGACCCGCCCCGGCCAAGCGTGGTGATCCGGCCTTCGGCGGCTGACGCCCTGAAAGCCTGCGACCACGGCGACCTTGAAGCCTTCGGCGAACTTCGCGTCGATGTTGTCGCGCGGGATGTCGACGAAGCGGGCCGCGGAATGGGCCGAGGTGGTCATGATCGGCACCTGCCAGCCCTGCCACGAGCGGGCGGGCACGTCCATTTCCTGCAAGGTCAGCGCCATCAGCCCGGCGGTCACGTTTTCGCCCGAGGACACCACGGCGTCATATTCGCGCGCGTCGTAGAGGGGCGAGGTCTGTCTCGACCCAGCCGACCAGCTCGTTGGTCTTGCCGGACATGGCCGAGACGATGACGATCACGTCATAGCCACGCTCGACCTCGCGCTTGACCTTTCCGGCCGCGTTCCCGATGCGCGCCGAGGTCGGCCACCGAGGTGCCGCCGAATTTCATCACCAGAAGCGGCATCGCGCCCTCCACCGCACGCAGATCGCGCGGTTTTTATGCGCCGCGCCGCCGTGGTGCAAGGGGGGCTGCCCGGGCAGGTCCGCCCGGGCAGGAACGAAGCCGCCTCAGGCGCCGATGCGGCCGCCATCGGCACGGGTGATGGCCAGCGTGGCCGATCGTGGCGGTGTGCCGTCATAATCGGGAAATCCCGATCCGAACCGGCCGGCGGCAAAATCCTCGGCACTTGCCTGTGCGCCAGGGTGCTGCACGTTGACGAACATCGTGGTGCCGTCGGGCGTGCTGATAACGCCGGTGATCTCCTGCCCCCAGGGCCCGGTCAGAAAACGCCGGATCTCGCCTGTGGCAGGGTCGGCCGCGAGCATCTGGTTCATCCCGAACTCCGCCAGGGGGCCGGTCTGGTCGGGGCCAATGTCGCCCATGTCGGTCTGGATCCAGAGTCGCGACTGCGGATCGCACCAGATGCCGTCCGGACAGGCAAAGATGTTGTCCTCGCCCAGCGCCTGCCCGGTGAACACCGCAGAGCGGTCTTCCGGGCCGGCGATCACGAACAACTCCCAACGGAAACGATCCGCCGCGTGGTCGTTGCCGTCATACCTCCAGCGCACGATCTGGCCGAACGCGTTCTTGGCGCGCGGGTTGACCGGATCGACCTGTTCCTCGGTGCGGCGTGTGTTGTTGGTCAGCGTGAAATAGACCTCGCCCGTGCCGGGATCGACTGTCCCCCATTCCGGCCTGTCCATCTTGGTCGCGCCCGCCATGTCCGCGGCGAGGCGCGTGTTGACGAGAATATCGGCCAGATCGGCAAATCCGTTCTGCGGTGTCAGTCCGTTCTCGCCGGGGCGCAGCGCCAGCCAGTCGCCGCTTCCATCCGCATTGAAGCGCGCGACATATAGCGTGCCGTCGTCGAGCAACGCGCCCGAGGCCGTTGCCGCGTCGTAGGGCGCTGCGGAGACGAACCTGTAGATGTATTCGAACCGGGAATCGTCGCCCGAATAGCAAACGACCGGCCGGCCATCGACCGCGGGGGCAAAGACGATGCCCTCATGGGCAAAGCGCCCGAGTGCGGTGCGCTTGACTGGCACCGCCGCCGGATCGAACGGATCGAATTCCACCATCCAGCCAAAGGTGTTGGGCTCGTTCCTGTAGTCATCGGCCGGACCCGCCCCGGTGGGCGCCGCGTTGAAGCGGACAAACGCATCCGCCCCCGAGGTGGCCTTGTCCCAGCCGTAGCGCGAGGCATCCTCGGGCAGGCCATAGCGATCCTGTTCGCGCGGCAGAGTGCCGCTCGCGTTCACGAAGTAGCCGGCCCAGTTTTCCTCGGCGGCCATGTAGGTGTTCCAGGGCGTGACGCCGTGGGCGCAATTGTTCAGCGTCCCGCGGGTTCTTGTCCCCTCGGGTGAGAACTTCGTCGCAAGCAGGGCCGTGCCGCGCACCGGGCCCGCGATCTCCATCTCGGTCAGGCCGGTGATCCGGCGGTTCCCGGGATCGGGCACGACGCTCCATGCGCCATCGGCGCTTCGGGTCACGCGCGCGACAGTGCATCCATGTGCATTGATCTCCTTGAGAACCTCGTCGTCGTCGCGCATACCGTTCGCGTCGAACACCACCATATCGCCATCCAGTGCCTGACCTGCCCAGGCTTCGGCATGCAGGAAGCGCGGTTCGACATACTCATGGTTGATGACCAGAAATCCGTCCGAGGATGATCCGTCGATCGGAAAGAAGTGCATCCCGTCGTGATGCGAACCGACCTGCATCCCCTGTTCCGAACCGGTGTTCGCGCCGGGGCGGAAGGCTGGCATCTCGCCCGCAACGGGTGTGCCCCAGGGGGCGACGATCTGCACCCTGTATCCCGCGGGCACCACCACCTTGTCCTCGCGGCTGACCGGAACCGGGGCGAAACCCAGCAGGCCGGAAGGGGCGGTCGTCTGCGCCAGCGCGCCGCGCGGTGTCATCGCCGCGCCGAAGAGCCCTGTCGCGACCGCGGCAAGACCGCCGATCATGAACCCCCGGCGCGAGGCGCGCGCCTCGATCACGTCATAGAAGGTCGGGTTTCCGGATCTGTTGGACGGAACCTCGTCGCCGTGCTCGTGAAACGGCGTGTCACGGAAATCGGTGTAGTCCGTTTCATAGTCGGTCATGGTGTCCTCCTTCGGATCATGGCGCCTTGCGGTGCGGGCGGGCTGGCGACGCCGGCCCGCCTCGATGTCGAATTCTAGCCGATGGTGTGTGACGCTGGCGCGTCGACCGTTTCACCAAGGCGCGATTTTCTGCGCCGCGCCCGGCCCCCATGGCCCGTCCCATTACCGATGGACCCGGAGCATCGGGCGGGCAGGGTGCGTTCACTCTGCCATCATCGCCGCGATGTAGCGGGCGAAATCGAAGTTCGGGCGTTCGAGATGGCTGAGAGGGCCGGGGGCCGACAAACCGGCGTTCAGCCCGCGATAGACCCGCTCCACGCACCCCTTGTCTTCCAGGTTCACCGCGTCGAGCAGCGCCTTGAGACGGCTGAAATGGTCGTGCGCGCCGGGGTCTTCCACGAATTCGGGGGCAAGGCCGCCGCCGTAGAGCACTTTGACCTGCCCCGGTCCGTCCGGGGTCAGCGACAGATACCAGAAATACCCCGGCGAAAGCGTGATCATCAGCGATGGATAGACCGAGATCAGCCATGTCGTCCGGCGCTGTTCGCCCTGAAGCACCGAGTTCGCGGGATGCGCAAGTGCCAGGTCGAGTGCATCGTTCTTCAGGATGGAGTGATAGTTGAACGCGGGCAGACCCTCGGGGCAGTCCATCTTTTCAAGGTCGACGTGACCACCGATTGTTCCGTTGTGACAGACCGGCAAGTGATAGCTTTCCATGAAGTTTTCCGCCAGAACCTTCCAGTTGGTCTTCCAGTGGAAGGTCTCGCGGAACAGTTCACGATAGTTTTCCATGCGGTATGCGCCGACGAGTTCGGACACGCCCGCAAGGCGTGTCGCGGGTTCCGGCGCGTCGGGGTTCAGCGTGACCATGATCCAGCCCAGCCAGACGCGGCAGCGAACGGGGGGCAGGGTGATGTCGGTCTTGCAGAATGCCTTGTTCAGCGTCATCGCGGGCGCCCCGCGCAGCGTGCCGTCGAGGTTGTAGGTCCAGGCGTGGTAGGGGCACACGATCGACCGCGTGTTGCCGCGCCCCTCGAGCAGCACCGACATCCTGTGGCGACAGACATTCGACATCGCCCGAACCTGCCCGTCGCCGTCGCGCAGCACGAGGATCGGCTCGCCCGCAATTTCCGTCGTCAGGTAATCGCCCGGTCTGTCCAGCGCATCGGCGCGCCCCGCACAGACCCATTCACGCGCGAAGATCCGGCTTACTTCCCGTTCGGCGAAATCGGCCGAGGTATAGACCGACTTCGGCATCGCTTTCGCCTCATTGAACGGCACCGAGACAGTGGTGCGCAGGTCTTCAACGGGGGATGTCGGGGGGCTTGAGCCGGGCATCAGGCGGCCCCGGCCGGGAATCGCGCCGGTGCGGCGCCCCGGGGCAAGCTGCCCACAGCCATTGCGGTTCCGAACATGGCGTTTCCTCCACGCATCCTCGTTCAGGGCCATGATGCAGGTGTTCCGGCCTTGGCGAAAGAACGGAGTTCCGGCGATCGGCCCGGCCGCGCGATCACCGAGGGCGCTGACGCGCGCACCGGCATCTTGAACACGCTGAGACTGGCGCCGACGGTCGTTCTTCGTCAGGTTGGGCAACTCTCGCGGAATCGGATCGAGGCGGCGGCGGATGCAGAGGCAGAGGGCAATGGCATGAGGATTGCGATCTATCAGGGGATGTCGCCCGAAGGCGATCTCGATGGTGCGCTGCGAACCATCGGGCGGATGCTGACCGCCGCGGGGGCTGCCGGCGCGCGGATGGCGGTTTTTCCGGAGGTGTTTCTGCCCGGCTACAACGTCGAGGATCCGGGTGCTGCCGCGCGGTCCATGGCAGATTGGGCCGCGCTGCTGGCGCCGATGATCCGGCAGGCGGGGTGCGGGATCACCATCGGCGTTGCCGAACGTGATGGTCCGCAGGTCTACAACGCTGCGTTGGCGTTAGATGCGGATGGTCGCATCTTGTCGCAATATCGCAAGACGCAGCTCTACGGTGCCCGTGAAAAAAGGCTCTATAGCCCGGGTGATACACTCGGCATGTTCGATCTTGAAGGTATCAAGACCTCGCTTCTGATCTGCTATGATATCGAGTTCGCGGCCGTGATCCGGAATCTTGCCGGGCAGGGCGTCTCACTTATCCTATGTCCGACAGCCAACATGATGCCGTTTGGTCATGTGCCCAATTTGACGGTTCCCGCGCAGGCGGTGAACCACGCGACCGCAATCGCCTACGCGAACTACTGTGGCGTGGAAGGTGATCTGACCTATTGCGGCGGGTCGGTTCTGGTCGGGGCGGACGGTGCGATCCACGCGCAGGCCGGACTGTCGGAGGCGCTGCTGATCGCCGATCTTCCGGCACCCGATCCACTGCTTCTCTCAACCCAACTCGCGGATTTCCGGCCTGTCGAATTCGCCGCCCAGAAACCGGGATGACCTGCGCCAGTGTGGCCGATGGTTGCGTCTTGCGGTGCCGGCGACCGGGCCCTTCGGCACCACTTGGCGGTATGACCCCAGGGGCGCGTCCTTTCGGCTGCGCAACGATGCCCGCCCGGGGGCAGCACCGAAACGCCGCGACCTACTTCAAGGCCGTGACCATCGGGCTTTCGGATGAAGATCGAAACAGGTAGGGAACCTGCCGCGAGCCGTTTGCGACCTTGCCCTCGATATTGGCAAGATAGCCATCCATGTGATGATCCTTGGCCGAGAAGTCGGTGAGGTTGCGCCAGAATTCGCCAATCGACAGACGGTCGGCGTCGTGTTGCTCGAGATAGACATAATTCGGGCCGGCGCGGAGAATGACCTCGGGGGTAAAGTGCTGGTATGGGCGCACGTCGGTATAGGGTGGGATCATCGGAACGACGTCGAGATCGTTGACCACGCGGGTCGTGATCGAAAGCAGGGTGTCCAAGTCATCCTGTGTCATGCGGGTGGTCACCCTGGGCTGACCGAAAGTCACCAATCGTTCGACGTCATATCCTTCCTTGGCATAATATTCCGCCAGGATGACCGCGACAGCGCCGCCGAGCGAATGGCCGGTGATGCGCAGCGGAAAATCCTTTCGCAGATAAGGTGTTGAATCCGCCAGGACGGCCTTTGCATCTCTCTGGAAGCCGCGGTGCAGGGGTATCCCAAGAACAGCATCGGGGACGAGCGCCGTTTCCACGTCTTCCCAGACATTGGGTTTTTCCGCGGTTCCGCGGATTGAAATCGTCTGTGTCCGGTTGGCCATATCCGTTTCGATGAAATATCGGACATCGACCGACTGAACCGTCACCGCACGCGTTGTCAACGGATAGGCCTTCCGAATGTCCGCGACCGGATCATAAGCGGCGTTGGAACGCTTTGCGTAATACTCGAGTTCGGCGAAGTTCACTTTTTCCGGTGCAACCACAGAAAGCGATTGCTTGAATGACTCCGACAGGCTCGTGGCACAGCCTGCGAGGGCAAAGGCGACGACAAGAATTGAGCTGACGATCCAGGCTCTGGTTTTCTCGGGCGATGCAACGGGGGGCGTGGCGTTCAATCGCATCTCCATTCACCTGATTTGGCCAATCGCCTGTTGGCGGCATAGGGCCAATCTGAAAGATCTTAGTGCAGCGGATACTCTGGCGCTACCGCAGATATTGGCCCGGCGGCACGGCCACATGCAGGGCCTTCGGCGACGGGGGTCGGCCTTGCCGTTTGGCCCCGGATCATCGCCTGTCAGAACCGGGGCCGTGACCGGCAGGGCGCCCAAAGGACGCTCAGGGCGATGCCGGCGCGATGGCCGCCGGCATCGCTTGCAGGATGTAGAAGCCCTTGCCTTCGGCCGTCGGAAAATAGACCCGCCCGCCGTATCCGGGCGGGGTAAGCGAGTTGATCGTCAAGGGTTCGAAGAAGTCCGACTGGGCCAGCAGCTTTCCCGTGGCCGCATCCCGCCATGTCAATTGTTCTGTATAGTCAGACCTTTGCAACGCGATCGGGATCGGTTCGATCGCGACCGGCAGCTTGATGTTGGTCAGCATCAGCACGCGCTTGTCGGCCGGCCCGAAGACCGGCTGGAACGTGCTGGTGATGTTGTCGAGAACGAATGCCGTTTCCAGCTTGCCGGTCGCCTGGTCGATCCTGATGCCCGCGACCTTCCGCATGCCCATGTCGGCCGAATAGATCATGTTGTTCTCGGGATCGGCGCCATTCTTGGGCGGCGCGAAACTGACCTCGAGCGGTTTCAACTCTCCGAAGGGAAAGATCGTGTTGATCCGCGTGGAATCGTCCTGGTGGACGACGACGACGCTCGATGCCTTGTCCTTGCTGAACAAACCGTTGGTCTGGACGGCGATCCAGTCACCGATCACCGTCGGGGCGGTCAGCGCCTGCTGGCCTTCGGCCAGCGGCTTCGCGCTCCAGCTTTCGTCGGCGGACAACTTCCTGGCGACGGGATCCCAGAAGTATCTTGCAAGTGTATCCAGCATGGGAACGTAGATCGCGATCTTGTCCTTGTAGGGCGCCACGATATGGGGGGAACCGGCCGTTTCGGGCAACCCGAGACTGTCGATCACCTCAAGTGTATCGGGGTTGACGGCAACGAGGATGGAGTTTGGCGCCTTCATCCCCTGTTGCGAGCAGGTGATGATGGCGATCGTGCCTTGCAGCGTGCAACCGATCGGCCGGGTCTGGTCCTTGAGGATCAGCGTGCCATCGGGGGCAATGGTCAGGTGCTTGAAGTTCACATCCGCGATCGGCGCATCGCCGACGGGCAGGGTGTTGGTCTTGAGAATCCGGCCGGTGTCGCCATCGACCAGCGCGATGAAATGGGACCAGGCGAAGGCGATGTTGCCGTTCGGCAGGATGTTCAGGTTCGCATTGCCGATCCAGCGGCCCGACACGTTGGCATTGTCGAGATAGGTGCGCCAGATCTGCCGGCCCGAGCCGGCATCGGCCTTGGCGATATAGGGGCCCAGCACGCGGGGATCGGCCTTGGTCGGGTACTCGCCGCCCACGATGAACAATTCGCCGGGATAGCGATTGTTGATGTAGGAAATCCCGGGATAATCGTCGAGGCTGCGAAAGGCGAAGACGTCGTTCGGACCGTCATGCGTGCCGAGGAAGCTTGCGCAGGGAAAGGTGCCGCTGCGCTG
Organism: uncultured Alphaproteobacteria bacterium; assembly: GCA_963700485.1. Classification (GTDB taxonomy): domain Bacteria; phylum Pseudomonadota; class Alphaproteobacteria; order Rhodobacterales; family Rhodobacteraceae; genus Aliitabrizicola. The sequence goes on from CAVOXQ010000017.1 coordinate 76,324, forward strand.
CGCGTCCGAAATCTCTGCCCCGTTCAGGGACGGGAAGTAGCCCGGCGTGGCGATCTCCTGCTGGCAGGCCAGTTCGGCGGCATAAAGCGATACGTCTCCCGGGATCGGGCCATTGGCCGCATCGAGGTTGGTCGAGGCAGTATCGGCCGAGGCGACCTGCGCGGCGGCCGAAAGCAGGGCGAGAGGGAAAAGGACACCTTTCGCCACAAGCATCGAGATGATCTTCACGGATGGAGTTCCTCTTTTTAGGGGGGACGAACAGGTGCGCGTTGCGACGGCCCCGCCGGTCATTTTCCGGATCTGGCGACCGCAGGCGGCACCCATTGGCCCGAGATGACGTCGATGAGCGGGGCGTAAAGCCGCATGTTCAGACCGAATCCTTCCTTGGGGGCGGGAAGCCAGTTTGCCGTTTTGCCGTCGGCGGGCGTGTCCGACTGGATCAGGATCTCGAGCGAGCCGTCCGGGTTGTAGACAAGCGGCATCCAGCTCGACACGGCGTATCGGTTCAGAGGGTTGGCCACGGGAAATCCGTCGCTGTCATAAAGTGCGACTGACCAGAACGCCTCGACCGGCGGCAGCTGGCCCTTTTCAAAGCGCAGGACATAGGCCGTGTTGCCGTCAAAATCCGTTGCCGTCGCCATCCTTGAAGGCAAGGGGATAGACCAATTCCTCTGGAGAAGAGGAGCCGAGGCCGAATTTGGCGATCACCGCCCGCTTGAAGAAGGCGGTGCCATAGGTGCCGACGGCTTCGGTGTTCATCGACCACCCGTTGATCGGGGTGGCCAGCCGAGGGAACTTCCATTCCATCATCGCCCGCGCCTTGGCCGGGGCCGCGTTCAGCGCCGCTTGAACCGCCGGGGACTGCGCCGCCGGATCATAGCCTTTGCCCGCCACCAGTCCGATCCGTGACATTCTCTGCACGAACGGCCAGTCGACGGCGTGCGGCGGGTGCCGCTTCATCAGGTCGGCGGCGGTCGCGAAGAACGTGGCGGGGCCGATCGCCTCGACCTGAAGGTTGGGCGGGGTCTTCATGTCTACGCTGCGCGTCGGGCGTGAAGGCCTGCGGGGGCAATGGGTTGCCGGCGTCGTCGTAGGCGGTCAGCAGGAACTTGTCCTGCAAGGCATGGACCGCCGGGAAATCCTCGGTCCCGTTGGTCTGGAGCCTGCCGATGATCCAGACGACCCCGGTGGGTGCCGGGATGTCGATGGTGCCCTGCGGCAGATCGGCGGGCCGTGTGCCCGACCATCCAGGCGGCGTGATCAGGAAATGGCCCGCGCCGTTTCCGGTCGTGCGCGTGCCGGTCGAGGCAAACATCTCGCTCCACATGTCCAGAAGGGTGATGACCTGATAGCGCGCGCCGGTGTCGGGCGTGGACATCAGGACCGGCCCCTGGCTCAGATCGACCCAGGCGGGCGAATAGAGCGTATCGAAATTCGGCCGCGGGACCGAGTGCATCTCGGGCGTCGGAAAGCTTCGCGAAGCGCCAAAGGCGTTCGTCGGGGCCCCGAGCCCTTGCGTTCCCGCAGGCACATTCGACAGCTGGCGCCGGGTATATTCCATCACCACCAGCGGATAGAGATAGAAATAGGCTTCTACGGCGATGGCCTGTTCCGTCGTGGCCTCGTCGGGTTCGCTCGCGCGCCCGGCTGGCGCTGTCACGGCGAGGATCATGGCAAAGGCGAGCATCACGAGAAGCTGGCAGGCGGGGCGGAGGCGGGTCGCAATGGACATCGGCATCACTTGTTCCTTCCGTTCAACCCGGTGTCAGTTCGCGGCCCGCGCCGGCATGGGCTGGAGAACGATGAAACCCTTGTCCCACATATAGTAGAAACGGCCGCCGAAGCCGGGGGTGAGCAGGGTGTTGAAGTTCATCGGTTCGAAGTAGTCGGATTGGGCCAGGATCTTTCCAGTCTTGGCATCGAGCCACAGGGCCTGCTGTTTGTAGGTCGGTGCGAAGTTCTGGTTGAGTTGCTCCAGCGTGGCGCCTTCCTCGGCGCGCGCGGTGCCCAGGACGCGGCTGTCCTTGGGACCATACAGCGCCTGAAGCGCGGTGGTCGCCGCATCCATCGTCCAGGCGACGGTCATTTCCCCGGTCGCCCGGTCGAGATTGATGCCGCCGATCTTCTTCATGTCCAGATCCGCCGAAAACACCATGTCGTTCTCGGCGTCGACTGCGGCCTTGGGCGGCGCCCAGCTCGATCCGGTCGGAAGTTCGCTGCCGAATGGCTGGATCCGCGTGATCTTCCTGGGGTCGTGCTGGTTGATGGCGACGATGGCGGATGCGCTTTTCTTGCGTCGGCAGCCCGTTGACCTGCATGACCACCCAGTCACCGAGAATGCCCGGCCCGTCGCCCGTGGTCTGGCCCGGCTCGAGATAGTCGCCGATCACCCAGTCCTTGTCCTGCGACAGCTTCTTCGTCGCAGGATCCCAGAAGAAGCGATAGGCCTTCGAGGATCGAGGGCGCGTAGATCGCGATCTTGCCGTCGAACATCGTGATCGTGTGCGGTACCACGGTGTTTTCCGGCACACCGATCTGGTCGTAGATCTCGAAGCGTATCGGGATTGACCGCGACGATGGTCGAGCCGGGCGATGCCGCGACGCCGCCCGGGCACTGGAACGCGGCCAGCGAGCCCTGAATGTCGCAGGGCGTGGCCCGGGTCTGGTTCTTGACGATCAGGGTGCCGTCCGGCGCGATGGTCAGGTGCTTGAAGTTGCTGCCCTCGGGCGGCGCCGCCCCGGTCGGCAGCGCAGATCGCGCTTCAGGATGCGGCCCGTATCGCCGTCAAGCTTCACCAGCTGGTTGCCGAAGGCGATCGGGATGTTGCCGTCCGGCAGGATGTTGAGGTTCGCCGCCCCGACCCAGGCCCCCGAGACATTGCCGTTTTCGAGATAGGTCCGCCAGATCTCCTTGCCCGTGGTCGCATCGACCTTCGCGACGAAGGGTCCGGGCGGCACCACCCCTTTCGCGGGGGGGTTGTTGCCCCCGGTCAGATACAATTCGCCAGGGTTGCGGTTGTTCATGAACAGGACGCCCTGATACTCGTCGGGGCTGCGCCAGGCGAAGACCTGGTTCGGTCCGGTCATCGAACCGAGAAAGCTGGCGCAGGGATAGAGCTGGCTGCGCTCCGAATCGGACACCTCCGCGCCGTTCAGGGACTTGAAGTAGCCCGGCGTCTCGCGCGCCTGGCTGCAGGCCCATTCCTCGTCCGCTTGGCCAGATCGCCGGGAAAGGGCCCGTTCGCGGCGAGCGTAGTTCGGCTCATCGCCGGTCGTGCTGGCCGTCGCGTTGCTGTGTGCAACGACGGATGTCGGTCAGGCAGGTCAGGCGCCAGCAGAACGGCGCTGCGGTTGCGATCCGGGTCTGTGAACGGGCATGTATTTTCCTCCGAGCAGGTTTCAGGACGAGGGGCCCGTAGCTCGCGCTCAGGGTTTGTCACCAAGCGCCTCGAAGGCTTCCTTTGTCGTGTATTCGCCCTTGGGGTAGTAGGCGCCCATGACCTGCTCTTCCAAGCCGGGGGCCGTGACCTTGGCGGGGCTTTCCGCCCAGTCGTCGTCCGGCGCCATGATGCGCATCATCAGCATCCCGAAATCCTCGCGGTTGCCGCGGACCGTCGATGCCCTCGCCGCGCGGACTCCACTCGATCCAGGCGACACCGTTCGCTGCCGTCGCATTGGCTGGGCGGTCTTCCTTGCGGCTGTAGACGATGGTGTAGTTGCCCTCGTCGTCGAGCGGTATCTGCATGTCTGTCAGACCGTCGACGATCTGCCCCGAAGGCGCGGCCTCGCAGCTGACCATCGAGAAATACTGGATCTGCAAGTCCGGCTTGATCTCCAGCCCCAGTCCGGCCGCCCCGGCATATGTGTCGGGGAAGGTCGGCATCTTGCCGCGCGTCACGAAGACCGGACCGAACTTGCGCGACAATTGCACCAGCATGTACTGCGTCTCGGGGTCGCCACCGGCGTCCATCGGGCCGGCGTAGGGCACTTTCGCCTGGTCTTCCGGGGTCTTGAACGACCCGATGATCGAATAGGGGATGGACCAGTATTTTTCCCAGCGGGGCACTTGCCGCGCAGGTGCCGTCGCAGGGTCGAGCGCCGGGTCATTGTCCTTGTTGTTCACCAGCGCCTGCCATTGTTTCGCTGTGAAGGGCTGTGCGGTCGCGCCGCCGAACGGCCGTCCGAAGGCTGCCACCGCTGCCTCGCCGCTCACCCGTCGCCCGTCCGGCAGCGTGCCTTCCAGCGTCGGCAGCCCCCGGATTGACGACGCGCTGGCCCAGGGGCCCCATCCCGCGCCGTCGCTTCCCTGGTCGGAAAGGTAGATGCGCACGACCAGTTGCAAGTCGCTGCCGCTCGTCCCGGCGTAAAGCGTGTTCGGCCGGCGATCGGCGTCGGCTTTCGGCGGGTCCGCGGCAACGATGCTAAGGGTGTAGTCGCGCGGGTTTGCCAGCCGGTTCGCGCCCACCACGAACGGGTTGGTCGAGCCCGGGTCGGCGACGATGTCCTTGGCCGCGAGATCTTCCCCGATCGAAACGAAGGTTCCGCGCTCGGCCTTGTAGAGCGCGAACTTGAAGTAGCGCGCATGCGGAAAGGGGCCCCGCAACGTCAGCGTGCTTCCGGCCGGCAGCGCGAAACGCGACAGGAAATAGGTGGACTGGGAGTCAGGCCAGAGGTTGGGGTTCTGGATCGGCTTGGGATATTCGAGCAGGTTCCAGTAGGGCCAGCCGCGGGGGCCCTGAAAGAAGCTGTCGCCCCCATAGCGCTCGTCCGTCCGGATCACCGTTTCCAGCGACTTGTCGCCGAAGCGGGTTACGTCCAGCGCCAGCAGGTTGCGAACCGGAATGATACCCGGCGGGGTCCAGCTGCCCTCGCCCAGCGGCAGGATCGACGGCGTCCCGGTCTTTGGCCAGTAGAGCCGCATGACCACGAACATCGGGCCATCGGGCGCCGGAAGCCAGTTCGCCTCGCGCTCTGCGCCCGGTGAGTCGTGCTGGATGTAGAGGGTAAGCGAGCCATCGGGGTTCTTCCGCATCTGATCCAGCATCGGCGCGTTGATCAGGTAGCGATTGATCGGGTTGTCGATCAGAAGCTGCGTCTCGCCGTCATACATCGTCACCGACCAGAACGCGTTCACGGGGGGCAGATCCCCTGCCGGGAACGTGAGGGTGTAGTCGTGTTTGCCGCCATCCAGCGGCACCCCGTTGATGTCGGACCGTGTGAACGGATAGGCCGCCTCTTCCTGAGAGTTTCCGTATATTCCAAGCTTCGAACCTGCCGCGCGAAGCGCGTAGTCGGTGCCGAAGAAGGCCCTGCTTCCCGCAGCAGCCCCGATCTGCCAGCCATTGACCGGCTTTCCGACCGAAGCCGCCGCAGCGGTGATCCTCGCCGTGGCGGCATTGATCGCATCGTTGAAGGCGCCCTGCTTGTCCGCCGGCAGCTTGGAGGGATCGAAAGGCTTGCCGGGGCCAATCCCGATCGAGGCAAAGCGTGCCCGCAGATCCTTTTCGGCGGGCACGGCATGGTCCGGGGCGAACTGGAACAGGAAATTCAGGTATGAGACGAAATCGCTTCCAAGCGCGGCAGGCGACGGCTTGGGCCATTCGATGGGCATGGCCGCGGCAGGCGCGTCCGTCTTGAGGAACGTCGACAGGGGCTGCGCCATGTAGCCGGACTGCACTTTCCGGACGTTCTCCAGATCCGATGCGCCGAACAACTGCGTTCGAAAGATCGTCAGGGCAAAATCGGTTTCGCTCTCGAACACCTGCCTGATGCCGCCGGGGGTGTTGCCGGACCAATCGGGACCGGCGACCATGAAGCAGCCTGCGTGATTTCCGGTCGTGCGGCTGCCCATGTAGCCGAAGTTGTTCGTGTACATGTCGGTCAGCTGGACGTCATAATATCGCGCCGGTTCGATATCCGGGACGCAGAGCACCATCGGTTCCGCACGCAGATCGAGCTGGACAAACGAATAGGGCGTGTCGCTGTTGGGGGTGCTGACGGCGGTATCCTTCGGGGAATAGACGCGCGTCTCATTGGCGATCTTGTTGAAAGGGCCGATGTAGGCGCCCGATTGGGCGTCGACGTTGTAGTCGTAGAGCACCCCATAGGCCACAAGCATCGGAAACGCATAGACATAGGCGTCGTCAACGATCGCCCGGAACTCCTCGAGGCTGGGTTCGACCGCTGCGTTTGTCTGGGCTGACGCGGGAAGGCCGGCAACGCAAGCCACGCCCATCACGATGGCAGCGGTTTTCGGCAAGAGACAGGCTCGCCGCTGTCCGTGGCGCGACGGGCGGTCGGCAATCGTGGTCGGGTCATCTTGCGGGATCGTGCAGGCTGTCCACAACCCGTTCAAGACCCGGGTCGAAATCGAAACTGCCTGCATGCCCGTATCCCCCGTCAGTGGCGCAACAGGGTGAAATCCTAAGGCTTGCAGCGGGGCATCTGTTAGCATAACACGCCACGAACTGCTTGTCGGCGGGATGCGATGTGGTGCTGCCGGTCGTGTCGGGGGGGGTCTGATGGCGGCAACGATACCCATGGTCCGGGCGCTCGGGCTGTTGCCGGCAGTCAACTGGCTTCGTTCGAACGGCCAGTCACCGCAGAAGTTCCTTCGGGAAGTGGGCCTTGAATCGGCGCCCTACGGCAATCCGATGCGGCCGGTTTCGCTGTTTCAGGTCGCAAGGTTGCTGCGTGTCATCGCCGATTTCGCGGGGCCCGATGTACCGTGGCGGATCGTCGAGGCGACAAGTACGCTCGAGCTTGGCGTGTTGGGGCGCGTGGTGCTTGGAACCCAGACCCCGACCGAAGGCATCAGGCGCATCTCCTCGGCGTTGCCGTTCTTTTGTTCTCACGAGCAATTGTGGATCGCCTCGGAAGGCGACCATATCGAGTTGCGCCATGCCTACGGCGTCAGGTTCGAGCCGGTGACCGAGCATCTGATGTTGCAGTATGCAGTGGCGATGACCGATCGGCTTTGCAGCCTGACCGGTGCCTCCGCGCCCCGGATATCCGAAGTCCACATCCCACCGCATCCCGAACACAAGTTCGAACACCTGCGGCCCTATCTCGGCGACAGGGTCAGGGCCTCGACCGGGCGCTCGATCAGGCTGACGATCCCGAGGGAGGTCGCCGATCGTCCTTTCCAGCGTCCGGCGCGCGACCGGATGCTGTGGAAGCGCCCGATGGACATGCAACCGCTGCGTGGCGACGGGACGTTCCGTGCCAGCGCGGCGGTGATCCTTGAGTCCATGCTCGAGGATGGTGTGCCGTCGGTGCATCAGTTGGCCACGGTCGCGGGCACCAGCGCGCGGACGCTTCAGCGCCGCTTGCAGGATGAAGATACCTCGTTTTCCCTGTTGCTCAACGAAGTGCGCCGGAATGTGGCGCTGCGGCAACTTGCCGAAGGTGAAGTCACGGCGGGATCGATCTCGTCCGATCTGGGCTATGCCCACCCGGGTTCATTGACGCGCGCGATGATCCGGTGGACGGGTCTTCCGCCCTCGCGGATACGGCGCAACGCTTCGGCCAAGGGTTGATGGTCGCTGCATCAGCCAGCGCCTGACCGTCTGGCCGAACAAGCGGAATGTTGCTTTTTCCGGTGTGCCATCCCGGCGGGCTTGCGCCGCCATCGCCTGTGATCCGGGGCAGGGGCCCCGATGCGCCGTCGCGCGCGACAGGGGCGTGATGCCTGCCATCTGGGCGGAACTTTCGACGCCTTTGCGAATGCCGCGCGCCCGAGGGCTTCCTGGCCAGATGATCACGCAAAGGGGGGCACCGGATCCGGTCATCATCCCGCGCGCGCCCGCCGTGCCGGCCAGGGGCGGAAGAGGCTCTTGCGACATACACGGGCCGGCGACCGTTTGGCGGTCGCCGGCCGAAATCGGCGGCGGTGGATCAAACGGGGTCGATCACACGAGGATCAGATCCGGCCACCGCTCTTCCGCCTGCGCCGCAGGCCGAAGAGGGCCGCCACGCCGACAGCCAGCAGCGGCAGGCTGGCGGGAACGGGAACCGGGCTGGGGGCCACCTGGGTGTCGTAGGCGTCCACCAACCCGTCCAGAAACGCGCTCTGGCTGAAGGTATCCTCGTCCAGCCCGTTCAACACCGTGGCGATCGTCACGCTCCGTCTTGCATCGTGCAGCACGAAGGCGCTGTAACCGTTGAATGCCCCGACAAAACCATCCCAGCAACGATTGGAAAAGGTATAGCCGCAGATAAAGGTCGCAGCCGTGTTCTCAGGGTTCAGCAGCTTGCCCGTGTAGAGGGCTTCACCGAAACGGGCAACGGCATCCGCCGTCGCAACGATCCCGCCATCGGCCCAGATCGTGCCCCAGACGCCGGTATTCACAAGTTCGTCTGCGCCCGCCGAGACGTCCAGCGTCGTTCCGTTCTGGGTTGAGAAGCCATGTGCAACCCGTGCCGCAACATCCGGGTTTCGCGCGAAAAACGCGCCATCGCCCAGCAAGGCCGGCCCGGCGATGAAGTCGCGGAACGCCGCATCCGTTCCACCCGGATAGATGCTGTCGATCACCTGACCGAGCAGGAGATAGTTCGTGTTGCTGTATTCGTATTGCGAGCCCGGCACGAACTGTGGCGCGGCGATGGGCGCGAACAGTTCCGCGCGCGTCCAGGGATAGTTCGGATCCTTGAAGGCCGCCTGAAACTCGGGAAGCGCCTCGACATCGGCATAGCCCGCGGTCATGTCGACGAGATGGCGGATTGTCACCTTGTCGGCGCCGGGGATCGTGGACGGCACATAGGGCGCGATCGACTCGTCGAGCGACAGCCGTTTCTCTTCGTCCAGCTTGGTGACGATCGTCGAGACGAAGAGCTTGGTGACACTGGCGATCGACGAAAGTGTGTTTGTGGTGAAGGGCACGCCGGCCGCCGGATCGGCAAAGCCTGTTGCCCCCGACCACAGGACGGTGCCGTCTTGCACGATGGTTGCGGCGGCGCCCGGCGTGCCGGTGCGGGCCACGAGCGTGCTCAATGTCGCGTCGAGCTTGTCTGTCACGGTGCTTGCCGACAGCGGCGGCGCCATCAGCAGGACAAGGGCGAAGGCGCACATCGCGCGCCTGTTGGCTAGGGTCATGCGAATATCCTCTGGGTTCTTGCGTGTCTGGTATCCAAGGAGCGGTGCCTGCGGGGTTTGGTCTTGCCTCCTCAGAATTTCATGTTAAACGATGAATGACTCATGCTTATCGCGAAGGCAAGAGAGAATTGATCGTAAATCGTGATATTTTATCCGATAAACATGAACAAAGTGAGTGCCGCCATGGCAAGAGCCCAGCCTGCCAACCAATTTCGCTGGCTTGATCGTGGATTTTGGGGGCTTTGGGTGTGTTTCCCGTTCTACGCATGGGTTCTGGCCCGGGATGTCATCCATCAGGCAAGCGACATGGCCGCGCTCGCACCCGAACAGGCCGCGTGTTTGCAGGACAGGCCGCAGGTCACGGCCTTCAGCAGCGTGGGGCAGGTCATTTTCTGGACGGTCTTTGTGCTGCACCTCGCGTTCTTCGCCGCGCTGCTGGCCTTGGCCCACCGGGTGATACACGGTTGCGCGACCGGGCGGATGTTCGTGCTGCCCTTGATCCGCACCTTGCGGACGATCGGGATCATCACCACGCTCTATCCCGTCGCAGACCTGGTGGTGTCGAACCTGACGATGGCCGCCTATGTCGCCACCGGGGATCTGAACGCCTTTCTGCCCGATTTCGCGTTCGACGTGACGGTTTTTGGCGTCGGCCTCTTGCTTTTGACGATGGCCATGGCGATGCGGCAGGCTATGGCTCTGCACCGCGACGCGGAACTGACGATTTGAACTTTCGGCTTGAATGGGACTGACCGCATGATCCGCGTCAACCTTGATGTGATGCTGGCGCGCCGCAAGATGCGGCTGGGAGAGTTGGCGGAGGCTGTTGGCGTTTCGATTCAGAACCTCTCGATCCTGAAGACGGGCAAGGCCCGGGCGATCCGGTTTTCGACCCTCGACGCGCTCTGTGCAGCACTTGAGTGTCAGCCGGGCGACATCCTCGAGTTCGATCCGACGATATCGAGCGGGCAGGACGAGGGCGACTGAAGACGCATCGTCAGGACGGCCGTATCATCCACTGAGGGCGGGTCCGGACACGGGGCCCTCTGCCGCCCCGTTCCTGCCCTCAATCTCGCCGGGCATCGCCAGAAGATCGTCGAAGCTGGCCCTGCGGTGCCGCAGCGCACGGGCAAGCCCCGGATCGGGCGCCAGCCGTTCGGCGATCTCGACCCTTGTCCCCAGCACGTCGACGGGTGCCCCTGCCGCGACGGCCGCCAGCCGCGCCGCGCCGATCGGCCCGGCGATGTCCGACCTTGCCAGAAGGCCGACCTCGGTGCCGAGCGCGGTTGCGACAAGCGATGCCCAGAGCCGGCTGCGGGTTCCGCCGCCGACCAGCGTCGTTGTGCGGGCCTGCGCCCCCACCGCACTCTGCGCGGAGACGCAATCCGCGAGTTGAAAGGCGACGCCCTCCGTCGTGGCGTAGGCGAGCATGCCGGGCGTGACCCCGGGATGAAGCCCCGCCATGCGCCCCAGCATGTCGGGCCGATTGACGGGGGTTCTGACCCCCGTCAGGCAGGGCAGGAACAGCGGTGCCCGCGCGATCCCGCCTTCTTTGGCGAAACCCTCGGCGAGGCTGTCGAGCGTTCCCGCGTCGGTTCCGGTAAGCCTTGCCACCCAGTCGAGCGATGCGGTCGCGCTCATCACCACACCCATGGAGAGAAAGGTCGATGGCACGACATGGGCTGAGGTCAGGATTGCCTTGTCGGGGCCGGGATGGAAGGCCCCGTCCACGATGCAGGAAACACCCGACGTGCCGATGGTAAGCACGGCGTCGCCCGGGCGCGCGCCCCCCGCGCCAAGGGTCGAACCCATGTTGTCGCCCGCACCCGCAGCAATGGACACCGACCCGGCCATTCCCCAGCGGCTCGCCAGATCGCGCCGCAACCGCCCCGCTTCGGCCCAACTGTCGACAAGCGGGGGAAGACAGGCCGGATCCCAACCGGCAGCGGCGCAAAGCGCGGGATCCCACTGGCCCGCGCGGCAGTCGAACAATTGCGTGCCACCCGCATCCGATGGCTCGGACGCCACCTCGCCGGTCAGGGCAAGGCGGACATAATCCTTGGTCAGCATCAGCATGCGCGCCTTCGCCATCGCTCGGGGCTCGTGGCGCGCCAGCCACAGAAGCTTCGGCGCGGTTATGCCCGGATCGGGCGTGCGATTGCTGCGCTGGCCGATGTCGGGGACACGGGCCAGCAGTTCGGTGCATTCCGCGATGGCGCGCTGGTCATTCCACAGCATGGCCGGCCGTATCGGGCGCAGGTGCTTGTCGAGGACCAGGGCAGCCAGCATCTGCCCCGAAAGACCGATCCCGCGCACAGCCGCCATCTTCGGGGCCGCATCGGCCGCGAGCCGGTCGAGGCAGGCCAGAACCGCGGCGACCCGGGCATCGGGATCCTGCTCGCTCCAGCCGACGTGGGGTCGGCTGATCGCGACCGGCTCCGATGCAATCGCGATGATCCGCGACAGATCCTCGATCAGGATTGCCTTGATCCCCGACGTTCCCAGATCAATCCCGATGTGGAGCGCCACTACGGTGCGTCCAATATTGCGCGCGCGGACGCCTCGTCGGTCACGAAGGTGTCGACCACGCCACGGCGCAGGATGGCGCGGTTGACTGCGACCTTGTGCGGCCCGCCAGCGGCGAGAATGACATTGGCTATGCTGGTCAGGTCGTCCAGCCCGATGCCGATGATGCGCTCGTTGATCGGATGGTTGATCGGCTGGCCGTGGATGTCGATCACGGTTCCCAGCACATCGCCCACCCCGCCGAGCGCGGTCAACTCGTCCATCGTGACGTCCGATGGCAGCCCGTCGCGCATCAGGAGCGAGCGCGTCGACAGATCGCCCGCGGCCATGGCCATCGCATCGACCGAGCGCAGTTTCTCCAGCACCTCGCGGAACACGTCGAGCTGCATGATCGTGTCGCGGCTTTCCCGGCTGCCGGCATAAAGCGGTGCCGTGAAATAGCTGTGCTGTGCGCCGAGCAGATCCGCAAGCCGGGTCGTGATCTCGAACGAGTTGAGGTCCGATCCGCGCGTGAGCCCGCCCATAACGCTGATCACTTCAAGATCGGCCCGTTCGATCGCGGCGACGAACCGGGTCGCGATGTTCAGCGTGCCGCCCCAGGACATGCCGAACAGCCGCACCTTCGGATCGGCCAGCGTCTCGGACAACAGGTTCCCCAGTGCCGCCCCGACGGTCAACTGGATGTCCTTGGGATCCATCGGGGCGGGGGCGACGTAGGCCTGTTTCAGGCCGAAGCGGGCGCGCAGCGCCGCCTCCAGTTCGGCGCAGGCCGCGAAGGCCGTGTTGAAGGTGATGCGCACCAGCCCGCGCCGGTGGGCGTCCGACAGGGCCTTGTTGACCCTGAGCCGCGTGGCGCCAAGCTTTTCTGCCACTTTTTCCTGAGTCAGCCCCTCGACGTAATAGGCCCAGGCAACCTGGGCCAGAAAACGCTCCTCTGTGTCTATCTGGGGAAGTTTGGGCGCGCGCGGCATGGACGTCCTTTACTTGACCGCGCCCATCGTCAGGCCGCGGACCAGATGCTTTGACGCCAGAAGGGCAAAGATCAAGACCGGGATCACGATCAGGGTCGATGTGGCCATGATCTTGCCGTAAGGCACATCATAGCCCTCCATGAAGGTGACCGCCATCGCCGGGGCCGTCTTTGCGGCCTTGGGGGCGAGGATGTAGGCGAAGAGAAGCTCGTTCCAGCTGAAGATGAACGACAGGATCGAGCTGACGGCCACCCCCGGCATCGCCAGCGGAAGACAAATCGAGCGGAAGATGCGCCACTGGCTGGCGCCCTCCAGCATCGCCGCCTCGTCCAGTTCGCGGGGGATCGAGCGGAACTGGTCGGTGCAGATCCAGATCACGATCGGCAACGTGAAGGTCAGGTACATCAGGATCAGCGCCAGATGGGTGTCGCGCAGCCCCAGTTCGCGGCTGATCAGAAAGACCGGAAAGGCAAGCACCACCGGTGAGACGAAACGGTTCGTGATGAACCAGAACCACAGGTCGGTCTTGCCACGGAACTCGAACCGGGCCAGCGCGTAGGCGGCGGGCGTGCCGAGCATCACGGCAAGCGCCGTGGTGCAGACCGCGACGATGATCGAATTCACCAGCGACGCCCCGACCTTGTCCTCGAACAGAACCTCCCAGTAGTTCGCGAGTGTCGGGGAAAACCACCATGCCGGCGGCGATTGCAGGGCTATGACCTGCGTCTTCAGGCTGGTCGTGACCATCCAGTAGAAGGGAAACACGCAGAAGGCGCAGATCAACACCAAAAGCAGCGCCTCGGCGAACAGGCTCTTGCGTTGCAGGGGGGCGGCCATGTCAGCGCACCTCGCGGTAGAAGAACCGGATGTAGAGTTCGGGCCAGAACGATCGTCAGGGCCAGCATGATGATCGATTGTGCCGCCGCCATTCCGATATCGAACTGGCGGTTGCCGACGCGCTCGATCAGAACGGCGATGAACTCGGTCGCCGCCCCCGGCCCGCCGCGGGTCATCGTGAAGGGCATGTCGAACAGCTTCAGCGTATCGGCCGTCCGCAAGATCAGGACAGCCACCAGCGAAGGCCCGAGGTAGGGCAATTGGACATGGCGCAGCACCGTCCAGTGCGACCGGGTTTCCAGGTTTGCGGCCTCTTCGATCTCGGGTGGGACGGTGGACAGTCCGGCCAGCAGGACCAGGGCGACAAAGGGTGTCCATTGCCAGATATCCCAGATCACCACGGCGATGAATGCATTTGTCGGGTCGCCGATAAAATTGATCGCATCCACCCCGAACCAACCAAGGATCTGGTTCACGACACCGTATTTCTGGTTCAGCATCACCTGCGCCAGCAGGCCGACGACGGCATAGGTCGTAGCCATCGGCAGCACGAGCGAAAGGCGCGTCAACGTCTTGAACAGGGTCAGTCCCGGCCGGTGCAGCACCAGCGCGATGGTCAGGCCCAGGGCGATCTGAACGGGCACCGCTGTCACGAAAAGCAGCGCGGTCCGGCCCATCGCCTGCCAGAAGGAGAGGTCCGTCAGGGCCGTGGCGTAGTTGTCCAGCCCGACGAACCGTTCCTGCGCGCGCTTCGTCAGATTGAAGTAGTGCAGGCTCTTCCAGACCGCAAAGAGCAACGGGGCGATGCCGACGATGACCAGCGCGGACACCGCAGGACCAAGAAACGCAAGAATGGTCTTTCGCGAGGATGTGAAATCGGCGCCCGAAGGCTGGGGGCGCGAAAGACCGAAGTTGGGCCAGGGGGGGCGAGACGCGCGCCCGACCCTGGTGCGGTCATCTGCGGCCGGACGGATGGAACCCGCCGAGATCGAGCGATCCGCCGTGAAACCTGGCCCGCCTGTGGAAAGCGGGGCGCAGGGCGATCGTCGGGGGCGGTCCGGGTGGGCCCCGAAGCGGGACGTGCCGGATAGCCGCGATCGGGCGATCCTGCGTCACGCGGTGGCCTCGGGGCTGCTGCCATCCCGTCCGAGATTCACGTTGACAACCCGGCACCCTGTCCCTATCGATGTTATCGATACCATTCAATCTCGATTGGATGGCCGGCAGTGGCAAGGGAGGGCTCTGCTTTGGCGAACGCTTCCGGCACAGGTCTGCAATTCGAGCATATCGAAAAGCACTTTGGCGGCACCTATGCGCTTCGGGATGTGTCGATGGCTGTCCGCAGGGGCGAGATCGTGGCCCTTCTGGGCGAGAACGGCGCCGGCAAATCGACCCTGATCAAGGTGCTGGGCGGCATCCACCGTGCTGATGGCGGTCAGGTTGTGATTGATGGCACGCCCTACCAGCACCGCCCCGGCAGTTTCGGGGAACGACAGGCGGTGGCCTTCATTCACCAGGATCTCGGCATGATCGAGTGGATGACGGTCGCCGAAAACATGTCGCTTGCGCTTGGCTATGCCCGCAAGCGGGGTTTGATCGACTGGCGCAAGGCCGAGGTGTTCGCGGCGAGGGCGCTGGCAAAGGTCGGTTGTGACTTCGACCCCTCGACCCGCGTGCAGGATCTGAGCCGCACCGAAAAGTCGCTGGTCGCCATCGCCCGGGCGCTGGCGGTCGACAGCGACTTTCTGGTGTTGGACGAACCGACAGCCTCGCTTCCTGCGGATGAAGTGGGGCGGCTCTTCGCGGCGCTGAGGCCGCTCAAGGATCAGGGTGTCGGCATGATCTATGTGTCGCACCGGCTCGACGAGATTTTCCAGATCGCCGACCGCGTGGTGGTGCTGCGCGACGGGCGGAACGTGGGCGAGCGTGCCATTGGCGAGACGGACCCCGAAGACCTGGTGCAGTTGATCGTCGGGCGCAAGACCCGCACCGTGGCCAGGCCGACGCGCGCGCCGGGCGATGTGCTCTTGTCGATGAACGATGTGCGGGTCGGTCCGGTTGGCCCGGTCGATCTGGAGTTGAAAGAGCACGAGATCCTCGGTCTTGTCGGGTTGCGCGGGGCCGGCCACGAACAGGTCAGCCGCGCCTTGTTCGGCGTGTTGCCCCATACCGGCTCGATCCGGCTGGCGGCGAAGCGGCCCGACCTGACCAACCCGCAAACAGCACTCGCCTCGGGGATCGGGCTCGTTGCCCGCGACCGGACCGAGGAATCCGTGGCGATGAGCCTGACGATCCGGGAAAACACCTTTCTCAATCCCGCGGCCACCGGGCGGCGGACCTTCGCGTTTCTGTCGCCGCGTGCCGAGGATACGGCCGCTGCCGGGCTCGGGCGCGAGGTCGCGCTGTCGCCGAACGACCCGACCCTGGCCATCGAGGCGCTGTCCGGCGGCAATCAGCAGAAGGTCGTCATCGCGCGCTGGCTTGCGACGGGCCGCAAGCTTCTGATCTGCGAGGATCCGACGGCCGGTGTCGATGTCGGGGCCAAGGCCGAGATCTACGCGCTCCTGAACAAGGCGCTGGCCGAGGGTGTGGGGGTCATCGTCGTTTCGACGGACTTCGAAGAGGTGGCGACGATCTGTCATCGCACCATCGTCTTCTCGCAGGGCGAGATCGTCGCAGAGATCGCCGGCGATGCCCTCACGACCGACGCACTGATCCAGGCCGCCTCTGCCGGCAAGTACCAAGCAGCCTGAGGAACGCACAATGCCCTCCATCGAGTCCAATGCCCTCGAACCGACCAAGGCCGATCTCAAGGGCCTGACCCCGGGCCAGCGCCTGATGCGGTTCGTGCCGACCTATGGTCTGGTGATCCTGATGGTGGTCCTGATCGTCCTGTTCTCGCTTCTGTTGCCCAATACCTTTCCGACGCTTCTGAACCTGCGGGCCATCGTCAGCGACAAGTCGATCATCGCGCTGCTGTCGCTCGGGGCGATGATCCCGATGGCGGCGGGGCGGATCGACCTGACGGTCGGCTATGGCATCGTGCTTTGGCATGTGCTGGCGATTTCGCTGCAAACGAAGTTCGGTTTTCCCTTCCCCGTCGCCGTTCTGGCCGTGATCGTGCTCGGTGCGATGACCGGCTTTCTGAACGGCCTTCTGGTCGAGGTTGCGCGGATCGACAGTTTCATCGCGACTCTGGGCACCGGAACGGTCCTTTACGCCCTCGCGCTGTGGCACACCGGCGGGCGGCAGGTGGTGGGTGTCCTGCCCGACGGGTTCTATGCGCTTTCCAACACCTTTGTCTTCGGCCTGCCGATCCTTGGCTACTACGTTCTGGCCATAACCGTGGCGCTCTGGCTGATCCTCGAATACACGCCGGTTGGCCGCTACCTATATGCCATCGGGGCCAATCAGAAGGCGGCCCAGCTGAACGGCATCCCGACCCGCAAGTACGTCGTCGCGGCCTTCGTCTGCTCGGGGACGCTGACCGCGATCACCGGCGTGCTGCTGGCCGCAAAGCTGCGCATCGGACAGGCCAGCGTGGGGCTCGAGTTCCTTCTGCCGGCGCTTGTGGGTGCCTTTCTCGGTTCGACCACGATCAAGCCCGGTCGGGTCAATGTCTGGGGCACCATCGTCGGTGTCGCCATTCTTGCGGTCGGGATTTCCGGCATCCAGCAATTCGGCGGCTCGTTCTGGGTCGAGCCGCTCTTCAACGGGGTGACCCTGCTCGTCGCCATTGGCATCGCAGGCTACGCACAACGCAAGAAAGGCGCCCAACAGCGCTGAGACGAAACCAACCAAGGGAGAAGATCAGATGATGAGAAGAACTTTTGTCGGGGCGCTGCTTGCGTCGACCGCACTTTGCGCGGCACCGCTGCTGGCGGGCGAATGGGATGGCCCGACCGCCGGTCCGACCGCCGCAGAAGGCAAGACCATCGTCGTCGTTGCCGCCGACATGAAGAACGGCGGTATTCTCGGCGTGGCCAATGGCGTGGAAGAGGCGGCCGCCAAGATCGGCTGGGAGGTCAGGGTGCTGGACGGTGCTGGCTCGGTGCAGGGTCGCACGGCGGCAATCGGCCAGGCGCTTGCATTGCAGCCGGGCGGGATCATCATCGACGGTTTCGACGCGGTCGAACAGCAGGCGGCGCTTGAGGGTGTCGTGGCCGCAGGTATCCCGATGGTGTCCTGGCACTCCGGGCCCAAGATCGGGTGCGACGCGCCCGGCGGCATCTTCGCCAATGTGTCGACCGATGCGATGACGGTGTCGGAAGTGGCGGCGAACTGGGCGATGGATGACGGCGGCGAAAATGTCGGCGCCATCATCTTCACCGACTCGACCTATCAGATCGCGATCGACAAGGCGGACCGGATCAAGGAGACGATCGAGGCGCGTGGCGGCAAGGTGCTGGAATATGTCGATACGCCGATCGCCGAAACCTCTACCCGCATGGGCCCGCTGACGACCTCGCTGCTTCAGAAGTATGGCGA
Organism: uncultured Alphaproteobacteria bacterium; assembly: GCA_963700485.1. GTDB lineage: Bacteria > Pseudomonadota > Alphaproteobacteria > Rhodobacterales > Rhodobacteraceae > Aliitabrizicola. Next base: position 94,240 of record CAVOXQ010000017.1, read on the forward strand.
TCAATGGACGCATGCGCTGGCGATCAACGACCTCTATTTCGATTTCATGGGGCCCGCGCTCGCCTCGGCGGGGATCTCGCCCGAAGATGCCCCCAAGGCCGGTTCCGCCGGCGATGGATCGGAAGCCGCTTTCCAGCGCATCCGGTCGGGCAATTACCAGACGATCACGGTGGCCGAACCGCTCAACCTTCAGGGCTGGCAGCTGGTGGACGAGTTGAACCGCGCGGTCCAGGGCGAAGCCTGCTCCGGTTATGTCACATCGCCTGCGCTTGTGACGATGGAAGGATCTCGAGAAGATGGGCGACAGCAACACCTTCGATCCCGATATCCCCTACCGCGAAGCCTATGCGAAAATCTGGGGAAAATGATCCGGCCACGCGAACAGGTCAAAGGCCCGGCATGACCGCCGGGCCTTTTTCCGCTCAGGGGCGCTGAATGCCGGAACGGTTCAGCACGATGCGGTAGAGGCTGGTCGAGGCGGTTATGAACAACGCCTGTTTCGCCCGGCCGCCGAAACAGACATTCGAAACCACCTCCGGCACGAGGATCTTGCCGAGAAGCCGCCCGTCCGGGCCAATGCAATGCACGCCGTCGGCGGCGGACGACCAGAGGTTGCCCTCTGTGTCGAGCCGGATCCCATCCGCCACACCGGCCCCGATCTTGTGGAAGTTGCGCCCCTTGGCGGGGCGTCCGCCGGCCATCTCGTAGACCCGGATATGCTGCGGATCGTCGCAGAACATCCGCCCGGTATCGGCTATGTAGAGCAGCCCCTCGTCAGGCGAAAACGCCAGTCCGTTGGGGCAGTTCATGTCGTCGACCATGACCTCGAGGCCCCCGGTCGCCGGATCGGCGCGATAGACGACGCAAGGATTTTCCTGTTCCGCCCGGTAACCTTCGTAGTCGGTCATGATCCCGTAGTGCGGGTCCGAGAACCAGATGCCGCCATCCGAGGCGACGATCACGTCATTGGGGGAATTGAGCCGCCGTCCCTCGAAATTGTCGGCGATCACTGTCAGGCTGCCGTCATGTTCCGTGCGCGTGACGCGGCGGGTTCCGTGTTCACACGAGATCAGCCGCCCCTCGCGGTCGCGGCAATGGCCATTGGCAAAATTCGACGGTTCGCGATAGACCGAGATCCCGATTGCCGGGGTCCAGCGCAGGATCCGGTTGTTCGGGATGTCCGAGAACAGCAGGCAATCGGCATCGCCGAACCAGACGGGGCCTTCAACCCAGTCGAAGCCGGTCGCGATCCGCTTGAGCGGTGCATTTCCCAGCACGAAGCGGTCAAAGGCCGGATGGTAGCTTTCAAAGAAACTCATCGCTGCATCCTCATCGGTTTGAATGGTCCCTGGTATCGTTATCCCATTTCGGGCGCGACAGAAGAGACCGAAGCCAGCCCCTGCCCGGGCGAGCATGATCCTGGCCCATCGGGCCGTTCCGGCGCTGCCGGCCGCCGTCGTCGCGAGAGACGAAGTATCGTTGCGGGCAGCATCATATCACGCCCGGGACGTGCCGGCCCCACGGGGCAGGACGGCGCGGAAGGCCGGCAGGCGCGGGTTCACTGAGCGATCCGGCGCGGGTTCAGAATTCGATCTGCGCCTTCATCGCCTGCGACCGGTCAGAGGCGATCCGGAAAGCGGTTTCCGCCTCGGCCAGTCCGACGGTATGGGTGATCAGCGGCTTGACGTCGATCAGCCCCTTGCGCATCAGACCCACCCCGACCGCGAATTCCGCATGGAACCGGAACGATCCGCGCAATTCCAGTTCCTTTGCGGTGATCGCCATCATCGGCAGGCTCATGTCGCCGCCAAGACCCAGTTGCAGGATGACGGCGCGCGGGCGCAGCGCCGCGATCCCGCCCGCCAGGGCGCCGGCCACGCCGGTGCATTCGTAAAGCACGTCGAAATACCCTTTCGCGGCCCCATATTCCGCCAGCGCGTCCGACCCGGCGCCGGTGTTCACGACCCTGTCGGCCCCCACGTTGCGCGCCAGCCCAAGGGTGAAATCCGAAAGGTCGGTCGCCACGATCTCGGCGGCGCCCGCCCGGCGGGCGGCAAGGATGCACAAGACGCCGATCGGCCCGCAGCCGGTGACAAGCACGCGCTTGCCCAGCATCCCGCCCGCGCGTGAGGTGGCATGCAGCGCAACGGCCAGCGGTTCGGCCATCGCCGCCTCGCCCGGGGTCAGGCCGGTCGGCATCGACGCATTGGCTGGCATCGGCCACAAGGGTTTCGCGAAACGCGCCCTGAATATGGGGAAAGGGCATCGCGCTGCCGTAAAACCGCATGTCGAGGCACTGGTTCGGCAGACCTTCGAGGCAGTATCGGCAATCACCGCAGGGACGCAGGGCGACACCGCGACCAGCTGGCCCGGGGCAAAGCCCGCGACCCCGGGCCCAAGCGTCTCGACCCGGGCCGAGACTTCATGACCAAGGATCATCGGTTCTTTCAGCCGCACGGCACCGAAGCCCCCGTGATTGTAGTAATGCAGGTCCGATCCGCAGACCCCGCCCGTGGCCAGCCGGAGGCGCAACTGCCCCGGCCCCGGCACCTCGTCGGGACGATCCTCGATGCCGCAGGTCGCGGGCGGCATGAATGACGATGGCCTTCATCAGAACACCGGGGTCAGCAACGGCTGGCCTGCGAAATGCGCGGTCAGATTGTCGCGAACCAACTGGCCCATCGCCTTGCGGGTCTCGATAGGTGCCGCGTGCGTGGTGCGGCTGCAAAAGCACATTGGGCAACGACGAGGAAGCGCGGGTTAAGCCTTGGTTCGCCTTCGAAAACGTCAAGGGCCGCCGAGCCGAGTGCGCCCGTCTCCAGCGCCGTCAGAAGGGCCTCTTCGTCGACGTTCGATGCGCGGCTGATGTTGATCAGCATCCCCTCCGGCCCCAGCGCCGCGATCACCTCGTGCTCGACGACATGCCGGGTCGCGGGCGATGCGGCCAGCGTCACGAAGAGGAAGTCCGACCGTGCCGCAAGCGCCACGGGATCCGCGATATAGTCCACCCTCGGCCGCCATGCTTCCTGGGCGTGACATCGCGGAATAGGCGATCGTCGAGGTCGAAGCCGGCAAGCCGCCTTGCGACCTCATGGCCGATCCGCCCCAGACCCAGTATCCCGGCCCGCGTGCCCCAGACCCGGGAGCGAAGCGGGTAGATGCCCCTCTGCCGCCCAGGATCCGTCCCGGACCCAGGCCTCGGCGCCGATCATGCCGCGCGACTGCGCCAGCATCATCGCCACGCCCAGATCGGCCACGTCCTTGGTCAGCACGTCGGGCGTGTTGGTCACCCGGATGCCGCGCTCCCGGCAGGCTTCAGGTCCACCGCGTCAAAGCCCACGCCATAGACGCTGATCATCTCGAGATCGGGGCAGGCGGCGATCATTCCGGCACTCGCCCCCAATTCGCCCCGCGTTGCGATGCCACGGATGCCCGGGCCCACCTTCGCCAGAAAATCGGCCTTGTCCGTGGCCTCGAAATAGCGATGCACCCGGAACGCTGCATCCAGCGGCGCTTCGTCCCATTCGGGGTAGGGGCCCACTTGCAGGATTTGGGGTTTGGTCATCGTTGTTCCGATCCCGGCTTGACAGTCCATGTTAACGATAACATAAACATCGGCATCGGGCGTTGTCGAGAGCGAAGTGAAAGGACACGCACCTTGGGATACAAGCTTTTCGATCTGACCGGGCGGCGGGCGCTGATCACCGGATCTTCGCAGGGGATCGGCTTTGCGCTGGCCGAGGGCCTGGCCGCAGGCCGGCGCGCAAGTGGTGCTGAACGGGCGGGACGAGGCGCAAGCTTGCCGCTGCCGCCACGCGCATCTCCGGCGCCGAGACGCTGGCCTTCGACGTGACCGACCACGCGGCGGTCCGCGCGGCCGTCGATGCGTTCGAGGCGGCGGGCCGGCCGATCGACATTCTGGTCAACAACGCCGGGATGCAGCATCGCGCGCCCCTTGGAGGATTTCCCGCGCCGAGGCGTTCGAGCGGCTCTTGCAGACCAATATCGCCAGCGTCTTTCATGTCGGGCAGGCGGTCGGCGCGGCACATGATCGGGCGCGGGCGCGGGCAGGATCATCAACATCGCCTCGGTGCAGACCGCGCTCGCCCGCCCCTCGATCGCGCCCTATACGGCGACCAAGGGGGCGGTCGGAAATCTGACCAAGGGCATGGCCACCGACTGGGCGAAATACGGACTGAACTGCAACGCCATCGCGCCCGGCTATTTCGACACGCCCCTGAATGCGGCGCTGGTCGCCGACCCCGCCTTTTCCGCCTGGCTGGAAAAGCGCACGCCGGCCGGCCGATGGGGAAAGGTCGAGGAATTGCAGGGTGCCTGCATCTTCCTTGCGTCGGATGCGGCCAGTTTCGTCAACGGCCATATCCTTTATGTCGATGGCGGGATCACGGCCTCGCTATGATCGGGCGCATCGCCGTCATGTCGGTAACTGCTGCGGGGTGCCGGGCCAGGCTGCCCGGAGGGCGACAGTCCGGTCGCAGGCACCCGGCCTTGCCCGCGCCCAAAGGTCTGTCCGCCCGTGCAACGTCGGGGGCCGGGATCGGCCTGCACCCGGCGCGCGGCCCTGGTGCGCGCGGTGCCGCCCGGCGCGGAGCCGTGCGATGACCGAGGCCCTCGCCCTGATCGGTGCGGGCGCCATGGGCGGCGCCATCGGCACGCGACTGCTGGCGACCGGCACGCCGCTCGCGGTCTTCGACCCCGACCCCGCGAAGGTGGCGGCGCTGACCGCCTTGGGCGCGCGCAGCGCCGGCACGGCGGCCGAAGCGGCGAGGGGCGCGCAAGCCGTGATCCTGTCCCTGAATTCGCCCCGGATCGTGCGGGCCGCCGTCTTCGGCGCCGAGGGTGTGGCCGAAGGCGCCTCGCCCGGCACATTGATCGTGGACATGTCGTCGGTCGACCCCGAGGCGACCCGGGCCCTTGCCGCCGATGCCGCCGCAAGCGGACTGCGCTGGGTGGACAGCCCGCTCTCGGGTGGGATCCCCAAGGTTGCGACGGGCGAGTTGACCCTGATGCAGGGCGGCGCGCCCGAGGACGTGGCGCAAGCGCAGGAACTCCTGTCGCACCTCGCCACCAACCAGACCCGGATGGGGGGCGCGGGTGCCGGCCAGACCACCAAACTGATCAATCAGGTGCTTTGCGGTCTGGGCTTTCTGGCCGTGGCCGAGGCGACCGCGTTGGCCGAAGCCGCCGGCGTCGATGCCACGATGATCCCCAGGGCGCTTGCCGGTGGGCCGGGCCGACAGCGCGATCCTGCGGGAATACATGCCCCGATTTGCCGCCCGTGACTATCGCCGCACCGGCCGCATCGACAACATGGTCAAGGATCTGGACGGCGCCGCCGACCTCGCCCGCCGACCCACACCGCCGATGCCGCTGACCGCGCTTTGCGCCGAGAGTCCATCGGATGCTGACCGCCGCCGGTCTTGGTGGCGAGGATCAGGCGGCGCTGATGGAATTCTTCAAAGGCCCCGAAAGGAACTGTCCGAATGATCACCCGCTACGCCCTCTTCGAAGGCACGCGTTCACGACGGCCAGACCGAGGCCTTTCGTCGACGCCGTCCTGGCCGAAATTCTGCCGATCTGGCAGTCGCTTTCCCGGCGCGCTTTCGGTCCACGTCAGCTTCGCCGAGACCGCGATGCAGGCGCGCCGGAATATCCGTTGATCCTCGCGGTCGATTGGCCAGACACGGCCACGGTCGAGGTCGCGCTTGCCAGCACCCGTCCGGAGGAAGGACGGACCGCGACCGAAGGCGGTCCTGTCGCGCTTCTTTACCGGCCGGATCCATCACCACGTCACCCCGCCGAGGAACTCGAGGTGACCTGATGCTCGGATCAGGCTCTGCGGCTGGATTTGCGGCTGCGGTCATCGATACCAGAGGCTCCATGAAGCACCGCCGCGCAAAGCCCCGACCATGGCCGACGTCGCCCGCCTCGCAGGGGTATCGCCGATGACTGTCAGCCGCGCCTTCAAGGCCGACAGTTCGGTAAGCGACACGACGCGCGGGGCCATCCTGAAGGCTGCCGACGACGTGGGCTATGTTTTCGACAGCACCGCCTCCAGCTTGCGCTCGCAGCGAACCGATTTCGTCGCGGTCACCATCCCCTCGATCAACAACGCCAACTTCGCCGAAACCGTGCGGGGCTGTCCGAAGGGCTGAAGGCGCGGGGTTTGCAGATCCTGCTGGGCTATACCGACTACGACATGGCGGAAGAGGAGCGATTGATCGAACAGTTCCTCCGACGCCGGCCCGAGGCGATCGTGGTCACCGGCGGTCGTCACACGCCGCGGGCCCGCAGGCTGCTGGAAAATGCCGGGATCCCGGTGATCGAGACCTGGGACTTGCCCGAGACGCCGATCGGCCATGTGGTGGGCTTTTCCAACGCGGGTGCGGTGCGCGACATGGTCGATCATTTCGTCGCCCGGGGGCTGCGGCGCATTGCCTTCATCGGCGGCGATGCCAGCCGGGACACCCGCGGCGCCGATCGCCGCAACGGATTTGTCGCCGCGATGCAGGCGCACGGGCTCGATGCTGCCCGCCTCGTCGCGGCGGGTGTGCCCCCGATCTCGATGCGTGAAGGGGCCGAGGCGATGGGGCGGCTTCTGGACAGGCTGCCCGACACCGAAGCGGTGATCTGCGTGTCGGACCTGTCGGCCTTCGGGGCATTGACCGAATGCCAGCGGCGCGGTGTCGGTGTGCCCGAGCGGCTTTCGATCGCGGGCTTCGGCGACTACGAGATCGCCGGGATCTCCGTTCCCGCATTGACCACGATCAACCCTTTCCCGCACGAAATCGGCGCGCGCTGCGCCGAGTTGATCCTCGACGTCCTCGACGGCAGGCAGACCAGGCCGGCGACCGTCACGATCCACCCGGAACTGCTGATCCGCCAGTCCACCTTGTGACCGGACGTTCGCAGGAGGTGGCGCGCAGCAAGAGCCGAGCGCGTCCCGCTCTTGCGCTGGCGATGACGCGGTGCCCGGTCACCCGACGCCGACGGGCGGCTTCGCGGGATTGCTTTTCAAGATGCATCAAACTCTCGTTCGACAATCCGGAAATTTCGGACAGAAGCTTGGAGGCGGGTACCGGAATCGAACCGGTCTTCACGGATTTGCAATCCGGCCCGTTGTCTAGACACTTCAATGGCTTGGGTCCCACAGCGTATCAGGACAAAGCGTGCACAAGCTGTGAACCTGATACACTGACCGAAAGCGCCGAAACCGAAAACCCCGGCGCGGTGGCGGGCGCAACCGTGGCTGATCAACTTTGGGGAACCTTCAAGACCAAAAAATACCGCAACCGGGCACTGGCGGCAGTTGCCTTGTCCGCCGCGATTGCCGAGTGCGAACGGGATGATGCGGTGCTGCTCATGGAAGTTGCTCTGCTTTCGAAGCGCACCGGGGCACCTGACCCGACCTTTGGTTCGGTGATGCAAGAGGCCGACGAATTGGCCGTCTTCGCCAGCAAGGCCGAACGCGGGACCTATGCCCTCGCCTATTTCAACCGCCTGCCTGCGCCTGAACGCGCGGCGTTCCTGGGCCATGTGACACGAGGTGCGGCATGACCCTAGACTATGACGCCTTTTGGCTTCGCGAGCTGCAACCGGCGCCGCCGGATGACGAACAAATTGACGGCTGCCCGCCCCCGCTGCCCGATGAGGCATATGCCCAGGAAGCGGCGGGGAACGTGATGCAGTTTCCGGTTGGTAGACGAGCCGAGCAATCGGCCGACAAGCCCACGCTGCGCGTCTGGTCCTATGACGACATGCTGGCACTGGACGACCCGGAATGGCTGGTTGAAGGCGTCATTGCAAAGAAGTCGTCGGCTTTGCTCTTCGGAAAGTCGAACGCCTTCAAGTCCTTCCTGTCAATTGACATGGCCTGTGCCGTCGCCACTGGCAGCAGCTGGCAGGGCACCAGCGCCGAGAAGCCTTGCCGAGTGATCTACGTCGCCACCGAAGGGTCGCGCGGGGTGGCAAAGCAGAGGATTCCGGGCTGGATGGATGCGCATCACATTCCGCAAGCCCTTCGCCGCAACATCGTGGTCATCCCCGATGAGGTAATGCTGGATCGGCCAGAATGGGTTGACGCATTAATCGAGGTGGGGCGTGGCCTGCCCGAGCTGCCGACGCTCGTCCTGGTTGATATCTTCGGCGCGTCGATGTCAGGCCCGGAAACCGTTCATGAGACGGCGACGGCATGGGTGCGGAACGTCAACCGGATCATGCGCGAGCTGGAATGTGCTGTCCTGACCGTGGCGCATACGGGCTGGGCTGACGAAACCCGCGCCCGGATGCACACGCATTCCTGGGGAAGCTTCGACACCCGCCTGAAAGCCGAAGGCGACAAGGCTAGACTGACGACCGTCTTGACCGTCGACCGACACAAGGACGCGGACTCGACCGGCAAGTGGGGTTTCCAGCTCGATGTAGTAAACACGCCGACCGGAGGCACGACCCTTGTCCCGCGCCTCGACAGCGATGTGGAGACCGCGCCCAAGGCCAAAACACCGCGCGGCTCTCAAAAGCCGGACGTGGCCTTGCAGGCCCTTTCCGAAGCCCTGATCGCCAGTGGGCGGGTCATCACCGGCCCGAACTACCCGGCCTGTCCAGTTGTCAGGTTGGCCGATTGGAAGGCGATGTGCCGACGCCATGGGATCACTGGCAGCGACAAACCCGACGCCCTGAAAAAGGCATTCGAACGGGCAGCTGAGAAGCTGATCCAAGACGGCCTGGTGCGCCAATTCGATAACAACGTCTGGAAGGTGAACGCCGATGTGTAGCGCCGGACAAAAGGGACAATAGGGACAAATGTCCGGACTGTCCAAACTGTCCCTGGGTGGGACAGACAGGACACCCCCCTTTAGGGGTGTCTGTCCTGTCCCCCTGTCCAGTCGCCTTTTCGACAGGATTTAGAGGAAAGCTTGATGCAGACCGAACGCACCCGTTTCTGTGACCGATGTAGTGTTGTCTCCGTGAAGATCTGCGCAGCCGCAGTGATACGTCCCGTTGTCGTTGACGGTGAAATCGAACCATGACTGAACCATGACTAGCGCCGAGTTGATTAAAGCAGGCGGTCAAGACTTGGCGCTGCCGCAACCATTCTTCCTTTGTCATGCTCTTGCGCTGCCGCAAGTCCCCGCCCACACAGAAGGCACGGTCCCCGGCTCCAGTCAGAATCGTGACACGTACGCTGGATCGCGCCGCGATTGTCTCCAACGCCTCGATCAGGCTGGCGGCCAGTTCGGTGGTGCCCGCGTTGTCTGCATGGGGCCGATTGAGCGTGACCAGGGCCACGCGGCCGCCGGAAAGTTAGTCGACCAGCACAAGCTGGTCGGGCTCGGGCACATCGATCGGTGTGCGGTAGCCAATCTGCTGCATACGGGTTGGCGCCTGTTCGTCACTCATTGATGGATTCCTTGCATTGGCCTGCCCCATCGAAAAGTCCGGTTTCAGTCTTGGTGCATGTCGGGTCTTGGCGCGGCTGCCGGCGAAGCGATTCCGGATGGCCATCGTTATGCCTTTCCCCCGGGTGTCCGGAGCTCCATTCGTCGAAGCCAGTCCGCGATGTCCGTCTTATGACAACGAATGATGTTACAGTACTCGGCGATTTCTGGGCGTGACGCCGCGTCCACCCGTAGTTCGAACTCTTCCAAGGTGGCCCAGGCCAATGCAAAATCCACACAGAGCTCGCGAAAGCCCAGATCCGCCAGGTACGCTCTCCGGATTGCCGATGACATTTCCGGGAACATCTCGATTGCGAGGTCAAGTTCGGCCCTAGCCATGGTTTTCAACAAGATCGCAAAAGGTTTTCGAGAAAAAGGCGTTTTCATTCATTCTTCTCTGCCCTCGAGAGCAGGAGAAATGAAACCCACTTGCGAGCCGCATCCCCTGTCGTTTGCAGGACCTTCGCGCCCGCTCGGTTACCTTTATCCCTAGCCCTTTGCCATAGCGCAGGATATGACAGAAAGGGACAAGTGATGGACATATCTTGACAAGAGGTTTTTATGCGTGTGGGTGGGCTTGATGCCGCGCCTTCTAGCGACCGACTACGGCACCCAGAGTTCTCAACGACTGGCGTCTCTGTGTCGCCAAGCTGCGGGAGACATGCCTGCCCAGCGTTTGAACGCGCGGTGGAACGATCGCGATTCGGCGTAACCAAGCCGTTTGGCCAGTTCTTCGTTGGTAATTTCAGGGCGTTCCATCATCCGCATGGCCGCGGCAAAGCGCGCTTGGTCGAGAATGTCCTGATAGCTTTGACCACTTGTCTGCAGCCTTCTGTGAAAGGTTCGCACATGCATGCCAAACATGGCCGCAACACGGTCTGCGCGAACTTGGTCGAACGCCAGAGCACTGGTTACGACCTTTCTGATCTGATCAGGAAAGGAGTGCGGTGACCGTCGTTCGATCTCTTCAACTTTTTCCCGGATCAGGGCTTCCAGCATTGGGTCAGTTGGCGGCAGGGGCCGTGCCAGCCAGCTTGACGAGAAGACAATAGCATTTGCTTGGGCATCGAAGGTGAGACGGACTCCGAGGATCGCACGATAAGGTTCTACCTTCGCTGGCCGCGTACGCGTGAACAATGCCTCCGTCGCCCTGAAATCCGGGCCGCAGAGTTCGCGAAGGATGTTTAGCATTGCAGCGACTGCTCCGTCACCTATTTCATCTGCGCCGGCCATGCCGAGCGACTCGATCGATAGGACAAAGTGGCCAGTCCGCCATCCACGTTCAGGTGGACGGAGACACCCTGGGAGACGAGATGGAAGTGCGTCGCAAGGCGCCGAAGAGCAGTGCCAACATCGGGGGAATGCCGAACCAACAGCCCGACGAGCCGCAGACTGGCCATCCCCGCGCGACTTCCGACCAGCAGGCCTAAATGCCCACAACCAGTTCTCTCAACGCAGTACTCGAGGAGACGTCCCCGTGCCTGCGATGCGAGGAGACTGTCGGGGTCAGCAAACACCCTTACGTCAAGACCGGCGTCGCGCAGAACACTCGTCGGATTTCAACCCGAAATTCGCGGAGCAAATCCGGCAAGGCCATCGTTGGCCCGATGTGCAGGACAGGGGTCTCAGCGTGCATGTCTGCGGTAGCGATGTCGTGCAAAGGGAGGTGTCTCCGTGGACATAGCTGATGATTTCACCACCGAAACCCTGGTTGCGTGAGTGTCCCAATTTGTCAGGTTAGCGTCAGAATCCGACCTCTGCAACGACCCGTTGACGGGCTAAGGTGTTGATGAGCAACGGCGGTCGCATCCTCGCCCCTAGGACTGGACGAGAGCGCACAAGGCCTCAGGCCAAGGACCGGTGACTTCGTCATGCAAACTGCGCCCTCATTTCGCGCAGCTTCGTGAGGTTTGGAAAACTCAGATGAGGAGTGACAAGACATGACAAACGAACGCGTCTCGACGACGGTGCCCCTGAACTGGAAAGAGGTCTGGTTCACGAACTGCCCGATGGTCTCAGCCAACAATGTGGACCAGGAGCTTGGTTGGTGCCGGGAGGAATTCAAGAAGATCGGTGTTGAATACGCCTACTTCCGTGCGGCGCCGGAAAACAACTGGTATCCGCACTATATCCACAACCTCGACAACCTGATCCGGTTCGGCGGGCTCTATCCGCCGATACAGGTCAACGCCGAAATCCGCCGCACTGTCCTTCTGGGGGCAACCTGGGTCTATGAGGGCGGCGTCATGCAGGTCCGAGCACGGGACAAGATTTTCCGGGTGCAGGACCTGAAGGGCAAGAAGATCGGGATTACCAAGAGCCTTAATACCATCAAGAACGACTGGTGGCGGATCCAGGAGCATATGGGCATCCTGAACATCCTGAAGCTGCACGACATGACGATTGACGACATCGAGCTGGTCGAGTTCCCCTATCCGGACGACTGGTACGACAAGCCCGAAATGCTTGTGCCGCCAATGAACAACCCGTCCGAACTCTGGATGCGGCGGGATCACAAGCACGACTATGCCTTCCGCCCGCTGGAAAAGGCGCTTCTCGCCGGGACGGTCGACGCGATCTACAACCAGATGGGTCAGTTTGGGCAACTCTCGGAAGCGACCGGCGAGATCAAGGCGATCTATGACCTGTCGAAGCATCCGGACTGGACAGTCCAGGTCGCAAACACGCCGGCAGTCATTACCTGCTCGGACGTGATGGCCAAGGAGCACCCTGAACTGGTGGTCGCCTACATGAAGGCGATGATCAAAGTCGGACGCTGGTCAAACCGCAACAAGCAGGCAGCCGCGGAGATCCTGAACCGGCAGACCTTCTACCTCGATGCCGACCACACCTATGAGGGCATCAAGCATGTCGACATGGTGCCAAGCCTGAGCGCCCAGAACCTTGAGTGTGTCCGGATTGGCAAGGATTTCATGTTGGAGCATGGGTATATCAAGAACGACTTCGATGTGAATGAATGGGCCGCCCCGCAGTTCCTTGAAAAGGCGGCCGTTGAAGTGCTTGAGGAAGAGTGGGCGCAGCGAAGCTGGAGCAAACTTCCCATCGGCGGCGCGCTGGAAGCAGCGGGCACGCGGCTCGGTTGAAATCGGGCCTAGTGCCGCGGGGCGGCAGTCCGTCGGGAGCTGCAAGGCATCGTGTCTGCCGCTGCTGCCCTGCTTGGCGTACGTGACCGCACTGGCCTAGATCAAATCGCCGGATGAGATTTTCGCCGCCCGAGCATGGCCAGGTTCCACGTTGCTATCCTGTGTTTTTGCAAGAAACCCGAACATAGCTTGGCCCAGATGCGGAAAAATGCCTATGAAACGTGACGAACCAAGCCGTTGGCCTGTGCTATTTGCGGGGTTGCGTGGATTGACCTGGTCGGATGCCCCACGCGAGATCGCGGCGGGCATCACGCTAGCTGCGTTGATAATCCCGCTGAACATTGGTTATGCACAAGTGGCGGGCTTGGCACCCACCGCCGGGCTCTATGCCGCGATCGTACCTCTGGCAGTGTTTGCGCTGCTTACCTGATCGCGGAACCTGATCACGAGCCCCGACGCTTCGCTGGCAGCCCTCGTGTCGGCGGCCTTGGCCGGGATGGCTCTGCCCGATGGGGCGATGCGTCAGGACTATGTGATGGCCATGGCACTGGTCTGTGGTGGACTGTTTCTGATCTTCTGGTTCTTCCGCTTAGCATTTCTGGCCAATTTTCTGTCGCGCCCCGTAATGGCGGGTTTTGTATCGGGACTCGGGCTTGAAGTTTTCGTGAGTCAGGTCTTCAAGATACTCGGTGCACCGCATGTTGACATGACTGGAACCCTCGCCGCCACGGCGCGCGACGCGATGCCTTCTCCCTCGGTCACAACCGGGTTCTTCTTGGAACTCGCGAGCCTGTTTCGTGCGATCCCGCAGGCGAACCTCTGGTCCGTCGCGATCGGCGTCGGAGCGTTCGCGACGGTCCGCCTACTGAAACGCTTTGCTCCGGCGGTTCCCGGGTCGCTGGTGGCGCTGGTCGTTCTGACTCTGCTTGTTGTCGTCCTCGGGCTTGATGCCAAAGGAGTCAGCGTGTTGGGAAGCATACCCTCAGGCCTGCCCATACTGGGCGTTCCACATGCACCGTTCTCTGCGTATGCCGAAGTGCTTCCCGCCGCGCTTGCCGTCGTTGCCATCACTCTGTGCGAGGGGTTGTTGCTGTCACGGCGTTACAGTCGCAAGTACGGCTACAAGGCGGAGGGCAATCAGGTTCTGTTCGCCTTTGGTGCCGCAAATGTCTCGGCGACCTTCACCGGTGCTTTCCTGACTGCTGCAAGCCCATCGCGCACGGCGGCGATGGACGCTGCGGGACAACGGAGTCGAGCTTCCCGCGCTGGTCGCCGCAGCCACCATCACCGTGGTGATGATGTTTTTCACCGATCTGCTCGCTTATCTGCCGAACGCCGCACTCGCGGGCATCGTTGCAAATGCCGTGATCAGTCTGGTTGCGGTGTCGGAGTTCCGTGACCTTTGGCGGATGCGAAAGGCCGAGTTCTGGATCGCCATGATCTGTTTTCTGAGCGTGCTGATCCTCGGTCCAATGCAAGCGGTGTTGATCGCAGTTCTGATGTCGATCATTGACGTTGTGGGTCGTGCTTCGCGCCCGGACAGCTGGTTGCTGGCGGCGGCGTCCGACGGCAGTCATCTTGAACCCATTCCGGAGGGCAAGGAGGACACTGGCGCACCGATCGTAATCTACCGCTTCGGTTCGTCTCTGTATTTCGCCAATGCAAATGCGTTTCTGGAGGATGTCGAGGCGATCCTCGACGCACGCGTAGCGCCGCCCAAGGTGTTCCTTCTGGACGCAGAGGCGATCTCGGATCTCGACACGACCGGTGCCGAAACCATGCATCAGGTTGCGCATATGCTGCACGACCGCGGTATCCGATTTGCTGTCAGCCGCGCCAATCCGTCGCTCATCGCCCGGTTCGGCGCGTTCGGTCTGCGCGAATTGATGAGCGATGCGCAGATCTTCCCAACGAACCGCAAGGCGCTGGAGGCATTCGGCAGCGTGCCGGACCTAAATGCCAAAGGAGAGCCCACATGAAAGTCATCATCGTTGGCGGGGTTGCCGGTGGCGCCTCTTGTGCCGCGCGCCTGCGCCGTCTTGATGAACAGGCCGAGATCCTCCTTGTGGAACGCGGCCCCTATCTGTCCTTTGCCAATTGTGGGTTGCCCTACCACATCAGCGGGATCATCGCGCGGGAACAGGATCTGCTGGTTGCCAACGCGGCCTATTTCAAAGCCAACTTGAACATTGATGCGCGGACGGGCTGCGAGGCCGTGACCGTGGATTCAAAGGCCAAGACCGTGGAACTTCGCGATGTCGCGACCGGTGAGGCGACAACCCATCGATACGATAAGCTGGTTCTGTCTCCTGGTGCTCCCCCCCTATCACTCCGCCGATTTCGGGAATAGACCTGCCGGGTATCTTCCAGATGCGTACCGGGCCCGATGCGCGCGCGGTGCGGGAATGGATCGAGAAGGGATCGCTGTTTCTTGCTGGAATGAGCAAGTATTCCGGTTGCCAGACTGCGCGACCCAGAACACGCGCGGTTGTCGTGGGAGGAGGGTTCATCGGGCTCGAGATGGCAGAGAACCTCGTTCATCGTGGTTTTGACGTGACGGTGGTCGAGCTTCAGGATCAGATCCTTGCGCCCATGGACCGTGAAATGGCGGAAATTGTCCAAAGCCATCTTGTTCATCACGGGATCAAGGTCGTGCTTGGCGATGCGGTCACGCGCTTTGACAAGGCCGAAAACGGCGGGGTCGACGTGACCACCCGGTCGGGCGCTGTACTGCCGGCAGACCTCGTCATCCTCGCCCTCGGCGTACGTCCTGACACAACGCTCGCTAAGTTGGCCGGGCTCGAGATCGGCGAATTGGGGGTTGGCGTAGATGACCGGATGCAACGAGCAATTCCGACATCCTGGCTGTTGGCGATGCTGTGGAAGTGCGCGACACCGTCACTTGGCGCATGGAGCCGCCGCCCTTGCCGGACCCGCCAATCGCCAGGGTCGGATTGCGGCCGATGTCATCGCCGGGCGCGACAGCCGCTATCGCGGCACGCAGGGTACGTCGATCATAGGCCTCTTTGGCGGCGCGGCTGCGTGGACAGGCGCGAGCGAGAAGAATTCCGCAAAGTTGGAATGACAGAGTACGAGAAAATCTATCTCTACCCCAACTCGAACGCCGGTTATTATCCTGGGGCCACCCCGATCGCCATGAAGGTGCTTTTCGCCAGGGCCGACGGCAAGCTTTTCGGGGCGCAGGCAGTGGGAATGAATGGCGTGGACAAGCGCATCAGCGCACTAGCCGTAGCGATCCAGTTGGGTGCCACGATCTATGACCTTGAAGAGGCCGAACTTTGCTACGCGCCACAGTTCGGCAGCGCAAAGGATGCAGTCAACTTCGCGGGCATGGTAGCTGCGGATGTACTGCGGGGAGACATGCCAGTTGCGCACTGGGGTGAAGCGTCCGGGGCAATCCTGCTCGATGTTCGTGAACCGGCTGAATTGCAGGTTGAAGCGGTTGAGGGCGCGGTCAACATCCCGCTGCGCCAGTTACGCGAGCGCCTCGCCGAATTGCCGAAGGACCGCGAGATTCACGTCATCTGCCGATCAGGCCAGCGCGCCTATTACGCGACCCGCGTGTTGCTCCAGAACGGCTATCAAGCGCAAAATTTGTCCGGTGGCATGCTCTCGAGATACCATCGAGGCGTTTTTGCGGACTGATGCCAGGAGCATTTGCTTCGGATGTGGCACTTGGTCAGACAGTTTAGGAG
>CAVOXQ010000018.1:0-14299 GCA_963700485.1 uncultured Alphaproteobacteria bacterium
GCCTGCACGACGCCGCAGGACCAGCGGTTCCGCGCCCCGGACCGCGCGATCTACTCGACCGCCGTGATCGCCGGCGACCGTCTTGCCGGGCGGTGGTTTCAGGTGGCGGAGTTTGCATCTGCGGGCGCGCCGGCTTGTCGGGCAAGTGGGTTGACCCTGTCGCCCCGGCCAGACGGCGGACAGGACGTGCAGGCCGATCTGTGCCTGGGCGGGGCCCGTCGGGCCTTTCGGGGCGAGGCGCGCACCAGCGGGCCCGGGCGTCTGGTGCTCGTCGGTGCCGATCCGGGTGGCATCGGGGCGGAATGGTGGGTGCTTTGGGTGGATGCAGACTACCGGACCCTCGTCGTCGGCACGCCGGGCGGAGACTTCGGCCTGATCCTGAACCGGGCGGCGGCGCTGCCTGCCGACCGTCTGGCGGCGGCAAGGGAAATTCTCGCATGGAATGGGTATGACCTGTCGCGGTTGCGCGCGGTCAGCCCGCCCTAGACGATCTCGAAGCGCAACTTGCGGATATGGTCGGGCAGATCGCGGGCGCCCACCGTCGCATCGCGGATCAGCCCGTCGAACTGCGCCGAGAGGCTTGCGACCCGGACGGGATCGCGAAACGTCATGTAGTGGCGGCCAAGGTAGACCACCGCGAGAAGCGGTCCGAAGACCGTGATCGGCGCAGAATAGAGCCAGCGCGCATCGAACAGATAGATGCGCAGCGTCGGATAGAGCTGGTCGAGAAGGGTCAGGATCCGGTCGAGTTGTTCCTTGCGAACCTCGCGCGGCAAGCCCGAGTAATATCCCTCGGCGCGGGCAAAGGCCTCAAGCTCGTGCAGGGGCAGGGCGATCTCGTAGTCCGACCGGGCATCGCGCATCCGGGCGAGGCGCCGCTCGGAGTCCGTGATCGCCGCTTCGGCCCCGGCGCCCAGTTGCGCGGCGTATTCCCATTCCATCATCGCGCGGGTCTTGATCATGTCGGGCAGCGTCGCGGGAACATGACGGATCTTGTAGCCGGCCGCCTCGCGGTGCCAGCCGAACACCGTCTCGTCGATCAGCGCGCGTGGCGCCTCGATCAGGGAAATGGCCTGTTCAAGCTGCTGTTCGGCGGGTTCGGGATGGTCCGTCAGCCCGAGAAGCCAGTCCGCGCTGACACCGAGGGCGCTCGCACATTCCGCGGCGATCTGGGCGTTCGGCAGCCGCGTCGATCCCGGCTCGAGAAGCTGCGAGACGGTCGAACGATCAACCCCGACCGCGCGGGCAAGCGCGCTCTGGCTCATCGCGCGGGCGGCCATGGCCTGCGCAAGATTGTCCCGGAACTGTCCGGCGCGGTGGCGTTTGTCGACTATATCCGTCATGTGTTCCGTTTTATGGCAGATGGTGACAAATTGTTGCGCATCTTCCAGATTCCGAAGCGATGTCGCAAGTGCTAGTCATATTGTTGTGACAATCATGGAGACCGTGTTGCGCCCCGACAGCCCGCGAGTGGAGTGGCCGACGCTCATCCTGATTGGCGCAACTTACGGCTTATGGGCCGCTGGCACCACCATCGTCTCCGACTGGTCGCTGTTGGCGGGAATGATCGTCACGGCACTGGCGATCGCCCAGTTTTCCTCGTTGCAACATGAAGTGCTGCATGGTCATCCGTTCCGCAGCAGGGCGGTCAACGAGGCGCTGGTGTTTCCGGGGTTGACGCTGTTCGTGCCCTACGGACGTTTTCGCGACACCCACCTCGCCCACCACCACGATCCGATCCTGACCGACCCCTATGATGATCCTGAATTCAATTTTCAGGATCCTGCGGTTTGGGCGCGGATGCCCGAAGCGCGCAAGGCCCTGCTGCGCCTCAACAATACCCTGCTGGGGCGGATCGTGATCGGCCCCGCGATCAGCGTGGTGAACCTTGTGCGATGCGATCTCCGGCTGGTCCGTTCGGGCGACCGGAGGGTTGCACGGGCTTGGGCCGCGCATGGCCTGGGCGTGATGCTTTTGCTTGGCTGGCTGGCGGTTGTCGGCGCCATGCCGCTCTGGGCCTATGGCGTGGCGGCCTATCTTGCGTTCGGACTGTTGAAGATCCGGACTTTCCTCGAGCATCGGGCGCATGAATCCGCGCGGGCGCGCACCGTGATCATCGAGGATCACGGACCGCTGGCGCTTCTGTTTCTGAACAACAACCTGCATGTGGTTCATCACATGCATCCCACGGTTTCGTGGTACCGCCTTCCCGCCCTCTACCGCGCCAACCGCGAGCATTATCTGCGCCGCAACCAGGGCTATCTCTATCGCTCCTACGGTGAAGTCTTCGCGCGCTATTTCCTGCGGGCCAAAGATCCCGTGCCGCACCCGCTGATGCCGGGTATCGCCACCGGCGCGGGTTCGGCGGGTCCGCTTGTGCAGGCCGTGACCGCCGAGGCCGATCCGGTAGGCATCGCCGCAAGCTGACGGCGCTTACCCGATCCGGCGAAACGCCGGGACAGGCCCCGAATTGTCGAAGAAGGGCACCGGCGGGGGCGGGCCATCGTGCCCGAGCAAGGCCGCGACCTCGGCAAGCACCACCTCCGTGATGAAGGGCAGGTCAAGCTGCCGGGTCCGGGCAAGCGGCAGCCAGTGCAGGTGACCGAGTTCGTCAGAGGCGCCCGAGAAATCGTCGAGGTCCCCCTCGATCAGGTCCGCATCAGCAAGAAAGAAGCGCGCGTCGAAACGCCGCGGTCCGGCCCGGAGGCGTGATCGCGCGGAAGATGAAACGCAGTCCGGTGGCGTCGGGCAAAAGCCCGGGTGCGCCGAAGCCCTGCCACGCGGTGCCTTCGCCACGCTTGCCCGCGCGGCCGAGCCTCAGGCCGGTCTCTTCCCACAATTCCCGGATCGCGGCCACGGCAAGCGATGCCGGCGTCGGGATGCCCTGCGCAAGTCGTGCATGGCAGATCGGGTTCAGAACGCCCGCAAGCGGCACATCGCCATCCGCGATGTCAACCGCGCCACCGGGGAAGACGTATTTCGATGGCATGAAAACCGCCGAGATGCCGCGCTGACCCATCAGCACTTCGGTGCCCGCTGGCCCGGAACGTGTCAGGATCAGTGTCGCCGCATCGCGGATCGGGTGGGTTTCAGGCACTTGCAGCGCCGAAACCATGCATCCTGCGCGCCCATTGGATCGCCACGAGCACCCCCTTCAGGCGCGGCAGAAGATAGAGCGACAGCGCGACGGTCCCCACCGAGAACACGCTTGCCAGCACCAGCGGATCGGGCCGGAACTCGATGAATGCCCACAGGATGAGGGGGGCCATGACATGGCCCACGATCAGGATGGTCAGATAGGCCGGCCCGTCGTCGGCGCGCTGGTGGTGCAGTTCCTCGCCGCAGACCGGGCACGCATCGCGAACCTTCAGATAGCCGCGCAGCAATGGGCCCGCCCCGCAGTTCGGGCAGCGTCGGCGCCAGCCGCGCAAGAGCGCCGGCCGCATCGGGCGTTCGTCGGGGTCCGCCGCGGCGACGGGATGGGGGAGGGGCGCTGTCATGGATCGCTCGCTTCACGCAATTGTCGGCAATCTAGTCGCACCGCGACGAAATGTAGAGGGGCAAGCGGAGCCTTGCGGCGCGATGTCGCGAATATCCGCACATCAAGCGACGGAAAGCGGGAGGGCGCGCGTTCTATTGCAACGAGGCTGCGGCGAGGTGCCGTCGCCTGATCACGGGAGAAACCAGATGCGATCCAAGATCACCCTTTCCGCCCTGACCGCCACGGCGCTTGTGGCTGCAACCCTGATCACCGCGCTGCCGGTGGATGCCCGCGGACCGGAAGACGGCATGATGATGGGCGATGGCCCGTTCGGGGACGAGATGTTCGCGGCCATCGACGCCGATGGCGACGGGCGCATCACGATCGAGGAATTCGAGGCATGGCGCACGACGCGCGTTGCCGGGATCGACGCGAACCAGGACGGCAAGCTGAGCGTCGAGGAACTGGCGGCCCATGACATGCAGCAGATGCAGCGCATGATCGACGCACGCGCGGCCCGGAGGGTCGAAATGCTCGACACCGACGGGGACGGCCTGCTTAGCGTCGAAGAGATGGCGGCGCGCCCGATGCCGGGCCGGATGTTTGCCCGGATCGACGCCGACGATGACGGTGCGGTGACGCGCGAAGAGATCGAGGCGGCCCGGGACCGGATGGGCGGGCGTGGCCGCGGCGAGTGGCGCCACGGTGGGCATCATATGCCGGTCGGGCCCGACGGGGACAACTGATCCGAACGGGCGCGCGCCCCTTGTCAGGGGCGCGCCCGCCAACGCCGGGCGGCCGTGCTTGGCAGAGACAGCAAATGCAGGCAAGTTCACGCCACGATGACCATGCCCCTCGACGCCCTGGCGGATACCCCGGACGAGGCACTTCTGGTGCTGTATGCAAACGGCGATCCGCAGGCCGCGCGCAGTCTTTCGCTGCGGCTGACGCCGCGCGTCTTCGGTTTTGCGCTGCGGATGCTCGGCGACCGCGCGGAAGCCGAGGATGTGGCGCAAGAGGCGCTGTTGCGGCTGTGGCGGATCGCGCCGGAGTGGCGGCAGGGCGAGGCGAAGGTATCGACTTGGCTTTATCGCGTGACGGCGAACCTGTGCACGGATCGGCTCCGCCGGGCGCGCCCGGTGGCTCTGGACACTGTGCCCGAGGCCGAGGACGGCGCCCGTTCGGTGGTGTCGCGGCTGATCGAGGCGGACCGGATGGCAGCACTCGACGCGGGGCTTGCGCAACTACCTTTGCGGCAGCGCGAAGCGGTCGTGCTGCGCCATCTCGACGGGATGGGCAATCCCGAGATCGCCGAGGTGATGGACATCGGGGTGGAGGCGGTCGAGAAGTTCTGTGGCGCGGGGCAAGCGAAACCTTGCCGCGTTGCTGGCCGGTCGGCGGGCCGAACTGGGATACGGGGATGAGGGCTGAGATGCAGGAACGCGAACTCGAAGACCTTATGGCGAAGATGCGGGCCGCAACGCCCGCGCCGTCGGGCGCGCTGCTGGCCCGGATCGAGGCGGATGCGGTGGCAGCACAGCCCCGCGCCCGCCCGCGATCGCCGGCGGCAGACCGACCCCCAGGCCTGCTGGAGGCGTGGTTCGCCCTTGTCGGTGGCAAGACGGCCGCGGCCGGACTTGCACTCGCGGCCTTGACGGGCGTCTGGCTCGGTTTTTCGCAGCCGGGCCCGGTCGCGCTGATCACCGAGGGGGTTTCGGCCGGCCTGGGGCGGGACGGGACGATCGAATTCGTCGAATTGATCCCGGGTTTCGATCCGCTGGCGACGGAAGGCTGACCCATGGCAGAGCCGACCACGCGCCGATTGAAGATCGCCCTGATGCTCTCGCTGGGTGTGAACCTCGTCATCCTCGGCATGGTCGGGGGCGCGCTGCTGCACAGATGGCGGGACGGGCCACCGGAGATGACGCGCGATCCCGGATTCGGGCCCTTCACCGAGGCACTCGACCCCGAGGATCGCGCTGCGTTGCGCCGGGCCTTTGCCCGCGAGGACGGGGGCAATCCGCTACTGTTCCGGCGCGAGATGCGGGGCGAACTCGAGGCGTTCCTCGTGCTGCTGCGCGCCGAACCGCTGGACGAGACGGCGCTGGCCGAACAACTCGGGCGGATGACTGCCGGCGCGCAGGCCCGTTTGCAGACGGCGGAGCGCCTTTTGCTCGCGCGCTTTGCCGAGATGTCGCCCGAAGCGCGGCAACGCTTCGCCGACCGGATGGAGGAGATCCTGTCGCACCGACAGATGCGAGACGGCCACAGGCGCAAGAGCGACGATTGATCGGCGAGGGCTCAGGCCGCCGAGCGCGAGATGGATACCCGGTTTCGGCCCTGCTGCTTGGATGCGAGCAGCGCATGGTCGGCCCGGGCGACCAGCCCGGGAACGTCGTCACCGGAGGAGATCGCCGTGGCGTCGAACTCTGCCAGTCCGATCGAGGCCGTGACGATCACCGTCCGCTTGGCGTCGATCGCGATCGGCTGTTCCTCGATCGCGCGGCAGAGGCGCACCGCCGTGTCCTTCGCGCGGGCCAGAGAGATATCGGGCAGGCCGACCAGAAACTCTTCGCCGCCGATCCGCGCGAGCATGTCGCCGTCGCGCAGATTGTCCTTCAGCCGCCGTGCCACCTCGGTCAGCACGCAATCGCCGGCAGCGTGGCCGAAGGCGTCGTTCACCGACTTGAAGCGGTCGAGGTCCACCACCATGACGGCGAGCGGCGACGCCGCCTTGCGGGCCTGGGCCACCAGCCGGTTCAAATGCGCCAGGCCATAGCGGCGATTGTGCAGTCCTGTCAGCGGGTCGATCAGCGCAAGGCGCAGACCGTCGCTGACCGAGTCGCGCAGCCGGTCCTGCGATCGCTTGCGCCGCAGCAGCGCCGCGAGCCGCAGACCGAGTTCCTGCGGATCCGTTTCGGGGCCGATGACGTCGTTCGCGCCAAGGTCGAACGCCATCGCCGCCTCGTCGCCCTGCGAACCCGGCATCAGGATGCAGATCGCCGCATGGCGCCCCTCGCCCCGGCTGCGCAACTCGGACATCAGGCGCAGACCCCCCGCCGCGCCGCCAATCCCGGCCTCGATCACGAAGGCGTCCGGCGAAGGGCCGTCCTCGGACAGTGCCTCGATGCGGGAAGAAGGATCGTGCTGCGGGCCAGCGGTTCACCCAGGGCGGCGCGCAGGCGAACCGCCGTTTCCGGCCGTTCGGTCACCAGCGCGACAAGCGCCGGCCGCTCGAAAGGAAGGGTCGTCTCGGCGAGGCCGATCGCGCCCAGCACGGCCCCGCCCGCCCGCAGATCCTCGGTCCCGTCGCGTGTTCGCAGGAGCGCCCGCAGCCGCGCCATCAGGCGGACATCCGACAGCGGCTTGACCATCACATCATCGGCGCCCGCCCGCAGCGCGCAATGGCGCGCCCCGGCCGAAGCTTCGCTGAGCGTCACGATCACCGGAATGTCGCGGGTCGCGCCATCCGCGCGCAGACGTTGCAACAGGATCAATCCGTCGAGATCGCGCAGCGCGCGTGCCAGGATCATCAGGTCGATACATCCGGCCCGCAGGTGGTCCTGCGCCTCGGCCGCGCTCGCCGCCAGCCGGGTGTCATACCCCGCCTCGGCCAGTTTGACCTTCAGGACAATCCGGTTTGTCGCCACGTCATCAACGATCAGGATACGCCCGGCCATGGCTCGCAATGCCCGCTTTACCTTTGTTTCTCTGATCTCCAGATTGGCTGCGGATTGGTTAAGATTTCCTTTCCGCATGCCTTGCGGACCGGGCCCAACGAAAAGGTGAACACGCGATGAAGCGGAAAACCGCCGAGACGGTGGCGTTGCAGGCCCTCGGTTGGCTGGCATCCGACGACGAACAGTTGATGGCCTTTCTCGGCATGACGGGTGCCGGCATCGGCGATCTTGCGGCGGGCGCCTCGAACCCCGCGTTCCTCGCGTCGGTTCTCGATTTTCTGCTGGCGGAAGACGGCCGCATCATCGCGTTTTGCGAACAGGCGGGCCTCGACTGCGCCATACCCATGCAGGCGCGCGCCGCCCTGCCCGGGGGCGCGCAGATGCATTGGACCTGACGGCTCCGGCCTCGGGCATTGCATACGGCTTGCCAAGCGGTCAGGCTGTGGCGGGGCCTGTCGGCCGGGGAGACCTTCAGCATGATCGGCGGCGTGATCTTCGACAAGGACGGAACCCTGTTCGATTTCCGCCAGAGCTGGGGCGGCTGGACCCGCCGCCTGCTGGCGGACATCGGACGGGACGATGATCACCGTCGTCGGCTGGCGGCGTCGATCGGCTTCGATCCGGAGGAAGGCCAGTTCGCCCCGGACAGCCCGGTGATCGCCGCCACCGGACCGGAGATCGCCGAGGCGCTGCTGCCGCACCTGCCGGAAACCACGCTTGCCGCACTTTCGGCGCGGATCAACCTGCTGTCGGTCGAGGCCGAGATGGCGCCCTCGGTGCCGCTCGCGCCTCTTCTGGGGGCGTTGCGGGCGCGCGGTCTGAAACTTGGCGTGGCCACCAATGACATCGAGGCCGCTGCACGGGCGCATCTGCTGGTCGCGGGTGTCGACGGATTGTTCGACCAGATCTTTGGCGCAGACAGCGGCCATGGTGCCAAGCCGGGGCCGGGCATGCTGCTTGCCTTCGCGCGACTGTCCGGCATGGCGCCCGACCGGATCCTGATGGTTGGCGACAGCGCCCATGACCTGATCGCGGGCCGGGCTGCGGGGATGCGCCCGATCGCCGTGCTGACCGGTATCGCGGGGCAGGATGAACTTCGTCCGCTGGCCGAGGCGGTGCTGCCCGATATCGGCGCCCTGCCTGCCTGGATCGACGCGCAGCCGACACCCATGGCCTTGGGCTAGAAAGGCTGGTTGCTGCACAGCGGGGAACGCGCGCCGCGGGGCGTTTGGTGACCCCTGGGCCTGTAGCCGGACGGGCCGAGAGGAGCCGCCCAGGCGCGCGGCGCCGGCCGGCCTGGCGCCCTCGTGTCGCGGCAGGGCGCGGGCGCAAAGCCGGCGCTCCACCGGAGCGGGTTTCGCCATGGATCCGGCGCAAAGACAAAAACGACGCAATCAGGTCGGAAACCAGGTTCCCACCCGGTCGCGGGATCGGTCAATCTGCGCGGCAGGGACGCGTGTCCGCGGCAGAGCGAGGAGAACTGCGATGAACGAGGATGCAGCTCGGCGCCGCCGGGCCGGAGGGCGCGCAGGCAACAAGAGCCGCGCCGGGACCGCCGCCATCGACCAGATGCCCTGGCGCATCCCCGTCAATCCCGACCGGCCCACCGAACCGCTCGACATCGACGGGGTGATGGCCATCCATCGTGGCGCCATGCGGATCCTCTCCGAGATCGGCATCGAGTTCCTGAACCCGGAAGCCGTGGCGATCCTCAAGCAGGCCGGATGCCGGGTCGACGGCACGAACGTGCGGATGGACGAAGACTTCGTGATGGAGATGCTGAAGACCGCGCCGGAAGAGTTCACGATAACGCCCCGCAATCCGACGCGCGAGATCACGCTTGGCGGCAAGCACATGGTCTTTGTCAACGTCTCCTCTCCGCCGAACGCCTGGGATCTGGAGCGGGGCAAGCGGTCGGGCGACTTCGAGACGTTCAAGGAGTTCATGAAGCTCACGCAGTACTTCAACTGCATTCACGTCGCGGGCGGCTATCCGGTGGAACCGATCGACATCCACCCCGCGGTGCGCCATCTCGACTGCCTCTACGAGAAGCTGACGCTGACGGACAAGGTCGTGCATGCCTATTCGCTGGGGGCAGAGCGTGTCGAGGACGTGATGGAGATGACCCGGCTCGCCGGTGGGTTGAGCGAGGACGAATTCCAGGCACGGCCGAGGATGTACACCAACATCAACTCGGTCAGCCCGCTGAAGCACGATTATCCGATGCTGGACGGCGCGATGCGGCTGGCGCGGCGCGGGCAGCCGGTGGTCGTCACTCCGTTCACGCTGGCGGGCGCGATGGCGCCGGTGACCATGGCGGGGGCGGTGGCGCTGTCGCTGGCCGAGGGTCTGGCCGCGATCGCGCTGCTTCAATACATCCGGCCGGGCTGTCCGGTGATGATCGGAACCTTCACCTCGAACGTCGACATGAAGTCTGGCGCCCCGGCCTTTGGCACGCCGGAATACATGCGGGCCACGCAGATGACAGGGCAACTGGCGCGGTTCTACAAGCTGCCGCTTCGGTCTTCGGGGGTCTGTGCGGCCAATGTGCCTGACGGGCAGGCGATGTGGGAGACCTCGAACAGCCTCTGGGCGGCGGTGCAGAGCCGGACGAACCTTGTCTATCACGCCGCCGGCTGGCTGGAGGGCGGGCTGATCGCGAGTCCCGAGAAGTTCGTGATGGATTGCGAGGTGCTCCAGATGATCCAGCGCTATTTCGAGGAGGCGACCTGGGCCACGACCGAGGCGGATATCGCGATCGACGCCATCCGCGAAGTGGGCGCAGGGGGGCACTACTTTGGCGTGCAGCACACCCAGGACCGGTATGCGACGGCGTTCTACGCGCCTTTCGTGTCGGACTGGCGGAACTTCGAGGCGTGGCAGCTGGACGGATCGGTCTGGACGCCGGAGCGGGCGCACCGGATCTACAAGGCGATCCTGGCCGAGTTCGAGCCACCCGAGATGAACGACGACCACCAGGAAGACCTGCGCCGTTTCGTGGCGAAGCGGAAACAGGAAGGCGGGGCGCCGACCGATTTCTGAGGCGGCAGGGGCAATCGGTCAGGGCGCGACCCCTCTGAAATGAAACGGAAACGCCGCAGGCGTTGATTGTGTGCATGCGATACGGGCGGCGTCTCGACCGGGCCGCCATGGAGCATTCTTGATCTGCCGGCCCGGCTTTTGTCTTTGTTAACCGGTGTGTCCTAGCCTGCGTTCGACATGGATGGGGCGAGGCGGGGATGCACGGGCTGATCAATCGATCCATTCAGGTTTTCCTGCGCGACACCTACGGGCCGGACCTTTGGCTGGCGGTGGCCGGGGATGCCGAACTGGGCTTCGACAGTTTCGAGGCGATGCTGAGCTATGACGATCGCCTGACGGGCCGGGTGATCGACGCGGCGGCCCTGCGGCTGAACCGTCCGCGCGAAGCGGTGCTGGAAGATCTGGGCACGTTCCTCGTCTCGCACTCGAGCGCCGAGCGGTTGCGGCGGCTGTTGCGCTTTGGTGGCGTGGGCTTTGTCGACTTTCTGCATTCGCTGGACGAGATCGAGGGGCGCAGCCGACTAGCGCTGCCGGAACTCGACCTGCCGCGCCTGCACCTGCGCGGCGCGGGCCCGGGCCGCTTCACGCTCTGCTGCGGGGTGCGGCCGGAGGGCGTGGGTCATGTCATCGTGGGGCTTTTGCGCGCGATGGCTGACGACTATGGTGCATTGGTGGTGCTGGAACACGAGGGCACCGGGCCCGGGGGCGAGACCGTGTCGATCCACCTGCTCGAGCAACGGTTCGCGGCGGGGCGGACGTTCGACCTTGCCGCGCGGGCGGGCTGACGAATGGATGGTGGGATGCCTGCAACGGCGGTTGGCCTGGGGACAGAGGCGCTCGCGCGGCTGATGCCGATGCACCTTTGCCTGTCGGCCGACGGACAGGTGACGGGCTTTGGCCCGACGCTCGCGAAACTGATGGACGGGCGGCTGGTGCCGGGCGCGCGGTTCTTCGATCTGTTCGACATCCGGCGCCCCGACGGGGTGAATGATCCGGCCGACCTCGCGGCACGGGCCGGGCAGCGCCTGCACCTCGCGCAGCGCGCCCGGGGCGGGGCGGGATTTCGCGGGTTGGCGATGCCGCTGGACGGGGGGGCGGGGCTGCTTCTGAACCTGTCGTTCGGGATCGAGGTGGTCGAGGCGGTTCGCGATCACAAGCTGACAGATGCCGATTTCGCGCCGACCGATCTCGCGATGGAACTGCTCTATCTGGTCGAGGCGAAGTCGGCCGTGATGGAGGAATTGCGCGACCTGAACCGACGCCTGGAAGGCGCCAAGACCGCAGCGGAAGAACAGGCGCTGACCGACACGCTGACCGGGCTGCGCAACCGCCGGGCGATGGACATGGCGCTGACCCAGCTCGTGCTGCGGGGGGCGCCTTTCGGCCTGATGCACATGGACCTCGATTTCTTCAAGGAGGTCAACGACACCCTGGGTCATGCGGCGGGCGACCATGTGCTGCGCGAAGTGGCGCGCGTGCTCAGGGCGCAGATGCGCGGCAGCGATACGGTGGCGCGCGTGGGGGGCGACGAATTCGTGATCCTGCTGCCGGGGCTGGTCGAGCCGGAAACCCTGACAGGCATCGCCGGGCGGGTGATCGCGCAATTGTGCCAGCCGATCACCTTCGAGGGACGCACATGCAGCGTGTCCGCCAGCATCGGAATGGCGGTGTCGACAAGCTATGATCCGCCTCTGCGGCCCGACCGGCTGATGGCGGATGCCGATGAGGCGCTTTACGAGGCCAAGCGCACCGGGCGCGGGCGCGCGATGTTTCGCGGCCCCTGATCAGCGCGGGCGGACCGGGTCCGGTCCGGCGGGCAGCAGAAAGGCAAAGCCGTTCGCCCCAAGCGTCAGGTGGCCATCGAGGATGCCTGCGGCCTGCGCGGGGCCGGCGCATCGGGCGCGTGGAACCGACACGCGGACGGGTTCGATGCCGAGGTTGAACAGGCAGGTGACGGCTTCGGCGCCCGCGCCACGGGTGAAGGCGAGAACCGGTTCCGGCAGATCGTGAAACACCGTGCCGCCGCTGCGCAGCGCGGGGCAGGCACGGCGGAACGCGAGAAGGGCGCGGTAGGTTTCGAGGACCGAACCCGCGACACCGGCCTGGGCCGCGACGTTGCGCGCCAGTTGTGGAGGTTTCACGGGCAGCCAGGGCGTGCCGGTGGTAAAGCCACCTTCGGCACCCTGATCCCACACCATTGGCGTGCGGCAGCCATCGCGCCCCTTGTAGTCGGGCCAGAAGGCGAAGCCGGGCGGATCGGTCAGTTCGTGATACGCGATATCGGTTTCGGTCTGGCCAAGTTCCTCGCCCTGGTAGAGGCAGACCGACCCCTGGAACGACAGCAGCATTGCGCCCGCCAGGCGCGCC
Organism: uncultured Alphaproteobacteria bacterium; assembly: GCA_963700485.1. Taxonomy (GTDB): domain Bacteria; phylum Pseudomonadota; class Alphaproteobacteria; order Rhodobacterales; family Rhodobacteraceae; genus Aliitabrizicola. Next base: position 12,571 of record CAVOXQ010000018.1, read on the forward strand.
ACATCATCGGTCGCGCCATGCGCGGCCCATCGGGTGGCGTGGCGGATCACGTCATGGTTGGAAAACGCCCAGGCCGGCCAGCCGTCGGGCGCGGCGGCGAGAAAGCTCTCGATCCGGCTCCGGAAATGGGCGGCGGTGAACTCGGGCCCGAGCATCTCGAAGCTGTAGGCCATGTGAAGGTGCCGCGTCCCGCGGGTATATTCCGCCATGACCTGCACCGCGCGCTGGCTCTCGCCGACCTCGCCCACCAGGGTGCAGCCGGGATATTCGTCCGTCAGGGCGCGGATGCGGGCCAGGACGGCGAGGTTTTCGGGGCGGGTCTTGGAATAGAGGTGCAACTGCATCTCGTAGGGGTTGATCGCCGGTTCGGGATCGTTCGTGGGCGCGGGCGGATTGGAACGCAGCAGCGCGTCATGAACATAATAGTTCACGGTGTCGAGGCGGAAACCGTCGACGCCGCGATCGAGCCAGAACCGCATGGTCGACAGCAGCCAGTCCTGGACGGCCGGGTTGAGGAAGTTGAAATCGGGCTGGCAGGCGAGAAAGTTGTGCAGATAATACTGCCGTCGCCGGGCATCCCATTCCCACGCCGGGCCGCCGAAGACCGAAAGCCAGTTGTTGGGGGGCGTGCCGTCGGGGCGCGGGTCGGCCCAGACATACCAATCGGCCTTGGGGTTGCTGCGCGAGCTGCGGCTTTCCTTGAAGAACGGATGCTCGGCCGAGGAATGGCTGATCACCTGGTCGATGATCACCTTGAGGCCAAGGGCGTGGGCGCGGCCAAGCATGGCGTCGAAATCGCCGAGCGTGCCGAACAGGGGGTCGATCCCGGTGTAGTCCGACACGTCATACCCCATGTCCGCCATGGGCGAGGGAAAGATCGGCGAGATCCAGACGGCATCGACGCCCAGCGCCGCGATATGGTCGAGCCGGCGGGTGATGCCCGGCAGGTCGCCAATGCCGTCGCCGTCGCTGTCCTGGAACGAGCGAGGGTAGACCTGATACATCACCGCACCGCGCCACCAGTCCTGCATCGCGCTCCTCCGCCGCCCGTCAGGCCCGTGGTAGCGGCTCCGGCGGCAGGCGGCCAGTGGGCGCGCGCCGGCGGCGGCGCTTGGCACGCGTGCGTGGCGCGGTTGCACACCTATCCGAACGAGAGCAGCGCCGAGGACCTTTAGGGCGAGACGGTGGAGCGGTCTTGTGGCATGCAGGACCTTGGTGGAGATTTCGGGGACTTTGCATGGTCGGGCGGATTCTTCTTGCTGCGGCGGCTGCAACGGCACTGCTTGCATCGACAGCGGCGGGTCGCGCCGGGGAGGGCGAGACACTGCTGACCGTGGTGGATCGGCGCGGCGGCAGCGAGACGGCGTTCGATCGCGACACGCTCGAGGCGATGCGGCAGGTCAGCTATCGAACCGGCACCATCTGGACGGATGGCGTCCACGAGTTCCGTGGCGTTCCCTTGAGCGAGGTGCTGAAGGCGGCGGGCGTCGCGCAGGGCAGGCTGGTGCTCCATGCGACCAACGATTATTCCGCCGACATTCCCATTGAGGGTGTCGAGGACGATGTACCGATGATCGCGCTGTTGCTCGATGGCGCGGAGATGAGCCTGCGCGACAAGGGCCCGCTCTGGATCGTCTACCCCTATGACCGGTCGACCGACTATCAGTCGGAGGTGATCTATACCCGCAGCGTCTGGCAACTGGTCAGGATCGAGGTGCTGCCCTGATGG
>CAVOXQ010000019.1:0-26612 GCA_963700485.1 uncultured Alphaproteobacteria bacterium
CCAGTTCGCGCGACCAGGGCGTGAGACAGCCGTATCGCGCGCGCGCCGCCTCAGCCGCCTCGGGATCGACCCGGTCGAGATATCCGAGGACGGCCGCCATCGAAGCGTTCATGCTGTAGAGATCAAGGCCGTAGAAGCCGACACGATCCTCGCGAGGCCTCTCAGCGTTGTGGCCGCGCAGGAAACTCACGAAATCGTCGACCTCGCGGTTGCGCCACATCCAGGTGGGGAAGCGGGTGAACGGCGCCGCGCGCGTCGGCTGGTACAGACCAAGCCGGACGTAGCGGTCTATGGCTGCGGCGTCCGGCCAGTCGGCCTCGACGGCGACGATGGAGAAGCCGTGGCGTTCGATCAGGCGCCGGGTGATCGCGGCGCGGGCGCGGTAGAACTCGGACGTGCCATGGGACGCCTCGCCCAGCAGGACGACCCGGGCCGAGGCGAAACGGTCGAATGCCGCGGCGAAGCCCGGATCCTCGATGTCGGGCAGCGGCTCGACCGCCTCTCGCAGGCGCGTGGCCAAGGTCAGCGGCGCGGCGACGGCCTCGGCGGCCGGGGGGAGGTGCGGCGCGGACGGCGTGAGATAGTGCTGGAACCAGGTGCCGGCCATCGCGGTAACCGCCTCAAGCGCGCCGGGTTCCTCGAAGAGATGCGTGGCGCCAGGGACGATCCGGAGCAGCTTCTCGCAGGTCAGGGTGGCGAGCGCCTTCCTGTTCAGTTCGATGACGTGGCGGTCCTCGCCGCCAACGATAAGCAGCGTGGGCGCACTGACCTCCGCGAGCCTTGGCCCCGCGAGATCGGGGCGGCCGCCGCGCGAGACCACCGCTGAGACCCGGCCGCGCAGCTCGGCGGCGGCGAGAAGCGCCGCGCCGGCGCCGGTGCTGGCGCCGAAGAGGCCCAGCGGCAGGTCCGCGACGTCCGGCTCGCCACTGATCCAGAGCGCCGCCTGCGTGACGCGTTCGGCGAGCAGGGGGATGTCGAAGACGTTGCGGCGGTCTCGGGCCTCCTCCGGGGTCAGCAGATCAAGCAGCAGCGTGGCGAATCCCTTGGCGTTCAGCGCGTCCGCAACGGCTAAGTTCCGCGGGCTGAGCCGGCTCGAACCGCTGCCATGGGCGAAGAGGATGATGCCGCGCGGGTCGGATGGCACGCGGAGATCCCCGGAGAGTCCGAGCGGGGGGATCTCGGCCGGGCGCCTGGAAAAGGCCGCCGCCGCGCCGTCCGCGGTCTCCGCCCAGATCTCGCGGAGCAGCCCGACGGTCTCCTCGTCGGTCAGCTGGTGGAAATCGTCATAGAAACCTCCAACGCCCCGGAAGCGGCTTTCGGAGCGGAGGCAGATGACCGCGTCGGCCTCCGCTCCGATGTCCGCGAGCGCCTCCGCCGGCGCGACGGGGATGGCGATGACCACCTTCGCAGCGCCCAGCCTGCGGATCGCGATCAGGGCCGCCTTCATCGTCGCGCCGGTCGCGAGACCGTCGTCGACGACGATCGCCGTGCGTCCCGTCGGATCCACCTGGCGACGACCGCCCAGATATCTCGCGCGGCGGCGCTCGAGTTCGACCAGCTCGCGGGCGCGTGCGCGCTCCAGCCAGGCGTCGCCGGCTCCGGACCGGCGGCGGACATCCTCATTGATCACCGTCTGCGGATTCGCGCCGTCGACGATCGCGCCAAGAGCCACCTCGGGCGCGCCGGGCGCGCCGATCTTGCGCACAAGGATGAGATCGAGCGGGGCTCCGAGCGCGCGCGCAACCTCTGCGGCGACGGGCACGCCGCCGCGCGGCAGGGCGTAGACCACCGGGCGGTCGAGCGCCATCGGCACCAGCCGTTCCGCCAGCCGGCGGCCAGCATCGGCGCGATCCCTGAAATTGTCACCCGATTCCCACATCAACACATTTGCATCCGACGCTTCAAATACCGCATTGATCCACGTCAAACCGTCCGGTGCATCCGGTCCGCATCGACACAGCTCTCAACCTTCCAGGGGGGCCAGAGCCGCCTAGGTCCGATCTTCTTCCACGAGGCACAGGAAAGCGTCGCGTGCCAGCCGTTCGGCGCGCTTCTGGCTGTTCGCGAACGCGGGGAGGTGAAGGCCTCTGCCCCTTTCGAACAGACCCGCGGACAGGGGAACGACGCCCTCGTCTCCGCCGCCACACATCAGACGCCCTCCCAGGACCGCGAGGCAGGCTTCGACCCCGCGGCTCCGCAGCGGCGGCGCCTTGTCCTGTAGGATGCAGATCCCTCGCGGTCCGTCGCGCGGGAAAAGACGGTTTCCCAGTGTCATGGGCAGCGAAACCCCTCCCCATCGGCCGTTGCATTCGATCCACTTCGGTTCGGCGGAGCCGAGCTCCCGGCCCGTCAGGAGCGCATCGAAGGAAAGGCGGCCGAAATACCCGGTCCGCTTGAGGACCAGCGCGAGGCACATCGCCTCGGAGCAGAGGCGAGCCTCGACATCCGGCGGCAGACCAGCGGGGACGGCCCCGACGAAGACCGCCCTGTCCCCCGAGACGCGCTGCTCGAAGAGCCCCTCGATCACCGGGTCGCCAAGCCCCGGGGCCGGAACCCAGATCTGGACCGACGGGCTGGCCAGCACGTCTTCCAGCCAGACCCCGACTGCGCACCGCCCTCGCGGTCCCAACGCCGTGCTCATGCAGGAAGACCATGATCTCGCGGATGACCTTCTGGTCCGCCCAGGCCGAGGTGATCTTTGCGGCCCTCATTGGACCGATGCCCGCAACCTCCCGCAGCCTCTCGGGGTTGGCCTCGATGATGTCGAAGACGTCCTTGCCGAAACGCCTGACCATGCGCTTGGCGTAGACCGGGCCGATGCCGCGGATCATGCCCGAGCCAAGGTACTTCTCGATGCCCTCGATCGACGAGGGGGCAGACGTCTTCAGGAATCGCGCCCGGAACTGCTGCCCATGGGTGCGGTCGTTGGTCCATTCACCCGAAGCGGTCACCCACTCCCCGGCTGAGATCATCGCAGCATGGCCCACCGTCGTGACCAGGTCGCGATGGCCCCGCGCCTTTATGCGCAGAACGCAGAAGCCGTTCTCTGGGTTATGAAAGGTGACCCCCTCCACGAGGCCCGCGAGAACTTCGGTCTTGGCGTGTGCGTGCTGACCCATCGAATTCGGGTTTCCGCCACGAATTGATTGAATTCAAGCTGCAACGCAGGACCTGGGGCGGGAAGTCGAGCTTCGCGGATGCGCAGGCTTCCAGGCATCGGCGCGAGCACGAACACATGGATCCGTCCTTTGACCCCGGCCGGACGGCATGGCAGATTCTCGAGGTCGCCTGGGATCGGAAAGGACGGCAATGCGGGATCTTGACCAACCGTTGTCGGACCAGGAGTTCGATGTGCTCGCCCACTACATCGACCGGGTGGACGGTGGCGAGATCGACGACATCGAGGCGCTCGACGGCTTTCTCACCGCGCTGGCGGTGTGCCCAGAACTTGTCCCGCCAAGTGAGTTCCTCGGGGTCATCCAATCGGGGGCGGATGAGGATGGCGACCTTGTCTTCGATGACATCGAAGAAGCGCAGGGCTTCATTGGTCTTGTCATGCGCCACTGGAACACCATCAACCGCACGCTTGCGATGGACGAGCCGTACCTGCCCGTTCTTCTCGAGGATGGCGATGGCGTGTCCCGCGGAAACACTTGGGCGAACGGTTTCCTGCGGGGCATGCGCCTGCGCGAGCCGGCGTGGAGCGCAATGGTCAACGACGAGGAACGAGGCGGCCCTTTCATCCCGATCTTTGCTCTGGCCAGTGAGCACCACCCCGATCCAGCGATGCGACCCTACGCAGAGCCGATGACGCCCGAGCGCCGCGAAACCCTGCAGATCGGCATGATCGCGGGCGTCCTCCAACTCTACCGGAGCTTCGCCGAAGACCGGCGCAGGTTGGCAGGTGGCGGGCCGAAGGTCGTACCCTTTCGCCCGAAGGTCGGTCGAAATGATCCCTGTCCCTGCGGTTCGGGCAAGAAGTTCAAGAAATGCTGTGGCGCGGTTGTCTTCCACTGATCCGGCGGGCTCAGTCTTTCTGAGCCCGCGGTCTGCGGTTTGGAAATCGCTGGGTCGGCGTGGCATTGCTCTGGCGCGGCAGCGATTCGATCATCTCCATTGAGAAATCCCGCGTGATGAGACCTGTGCGCGGATGATCGTAGACGCGGGCGCATCCTTCTGATTCTGCTTGTTGAGCGGGTTGTTGGGAGGGTTGGATGCCGCGTCGTCGGATTGGGCAGGAGACGTTCGGGTTCGAGGCACGGGATCGGACGACGGCCTTGGATGAGTTGCACGGCCTGATCGACTGGCGGCCGCTTGAGGCCGCGCTCGAGGTCATCCCGGTGGCAGAGCGCGGGGAGGCCGGATGGCCGCCGCTGGCGCTGTTCAAGGCGCTGCTGATCGGTGTCTGGCACGATCTGTCAGACGTGAAGCTCGCCGAGGCGCTGGAGGACCGGGCGTCCTTTCGGCGCTTCTGCGGCTTCTCGCGCTTCGAGCCGACGCCCGAGCGCACCGCCTTCGTGCGCTTCCGCCGAATGCTCGTCTCGCTGGGCCTCGACAGAGTGCTCTTCGAGCGCGTGGGCGAGCAGCTCCGCGCCCGCTCGGTGAGCGTGAAGACGGGGACGCTGGTCGACGCGACGGTGATCGCATCGGCCAGCGAGGCGGACGGTGAGGCCGGCTGGTCCGGCCACCGCGCACGCAAGGCGATCCACGGCTACAAGGCGCATGTCGCGGCCGATGCCGATACCGGCCTGGTCGAGCGCGTGGACGTCACGCCGGGCAATGTCCACGACGGCCGTGCCGGCGGCGCCGTCGTTCCGGACGACCCCGGCCTCGTCTACGCCGACAGCGCCTATCGCGGCGCCCGTTTCGCCGAGGCCGTGCGGGCGCGCGGCGGCGTGACCCGCGTCGCCCCCACCTCCTACTGGGGCCGCGAAGGCGACGAGGAAGCGGCGGCTGCCTTCACCGCCGAGGTCAGGGCGATCCAGCGCGTTCGCTCGCGCATCGAGAAGATCTTCGGAACCTGGAAGCGCAGCTACGGCCTGCGCCGGATGCGATGGCGAGGCCTCGCCAAGGCCGCGCTGCAGGTCCACCTGACCGCCATCGCTTACAATCTCCGGCGCGGCGTAACCCTGTTCCAGACCGCATGACGCCCAACCCCAGCCCCCGCCAGAACGGCGGCATGGGCCTCCGCCCCGGCACGTCCGCCCCGTCGCGCGGCCCGATCTGCTCAAGACCCCGCTGCTGATAGGAAAAATGGCATCCGCGCACAGGTCTCCTTATACCAACCCGCATTGATCAGAACCCTTCGGCCCAGGCGCGTCGGCCGATGGAGCGTATGCGCCATGGCTGGTCCATGAGCCCGTTCCAGGCGTCGCAGCAGTGGGCGACGATGTCGTCGTAGCCTTGGAAGACGCGATTGGAGAGGTGGTTGTCGCGCAGGAACTGCCAGACGTTCTCGACCGGGTTGAGTTCAGGGGAGCGCGGCGGCAGCGGCAGGAGGGTGATGTTGTCCGGAACGACGAGCGCCCCGGCGAGATGCCAGCCCGCCTGGTCCAGGACGAGGACGGCGTGCGCGTCCGGCGCCACCATGGCGCTGATCTCGTCGAGATGCGCCTGCATCGCGGCGGTGTCGCAATACGGCATGACGAGCCCGGCGCCCTTGCCCTCGGCCGGGCAGATCGCCCCGAAAAGATAGGCCCAGGCGGTGCGCTGGTCGTGGGGCGCCCGCGGCCGGGTCCCGCGTCGCGCCCACCTCCGGGTCAGCTTGTTCTTCTGGCCGATGCGTGCTTCATCTTGCCACCAGAGCTCCATGCGCTTGCCCGGATGGGCGTCCCGGATCTCGCCCAGGCGCTCCGGGAGACTTTCTTGAAAGCCTCCGCCGCCTCGGGGTCCTGGGCGTAGTGTCGCGGGCGAGCCGAGAGCTTGCGGAACCCAAGCGCCCTGAGTTCCCGCCCGACCGTCGCCGCGCTGACCGACACCCGGAATTCGTCCCACAGCCACTGCACGAGATCGATCAGCCGCCAGCGCACCACCCCGTCCCGCCAGGGCTGGGGACCGGCCTCCACCGCCGCCGCCAGGGCCGCGCGCTGTGCGGGCGTCAGCGTCGGCGGCTTGCCCGGCGCCTTGCGGTCGATCAGACCCTCCGGACCCTCCGCGTTGAACCGCACCACCCAGTCGCGCACGATCTGCAGCCCGACCCCGCCGATCCGCGCCGCCTCGGTCCGCGATCCGCCGTCCCGGATCACCGCCAGCGCCAGCAGCCGCCGGACCTGCTTCGCATCCCGGCTGGACCGCGCCAGTCGCCGCAAATCGTCACCAGTGAAATCGCCTCGAAGACCGATCGCCGCCGCCATGGAAAACCCTCGCCTGTTTTCCACGATGAATCACGACACGACCGCCTTGGGAATCTGGAGGGTTCTGTGAGGCGCGTCACCACGGTGATCGACGGAGCGGCGCTGGTCGGCGCCTCATGGAAGCCGGATTGAACGAAGCCGCGGTGGGTCCCGCGCTATGGGCGGAGTATCTCGGAGCGTTGGCTGCCACGGCGATCGCTGCCGGCGATCTGATGTGCCTGGGCGCTCACGTTGAAAGCGGATCTGATTGCGTCTGGGCGGATGTCGGCGTGGGGCGACCGCTCGACGTGATCGGGCGGGTCGTGATCGACGGTTGAGGATCGTGCCGGCCGAACAGGGCGCGTGACCTTTCGGGCGCGGGCCGCGAGCGCGGGCGCCGTCAGCATGCCGGAGATGATGGAAGCCTCGATCCTCATTGGCGGGCCGGCGCTGGATGGGGCGGCGCGCGGGGCAGCGTCGACAGGATCAGCGAGAGGCTGCCGCAGCAAGGACAGACATCGGGCTCCGGGGTATGCTGACAAGGCGGGTCGCAGCGGTGGTCGTCGGGCTCGGCGTCGCGCTCGCCCTGCCGACCCGCGACGGGTTGGGCCAGCAACTGTCGACAAAGCGTGAGTCGCGCTGCGCGATGGCCATTGGCGAGGAAGCCGAAGTGGCGGATGCGATGGAAGCCGGACGGCAGGACGTGCAGGAGGAACCGGCGCATGAACTCGGCCGGCTCGAGTGTCATGACCTTGCGGCGGCCTTGCTGCCGATAGTCCTTCCAGACGAAGCTGACGGCGTCGTCGGTCACGGCGACGAGGCGGCTGTTGGCGATGGCGACGCGGTGCGTGTAGCGGCCAAGATAGGCGAGCACCTGCTCGGGGCTACCGAAGGGCGGTTTGGCGTAGACCACCCAGTCGATCCGGCGCAGCGCCGCGCAGTGGGCGGCGAAGGCGCGGGGCTCGGCGAGCGAAGCGAGATCGCTGAAGAAGCGCAGCCCGCCGTCGGCGAAGGCGACGGCGAGACGTTCAAGAAAGAGCCGCCGGAACAGGCGACCGAGCAGCTTGACCGACAGGAAGAACCCGGGTGCGCAGGCGATCCAGCGCTTGCGGTCGGGCGAGAGGCCGCCGCCCGGCACGATGCAGTGGACATGCGGATGGTGCTGCATCGCCTGGCCCCAGCTGTGCAGCACGGCGACGCCGATCTCGGCGCCGAGATGGCGCGGGTCGGCCGCGATGACGCGCAGCGTCTCGGCGGCGGCGCGGAACAGGATGGCGTAGACCGCCGCCTTGTTCTGGAACGCGATCGCCCCGACCGGCGCCGGCAAGGTGAAGACCACATGGAAATACGGGACGGGCAGCAGTTCCGCCCGCCGTGCAGCGACCCAGGCTTCCCGAGCCCGCCCCTGGCATTTGGGACAGTGACGGTTGCGACAGGAGTTGTAGGCGATCGCGGTGTGGCCGCAGTCGGCGCAGCGGCGGAGGTGCCCGCCGAGCGCGGCGGTGCGACAAGCCTCGATCGCGCCCATCACCCGGCGCTGGTCGCGGTCGAGGTGTTCGCTGCGCGCGGCGCGGAATGCAGGGCCGTGGCGGCGGAAGACATCCGCCACCTCGATGCCGCCGGCCATGACGGCGCCGCCTCAGGCCGGCGGGACCACCTCGAGCTTCAGCTTCTCCAGCGGGCTCGCCGTCCGGCCGATGAGACCCTGCGAGACATGGGTGTAGCGCGCCGTGGTCGACAGGTGCGCGTGGCCCAGCAGCACCTGGATCACGCGGATGTCGACGCCGCTCTCCAGCAGATGGGTGGCGAAGCTGTGCCGCAGGATATGGACGGTCACCTTCTTGCCGATCCCCGCCGCGGCGCGCGCCGACCGGCAGGCCGCATGCAGCGTCGTCGGCTCGATCGGGCGGGTCGCGTCGCGCCCCGGAAACAGCCAGCGCTCGGGACGCGCCAGCCGCCAGTAGGTGCGCAGGATCGCCAGCAGCTGCGCCGACAGCATCACGTAGCGCTCCTTGCCGCCCTTGCCGTGCTCGATGCGGATCATCATCCGGCCGCTGTCGATGTCGGCGATCCTGAGACCGGTGACCTCCGACACGCGCAGCCCGGCCGCGTAGGCGGTCGTCAGCGCGGCGCGGGCCTTCAGGCTCGGCACGGATTCGAGAAACCGCACCACCTCGTCGGCGCTCAGCACCACCGGCAGACGCCGCGGCTCGCGGGCGTAAGCGATCCGCTCGGGGATCTCCGCCATCCCGAGCGTGACGCCATAGAAGAACCGCAGCGCCGCCACCGTCTGGTTGAGGCTCGCCCATGCCACGCCCTTCGAGGCGAGGTGGACCTGATAGGTGCGAACGTCCTCCAGCGTCAGCGTCTCCGGGGATCGGCCGAAAAACCGGCTGAACTTCGACACCGCGTGGACGTAGGATCGCTGCGTCGCCGGCGAGAGATTGCGGACCGTCATGTCCTCGATCATGCGGCGGCGAAGAGGGCTGGTATCGGCCATCGGAAAGCTCCTGTCTGGAAAGGGGTCTCAGCAACCCAAACCTTCCAGTCAGGAGCACCGCACGGGAAGCAGTCCCCCGTGCCGCGCAGCGGCTTCGTTCAATCCCCCTCGTGAGTCAACCTCACCCAGCGTTGGTATCACACGGCTTCTTCACGAAGTAGGCTTTGCCTATGCAGCCTACGGATTGTCATGCTCCGGCCCCGCCGTGAACCAAAGCTCCAAGGTGTCGCAGAACGCGACCGGCGTCATCGCGTTGAAACACGTTTCTGCCAAAAATGAGGCCGGACGCCCCGCTTTCGATTGCCTCGGCGGCAAAGTGGAAAAGCGCGGTCTCGTCGCCCTGCGCGGCACCCCCTGCGACCGCGACCGGTGCAAGAGATCCCGATGCAACTAGAGCAAATCCCTCAGCGCCGCACCAGTCGGTCTTGATGACGTCAGCCCCCAGTTCCCCAGCCATCCGGCAATTCAGCGCAACGATGTCGGGATCGTCAGCATGCGCAAAGCCGCCATTGGCCGCCATTGCCTCGATCACGTGCACCAGACCGAAACGGCGCGCGTCGCGGGCCACGTCGGCGCAGATCCGGAAGCAGGCGGTTTCCTCGGCAGGGTCTTTGTTGCAGGTGAAGAGATAAGTGATGACCGCCTCAGCGCCCATTTCGACGGCCTCTTCCACCGTCAAGATCTGGCGTGTGTGCGTATCCTTGTAGCCAGTGGCAGAACCTGTCCTCCACATGGTCGTCTGGTCAACCCGCAAGATCACGGCAGGGCCACCCTCGAAACGCTTGTAATGCCGCCGCAGCATGCCGGGCGATACGATCAGGGCATCAACCCCGGCTGATACGGCGATGTCCAGCAGTGGTCCCGGATCGGCCACGCCCGCCACCGGACCGACCATCAGGCCATGATCGATGGGCAGGCACAGCATCCGCCCCGAACCTTTGCGAAATAGCCTGGACATCCGGCGCGCCTTGCCAATTGCGGTCATCGTTCTTTCCTCCGGGGATGCGCCGCACAGCGCGGCGTGCAGGTTTCAGACTAGCTTGAAGTTCACCCCGGCTTTGCGCAGCTGGTCCAGATTTGCCTGCGGCACCTCTCCGGTCAGCAGGACAAGGTCAAAGTCGGTGATCTGGGCAACATAATTCAGCGCGGTGAAGCGAAACTTCGTCGCATCTGCCAGAAGGATACGCTTGCGCGCGACCTCCATCATGGCCTGCTTGGCACGCACCACGGTTTCATCCGGCGTGTACAGCGACAGTCCTTGGATGGTGGTGGTGGACATGATCGCGACATCGACGTGAAACGACCGGATCGCCTTTTCGCAGACGGTACCGAAATACCCATTGTAACCTAGATGGAAGCGGCCCCCGGTCGAGATCAAGTCAATGTCGGGCACATCGCGAAGCCGCTCCAGTAGCGGGGCCGCGTTGGTGATTACCGTAAGGGGGGCCATCTCGTGTAGGAACTCGGACAGGTGGAATGTCGTGGTGCTGTCGTCACAGATCAGCGCGTTGCCGGGTTCCAGTTGGGCCACCGCCGCGCATGCCAAGCGCCGCTTGTCCTCGACCTGCTTGCGGTTTCGGTAGTTGTAGCTGCTTTCGAACAATAGCGACTTTTCGGCCGAAACCGCCCCTCGTAGGCGGCGCACCAGCCCCTCCTTCTCCAGCTCGGCCAGATCGCGATGCACGGTCATCAGACTGACGCGTAGTTCGGCGGCCAGATCGCGGATCTGCGCGGTCGTTCCGGACATCAGGATCTGCAGAATTCGCGCCCGACGTCTTTCGGCCTTGGACAGCGAAACAACGGAGTGCGAAATGTTGGGTTCCATGACAGGCACCTTCAACAGACTTAACATTTTTTCGATATTTTCCGATGGAAAATGATAAGTCAAACGGAGTTACCTGGCACCGCGTCGCGACACGCACGTCGCACTGCCTACTGCAAGCATAGGTTTTTTTAATTCTTTATCTCCAGTTCTTTTGATGATCTCTCTTCTGCATCGCGGAATCCTCTCCGCTCTCATTTCATGCGTAGAAGCATGAAAAATGCTAAAATGAACATTTTCCTTGATGGATTCCTTGATCTGCCCTTTACTCCTTGACGGCACGGCCGACGGCGAGGAGTCCGCGGCGTCCTTATGGGAGGAAACAGAGATGAAGTACCGCAGTACACTTCTGACGTCGGCGGCGGTCGGTGGCATTCTGTGCGGCGCTGTGGCGGCAAGTGCCGAAACCACGCTGACGTTCGTCTGGCATGCGGGCACCTGTGCGGATGCCATCGTCGATATCGCGCGCGACTATCCCGACACGTCCGTCAAGATCGTGCCCGCGCTGGTGCCTTACGGGCCCGAATGGCACAACAAGATCGCGTCCGAATTCGCCATCCAAGGCGACGCCTTCGACTTTGCCATGTGGGACAGCCAGTCGACGGCCGAATTTGCGGGCGGGGGCCATGCCGTCAAGATCAACGAAATATTCGATACGTCGTCCTACCTAAAGGCCGACATCTTCCCGGCCTCCTCGCTGTCGCAGTACGGCGAATATCCCGACGGGTCGGGCGAATTCTATGGCCTTCCGGTGAACCAGGACGCCTACGGCCTGATGTACCGAAAGGACCTGTTCGAGAATCCCGACGAACAGGCGGCCTTCAAGGCGACATACGGGCGTGACCTACGCGTGCCCGAAACCTATCAGGAAGCGCGCGAGGTTGCCGAGTTCTTTACCCGTCCCGACCAGGGCCTGTACGGCTGGGGCCAGATGGGCGGGCGGGACTATGACTTTGCCACCACCGCCTCCAACAGCTACCTGTGGTCCTTCGGGGGCGAGCTGTACAATCCCGAGACGATGGAGGTTCTGGGCTACCTGAACTCGCCGGCCTCGATCGAAGGGGTGCAGGCCTATGTCGATATGTTCCAGTTCGGCCCGCCCGGCAGCGGCAACTGGGGCTATGATGAGGTGAACGCCTCGTTCCAGCAGGGCCAGTTGGCCATGGCCATGCAGTGGTTCTACTTCAACGGCTCGAACGCCGACCCGGCTGTGAACAAGTTCGCCGAATCCACTAAGTTCGGCATCCTGCCCGGTGCCATTGGCAGCGACGGCAAGTTCCGCCGCCAGTTCTCGGTCGGCGGCCAAGGCATGGGAATCAACAAATATTCGAAGAAACTGCCCGAGCTGGTCAAGTTCATGGAATGGTACTTCCAGCCGGAACAGCAGAAACGCTATGCGGCCGTCTGCCAGACAGGGCTGAGGGCCGTCCTCGAAAGCCCGGACTGGCAGGACCTGAACAGCTACAACGCCCAGTTCTCGCAGGCGCTGGCCTATCTGAACGACTACTGGCACCTGCCCGAATACCCCGTCCTTCTCGACACCCTGCAGGAAGAGGTTTCGAATGCCATCGCCGGGACCAAGACCGTCGAGCAGGCGCTGACTGATGCGGCCACGCGGCACGAACGCACGCTGGAACGCGCGGGCTACAAGATCGACCGTAAGGGCAACGCCCCCGATGTTCCCGACACGATCATCTCGCCCGTCGGAATGGATGAGGTCGTTGCAGTGAACAACTGACCGGCCGGGGGGCGCCGGCTCGGTGCCCCCCTTTCCACCTTGCGGGCACGGCTCGGCACCAGAGGTTCCATGACACCCCTCCGCGCAAGAAAGGCCGTGTTGACCCGCTGGGTGATGTTCGGTCTTCTGGTCGTTTACACGATCTACAACCTTGGCCCGATCCTGTGGCTAATGATCTCGTCGCTGAAAAGCCGCGCCGATCTGTTCGCCATGCCGCCGACGCTGGTCTTTACCCCCGACTTCTCCGGGTATCAAAGCGTGTTCGGCGTGGGGGCCGCCCGTGACAGCGCATCGTCCATTGGCGTCTACGACTCGCTGATGACCAGTGTGTTCGTCTCGACCATCGGAACTGTTGTAGCCGTGGGGCTGGGCACACTGGCCGGGTACGTCTGTTCTCGGTTCGAATTTCGCGGCAAGGGCGACTTCATGTTCTTCGTGCTTTCCACCCGGATGCTGCCTCCCGTGGCCGTTCTGGTGTTCTATCACATGATGTTCGCCAAGCTTGGACTGACCGATACGCGTCTGGGGCTGATCCTGATTGCGGTGTTCATCAACGTGGGTCTCGCGACCTGGATCATGAAGGGCTTTTTCGACGGCGTCCCGAAAGAGGTTGAACAGATCGCCATGATCAACGGCTATGGCCGCCTGTACGCATTCCGCCGGCTGGTCCTGCCGATGGTGCGGGGCGGTATCGCGGCCACCGCAGGCTTCTGTTTCATCTTTTCGTGGAACGAGTTCGCTTTTGCCTCGATCCTGACCACCACCGAGGCCAAGACCCTGCCTGTCAAGATTACCTCGGCCGCCGGTGCCACGGGCATCGAATGGACGCAAATCTGTGCGGCGGGGGTGGTGCTGATCGTTCCGGTGCTGGCGTTCTTCTACCTGATCCGCAAGCACCTGTTGATGGGCATGACCTTTGGCGTTCTGGGACGGTCGTGATGGAACGGGCCCTGCCACCCCGCTCGACCGGTCGGCTGATGATCCTGGGCTTTCTGTCGCCCACGCTCATTATCCTGCTCTTCATGGTCGCCTATCCGATCTTTTCGCTGGTGTACTACAGCTTTTTTAACTTCTCGGCCCTGCGTCCCGCCGAAGGGATGACGTGGGCAGGGCTGTCGAACTACAGGTATCTGCTCAGCGATGGCGCGTTGTGGGACCGATTTGTCTTTACAGGAAAATTCGTGTTCCTCTGCGTGTCCGCGCAGATGATCATCGGCATCTTCGTGGGCTATCAGCTGCAAAAGACCTTCCGCGGGCGGGATGTACTGTTCACCGCCCTGATGCTGCCGATGATGCTGTCGCCGGTGGTGGCGGGGTTCCTGTGGCGCTACATGCTCAACTCCGAATGGGGGGTGGTGAACTTTCTCCTCACCGTGCTCGGAGGCGACAAGGTGGACTGGCTGGGCCGTGCCGATGCGGCCCTCTGGGCCGCCGCCATGGTCGACACCTGGATGTGGACGCCGTTCATCATCCTGCTTGCAACAGCCGCCTTTCGCGGCATTCCCGAGACGATCTATGAGGCAGCCGAGGTTGACGGGGCCAGCCCCGCCTATGTGTTCTTTCGCCTGACCCTGCCGATGTCGGCGCCGGTGCTGTTCATCGCGCTGATCCTGCGGCTGATCGACAGCTTCAAGCAGTATGACCTGTTCGTTGCACTGACCGGTGGCGGGCCGGGGTCGGCCACCGAGACCGTGTCCTTTGCCGTGGCCAAGACCGCCTTCCGTTTTTTCTATACAGGCGAGGCGTCGGCGCTGGCGGTGATCCTTCTGTGCATCATCATCGGGCTGGCCATGATCCTTGTGCGCCATCTGTTCACCATGGGGACCGGACCTGATGGCAAAGGTTGAACTGCGCGACCTGTCCATCCTGTTCGGCGCATTCAAGGCGGTAGATCAGGTGAACCTGGCGGTCAATGATGGCGAGTTCGTGGTCTATCTGGGCCCGTCGGGTTGCGGCAAGACCACGACGCTGCGCGCCATCGCGGGGCTGCAGGGGACGACATCGGGCGACATCCTGTTCGACGGCCAGCGGGTGAACGATCTGCGCCCTAGCGAGCGAAACATCGCCATGGTTTTCCAGTTCGTGTCGCTTTATCCGAACCTGACGATTGCCGAGAACATCGTCTTCCCGCTCAAGGCGCGCACCGTGGCCCGGGCCGAGATTGCGAGGAAGCTGGACTGGGTGACCGGAATTTTCAAGCTGGGCGACGACCTGCGCCGCTATCCCGGCGCGCTGCCTCCCGGCGCGCGGCAGAAGGTGGCGCTGGCGCGCGCGGTCATCCGCGATCCGGCGGTCCTGCTGCTGGACGAGCCACTTTCGGCGATCGACGAACAGTTTCGCGAGGAGATGCGGTGGGAACTGGGACATTTGCAGCGCGAACTGGGCGTAACGACGATCTACGTCACCCATGACCAGCGCGAGGCAATGTCACTAGCGGACCGCATCGTCCTGATGAACCAGTCGCGCATCGTGCAGGTGGCCGAGCCTGCACGGATTTTCCACGAACCCGCATCGGTGTTTGCCGCGCAGTTCATCGGGTCGCCGTCGATGAACCTTATCGACCTTGTCCCGGTCGCGGGCGGGCTGCGGCTCGGCGACAGCCCCGTCGATACTAACAGATGACGAATTGCCGCCGGGCCTGCGCTCCCATGGCCCGGTGCGGCTGGGTATTCGCCCGCGTGACCTGCAGCTGGTTTCGGGTGAGGGGCATGCGCTGACGGTGGACGACACCTTCAGCGTGGGGCGCGAGCGGTTCTTCACCTTCCGTATCGGCGAGACGATCCTGCAGGGCACCGATCACCGCAGCGCGCCCGGCCCAAGCGGCATCATCTTCGCGCCGCGAAGGCATGAATTTCTTCGATGCCGCAACTGGCCAGCGCATCCCCGAGAGGACCGCCGCATGACCGCGGATGCTGGTCATCCGCGGGTTGCGCAAGGCCTATCGCGGCAAGCCGGCCCTGCGCGGCATCGACCTGACTGTGCAGGCGCACGAAATCCTCGCCCTGCTGGGGCCAACCGGTGCCGGCAAAAGCTCGACACTGCTTGCCAGTGCGGGGCTGATCGTGCCCGATGCGGGCCAGATCCACCTCGGCGGCCGCGATGTGACACGGGCGGAACCCAGCAGCCGCGACGTGTCCGTGGTGTTCGAGGGATTCAACCTGCTGCCCATCCTGAACGTGCGCGACAACATCGCCTTTGCCCTGCGCTCGCCCACCTACCGCGAACCCGAGGACGAGATTGCCCGCCGCGTCGCGCGGACCGCCGAGTTGCTTCGGATCGACCATCTTCTGGAGCCGCGACACCGGCACCCTGTCGGGCGGCGAGAAGCAGCGGGTGTCGATCGCCCGCGCCCTGGTTCGTCGCCCGATGCTATACCTGCTGGACGAACCGCTTTCGGCGCTGGACCTGAAGCTGCGCGAGGAGCTGCGCGCCGAACTGCGGCTGATTCACCGCGAACACGGCACGACGATGCTCTATGCGACCCACGACTACCACGGTGCCATCGCCATTGCCGACCGCATCGCCATCATCAACGACGGGCGCATTCTGCAGACCGGCCGGATCGACGACATCTATGCCCGCCCCGCCGATACCTTTGTCGGCCGTCTGATCGGCAGCCCGTCGATGGCCTTCTTCCGCGCCGGGATCGAGAATGGTGCGGTGCGCGCGCTGGGGTGGAACGACGCGCTTGACCTGTCGCGGTTCGGCACAGTGGCCGCCCGGCCCGGCCCGGTCACCCTGGGCGTCTGGCCCGAGGATATCGAGATGGGCGAACAGTGGCGAAGAGCGGCCGCATCTATGCAGTGGACAACCGCGGCTATGAGGCGGCGGTGCAGGTGGACTGCGACGCCGGATCCTTCCGCAAGGTGCTGGCAGGCGCTCCATGTGCCGCAGCAGGGCGATGCCGTGTCGTTCCGCTTGCGCGCGGGGCGGGGTTCCTGTTCGACCCCGCGACGGGTGCACTGTTGTCAGCATCAGGGAGGGATGCTGCATGAACACCGCCTATCGCCTTGCGTCGGGGCTGATTATCGCGGGCTTCCTCATGCTGTGCCAGCCCTTTGCCAAAGTCTTGTTCGAAAGGGGATTTCCCGTGCTTCTGGTCGGGGTGGTTCTGTTCCTGATCCTGGATCACATCCCGGCCACCAGCCCGCTACAAGGAGGATGACCGTGGTTAAGACTGCAAAGAAGATCCTGAACGACCCGCGCAAGGCGGTGACAGAGATGATCGACGGTCTGGTTCTTGCCAGTGACGGGTTGACCCGCCGCCTACCGGGCCTCGACGCCATCGTGCGCACCGAGATCCCCGACGGCAAGGTGGCGCTGCTCATCGGGGGCGGTTCGGGGCACGAACCCCTTTTTCACGGCTTTGTCGGCAAAGGCCTAGGCGACGGTGCGGCCTGTGGCCAGTTCTTTGCCGCCCCCGCGCCGCACATCATCTATGGGGCGGCCAAGGCCGTCCATCGCGGCAGGGGAATTCTGTTTCTCTACGGCAACTATGCCGGGGACAACATGAATTTCGACATCGCCGCCGAGATGCTGCAGGATGAGGGTATCGACATCCGCACCGTCCGCGTGACCGACGACGTGGCGGCCGCCCCGCCCGAACGCACCCACGACCGGCGCGGCATCGCGGGCGATGTGCTGATGATCAAGATCGCCGGGGCCGCCGCCGCGACGCTGGACAGTCTGGACGAGGTCGAACGCGTGGCCCGCAAGGCGGTGGCCAATGTGCGGTCGATGGGTGTGGCCGTGTCGGCGGGTTCCATCCCCGAAACCGGCAAGCCCACGTTCGAATTGGCCGATGACGAGATCGAAGTCGGCATGGGCGCCCATGGCGAAGCCGGGATCGCGCGGCAGAAGCTGGCCCCCGCCGATGCCGTGGCCGATGCACTGCTTGGACCGGATCCTGCCCGACCTGCCCTTTGCGGCGGGCGACGAGGTGGCGCTGGTTCTGAACAATCTGGGCGCCACCACGATGATGGAGATGCTGGTCGTCAACCGCCGAATCCGGCAGGTGCTGCAGGACCGCGGGCATCACCGTGCACCGGACCGAGGTCGGCACCTGGCTGACCGTGCAGGAGATGGCCGGTTTCTCGGTGACGCTGATGAAGCTGGATACCGAACTGAAGCGGTATCTGGACATGCCCTGCCAGTCAGTCGGATTTTCTCGCATCGGGGCGGTGTGATGGGCAACGCGGGCCTTGGCACAAGCGATGCCGTTGCAATGCTGCAGGCCGTTGCACGGGCCGTGATCGACCGGGTCGACCTGCTGACCGATGCCGATCTGGCCATCGGCGACGGCGACCACGGCATCGGCATGCGCCGGGGGTTCGAGGCGGTACTGGCAGCGCTGGATGCAGGCTCCCCGGACATCGACGCGGCCTTTCGGGCGACAGGTATGGCCATCATGGCCAATACCGGAGGGGCTGCAGGGGCGGTATTCGGCACGCTGTTCACATCGGGGGCCAAGGCATTTGCAGGGGCCGACCGCATAGATGCCGATGGCATCCGCCGCTTTCTGGCCGCCGCCCAAGAAGGCGTGGCCAAACGCGGCGGCGTGACCGAGGGGCAAAAGACAATGCTAGACGCGCTGGCCCACGCCGCCCGCGCCTGTGGCGATGCCGCCAGTCTGACCGCCTGCCTGACCGCAGCCGCCCAAGGGGCCGAGGCGGGGGTCGAGGCCACGAAATCCATGGTCGCCACCACCGGCAAGGCGCGATCGCTTGGGCGAACGCAGCTTGGGCCACCCCGACCCGGGCGCAATTTCCGTGGCCATCATCCTGACCGCCATGCGCGATTTCGCGGCGGCCCAGACAATCGATCAAGGAGAATCGCAATGGCTGATCTTGACGACATCAAGGATGGCAAGGACTGGGGCCGTGACCGCCCGGCCGACACCAGCCGCTTTTTCCTCAAGGGCGCCGCGAATCATGACTGGGGGATGAAGGCCCGCCTGGCGCAGATCTTCCGCCCCGACACGGGCCGGACGGTAATGCTGGCCTTTGACCACGGCTATTTCCAGGGGCCGACCACCGGACTGGAACGGATCGACCTGACCATCGCACCCTTGGCGCCGCACACGGATGTGCTGATGTGCACGCGCGGCGGGTTGCGCGCCTGCATCGAGCCCGAGGTGCGCAAGCCCGTTGTGCTGCGCTGTTCGGCAGGAAACTCGATCCTGACCGAATTGTCGAACGAACTGGTGGGGGTCGAGATCGACGACGCGATCCGGCTGGGGGTCGTCGGCGATGGCTGCGCAGATCTACATCGGTGCGGAATACGAACACAAATCCATCTCTAACGTGGTCAAGTTAATCGACACCGGCACCCGCTATGGTATCCCGACCATGGCGGTGACTGGTGTGGGCAAGGACATGGTGCGCGATGCCCGCTACTTCGGGCTGGCCACGCGCATCGCTGCCGAGATCGGCGCGCAGTTCGTGAAATCCTACTACGTCGAAGAGGGGTTCGAACGCATCACGCTGGGCTGCCCGGTGCCCATCGTCATTGCCGGAGGCAAGAAGCTGCCTGAACGCGAGGCTCTGGAAATGGCCTATCGCGCCATCGATCAGGGTGCTGCCGGCGTGGACATGGGGCGCAACGTGTTCCAGTCCACCGACCCCGAAGCCATGCTCAAGGCCCTTGCCAGCGTCGTCCATGGCGGCCGCAGCGGGGCTGATGCCTACAAACTGTTCCAGGATATTGAGCGCCGCCAGGACGCCTGACCGACCTCAGTCCTGCCCACTCCGGACCAAGGCCGTTCCCGCCCGGGTACAGGCAGAGACGAAGTAGTGCCAAGACGAAGGAGGACGCCATGCGCAACCTTTGGGACGACAAGGATGCCAAGGCGGCTGGCCCCGGCCTGGCGCTGCGCGCCTATTCTTCGCGCCTGATCGGCAGCGATCCGGCTCTGGTTCTGCATGGCGGAGGCAATACCTCGTGGAAAGACACGCAGACTGACCGTTTCGGCACGCCCCAGCGGGTGATCTGGGTCAAAGGGTCGGGCTTCGATCTGGGCGGCATGGGCCCCGAGGGATTTACCGGCCTGATGCTGGACGACCTGCTGCGGCTGGCGGAACTGCCCATCCTGTCGGACGCTGACATGGTGGCCGAAGTCAAGCGGGCGCGGCTGAACCCCGACGCGGCCCCGGCCTCGATCGAAGCGATCGTGCATGCCCTATTCCCGGCGGCCTTTGTCGATCACTCGCACGCGGACGCGGTGCTTACGCTGTCGAACGCCGGGGGGCGCGCGCTGCTGGAGCGGGTGTACGGCGACCGCGTCCTGATCCTTCCCTATGTGAAGCCGGGCTTCGATCTGGCCCTCCAGATACGCGCCGCCTTGGCCAACATCGACGGGGTGCAGGGCATAATCCTGGAACATCACGGTGTGTTCACCTGGGGCGAGACGGCGCGCGAAAGCTATGACCGGATGATCACCCTCTGCGTGCTAGCTGAGGATTGGCTGGCATCGGAACTGCCCCCGCTGCCTCATCCGCCGGAAACGCTCCCCGATCCCCTTGCCATCGCCACCTTGCGCGGGGCGGTAGCACGGGCTGCCGGGCGTGCAGTGCTGTCGCTGCCTGCAGGTCAGGTCTGGCCCGAAGAGGTGGATGCACTGGCGGCGCGCGCGCTTAATGGCACGCTGACGCCCGAACATGTGATCCACAACAAACCCTTCCCTGCCATCACCGGTCCCGATCCCGCGCCGGGCCTTGCCAAATTCGCAGCAGATTACCGCGCCTATGTCGCCCGCGCAGACGATCCGACGCTGGTTCCGCTGCCCGCCTTCCCGCATTGGGCCATCACGCGGTCAGGCACGGTGCGCAGCTTCGGCCCCACGCTGGCTCGCGCCCGCGTGTCGGCCGATGTGGCGGTGGCAAACGTGCGCGCCCTGCGGCGGGCCGGGCAGATCGGCCACTGGAAGGGCCTGTCGGAAGCCGACCTGCGCGCGCTGGAATACTGGGAACTGGAACAGGCGAAGCTGCGTGTCCTTGGAGCGCCCCCTGTACTGTCGGGCAAGGTCGCGGTGGTGTCCGGGGCCGCCGCAGGCATTGGCCGCGCGTGTGCCGAAGCGCTGCGCGAGCAAGGTGCCGTCGTTGTTGGGCTGGACATCGACCCTGAACTGCAAATCCACATGAACCGACCCGGCCATGACGGCATCATTGCCGACCTGACCGATAAGGGCGCAGTGTCGAATGCGTTGAACCGGGTAGTGGGCAATTATGGCGGGTTGGACATTCTGGTTTCGAATGTCGGTATCTTCCGCACTGGTGCGCCCATCGAACATCTGACTGACGACGTCTGGGATCAGACTCTGGCAGTCAACCTGACCTCGCATCGCAAGCTGCTGAAATGCGCAGTACCCTTCTTGCGGCACGGCGTTGATCCGGCAGTGGTGTTCATCGGATCGCGGAATGTGGCAGCACCGGGTGCCGGTGCCGCGGCCTACTCGGTGTCAAAGGCGGGTCTGGCACAATTGATGCGCGTCGCGGCGCTGGAACTCGCGCCCGAGGGGATCACTGTAAACGCCGTGCACCCCGACGCCGTTTTCGACACGCGTCTTTGGACTGAAGAAGCTCTGGAAACGTCGGCCCGGCGCTATGGGTTGACCGTCTCCGAGTATCGCAGCCGGAACCTTTTGCGCGTTGAGGTGCGTTCGAGGGATGTTGCACGTGCGGTCGTGGCACTTGTCGACGGCACCTTCTCTCGGACCACGGGCGCGCAACTGCCGGTGGACGGAGGAAACGACAGGGTAGTCTGAGGGGTGCTGTCAGACAAACTCGAACCGGGCTCTGTTTGCCGGATAAGAACCGCGTCGTGCCGCCAGAAGCTGTCGCCACTGTAGCGCCCCCGGTTCTTGAGACACCCGGACACTTCTAAAAACCTCGCCAAATCGAGCCGGCGGTGATTTAATCCATTCCATCTTTCGGGGAGAGGATTGATGGCAGGGCAGCCGGGTTTTTTTGATCTGGATGAGCGGTACGCGGCGCTGTCGAGGACCGGCGATCCGCTGGAGCGGCTCGCGGCGGTTGTGGATTTCGAGATATTTCGGGCCGATCTGGACGTGGCGCTGGCCCGCTCCGACCGGACCAGGGGCGGCCGACCTCCGATGGATCCTGTGATGATGTTCAAGGTCCTGGTGCTGCAGGTGCTCTACGGACTGGCGGACGAGCAGACCGAGTTCCAGATCCGCGATCGTCTCAGCTTCATGCGCTTTCTCGGGCTTGATCTCCATGGCCGGGTGCCTGACGCCCGCACGATCTGGCTGTTCAGGGAACTCCTCACCAAAGCGAAGGCCGTTGACGCGCTCTTCGCCCGGTTCGACGCGCATCTTCGCGACCGCGGATACCTCGCCATGGGAGGCCAGATGATCGACGCGTCGATCATCGCGGCGCCGCGACAGCGGAACACGGACGCCGAGAAAGCGGATATCAAAGCCGGCCGGATCCCGGAGAGCTGGACGGCGAACCCGGCGAAGCTGCGGCAGAAGGACCGCGACGGAAGATGGACCCTGAAGCGGGGGCGGCGCAAATCCAAACCCGACGGCACGCTTATGATGGCGATCGCCACCCCGGTCTACGGATACAAGTCGCATGTCGGCGTCGACCGCCATCACCGGTTCATCCGCACCTGGTCGGTGACCGACGCCGCCCGTTCGCGCGAACGATCCGGCGTCGAGCATGTCTTCGCGGACCAGAAGCATCGCATGGGGCTGTTCATCCGCACCATCGGCATCGCCAGAGCGCGTACCAAAATCGGTCTCGCCAACATCGCCTGCAACATGCGCCGGCTTCTGTTCTGGAAGACGGCAACGGCCGCGACAGCATAGCGCAGAGGGCTCAACCCCCGATCTCCGAGCGCCAAACGCACTCGCATGACAGACCGGCCCAGCCGCCAGCCGTCGATGATCCGTTCAGACGAACGTCAAGCGTCGGAAAATAGAAGTCTCCACCCGTAAGGGCGGGAAGCTCTACCGCTACTATGTCAGCCAGACGGTGCTGAAGCATGGTGCCGGATCGTGCCCGGTGGGCCGCGTGCCGGCAGGCGAGATCGAGGATGCGGTCATCGATCAGCTCCGCGCCGTGTTCCGTCAGCCCGAAATCGTGGCGGGGACGTGGAAAGCGGCACGGACACACGACAGCGACATCACCGAGGCCGACGCTCGCAGGGCCCTGCAGCAACTCGATCCACTGTGGGACGAGCTTTTCCCAGCCGAGCAGGCGCGCATCGTCACGCTGCTGGTCGAGCGCGTGGACATCGGCACGGACGGGCTCAACGTGCGCCTGCGCGTCGACGGGCTCGGCAGCCTCGCGCGCGAAATCCTGGCCGGCGGTGTTGGAGAGGCAGCATGACCCGCGGCACAGCGATACCCGACACGGTGACGCTGCACGTCCCTTTCCGCGTCGTGAAGCGCGGTGGGCGGAAGGAGATGCAGATGCCCGAGGGCGCCACGCAACCGCGGCGGACGGACAACACGCTGGTCCGGGCGCTGGCCCGCGCGTTCCGCTGGAAGCGGATGCTGGACTCGGGCGAGTTCGCCACGGTCGCCGAACTGGCCGAACGCGAGGTGATCGCCTCCTCCTACATGACGCGCGTCCTGCGGCTGACCCTGATCGCCCCCGATATTGTCGAGGCGATCCTGGACGGAAAGCAGGGGCCGGAGGTGACGATGGCGCGGGTGTTGGTGCCGTTTCCTGAGGCTTGGGAGGAGCAGCGACAGTCCTTTGAGTGATCGCCCCGACCGGCCATGAGCTGCCATTCAATATGAGGCCAAAGACGAAGCCGGATACCGGAAGATGTCGTTCCCACGGAATAATTGAGGCGTGACGGAGATCACTCCGTTTGGACAGCGCCGCGACGCTCGAGTCGCAGGTCTCGATCCGCCCGAAGCTGTTGCGCCGGCCACGCGCTTTTTGAGCGACGTCGGCGCCACTACAACCGGTTTCCGCGAGGATTAGATTTGTTCTCCGCTGCGGCCCGGCGGTACGCGGTCGGGGACAAGCCGGTCATCTTACGGAATGCGCGGGAGAAATGCTGGGGGTTCTCGTAGCCCGCGGCCATTGCCACACCGATGATCCTTGCTGCGGGATCTAAAAGCAGGTCGCGCGCGAGATCGAAGCGTGCCTCCCGGACGAGATCGGAATAGGTGCGGCCGCAGAGCTGGAGGCGGCGCTGCAGCGTTCGGCCGGTCAGGCCCACGACCTCGGCCATGAGGTGAAGATCGGGATAGCCGTCGGCGAGGTAGGGCCGGATCACCGACCGAAGCGCCGCCGGGAAGCCCCAGATGAAGGTCTTGTCATCGAGGCGATATTGGTCCGATGTACCGTCCGTGCCAGGGACGCCCGGCCGCGCGAGCACGTCGGGGTCGACCAGGATCGAGGTATGGGGCTGCCCGACGAGGATGCGCGTGTCGGGGAGGGCCTCGCGCACCGCACGCGTCGGGCGCTGACGCGCGACGAAAGTCATCTCGGCCGGGCACCACGACGGTCCCGCCACGCTCCGGACGATGGAGATCATTGCCTGGAGGTTCAGCCACTCGCCGAGGCAGAGGAAGGGATTGTCGCCGAGCCCCTGTAGGTCGCAGACCACCCGAACCTGATCGCCCTCGATGTGCATCCGGGGCGCCAGCGCGCTGTCGTCAATCGCCGCCAGGCGATGCAGCGCCCGGATCCTGCAAAAGCCGGTCGGCGCGTCGAGCAGGGCGTGCCGGAGCGGGCCGCTCAGCGACGCCAGCGTTGCGCGCTGTGCGGCTCGAAACCCGAGTTCCATCATCTCCAGGTCGCGGCCGCAGCGGGCGATCCACTCCAGCGACACCGAAATGCTGACGTAGGCGTCCGGCGTCTCCTCGATCCAGCAGGGAAGGCGGGAGCTCCCGAGAGCGCGCTCGACCGGAACCCCAATCTCCCGCAACTCGTCGAGGTAGACGTGCAGATGTGCCGCCCTGGCGATCGCGATTTCCGTCATCCTGCACTCCGCAACAGCCCGAGCGTGCCCGCATCCGCTTGCCGCCTGCGGTGGCGCAATATGGGCAGATTTGGTGTCGGAACTCCGCCAGACTAGGGCGTCCTGAACACAGAGTAGCACGCATGACCTCCCGTGGAAAAGACTCTCGCGCCGATCCGTCCCGGGTCAGGGCGCTGGCGGCGGAACTCGCCCTGACGGGCCCGCTGACGGTCGGGCGGATCGCGGACCACCTCGGCTTCAGTTCCCGGACGCTGCAGCGCCATCTTGCCGACCAGGGTGCGAGCCTGCGCGCGATCGTCGAGGAGAGCCGCTTGGAGGTCGCCCGCGTGCTGCTCTGCAAGACCGATCTGACCGTGCAGGAGATCGCCGCGCGGTCCGGCTACAGCACGCCGAGCGGCTTTGCCCGCGCCTTCGCCCGGGTGGGCCGGATCCCCGCCGCGCGCCTACCGGCGTGCCGGCGGGCGGCTCGACCGAGAAAATACTTGAGTGGCGCGAAATGGGCAGATCGACCGCTCCGGAGCGGCGTATGCTCGCGCCCAGCCAATGCCGCCATCAAGCCGCCACCAAGCCAATGAACCCCACGGGAGCCGAAATATGATCCGATATTCCTCCATCAGCAGCTTCGCACTTGCGGTCGCACTCAGTCCGGCCTGGGCCGAGGTGCCAAGCGACGATCGACGCGCTCGGCGCGCCCGACAGCATCGAGACGTCTGTGGGAACGCTCGAGTTCAAGGACGGCGCGCCCACCGCCGACACCGCGCGAGCGGTCTTCGACGCGCTCGCGTTCACCAACGCGCTGAACGTCTACAACAACAGCTTTCGCGGTGCGTCTGCCCTCGGGTTCCACAAGGGCTTCCAGAGCATCGGCGCCGACTACAACGATGTCGTCATCACGTCTGAACTTCTGGAACTCGGCGGGCATTTTCCTGACCGGCAACGCCGACACCGTCTATTACCTGTCGGTCATAGACCTCTCGAACGGGCCGATGGTGATCGAACAGCCCTCCGACGGCGTCGGCACGATCAACGACATGTGGTTCTCATGGATCATCGACGTCGGCGGCCCGGGGCCGGATCGCGGTCGGGGCGGCAAGTACCTGATCGTTGGACCCGACTATGGCGGCCCGCTGCCCGAGGGCGGCTATTTCGTCGCCCACTCCAAGACCAACCGGATCCTCTACGCCTCGCGCGCCTATCTGGTGGACAACGACCCGAAGGCCGCCGTGGCGAACGTCAAGGCCAACATGAAGATCTACCCCTATACGGAGGGCGGTTTCGGCACCAGCATCGCCGAGGCGCTGACCGGCGCGGTCCGCCTCGGGGAAGACCCGGCGATTCCCTGAAACGAAATTCGTCGAGGGGAGCAACGTCTCGTTCAACACGGTCCCGCCCAGCGATTTCGGCTTTTACGAGTGGATCAACGAGAACGTGCAGGCCAAGCCGCCACCAGCTATGACATCGAACTCTCGGGCCAGCTCGCCGCCATCGGCATCGTCAAGGGCAAGGAGTTCGCCCCCGACGACCGGATGAAAGAAATCCTGTCGGACGCCGCCGCCGTCGGCCAGGCAGCCGGCCGGGTGCTGAACTGGCGTCCTTATGCGCAACACCCGGACTGGGCCTATTACGACGGCTCCATGTGGGGCAACATGCTCTGGGAGGGCGGCGCCTTCTTCGAGACCCCGCCGCCCGCCTTCGCGGACGGGGAGTTCACTCCGCTGCCGCCGACCGGCGCGCGGACGCTCAATTCGCGGACGGCCTTCTACTATGGCTACACGCTCGACAGTCCCGGCATGATCATGAACATCCCTCGCGTCGGGTCGCAGTACCTGATGACCTTCCTCGATCCAACCGGGGAGCCGTTCGATGGCGCGGAGACCTACAAGGTGACGCTGCCCAAGGACGTCCCGGCCGAGGCGTTCTGGTCGCTGACGGTCTATGACAACCAGACCCGCTCCATGCTGCTGACGCCGCAGAGGTATCCGCGCGCCGGCAGCCAGAGCTATCCGTCCCCGGCGGCAGCGGCGGCCGAGGACGGTTCCACCACCGTCTGGTTCGCGCCCGAGCAGCCCGACGGCGTGGATCGCGGCAACTGGATCCAGACCGACCCGAAAAGGGCTGGTTCACCATCCTGCGCCTCTACAGCCCGTTGCCGCGCGTTCTTCGACAAGTCCTGGCGGCCGAGCGAGATCGAGGTGGCGGGATGAGAGCGACGTACATGTCCTTCCGCCCACGCTCGGGTGCGGCCTCGCGCTCGGT
>CAVOXQ010000020.1:0-123459 GCA_963700485.1 uncultured Alphaproteobacteria bacterium
TTATCGAGGAGCTACCTCGCAGTGACCTGGCTTACAGTAAAAATACGGGACCAATGGCGGGTCAAAGCCGGTCCCACTCTGCCGACGCCAAGGATCAGAGCCCCTCCCAACACCACGAGGCTCCGGGGGCCGGGCCGACGGCGCGTCTGCGTGGACAGGGGCTGCTTCCCTGGCTCGCACAGGTCGTCCGGCGGCACGGCACCCGTATCTCCACAAGATGCCAGCGGTTACACCTCGCCGCCCGGCCCTGCGTCGATGGCCGGGACCGCCGAAAGTCCAGGGTCTCCGTCCCCCATATTCAGCATGACGTCCAGGGGCCCCGCCCCCTGCCCACGAGGGGCAAGGGTAAAGGCTAGGACACGACGGTCGCGTCGTCCCACTGGGGGGCGTCCCAGGTCCACGCCGTGCCAGGTGATCTGTCCACCAACCTGGTGCCCTCTCGCGCCCGCCGGACAAGAAGTGGCGGCGTTGCAAGCTGGGATGGCGGCGGCGCAGGGCGATCAGACCGCGCACGAAGCGCGCAGCATGTCCGCGTTACGCTCCACCAGGGTCCAGTCGAGCCAGCTCGTCTCGTTATCCTGGCAGTAAGCGTTGTTATTGCCACGCCGGGTGCGGAGTACCTCGTCGCCGGCCAGGATCATGGGCACGCCTTGGCTCAATAGAAGGATGGCGATGAGGTTGCCGCTTGCCGTCGTCGCAACGTCGATATGCCGGGGTCGGACGTCTCACCCTCGACTCCGCAATTCCAACTGTAGTCTTCGTTGCTTCCGTCGCGGTTGTCGTCCCGCGTTGGCTTCGTTGTGCTTCCGGTCGAAGCTCACCAGATCGTAGAGTGTGAATCCGTCGTGGCAGGTGACGAAGTTGATGCTGTTGATCGGCAGCCGCAGATTGCGCTGGTAGAGGTCGCTGCTGCCGGATAGCCGAGTGGCCACCTCGGCGACCAGCCCCGGGTCGCCGCGCACGAAGCGCCGGATCGCTGTCACGGTAACGGCCGTTCCACTCCCCCCACCGGTATCCGGGGAAGGCACCGACCTGATACAGGCCGGCCGCGTCCCACGCCTCGGCGATGATCTTCGTGCGGGCCAGGATCTCGGACAACTCGATGGTTCCACAGCATGGGCGGATTGGGCATGGGCAGTGCCGTCCTCACCTCGGGCCAAGACGCTGCGCCAGGTCGAACCGGAAACCGTCGACGTGCATCTCGCGCACCCAGTACTCCAGGCAGTCGACGATGAATCGGGTCACGACCGGATGGTTGCAGTTGATGGTGTTGCCGCATCCGGTGTAGTCCAGGTGCCGTGGTCGTCCAGTGCGTCGAGGTAGTAGAAGGTCTCGTTGGCGAAGCCCTTGAAGTTGATCACCGGGCCGCCGATCCGCCCTCGGCGGTGTGATTGAAGACCACGTCGAGGATCACCCCGATACCGGCCTCGTGCAGGGCCTTGACCATGTCCCGGAACTCGGTCGGTGCGTGCCCTTCTCGCGGGGCGACGCAGTAGCCGGGGTGGGGCGAGAAGAAGCTGTGCGTGCTGTAGCCCCAGAAGTTGGTGAGGCCCGCGTCCCAGACCTGCTCGGTACGTCCTGCTCGTCGAAGGCCATGACCGGCATCAGCTCGACGTGGGTGATGCCCAGGTTCTTCAGGTAGGGGATCTTCTCGATCACCCCGAGAAGGTCCCGGGATGCTCGACTCCGGAGGATGGGTGCCGGGTGAATCCGCCCACGTGCAGCTCGTAGACGATCATGCGCTCGGTGGCATGTACAGAGGCTCGATCCCCTCCCAGTCATAGTCGTCCGCCAGGACTACGGCTCGGGGCGAGTCGTGCGGGCGCACGCCGTCGCGTTGTCGCTCCCAGCGATCCCACTTGCAGTTGTTCACCGCCCGCGCCCAGGGATCGATGAGCTCGACCTTGGGGTCGAAACGCCAGCCGTGGGCCTTCGGCTCGTAAGGTCCCTGCATGCGCCAGGTGTAGTGGGTGCCCGGCACGACAATTGTGCCCGTTACGCACGAGACCGTCCTGAACGCAGGGGACATCGTCGCCGTCTGGGAAACGCGAGGTTCTGGTGGGCCGGCTGGGCGAGGGTGAGGAGGTCGATGATCGCGAACTACTCGATGTTCCAGGTGGAGTTCGGTCGACGTTCTGCTTACAGCGAAAGAGCTGGACGGCATGACCCTCGCCAAGGCCGCCGAAAGCCCATATGCGAGGGGCGTGTTCCTGAACTCCATCCGCCGGGGTTCGGCGGCGGTGAACATCCTGTTCTCGCGCAGACCAAGCTGAACCGTGGCGATATCCTGAAGGTATCCGGCACCAAGGCGAATGTTCAGCGCTTCATCGATGCGGCCGGTTTCGCCGACCGCCCGGTGACCGTGACCAACATGGTCCTCGTCGGCCTAGCCATTCTGATCGGAGGTCTGATCGGTGCCTATGTGCTGCCGATCGGCGGCGTTCCGATCACGCTCTCGACCTCGGGCGGCGCACTGATCGCGGGCATCTTCGTGGGCTGGCTGCGGACGGTGAAACCACAGATCGGCAACGTCCCGCAGCCAACACTGTGGTTCATGAACTCCGTGGGTCTGAACGTGTTCATCGCCATCGTCGGCATCTCGTCAGGCCCGACGTTCATCGCAGGGCTCAAGGAAGCGGGCTTCGGGATCTTCTTCTGGGGCATCTTTGCGACGGGCATGCCGATGATCCTGGCGCCGCTGATCGGCAAGTACATCTTCCGCTTCGATCCGGCGATCAACCTCGGCTGCTGCGGTGGCGCGCGCACCTCGACCGCATCGGTGGCAATGGTGGGCGAGGTTGCGAAGTCCGATGTCCCGATGCTGGGCTATACCGTGCCCTATGCCGTCAGCAACACGCTGCTGACGCTCTGGGGCCTCGTGATCGTGCTGCTGATCGTGTGACCCCACGACGATGCTGATGACGACCGTCGTCGTCCGAAGCGCGACAGGCTTGGCCGGTTCCCTTGCGGGGGCCGGCTTCGTCTGTTCGTCGTTCAGTGCAACCGATGCCTTCGACTGCGACACTTTCGGCGCCAACAGATCGCAGCATCTTTTCAGCAATCCATGTTCAGACCGTTCAACGTCAGGCATTCACGGGCGGCTGGCCGGAATGACAATTTCACTGCCCCTGTCGACCATCCAACTGGCGTTGCGCGCCGGTATTGCCGGTGGTGTCGCAACGTGGATCGCCATGCTGATCGGGATGCAACACCCGATCTATGCGTTCATCGCGGCGGTAATCGTCACCGACCTGTCCTCGGCCCAGTGCCAGCGCCTGGGGCTGCGCCGGCATCCTCGCGACCGTCGTCGGCGCTGTGTGCGGCGCGGCGCTGTCGCAGCTTCTTGGACCGGGACCTGCCGCTGTAGGTATTGCGGTGGTGATTGCCATGCTCGCGGGCGGTTTGCTCGGCGCAGGCTATATCTGCGGCATCGTGGTGCTCGACCATGCGGCGGAGCCGTGGCTCTACGCGGCGCAGCGTTTTGGGGAAACCGTGCTCGGGGTGGTCGTTGCCTGGGGTGTCAGCTTTGTGCCGAAGCTGATGATCAAGCCAAGGAGTGACGGCGCGAGAATGTTCCGGTCCCCGCGAGCAGCGCCGCTGCCCGGAGAGGTTATTAACAGTTACACTTCAACAGCACTGTTGAAAGGTCGAGCGCCGAAGCAGATGCTTGTTTGGGAACCGGTGAGGAGAGGGTGAGATGATCCGCTTGGAATTCTTCCGGCCAGTTGAGGCGCTTCTGGCGGTTACGGCCCTATCCGCGACGGTTATGCTCGCGCCCACACTATGGGCCCAGGAAACGACAGCTCCCTCTGCACCAACCGCGATCCCGACCGAGGGCGTCACCGCAGAAGATGGTCTTCTCGGACCCGACGCACTCGACGACCTCTTCTCACCTGTCGCGCTCTATCCAGACGCACTTCTGGGGCAGGTCCTGCTTGCTGCCACTTATCCGATCGACGTGGTAAAGGCCGATCTCTTCATCCAGAAGAACAAAGGTAAATCTCCCGAAGGAAATGTCCGACCTGATCGCGGCGCAGGACTGGCCGGAACCCGTGAAAGGTCTCGCTGCAGGCTTCCCCGATCTGATCGGGCGGGAGGATGGTC
Source organism: uncultured Alphaproteobacteria bacterium (assembly GCA_963700485.1). Classification (GTDB taxonomy): domain Bacteria; phylum Pseudomonadota; class Alphaproteobacteria; order Rhodobacterales; family Rhodobacteraceae; genus Aliitabrizicola. The sequence goes on from CAVOXQ010000020.1 coordinate 4,105, forward strand.
GAGCACTTGGACTGGACCGAGATGGTCGGCAATGCGCTGAATCGCGCAGACCGATGACAGCCTGGCCTCGCTCCAGCGGCTTCGAGCACAAGCCAAGCTGAACGGATACCTTGAGGACAATGCCGCGATGGATGTTGAGGAAACCGGAACCGGGAGCATAACAATCTCCTCGGCCAACGCTGAGGTCGTCTACGTCCCTCAGTACTCCGAGACGGTCTACACCACACCAGCGCCTGCCACGCCGTACTACGTGACCGACGATGACGACTGGGGAGACGCGCTGGCCACGGGCGCCATCATTCTGGGTGGTGCTGTCATCCTTGATGAAATCTTCGACGACGACCATTGGGGCAATGACTGGGACGGCTACTGGGGGGGCGACGGTCCAAACGGCGGTAACCAGATCGACTGGAGCGGCGATATCAACGTCGACAATGGCATCAATATCGGGAACGGCAACATTGATCGTCTGACCGGAGCGAAGGTGGCTTCGGCGATGGGAACCTGAGCGGCGCTGTCGTCGGCGGTGTGGCTGGTGGCATCGCAGGTGGAGCGTTGAACCGACCAGCCATGGAGAATGGTCGACTGGGCGATGTCAGCTGCGACGACTGGGTGAGAAACTCAAAGGACGGCAACTTCAAACCTTCGAACACCAGCCGAGCCGTGACGCGGCGCGCGAGAAGATATCGCGCCAGACCGCTGCGGGCGGCAGCATCGCTACCCTTCCGGCTGCGACCGGGAAGGGCGACCGGGTCGGGAAACCGTCCACTCGACCGACCGCCGGTGCCGCACCGAAACGCAGCAGTTCGGCCAAGCCCGCCACTCAAAGGTCCTCAGCCGCAAAGCCCAAGGTTGCCAAGCCAAAGTCGACATCGCGGCCATCGTCGTCGGGAAGCAAAAAGTCGAGCGCCAGCCGCTCGCCGTCTTACAAGCCGTCCAGCGGGTCGCGGGCCAAGGCTTCATCGTCCCGGGGCGGGGCAAGTCGTGGGGGAAGGCGCTGACATGAATATCTCATTGCTGATGAAATGTGCGGCAGTCGCAGGGCTTGCAACCACAGTCGCGGCCCTGGCCGAACCCGCGACTTACGCTTCGCCGGAACAGGCGGTGAAGTCCTTCGTTGAAGCCCTCACCGCACGCGACCGGGCCGCTCTACTTACCGTGTTCGGGCCGGAGTCCGACGATTTGATCGCATCGGGCGACGAGAAAGGCGATGAGGACGCGCGAAAGGAATTCCTTTCCGCCTATGCCTCGTTTGCGGAACTGGTGGACGATGGTGAGGGGCGGAAGGAGCTGCAGGTCGGGCGCACGCGCTGGCCTTTCCCAGTCACACTGGTGGCTGCTGAAGGTGGCTGGCAGTTCGATCCTGCTGCCGCGCGCGAAGAAATCCTCAACCGCCGCATTGGCGAGAACGAACTGGACGTCATCGCCCTGATGCGACGCGCTGTCGAGGTGCAGGCCGCCTATCGGCAGGTCGACTACGATGGCGATGGCGTGATGGAGTTCGCCGAAGCGATCCTGTCTGACCCTGGCCAGCGCAACGGTCTCTATTGGCCCGAGGATATGGGTGCCCCGCTCAGCCCGATCGGCGCTTTTGCCGCACAGGCCGCCGCCGATGGCATTTCGATCGACGGCGTGGATCAGGAACCTCAGCCCTACCTGGGTTATTATTATCGCATCCTGACGCGCCAGGGACCAGCTGCCCCTGGCGGAGCAATGGACTATAAGGTGAACGGCAACATGGTGGCGGGCCACGCGCTTCTCGCCTTTCCTGCCGAACCCGGCGAGACCGGCGTTATGTCCTTCCTCGTGGGCGAGAACGGAGTTGTCTATGAGGCCGATCTGGGTGCGGACACACTACAGATCGCAGGTGCGCTTCAGACCTTCGACCCGGATAAAACGTGGCGTCTTGTCCAGGCAGAGTGAATGAGTAGGGCTCGGTGGCCTGGATAGCTCGTGCAAGGCTCATGTGACTTCATCGGGATTTGGGTTCTGATGGTGTCACCTGCCACCGTTTACGGAGCATTCTTGGAAGAGAACATGAAGATCATCATCGTCGGTGGCGTGGCCGGTGGCGCCTCTTGCGCGGCGAGGCTGCGCAGGTTGGACGAGACCGCGGAAATCCTCATGGTCGAACGCGGCCCCTATGTATCCTATGCCAACTGCGGCCTACCCTACCATATCGGTGGTGTCATCGAGCCTGAGGCCAGCCTACTTGTTGCCAGCGAAAACACCTTTCGCGAGCAGTTCAACATCGATACGCGCACGAATTGCGAAGCGGTGTCGATCGCCCCCAAGGTCAAGACGATTGACCTGCGCAATGGCCTCACCGGCGAATTCAAGACAGAGACCTACGACAAGCTGGTTCTCTCCCCCGGCGCCAAGACGGTCCGCCCGCCCCTGCCGGGCATCGACCTGCCCGGCATCTTCGAGGTTCGGACGGTTCCGGACGCGCGCGCGATCCGCGAGTGGGTGGCAAAGGGCACGGCCTATCTCGCCGGCATGAATTCGTATTCCGGGATCCAGATGATGCGCCCGCCGACGCGGGCCGTCGTCGTGGGTGGAGGCTTCATTGGCCTGGAGACGGCAGAGAACCTGCGTCACCTCGGCTTCGAGGTCACTGTCGTCGAGATGCTCGACCAGGTGCTTGCCCCGCTCGACCCGGAGTTCGCCCGGCTGGTTGGCGGTCATCTGGAGATGCACGGGGTGCGGCTCGCGCTTGGCGATGGCGTAAAGGAGTTCCGCAAGGCCGAGCAGGGCGCGCTGGAGGTGGTGACGCAGGCGGGCAAGGTTCACCCGGCTGATGTGATCATCATTTCACTCGGGGTACGGCCTGACACCGATCTGGCGAAGACCGCCGGTCTGGAGATCGGCGCACGCGGCGGCATCAGGGTCGACAACCAGATGCGCACCAGCGATCCCGATATACTCGCGGTCGGCGACGCCGTCGAGGTCAAGGACTTTGTTACTGGGGAATGGAGCCTGATCGCGCTCGCCGGTCCCGCCAACCGCCAGTGGCGGATCGCAGCCGACGTGATCGCCGGCGGCTGTACTCGCGCTTCCGCGGCACCCAGGGATCTTCGATCTGCGGGCTGTTCGGCGGTGCCGTCGCCTGGACGGGCGCGAGCGAGAAGACCCTGAAGCGGCTGGGGATGATCGACTACGAGAAGGTCTACCTCTATCCCAACAGCCATGCGGGCTACTATCCGGGCGCCAAGATGGTCGGATTCAAGGTGCTCTACCGCAAGTCCGACGGCGTCGTGCTAGGCGGCCAGGCGCTGAGCCTCGATGGGCCGGGAGCCGACAAACGCATCAGCGCGCTCGCCGTCGCCATCCAGATGGGAGCGACAATTGACGATCTGGCGGAGGCCAAGATCTGCTATGCGCCCAGTTCGGCAGCGCGAAGGACGCGATCAATTTCGCCGGTATGGTCGCGCGCGACATCGAGCAGGGTGACATGCCTGTCGCTCATTGGGGCATGCCGACCGACGCATTCCTGCTTGATGAGCGCGAGCCGGTCGAGCGCGCCTTGGAGAGTGTTCCCGGTTCCATCGACATCCCGCTTGGCCAACTGCGTTCGCGTCTGACTGAGCTACCGAAGGATCGGGAAATCCATGTCATCTGCCGATCGGGCCAGCGCGCCTACTATGCGACCCGGATTCTGCTGCAGAATGGCTATCAAGCGCGCGTCCTTTCGGGAGGCATGCTATCGCGCGCGATCCTGCTGCCCGACTTGCCAGACCTTGAAAAGGCCCTCGTCTGACCTGAACCCTCGCCGTGGATCTGATTCTTCTTGTCCGCTATGGTTTTCGGGTGTTTACCCCTACGGGCCCGGTCGCGGTGGCGCCTGCCCGTCGCCGGGTCTCGCGGCGCTGAGTACGCATACGACCCCCCGCATCGCCGCTCACCTTGTGGCGAGCGGCTCGCGGGTCGTCTTGGCCACCAGAAGTCCCCCGAGGCGGATCGTGATCCGCTGCGGCACGGTCCAGCCTGGGCGGACGGGGGTAGGACTGGACGTTCTCGCGCGGCATGTCGGTCAATTCGACCCCCTCGGCCCAAAGGCTGGTTTGCGGGCGATGCCCATGAACAGGATTGCAGTGAAGGGAAGCGGGCCGAAGGTCAGATCGACACGCCTGTTGATGCCGCGGGGGCCAAGTCCGGTGATCGGTCCCGGCACCAGTCCGGCACCGTGAAGGGCGTGATGGAGTTCGCGCGGCTTGATGAACATGGCGGAGTCATGCGTGCCGGAGGGCAAGAGCCGCAGCAGGTCTTCGGCGACCGTTATCGTGGCGAGGCGGGCCAGCGGGTTGCGGTTGATGGTGTCATAGAGGAACAGCCCACCCGGGCGCAGGACACGCTCGACCTGCGCCAGCACGGCATTGAGATCGGCCACATGTTCCAGAACATCCACGCAGACCACAGCGTCGAAACCGGCCGCGTCATAAGGCAGCGCTTCGCCCTTTCCGACGTCATAGCCGATGCGAAGTCCGACCTTGCGGGCGTGATGGCGGGCGGCCTCGATCGCTGCGGCTGCCGGGTCGATCCCGGTCACACTGGCGCCGCGTCGTGCCATCGCCTCGGCCATGAAACCACCCGCACAGCCGAGATCCAGAACGTCCTTTCCCTGCCAGTCAATGTGGCGGTCGAACCAGGCCAGCCGCCCGGGCACCAGGTTCTTCAGAGTCCGGACCCATCGGATGTTATCCGACCACCAGCGATCCGCGACCCGGTCATAGATGGTGAGGTCATTGCGCACGGGCATGGTCCTTTGCACGGAGGGGGCGCGGCAGCGCATAAGGGACGGCTGCGCGGTAGCACGGAGAAAACCGATCCCCATAGCGGGCGGCAAAACGGCGTTCCTTCAGGCGTGGGGCCAGCAGGCAATAGGCGGTGTAGGCAAGGGCCAGCGCCCCAGCGGTGAAACGCACATGCCGCGCCTCATCGACGATCCAGATCCTGCCAGCCCTCTTGCGGGGGCAAATAGACCCAAGCCGCGGCCTACGGCTGGCGACTGGTCCCAGAGTGCGAGCGCATTTGCATTGGCGCCTGCTGCGGTGGGCACGATGGCGATCTGGCCCACGGTGCCGGTGGCAGGAATTGCTACAGTCCGTGACGTGGCACGCGGCTGTACGAGCGCCGACATGCGTCGCAGGTCTTCGCTCAGGCTGGTGCCCCAGTTGCGCTGGCCGGGATCGTAGAAGGCGCGCAGCCCCAATCCCGGCATGATCCGTTCCGGCATGCTCGTCCTCGTTCGTTGTCGTGAATACCGGGGTCAGGTGCCCCAGAGGAAACCCCAGCCGCGGTCCCATCCGGCGGCGAAGGGTGCCGTCAGCCGAAATCGCAGCGCCTCGCGGTCTGTGACCCAGCTGCCTTCGACTACCGCCTGGAGGGACATCATCGTCGCCGCTGCCGAGGCACATTACGATCCCGGCACCTTCACGACGCTGATCGGGTTTGAATGGACCTCCGCGCCGGGCGGCGGAAACATGCACCGCAACGTCATCTTCCGCGACACCGTCGTGCCGGATGCACCGCTTACGGCAATCGACACCGCGGACGAGGAAAAGCTAGGTGAAGACCACGCCCGGTGGCGATGCGCCGCCCCAGGGCCGGTCATCACGGGCCAGTGCCCAGAAGTATCCTGTCTTGGTCTTTCTGGCCCCTGGATCGAGGACCGGCGCACGGGTCTCGTCCATGAAGAGCTTGGTGGATCGCTTCAAGTCGGCCATCAGCGCGTCGTGGACGGGGCGGAGTTCGAAGGCGGCGCGACCGACCCAATCGGCAAGGGTGGATCGGTCGAGATCGACGCCTTGGCGGCTGTAGATCTGGGCCTGCCGGTAAAGCGGCAGGTGATCGGCGTACTTGCTGACCAGAACATGCGCGACAGTCGCTTCGGTCGGCATCCCGCCCGGGATCAGCCGCGCAGGGGCAGCGGCCTGCACACGCCGTCGGTGCAGGACCGGCAGGCATATTTGGGACGGCGGGTGACAATGACACGGAATTGGGCGGGGACGATGTCGAGCCGTTCCGAGACATCCTCACCGATGCAATGCAGGCAATCACCGCAGGCGCAGGTCAGGCTGTCCAAAACCGGCGCCGAGCTGCTGTTCGAACTGATCTCCCAGTGATACGAACGCAGCGCCACGATGATCACCAGCAACCTGCCATTCGACGAATGGACCGAGACCTTCGGCACCGAGCGGCTCACCGGGGCCCTCCTCGACCGCCTGACGCACCACGTCCACATCATCGAGATGAACGGCGACAGCTACCGGCTTGGCCAGAGCCGCGCCCGGCAGGCCGACGTCAGCGTCTGATCACTCGTTGCAGGATTGGCCCTCCGGGCCAAAGCGCCATGACACGCGCCAGCTATGTGTTGAGCGCGCGCGTCATGCCGCTTGGCGCGCGCCCAATGGCCGGGATTTGCGCCGCCGAACGGCCGGCTTTGTAACCGCCGTTGACAGGGAGGACCACTTTTCAGGGGGCAGACGAACGCTGCCGAAGGACATCCCGGCCAAGGCGTTCTGGTCGCTGACGCTTTACGACAATCAGACCCGGTCGATGCTCCAGACGCCACAGAAGTACCCGCGCGCCGGATCGCAGAGCTATCCCTCGCCGGCGGCGACGGCGGCCGCGGACGGCTCCACCACCGTGTGGTTCGCACCCGAGCAGCCCGACGGCGTGGATCGCGGCAACTGGATCCAGACCGACCCGGCGAAGGGCTGGTTCACCATCCTGCGGCTCTACAGCCCGCTTCCGTCGTTCTTCGACAAGTCCTGGCGGCCCAGCGAGATCGAGGTTGCGAACTGAGGCACCCGTGCCATGCGAGGCGGACAGGAGCCGCCTCGCATGACGCCATGCCGGCAGGAGGTGCGTCGGCTCCACCACCGTTCCCGCGCTGCGGGCCATTCGCATGCGCCAACCTGACCGCGAGTTTCATCAACCAGGCGTTCCAGTTCATTTACCCTCTTGCACGCGGCCCGAAGACACGCGGAGCCCTCACACCCTGCGACTACACCTGCATGGTCCCAACCTCGGAGCCGGATCGATTCATCCTCGACCCGATCCACGAGGTGCCGGGACTGAACGCCTGAGCGCAGCGATCTCAGTTGTGAAAGGTCTGCACATAGCGCAGGGCGACTGGGCCGATGGTCACGATCAGGAGCGCCGGCATCATCAGGGAGGCCATCACGGCGGACATCAGCACGGGCAGCCTGTTTGCCTTTTCCTGCGCGCGCAGCTCGCGCCGTTGCCGCATTTCGGCGGAATAGGTGAGGAGTGACTGAGACATCGATGTGCCAAAGCGCATTGATTGCAGGATCACGTTGACCAGCGCATAGGCCTCGTCGATCGCAAGGCGGTCGGCCATTGCGAGAAAGGCCTGGTCGCGATCGCGTCCCGCGAGGATCTCCTGCTGAGCCACGGAAAACTCCTGTGCGATCTCGGGTGCCGTCGTCTCCAGTTCGAAAGACACGCGGGCCAGGGCGGCGTCAAAGCCGAGGCCGGTTTCAATCGAGACCTGGAGCAGGTCGAGCGCGTTGGGAAAACCAAGCTCGATGCGGTGCTTGCGTTCTTTCGCCCGTGAGGACACCCAGAGGGCAGGTCCATAGAACCCCACGAGGATCATCAGGCCGAACAGCATCAAGAGTTCGTTTCCAGCAACGCGGCCCATCCGGTCGCTCGCAAGATCGGGAAGTGGCAGCGCCTCCCGATATAGAAACATCAATGCCACGAGGCCGGGCAGGACGAGGCCCGCCGCTACTCGAAAGACATAATACCACAGAACGGCCTTCGGCCCCGAAAAGCCCGCATGCACCAGATCGCGGCGAACCTTGTTCCGCTCTCCTTGCTTGGAGGGAAGAAAGGCTTTCGCAAGCCCGCCGGGGGCGATCTCGGGGGCAACAAAAAGCGAGATCGTGCTGCTGTCTGTCATCGTGCCCTCGCCGGCGAACGCTCCGGCGGCGCGCATTCTGGCACGGATGCGGACGGCGTTGCGGTCGCGAACGATGCTGATCAGGCTGAGGAACACCAGCAGCGAACCGAAGAGAAGACCCATTAGGATCAAAATCCTCGGCTCCATGCCCAGACGGGCGGCGATGGGAGTGACGGATGCAAGCATGATGCGCCCCTAGATCCGGAAATTGACAAGTCGAAACAAGACATAGCCGTTCAGGAAGATCAGGCCGAGCGCCGCCAGAGCCATCGGAAGGAACAGCGGATCGTTCACCACCCCGCCGTAGTAGGATGGCGTGATGATCGTGTTCAGGCCAACCATCAGGAAAGGTATGCACGACAGGATCAGGGCCGAGATCCGCCCTTCGGCGGACATTGCCTTGATCTTGCGGCGCATCATGATGCGCCCGCGTATCACGCCCGCAAGCACACCCAGAACCCGGCCGAGATTGCCGCCGGTGCCGTGCTGGATGGCGATGCTGACGGCGAGATAGTGGAAATCCTCGGTCGGGTTGCGTTCGGCCAGTTTTCTGAAGGCTGCAACCAGTTCGTCGCCATAGCTGATCTGGTCGACCATGATGCCGAATTCGGTTCCAATCGGGTCGGGCATGGTTTCCGCCACCGTTCCGATCGAAGCGGAAAGCGGATGCCCCGCGCGCAGCGCCCGCGCCATCAGATCGAGTGCGTCGGGCAGTTGGGCCGAAATCCGTTTCAGACGTTCGGTGCGCAATGCCGACAGGACCATCATCGGCAAGACGATCCAGACACCGAGCGACAGGCCGAGTGCGGCCGGCGTTCCGATCAGCGGCATCAGCACGATCACCGTCACACACAGCAAGGTGACGGCTGCGAGCCCGAACAGCAACGGTTGCGGAGGAAGGCCTGCGGCAACGAGCCTGTTTCGCAAGTCGAAACCCAGAAACCGCCGCCCGGATCCTTCGCCCGGCAGAAGGATTTCGATCCGTTCCTTCAGTTCTGTGCCGCCCGCGATCAGCCGCATCCTGCGCGACCGCGCCTCCGCATCGGTTTCTCGTCGCGATGTGAGTTGCCGCATACCCTCGACGAGCAACAACATGCCCATGAACACCCCGGCAAATACGAGCCATTCGGGGTCGATGCGCGTCAGAAGGTCGGTCATTCCGCGGCCCCCGCACCACCAAAGGTTTCGGACGTCAATGACACGCCGGCCGCCGTCAAGAGTTCCATGCATTTCGGGCGGATGCCGGTTGGAACGAATTCCCCCAGGACTTCGCCCGTTTCCGATCGGCCGCGCTTTCGGAATACGAAGATGTCCTGCATGGTGATGATGTCACCCTCCATTCCGGTGACTTCCGAGATCGACATGATCCGGCGGCGGCCATCGGCCAGACGGGACAATTGCAAGACGATCTGCAACCCGGACGCGATCTGTCGGCGCACGGCCTGCAAGGGAACCTCTCCCCCGATCATTGCAACCATCTGCTCGAGGCGGGACAGGGCATCGCGGGCAGAGTTCGCATGGATCGTCGTCATGGAACCGTCATGGCCGGTATTCATCGCCTGAAGCATGTCAAAGGCTTCGGTCCCGCGGACTTCGCCGATGATGATCCGGTCGGGGCGCATGCGCAAAGCATTGCGGACCAGATCGCGCTGCGTGACGGCGGTGGAGCCTTCGGCGCTCGGCGGACGGGTTTCCAGGCGAACGACGTGGTCCTGCTGCATCTGCAACTCCGCGGCGTCCTCGATGGTCACGATACGTTGCGCAGGGTCGATCGCCGCCGAAAGCGCGTTCAGCATCGTGGTCTTGCCAGATCCGGTGCCACCCGAGATGAGGATGTTCAGCCGTGCCTCGACCACCGCGTGAAGGAACCGCGCCGAAGTATGGGTCAGGGTGCCGGTCTCGATCAGCGCCTCTGCGGTCAGTGGATCGCGAGAAAACTTCCGTATCGACAGGGTTGGCCCGTCGATCGCGCATGGCCGGACGATCGCGTTCACCCGGCTGCCATCGTCCAGCCGCGCATCCACCCATGGCTGGCTTTCGTCGACGCGCCGCCCGACGCGGCTGACGATCTTGTCGATGATCCGCAAGAGGTGCCGCTCGTCCCGGAACTGGACGGGCACGCGTTCCAGCTTGCCATAGCGTTCCACATAGACGTTCCTGAACGAGTTCACCAAGATGTCGGCTATGCCCGGGTCGGCCAGAAGCGGCTCCAGCGGGCCGAGCCCCAGAACCTCGTCGATCAACTCGTCGGTCAGTTTCTCGGTATCGTCGGCGCGCATCGGCAGGTTTTCTGCCGCAAGAAAGCTGTGGACCAACCCGCCGATTTCGCGGTGCAGTTCGCTCCGGTCGACCTTGTCGAGCACCGTCAGGTTCAGGCGCCGCAGCAATTCCTCGTGCAGGCGGGACTTCAGATCGAGATAGCTCCGCAATGCATCGTCAATCTTGCGGTAGGGAACGATGTTGCCAGCCCTGGCCGCTGTTTCCACCGCAGGGACCGGGCGGGGCGGCGCCGCTTCGGCCTTGGCGGGGGGCCGGCGAAGCACAAAATCCTTGAACATCTCAGTTGCCCCCTCGGGTTGTGGTGTCGATGCCGGTTCCAGCAGGCACTTCCAGATCGGTCGCAATGGCCCGGACAGCCTTGCACCAGCCGCAGCGGGGTGCGAGCTGAACAAGGGGCTCACCCCGGTCGAGTGCCAGACGCGCAAGTTTGGGTTCATCGGGAAGCCAGTGGCGCAGGCCATGCCCCAGCGCCCTTGCCGCGTCGCGATGCGTCTGTCCGAGGCGAAACGGCTTCTTCTCATGCGCGACGACGATTTCGACAGGCATGTCCGGGCGATCTTCGGTCATCAGGCACATGATCCGGCGCGCGCGCGCGATCGAGGGAACGGCCAGATCGGTAACCATCAGCAGACGCTCGGCCCGCGCGAGAACAGGCTCCAGCCAGCCGATCAGCGCGGGCGGCAGGTCAACGATGACGACATCGTGCTCCGCAGCGAGCGCGTCGAGGATCGCGGCAATGCGCCAGGCATCGAAAGCCTCAAACGGGATCGCCGTCGTGGGCGCCACCAGCACGTTCAGTCCCGACGGGTGGCGCACCATGGCATGGCGCACGGCCTGCCCGTCCGGCTCGGCGCCCAGCCGGGCAAGTGCGAGCATGCCGCCCCGATCCGCGAGATCGAGGAACGACCCCGCATTGCCCAGTTGAATGTCGAGATCGACGAGCGCGACACGACCGCCGACCGCGCCGTTGCGCTTGGCCGCCCGCAATTGCAGTTCCAGCGCAAGATTGACGGCCAGCGTCGTTGCCCCGATCCCGCCGCGCGCCTTGGCCACGAGGATGATCCGGCCCGCAGCCTCGACATACCGAGACGGCAGACGCGACGAGGTTGGCCCGGTGGCGGCACCTGGTCTGGCGGGCGGTTCCGGGGCAGCGGATGAGGACGCTGCCGGCCAGAACGGTGCATCGCCCGAAAGGTGCCCTGCAATGGTCTCGCTGTCTTGCTGTGTTGCAGCCTGCGGTGGCCGTAATTGGTCACGGCCCACAAAAGCAGGCGGCGCATCAAAAAGGGGCGCGCCCTGCGTGTCTGCGTTATTCTCAGGGGCCTGGCCCTGGGCGGGGCGGTTCTTTGCCCGGAACATATAGGTGACAGTCATCTTCTGGCCCTGCCGATAAATGGAGTGTCGATCATTCTAGCTGTCCGTCCCCAATGCGAGATCCTCGCCCGGAAGCGAAACGGACATTCCGGGCATGGGTATTGTCGCTCCAAGGGTGGACCCTCGCCCGGTCAATGCGGTGATGAATGCCCCGAGTTGCGAGACGAAAATGAAATTCACACCGGTAAAATCGACCGTGACCATTGGAACATAAGGCCCACCGAGAAATCCCAGATTGGGGTCAAAGCTGTAGCTGAAGCGCATTTGTCCAATTGTCGTTCCGGCTGGAATCAAGGGCCTCACGGCCGTGTAAATCTCTTGTGCCGTCGCGTTCGTCGAACTTCCCTGGCAAGTGATTGGCCCGGGATCCGCGCAGACACCGGCGCCGGCCCGGCACAGCGCGCCATAGGCGGGTGCCGGCGTTCCGGGCCCACGGACATTGAGGACGGGGACACCTGGGCAGGCGGGGGGGCGAACCGCCGCAAGACGCGCGGCCATCTGCGTCGCCTTGTTGGCGCCGACCCACGCATGGCCGATGCGGCCAAAGTCGACCATGCCCAGAAGAAGAAACAGGAAAAGCGTGACCACCAGGGAAAACTCGACCAGGCTCGCGCCGCTGTCATCCAAGAGGAATTTCCGGGCCGCGCGCCTTGCAATCATGAGGATGGTCGCGCCTGTCATAGCCCGTACACCCGTGCCTGGTCGCGGACCGTGGTATTGATCGTCGCTGCCGGCGCGACGCCCATCACGCGCATCACCTGGCTGAAGGGCAGCGTGATCGAGACGTTGGCCGACACCGTCGCGACGGGCACCGAGGCTTGCCGCAACCCCAGGCTCGTGATGCAGGCAAGTCCCGGGGTCAGCGATGTTACCGTCACACCGGCCGGGAAAAGGGCCGCGCCGGAGATCGTGGTTTCGACGATGGACTCCAGTTGGCTGGCATAGCCCGCCACCGATCCCCCCGAGGTGCAAAGATCGGCGGGCGCAATGCGGGCGAGATATCGAGTGGCATCGCGAACACCCGCGATCGCCGCCTGATAGGACCAGAAGAGCCGCATGGACTCGACCGTCAGGAACGCGAGGATCAGGATCAACGGCAGGCTGATTGCGAACTCGACGAGGGCAGCGCCGTCTTCGCGCCGCCAGAAGCCCCGGCCGCCAAAGCCAGGTCCGGTGTTCTTGTCCCGCGTTGCATGATTTCCTTGTTTCATCCGCATCACCGATAAAGCTGGATGAAGTCGTTGTAGACGCCGGTGACGGCACCAGATCCGACGCCGCCCGCCGTATCCACCACCTCGACCATGATGTCCGTGTCGGAGCCCGCCGACTGTACGGGTTCGGTCATGAAAAGCTTGACGTATTCCAGAGGCACGACGTTCCGCGTGCTTCCGGAAACGGGGGTGCTGGAGCAATCAATGGCAGCGGCGATCACCGTTCGGCGGTCGGGATCCGGACTGGCGCTCGAATGGCACATCGGTGCGCCGGTTTCGGCAAAGCCGGGCAACGGAACGTTGTCGGGCGCGCCGCGCGAACGGGCGGCGGCAATCTCGGCCAGGTACATCTGGTAGCGGCTGCTTGTGGCACTTGCCCCCGCCGGATAGATGCCATGGTGGTTCTTGGTGACATAGGCCGCGCGGTTCCACGCCCCGTCGCCAAAGCGCCCGCACGTCCCTGAAATCAGGCATGTGTCACGCGGCAGGGGCATGGCATCCGATGTGTCGGTGTTGTTGCCCCGGCAAGACCCGCCGCCCTTCGGCTTGGTGCCTTGAATCGTATTGGGCGCGGGACGGTAGGCCGCATCCGTCTTCTTTCCGTTCATGCTGCCCTGAAAGATGTCGAAGCGGGTGTTGAACGCCTCGGCGAGGCCCACACGCTGGCCTGTCAGCGTGTCGACGCCGGCATCCGTGCGGATGCAGGCGGTGATCCCCCGCTCCGCTCCGACGAGACAGCGATAGAGTTGCGCCCCGTTCAGGCCGCTGCAAGGACCGGTCGTGTCGACAGGCAGGCTGGTGACGTCCAGAAACCCGAAGTTTCCGGGCCCCCATGCGGCCCCGCCGCCCCCCGACCGCAAGAGGATCTGGTCGCCGATGTTGTCAACGGCGCGCCAGCCTGCATTCGGCACACAGAACATCAGGGGCGTCACGTCACATGCCCAGGACGTCATCCCGGCGGTTGCCGTGGCGCCGACATTCGACGAGACATTGGCCCCGGCGTCGCCGGTCAGCGCGGCGTTCGCAGCGGCAAAGGGCGTGCGCACGGTGCGTTGCGCTGCCTCGACACGCACATAGCGGGCGAGGCGCCCATCCGTCGTGACCGCGGTCGCAGCGACCCGATCATCCGCCGGCAAAGTGCGCAGAAAGGAAAGCGTGTAGCTGCCTGCACCGCCCAGAAGCGGTGTGCCAACCGCATAGGTCTGGCTGTCGCTGATCAGGCCCGACGCAGCCTCGGTCGCCCTGGTGATCGCATCCGGCCGGCCGTCGAGTTCGCCGGCCGCGGCGAGGGCCACCTGATCGGCAAACGATTGCAGTTCGCTTTGCGTGCTCGCGATGCGGCCAAGATCGAACGAAAGCGCCATGAAACCCAGGGCGACCGCCAGAAAAAGCGCCCAGAGGACAAGCACGGAACCGTCCTCGTCCCTGGGAAAGGTGCCCAGGCCGAAGGCGGTATCGCGGCGGGATCGGGGGCCGAAGGGGAGCACTTTCTGACTTCCTTGATCACAAATCGGGACGATCGGGATCGCGCGGTGGGCCTGCCTGCCGGGCAGGGCAGGATCAGTTCTTGAGCGTGACTTCCTCGGCCTCGGTTCCGCGACGAACGATCACCACGCGCCGCGGGGGGACTACGACCGGTGCAGGCGCGGCCTCGACAACCTCGACCACGGGTTCCACGACAGGTTCGGGAACCAGGTCGCTCAGCCGCAGTCGCTCAATCGGCGTCTCGTCCCTGGTGTCCGGCGTGCGCAAGGCGAGGCTCAGTGTTCCCGCACGTTGTGCAAGCGCGATGACCTGGCCATCCTCGGCGCTGACCTCGACCGTGACGGTCGCGGCCACGTCCGGTTCATTGGTGAATTCGTCATCGGACTGGTCGACGGCCACGACGCGGATGTTGCGCAGGATCGTATCGGTCATCAGCGAATCCGCGTCGCCGCGCGTCAGCAGGACATCGACGAAATCGCCCGGCGTGACGAACCCGCCGACCGCAGTCACCGCGTCGACCTTGATCGCCATGGCACGGGAATTTGGAGAGAGGGACTGGGCGATCGTCACTTTCTCGCCAAAGCCCGAGATCTTGCCCTCGAGGATGACCTCGCCGGCCACGAGCGCGCGCAACGCCCGGCGCGGCTCGCCGCCGTCCGCGGGAAGGAGCCGGGCTGCCTCGCTGAAAGACCCTGCGGGCACGGCGCTGGCGGGCCAGCTTTGCGATGTCAGCATGTAGGGCTGGATGATGTCGCCACGCCTGATCTCGGTCGCCGCCGTCATGACGGTGGCGAGTGCCGCGTTGGATGCATCGGCCTGCGGGACCATGATCAGTTCGCGGGCCAGCTGTGCGGACCCGCCGGCGACGGCAAGGCCGAAAAGTGCCAGGACTATCGAGGATGCGCGCATGTTCAGGCTCCGGAACATCTGGGGTGGGTGGGGCGGCGCGACCGCCCTGCCTTCGCGCAGGACGGCCGAGTGGCGAGTGGTCAGCAGCTGGCGGCGACGCAGGCGGCGGCCGTGGCGGTCGAAGCGCCGGTGAACAGGTCCGAAGTATCCCCGGCCATCAGCGTCAGGGCACCGGTGCCGACGAGGATGACGACGAGCAGCGCCAGGCCATATTCGACGAGTGCGGCACCGTCTTCTTCGCGGAGGAAGGTCTTGATCATGTTTTTCATGTTTGCGATCCAACAAGATGGGTTTCGATGACCCCCGGACAGGGATTGCCAGGGGTATCCGGGACGCGAGCAGGACGCCCCGAATGCCTAAAACGTTACCAGTCCGTTAATGTTGGAACATCGTCAGGATCGCGGAGGAATGAATGGCCGGAATTGTCCGGCCAGCGCCAGATACAATCAAAAGCGGAAAAAAAATCATTCCGCCTTGGCACTGCGCAAAGGGGAGACGGCTTTTTCAAGCGTCGATCAATCAGGTGATTCGGCACTTGTGATCGGATTGAATCGCCAGATTGTGTCAAAATTCGTTCGAGAAACGGGCGGAATTGCCAGATTGGCCGCCTCATTTCGGCTATAAGGGATAAACTTTGACAGAATGCGGAGTCTATGGGCACTCTTGATCCCAGCGCGGCATTGGTCGCATCTTCTGCCGCAGTGTTCTACAGACAGTTTATTTATCGGTACCAAATGCAAGTATCGCGGCCTCTCTCAGTCGCTCCCGTTTTTCCGCTCCCGGCGTTTCTGAGCTATATGGTTCATTGGACGGAGTGTCTTCACGGCGACGGATCCCTGCGCGAGACGCTCATCGAATTTTCCGATCTGGTTTCCGCCGAGGTTGTCCACCTGCACCGGGTGAACACACTCACGGGCGCCCAGCGGACCATCGCCACGCTCGATCGCCACGCCTCGGACGGCGCGCGGCCACTGACACGGGCCCTCGGACTGTCTCTGGTCGGACAGACGTCAAGCCGGGCCAAGCCCGGGACGCTCTGGTCCATGCTGGAACTTGATCATGGTGTGGTCGACCGGCTGGATCACCGCGTTCTCGCCTGGATGGAGGCGCGCGGTTTTCAGGACGCCGTCCTGATCCCGCTTTCGACATCGGGCGAACAGACGGACGTTCTCGAATTCTATCTCGGCTCGTCGCTCGATAAGCATCGGCGCATCGGAATGGAAACGCTTGCATCGGCAATGGCCGAGGCTTGGGGGCGCAGGCCGCGCGGGCGGATAGCGCGGATCCTGCGCGCGGCCCCGGCGATCGACGAGCATCTTCAGTCGGAACGAAGGGCCCACCCACTTTCGGAAAGCAATCCGCTGGGCCTCACGGCGGCGGAATTTCGCATCTGCTCGCTGATCCGCGATGGCGCCGACCCGATCCAGACGAGCGAAATCCTTGGAATTGCGGAATCGACGCTTCGGTCGCATCTGCGCAGCATCTTTGTGAAGGCCGAAGTGACCGGTCAGGTGGGACTGGTGAGATTGCTTCTCGACCAGCAGGCCATCCGAACCCCGATGCAGGCCTGAGCCCGGGGTCGCATACCGCCCCAAGGCCGCCGCGCAACAGACCCGATATGGATGAAATGACGACTTGGCCGGATGCATGTGGCCGCAAAGACGTGCTGGCTTCGGACCATCGCTCGCGCGGCCCACCGAGCACCTTGGCCCCCGCGTCGCATTGGTGTCGTCGGGGAAGACTTTCCCGTCAAGATCTTGGCATCGGACGGCCGGGCTCAGCACTCGTTTTCGCATCTGGCCGGAATATCACTGCTGCGCCTGCATGATGGCAACGAGACAGACCTTCGGACATCTGTCGCGGCGGGTTGCGACCCGTCGCCAGTGCTTCAGCCGTCCGGGCATGATCTGGACCCGGTCGCGGCGTTTGCAGCGGGGTTCTCACGCGTGACGACCGCCTCGCAGGCCGGCCGCTCCACCAGCCGGGCGAAGACCCCGTTGTCGCCTCATCGCTTCCAGCGGTTGCAGGCCATCATCGCCGACCTCTCGAAAATTCCGGGCCTTCTGGGGATCGCGAGAAACTCCAGCTTTGCCGACAAGGGCAAATCGGTCGATCTGCGCGTCGTGGGGCGAGAGCCGGGTGTGGGGCATGTCCTTGAAGGCAACGTGCGGCGCGCCGGACAGCGGGTGCGCATCACTGCGCAGTTGATTGATGCCGAGACAGGCGCGCACCTTTGGGCCGACCGTTGCGACCGGGATATGACCGATATGTTTGCGGCGCAGGACGAGGTGACGTTGAACATCGTGGAGGCGCGCGCGGTCCGGGACGACCTGGTGAAAATCGATCCGGCGTTTCATGTAAGGACACGTCTCGCGCGGCTTGGCTACCAGCGACCCGAAGATCCGGCTGCCGTGCTCGCCGGGCTGTCAAAGGCGGGCATTGCCGGATAGCGGCGGATGGGATGGATCACGCCCGGGCCGCGCCCGGTTCGAAGGGCGCAACATGGAGGGTCAACGGTCGGACGTGTGTGATCCGGCGTATTGACGGCGCGATCCTTTTGCGGGACCGGGTGGAAGCAGTATGGGAGAGGGCCGTCGCCTGTGGTCGGTCCCCTCGGGTGGGCCGTCGTCCAATTCCACGATCCTCGGATCTGATGTGAGCGGCCCGTGGTCTTGCGCCCAGCAACCACCCGAAGGCTTGGTCGCACGGGCCTGCTGGGGCTGTGACCCGGGCCTGTGGGTGGCCGGTGGCAAAGGGCCATTTGGTTGTGCCCCCGACCGCGCCGTCGAGGCCTGTCGTCGACACAGCATCGCAGGTGCGGTCGTTTCCGCTCAATCGGCCGAATGGGCTTCCCTCGGTGCATACTTGCCGCGGAAACGGTCGAAGATGTCGAGCGTGCGGCGGGCGATCCCCGTCCATCCGAATGCACGGCGCGCGAACCTTGCGCCTTCGACCGCCAGTTTCTCACGCAACCACGGATGCTGCATCGGCATGTTGACCATCGCGGCAAACTCCTCGGGGCGGGTCGGATCGGCCACGAGCGCATGGCGGCCAAACTCCACCTGGGCGTGAAGCCCGCCATTTGTCGTGAGCACCGTCGGGGTTCCGCAGGCCATCGCCTCGACCGCCGTCATTCCGAACGGCTCGTACCGGGAGGGCAGCGCGAACACACCCGCGGCGCGATAGTGATCCGCCAGATCGTCGTCGGCCACATACCCACGCCAGTCGATCGCACGGGAAACGTCCAGTTGCGCCGCCTGCTGTTGCCAGCCTGCGACAAGAGCCTTGTCATCGTCGGAATTCGCTCCGGCGGCAAGCACGAGACGCGCCTTCGGTTGCAGCCGCAACAGGGCCGGCAGCGCGTCGATCAACAGATCATATCCCTTGTTCGTGGCGGCACGACCCACGACATAGACATCGTTCGACGACATCCCGAGACGCTGGCGTGCGGCTTGCAGTTCATCCGGGGTGACGGCGGTAAAGCGGTTCTCGTCGATGCCCGGCGGGATCATTGCGATATGCTCGGGCGGCAGATCGTATTGGTCTTCGATCAACTGGGCCTGTTGCTCGCTCGTCGCGATGACAAAATCGCAGGTACGGTACAGGATGAATTCCCGCCGGATACGTTCCTCGAAACGATAGGAGGCGACATCGTCGTCGGCCATGCTGCGCATGTCCTGCGCCTTCCACCAGCCCAGGGAATGTGGCGTGTGGATATGCGGAACCTGCAGTTCTTCGGCGATCTTCTGACCGGCGACGCCGGCATCCCAGTAGTGGCTGTTGACGACATCGTAGCGCCGCTTCGAGCGCTGAACCGCAGCGAGAAGGTTCACGACGAAATCGCCGAAGTGATCATGCATGTCCTCCTTCCGGATGAAGTCCCGGCCACCAAAGGGAATGCGCCAGACCCGGAGGTTTTCATTGATCCGGTCTTCTGCCGGCTGATCCTCGAATCGCCGGGTCACGACATCGACGCGATAGCCCAGATGCGCGAAGCGTTTGGCCAGTTCGAGAACGAACACGACCTGCCCCCCCGTGTCGGGTTTCCCAAGCTCGGGCACGGCTCCCACATAACCGTGCAGCGAGATCATCATCAAAGAGCCAAGGTTTCTGGGTGGCATGGCGTTTCTCCTTTGGTCGACGGCCGGAGGCGTCAGGCGGAGGCATGCGGCAGCATACCAAAATGCACGAGACCCTCGTATACCCCCCCCGCATGGGGCGCGCGCGCGTGGTAGCTGCGCTCGGCGGGCATTGCCGACAGAAGTTCCTCGCGGGCGTTTCCGACCGCTATGGCGTGCCGTGCGACCTGGAAGAGCGCCAGATCATTCGCACTGTCGCCGGCCGCCACGATCCTGCCGGCCGGTATTCCCAATGTCTCGGCCAGAAAGAGCGCGGCCCGGTCCTTGCCGGCGCCCGGCGGAATCACGTCAAAGTCCGTTTCGCCCGATACGATCGTCCGGCAGGGCAGGCCGTGCGCCGCGAGCGCGGCAATCGCCATGCCCCGGTCCGCCGCTTCGACAGCAAAGCTGACTTTCAGCGGTGTCTGGAACTCGGACTCATGTGGCCGGTGGCCGAGCCCCGCCAGAAGACCGAAGACATCGTGGGCCGGCCAGCCGCTGAACCGGTCGGCCCAGGCGGCGAGGGGGCGCCCTGCGACGCTGATCTCGGTGCCGAGAGCCGTGACAATCGCCTCCGGTCTGAAATCGGGTGGAAACTCTTCTGCCAGCGTCCGCGAAACGCTGGCGTGGGGGCGGCTGGAGTTCAGTGCCAGAGCAATCCGGTCGCGACAGGCATCAAGTTCACCGACAAGGGCGGCGAGCGCCGCGGCATCCCCTGTCAGCGTGTCGTCCACATCGCTGACCAGAAGCCAACGGCCCTGTCCCGGCACTTCCAGGCCGTTCACGGACCCGCTGCCGGTGTGGGAATGTCGGTCGGGCGGGTCGCGGTATAGACCGTCTCGTTCTCGTCGACGAGCCTTTGCAATGCCTCGACGGTCACCTCGGACAGGGTCAGTTCCGCCGATTCCGCATA
Source organism: uncultured Alphaproteobacteria bacterium (assembly GCA_963700485.1). GTDB lineage: Bacteria > Pseudomonadota > Alphaproteobacteria > Rhodobacterales > Rhodobacteraceae > Aliitabrizicola. Next base: position 24,325 of record CAVOXQ010000020.1, read on the forward strand.
GAACCCGATGCGGCCCTTGGAAAAACTGTCATCGACAAGGCTGAGCGTGACCTGACCGTTGATCGACAACTCGACATACATGCCATGCGTCACGACCTCGACATCCCATTCGCGGGTTTCCGAACTGGTCACGAAAGAGCCGGTCTGGATCGTTTCGAACCTGAAGGCATGTTCGAATTCCGACCGCTGGTTGGCGGCCCATTGGCGCAGCAGCGCGTAGCCCTTGATCAGATCGAGGCTGACGTAATAGCCGTCGCCATCTTCCGTCATGCGCAGGACAAGCCCGCATTTTCCCAAACCGTCGAGCCGAAGTCGCGCCCGAAGACGGAAGTTCTCATGCTGTCCGGGAAGCACGAAGATCTCGTACCCGCTCTGACACGCAAGATGGAGCCCGGCAGAGGTTTGGCGCACCTTGGCATGCGGGTTGTCGAGGATCATGTCGATTGCCGCCGCTTCATGGACGTCGAAGCGGCTGTGCGCGAGATCATCGAACCAGGAATAAGACCGCAGGATCAATCGGCCCCTGGCATCCACCGATACTTCCTTTGGCGGCGGCAGCAGCCGCGTGACGGTTTCACGGCCGTAGAGCACTTCCTTGCGGGCATAGAAGTTGAACAGCAGCAGCCGATCCCCCACCCAGCAAACCCGTGCCGCATAATTGCCGCTCGGCAATATCACGTTGTCGACGAAATTCTCGTAAGGTCCGCGCAGGGTATCCGAATACCAGTAGTGGATCTTGGTATCCTCGCGGATGGATCCGAGCAGGAAGTGGCGCTGGCCGATACGAAACAGGTTGGGCACCTCGACGTCGTCGTAGATACCGGGCCGGTGCAGCGGGGCCTCGAAGACAAAGCGGTCGGGCGCCACTTCGCGGGCGAACCCGACGCAACCGCGCCGGATCACCGGGCCCGTCTTGATCCGGGCGGAACTCAGCAGCAGCCGCTCGCCCGTATCGGGATCGAGATAGAAGAACGGATCGCGGAAGCTGACCCATTGCCGGCCTTCGTCGGTGCGGGACTCGTAGTATGTTCCGTCGATCTCGAGTGGATAGGACCCGCCGTCACAGCGTGTCCAGGTGTAGAGGTCTTCCGATCGGGCAACGCCGACGCGCTGAACCCGTCCGAATTCCCGGCGCGACAGTCCGGTGTAGAACATCCGCCACGCACCGGGACGATCCGGATCACCGGTGACGTGCATCGTCCAGAGCATGTCGTCGTCCCAACTCGACGGCTCGCCCACAAAGAGGGCATTGCGCACCCTGCGCCATGACATGCCGTCCTCGCTGACGGCGTGGGCGATGAAATCGTGATTTGGCAGCACGAGATGAAACAGATGGAACAAGCCATCGTGAAACAGCACGTCGACATCACCGATGTCGGAGCGCAGGAATCCATGAGACGCATACATGGGCCGAAAATGTCCCTTTAGCGCGCGGGATTCAACCCTTTGGTGGCCAGGCTGCATTTTCGGCCCGACGATCGCGCTTGCCATGCGGGCAGTTCCGGTTCGAGGCGCAGGATGCGCAATCTGCGTGCGCCGTCCCGCAAGACGCGGCCCGCGCGAAGGCAAACGCCGGTCGCGGGCCTTCGGCAAGCGCCCGCACGGGCCTTGGGGCATGGTCGAGGTTCAGTCACTTTCGGGCGGGCAGAATGCCTCTTGCAGCGCGCCGATCACGATCCGGGCTTCCGGCCTGCCGATCGCGTATCGGATGTTGCGCCCCTCCCGCGTGGCACGGACAAGATCCTCGGCGCGAAGCCGCATCAGTTGCTGCGAGACGGCCGATTGGGAAAGCCCGAGGCGGGTGCTGATCTCGCCGACCGTCTTTGCGCCGTCGAGCAGAAGGCACAGGATCTCCAGCCGTCCTTCATGGGCCAGCAGCTTCAGGAACGAGGTCGCCTTGCCGACCGCGATCTCGGTCGCGCCCGAACCGAACGACGGATGATCGGCGGATGTGTTCATCCCGTGTTGCCTTGCCCTTGCGATCCCCGGTCGCCACGGAGCGTGACGTAAATCGCCGGGATGACAAGCACCGTCAGGATCGTGGACGAGAACAGACCGAACAGCAGCGAGATTGCCAGCCCCTGAAAGATCGGATCCGTCAGGATGGTGACGGCCCCGATCATCGCCGCAAGCGCGGTCAGCAGGATCGGCTTGAACCGTATGGCGCCGGCTTCGAGCAGCACATCGAGCAGGGGGCGATCCTTGTCCGGGGCATGGCGGATGAAGTCGACGAGCAGGATCGAGTTGCGCACGATGATGCCCGCCAGCGCGATGAACCCGATCATCGAGGTCGCAGAGAACGGTGCCCCGAAGAGCCAGTGACCGAACAGGATCCCGATCAGCGTCAGTGGAACCGGGGTAAGCACGACCAGCGGCAGGCGGAAAGAGCCGAACTGCATGACGACGAGGATGTAGATCCCGACAAGCGCCACCCCGAAGGCAGCGCCCATGTCGCGAAACGTGACCCAGGTCACGTCCCATTCGCCGTCCCACAGCAAGACCGGCGTGCTGGTGTCGTCGGGCTGGCCGTGCTGAACGATGGCGGGCTTGGGAAGATCCCCCCAATCCGCCGCAGCGATGGCCCGTCCGACCGCGATCTGGCCGTAGAGCGGGGCTTCGAAGGCGCCGGCAAGTTCGGCGGTGACCATCTCGGCCGGTTTGCCGTTGTGGCGGAAAACCGGGAAGGATGCGGTTTCTGCCGCGACCTCGATGACGTCACCCAGTTCCACCACGGACCGGTCACCGGGCAGCAGGTTGGCCGGCACCGGGGTGGCGAGCGCACGCTCGTCGAGAACCCGGTCGGGCTTGGCGGGGCCCAGACGGATCGCGATGGGTTCGCGCCCGCCCGACCGATGCGAATAGCCGACGATCGTTCCGCCATAGAGCATTCCGATCGTGTCGAAGACATCGCCTTGCTCGACCTTGTGGAAGTCGAGGTTGGCATCGTCGAGGATCAGTCGAAGGCGCGGTGGCGGCGTGCCGAAGCTGTCATCGATATCCACGATGTAGGGCACCGTGGCGAAGGCCTCGCGCACTTTAGAGGCCACCGCGCGCCGGGTTTCGGCATCGGGGCCGTAGATTTCGGCCAGGAGCGTGGACAGCACGGGTGGCCCCGGTGGGGGTTCCACGACCTTGACGACCGTGCCTTCGGGCACGTCGAGGCCGACCAGCCTTTCGCGGATCTCCAGCGCGATTGCGTGGCTTTCGCGATCCCGTTCTGATTTCGGTGACAGGTTCACCTGAAGGTCGCCCATCTGCGGTTCCGCCCGCAGATAATAGTGGCGGACAAGGCCGTTGAAGTTGAACGGCGCCGCCGTGCCGGCATGGGACTGGATCGACACGATCTCCGGTATCGGCGCGAGGGTTGCTGCAATCTCTGCAAGCGCCCGGTCGGTATCCTCGACCGAACTTCCGCGTGGCATGTCGAGGATCACCGCCAGTTCCGACTTGTTGTCGAACGGCAGCAGTTTCACCGTGACGGCCGCGGTATAGAAGAAACCCATCGATCCCACCGTCATCGCCAGCACGGCCAGAAGGAAGGCCCAGGCGCGCGCGCGGGACGCTAGTACCGGTCGGGCGACGGCGCGATAGATCCGGCCGAGCCGCCCGCCATCTTCGGCTTCGTGTGCCGCGGCGCCTCCGTGGGCCTTGCCGAGCTTCAGCATCAGCCAGGGCGTGATCATCACCGCGACGAAGAACGAGAACACCATCGCCGCCGATGCGTTGGCGGGGATAGGACTCATGTAGGGCCCCATCATCCCCGACACGAAGAGCATCGGCAAGAGGGCGGCCACCACGGTCAGCGTGGCGACGATCGTCGGGTTTCCCACTTCGCCCACGGCGTCGATTGCGGCTTCCCGCCGGGACCGGCCATCGTGCATCGCCCAATGGCGGGCGATGTTCTCGATCACCACGATCGCGTCGTCGACGAGAATACCGATGGAGAAGATCAGGGCGAACAGGCTCACGCGGTTGAGCGTGTAGCCCATGACCCGCGCGGCAAAGAGCGTCAGCAGGATGGTGACCGGGATGACGATCAGCACCACCACCGCCTCACGCCAGCCGATGGCCATCCACACGAGTGCGACGATGGACAACGTCGCGAGGGCGAGGTGAAACAGAAGCTCGTTGGCCTTTTCGTTCGCTGTCTCGCCGTAGTCGCGCGTGATGTGAACGATCAGGTCGTCGGGGATGATTTCGCCGTGCAGGCGCTCGACAGCATGGCGGATCTCTTCGCCGATGGTCACGGCATTGGACCCGGGCCGTTTGGCGATGGCAAGGGAAACGGCCGGCACCCGGAGAAAGCCGTCGTCCGCCCGGTCCATCTGAAAAACGCGCGTTTCCGCCGTATCGGTGGCCAGCGACACGTCGGCCACATCCCGGACATAGACCGGGCGGCCATCACGGGTCGTGACGAGAAGGTTTTCGATCTCGGTCAGGTCAGCCAGTGTCCTGCCGGCAGCCAAGCCGATCTGTTGACCATCCTCGCGCACCATGCCGACCGAAAAGCTGCGGTTGGCGCCTTCGACCTTGGCGGCGAGCGCCTGAAGCGTGAGGCCCGATTGCGCGAGACGCTCCGGATCGGGCCGGATCCTGATTTCCTCGGCAGTCTCGCCCACGACATAGGTCAGACCGATCTCCGGCAGGGCGGCGATGGCGACCTGCACTTCACGGGCGACGCGCGTCAAATCGGCGGGCGTCCAGCGGTCGGCGACATCCGGCCCGGGCGCGAGTGTCAGGACCATGATCGCCACGTCGTCGATCCCGCGACCCACGATCAGTGGTTCCGGGATGCCTTTCGGGATGCGATCCATATTGGCGCGCACCTTTTCGTGCACGCGGACGATGGCGGCATCGGACGACGTTCCCACCTCGAAACGGGCGGTCACGAGCACGCCGTCATCCTGGGTCTGGGAGTAGACATGTTCCACCCCCGGGATCGACTTCACGATGGTTTCGAGCGGCTCTGTCACAAGCTTGACCGCGTCTTCGGCCTTTAGCCCGTCCGCGCGCACATGAATGTCGACCATCGGAACCGAGATCTGCGGCTCTTCCTCGCGCGGCAGCGTGACCAGCGCGACAATTCCCATCAGGACCGCTGCGACGAGGGCAAGCGGCGTCAGGGGGGATGTGATGAAGGCACTCGTCAGGGCGCCGGCGATCCCGCGCTTGGCCGGTTGGGTCATGGCAGGATGACCGTGTCGCCATCGCGCAGGCCCGACAGGATTTCCACCATCGGTCCGTCGGGGGTCGCCACCACCGGGCCGGGCACGACGGTGACGGTGCGCGTGCCGTCTGCGACGGCGATCTCCACCATGTCGAGACCACCCCTTTGGCGGATCGCCTCGCGTGGCACCGCGATCGCCATGCGCGTTCCGATCTGGACGCGCACGAGGATCCGCTGGCCGACAAAGGTGTTCGACAATCCCTCGACCGCTACGTCGGCTGTTACCCGACCGTTCTCGATCAACGGATAGATCTTCTCGACCCGGCCCTCGCGCAGGTCGGAACCCGTGCCGATGGCGACACGGCCGCCGACGGCCAATCCCGCCGCATGGCGCTCGGGAATGGCGAGGCGCAGGAAGACGTTGCCTGCGGCGATCGTCGCCACCGGCTCACCCGCCAGAACGACTTCGCCCAACCGGGTCGGGATCGACAGAACCCGCCCGGCGGCGGGGGCAACGATTGCGCCCTCAAGCATCTGCTGTTCGATCACCGACTTGCTCGATTTAAGTTCGCTGACCGCATTCCGCGCGACATCCACGGCGGTTCTGACCCGGTCGACGGCCTGCACGGTCGTCGATCCCCGTTCGAGAAGCGCCTCGCTTCGCGCAAGTTCGGTCTTTGCGTTCTCAAGCTGTGACCGCGCCGCAGCGAGGCGTGCGTCGGCGGCGGCCAGTTGCAGTTGCAGCTTTTCGTCCACGACCTGCGCCACCACCTGACCCGTCGCCACTTCGTCGCCCTCGGTGACGTCGAGGGCGGACAACGTGCCACCGATACGGCTTCGCGCCGGCACCACGAAACGGCTCTCCACGCGCCCGAACAGGGCCTTCGTCTCGGCCACTTCGATCGGGCGCAGCGCCAGTTCCCCGCCGAAAGTGGCGGTGGCGGTCATGAAGCCACCGAGAAAGGCAAGCAACAGTCGAGGCCGGGCGGCAAGGGACATGTCGCGCGCTCCGGTTCAGGCGGATCTGGAGTTGGTCAGGCCGAGCTTCCGAAAGATCATCGCCGCCGGGCAGAAGCCGGTAAACGCCGACTGGAACAGGTTGGCCCCGACGAAAGCCGTCAGGATCAGGAAGTAGGGCGAAACATACCAGGCGAGTGCCAGGGAAAGTAGAACCATGAAGCCTGCAAAGGCCATGACGGCTTGGTTGACGGTCATTGGACATCTCCTGTTTCGTGATGTGTGGACTTCAACTTGTCGATCCCGAGCGCCTGCAATGCGAGCCGCTCGTAGAAAGGCTCGGACTTGCCCATGCGGATCTTGCGCAGAAAGTATTTCTCGAAGCCGATCTTGGCGTAGTGGACCCACTTGCCCTGCGACGCCCAGTTCACGTTGCGCGGCGGTATCTGCGGCTGGGCGACGAATGCCACGCCCCCATCACCGAAATCCGCCAGACAGACGGCATTCCAGGTGCCCACCTCGGACGGTTCTTCGCCCTTCAGCAGGGCCGCGATGTTCATCGCCGTCGCCGTCACCATGCTTTCGATCATGAAGCCGGTCTTTGGCACCCCCACGGGCACCGGCGTGGGCCCCATCGGCGGGATCGCAACGCCCACCCCGACGGCGAAGACGTTCCTGAATGCCGGGTTGCGCTGATACTTGTCGACAAGAATGAAGCCGCGCGGGTTAGTCAGTCCCTCGATGCCACGCACCGCCTCGACGCCCCGGAATGCGGGCAGCATCATCGAGAAGGCGAACGGCAAGTCGTGGGTTTTCTTCGGGCTTCCGTCGTCGTTCACCTCTTCGACGTGCATCATGCCCGGTTCGACCGAGCTTACCTTTGCATTGGTGATCCACTTGATGTGGTGGGCGCGCATCTCGCTTTCGAGCAGGCCCTTGGTGTCGCCGACGCCGTCAAGGCCAAGATGGCCGATATAGGGTTCCGAGGTGACGAACGTCATCGGCACCCGGTCGCGGACCTTGGCCTTGCGCAGCGCCGTTTCGAGGATGAACAGGAACTCATAGGCCGGGCCGAAGCAGCTTGCGCCCTGCACCGCCCCGATGATCACAGGGCCGGGTTTCGCCACCAGCGCCTTGAAGGCCTGTTCCGCCTGAAGTGCGTGGTCGATCTGGCAGACCGATTGGGTATGTGCATCCGGGCCGAGGCCGTCGATTTCGTCGAAGGCGAGTTCCGGCCCGGTCGCGATCACCAGATAATCATAGTCGACACTCTTGCCATCGGTCAGTTCGATGCGGTTTTCGGCAGGATGCACCCGGGCAGCGCCCTGTGACACAAGCTCGATCCCCCGCCGGGACATCACGTCCGTCAGGTCGACCTCGACCTCCTTGCGGTCACGCCAGCCGACAGCGACCCAGGGGTTCGAAGGCACGAAACTGTAACTGCTTCCCTTGGTGATGACCGTCAGCCGGTCATCGCGACCCAGCAGATCCTTCATCTCATAGGCCATGATGACCCCACCGAGCCCTGCCCCCAGGACAACCACATGCGCCATCTACATTCCTCCCTCGAAGATTGCGTCCGAAACGGACATCCCATCGGCCAGTGCGTCATTACTTCATGATATTTATATCTTCAAATATATAAATGCAATACCTGTCGGGCGCGCCTGCCCGAATGTGGGAAAGGCTATCGCGAGGGCGTTCTTGCAGCCTTGATCCTTGTCAACGCCAAGGCCCTGTCATGGTCGGGCCTCTCGTTGAAGTGACAGGCCCCGTCTTGACTTGGCGCGCGCTCGGCCCCCTCCTTCCCGCCGTGGGCAGGATCGGAGAGCGCATGTCTGCTGGACGATACCTTGCCCTTGCCCTTGCCCTCGCGGTTCCGGTGGAACGCGCGAATGCCGGATGTGCGGGCGACCCCGCGCCCTGCCGGGCCGATGGCGGAACCTACACGATCGAGCTGCCGGCCAACGTACCGTCGCCGCTTGCCTCCGTCATGTTCCTGCATGGCTATGGCGGCAGCGGGGAAGGCAGCATGCGAAATCGCGAGATGGTCGATACGCTGCTTGCGCGCGGCTATGCGGTCATCGCCCCGGACGGGACGTTGATGGATGACAGGAAGGGACGGAGCTGGGGCTTCCGCCCCCGCCCATCCGGCAGAAACGACATCGAGTTTCTGGAGACTGTTCGCGACGACGCGGCGGATCGGTTCGGTCTGGACAAGGACCGGATGCTACTGGCCGGGTTCTCGGTCGGGGGTTCGATGGTCAGTTATCTCGCCTGTGCCGATCCGGGGGCTTTCGTGGCCTATGCGCCGATCAGCGGGGGGTTCTGGTGGCCGGAGCCGACAGCCTGCAACGGGCCGGTCCGCCTGTTGCACACGCATGGCTGGACCGACACGACCGTGCCTTTGGAGGGCCGGATCCTGCGGGGCACCAACCTCCGCGATCCGGACGTGCTTGCACAGGGCGACATTTTTCACACCCTGGAAATCTGGCGCGAAACCAATGGCTGCGACCAACTCCGTGCCGATCGCTTCGAGACGCGGGGCCCGTTCTGGATCCGCCTGTGGACGCGATGCACCACGGGTTCGGCGTTGGAGTTTGTGCTGTTTCCCGGCGACCATCGCGTTCCACAGGGTTGGGCAGCACTTGCGCTGGACTGGTTCGAGGGCGGGTAGCGCCTGTCAGGCATCCGACGGACGGCTGCCGCTTGTCCTCCACGGCTGCGACTTGAACCAGCCGGCCACATAGGCAACGACAACCAGCAGCGTGAAACCGATGGCGTTGACGAGAAACATCGTGCCCCCGCTGCGCCCCACCTGATCCAAGAGCACGCCCAGAAGCTGTGCCAGAAACATCGACGCAACGAAGACGGCGAGGGATTGCTGGCCGACCTTCATGATGATCGCCAGCAGATTGCGCCAGATGCGCGGGCCGGGTCCGGTGCCCTCGGGCGGAAGCAACCTGCGCCCCTTCGGTCCGACCGCGATCCAGCAAAGATAGGCGAGTGCCAGGAAATGCACATATCGCAGGATGCCGAAGTCGGTCTTCTGAAACAGGAAGGACCATTGCTGGCGCAGCGCCGCGATCTCGGGAACTGCGCCGATGATCCGGAAATAGGCGAAGGGCACGGTCGCAATCACGATCCCGGCGGCCAACAGGGCGAGCCGGCGATCGACGGGGGGCGCTGGCAACCATCGCGACATGAGGGCGAAACCAGTAAAGAACACCAGTTGCCAGCCGAACGGATTGAAGAACCATTCGCGATCTGACCAAGGCTCGGCCGGGAGCGACCAGCCCGCGACCTGCGCGCCAAGCCAGATGGCGCCGACAAGACCGAAGGCCAGCACGCGCGAAACCCGCGCCGCAGCCACGACCAGGGGCATCATGGCGAGCACGGCAAGATACATCGGCAGGATGTCGAAATAGTTCGGAACATAGGTCAGCGTCAGCAGGCCGAGCACGCCGGCTTCCGCATTGTCGAAGAAGCGGTGCAGATTGAGTTGGGCAACATAGTCCTGCTCGAATGCCCCGCTTGCGTTCAGAGCCACCATCGCGCCGGCGATGGCGAGGAACAGCCCGACATGCGCCCAGTAGACCTGCCAGATGCGATAACCCACCCGGGCGGTTCCCATCGCGATCCCGCGCTGGCGGAAAACCTTGCCGAATGCCAGCGCCGAGGCCATGCCCGAGCAGAAGACGAAAACCTCGGTTGCATCGGAAAACCCGAAACGCGCGGGTATCCAGAGGGCGAGCCAGTTGTTCGGGATATGTGCGATCAGGATGATGAACATCGTCATGCCGCGAAAAAAATCGAGCCGTGGATCGCGCAACATGCGATCAAAGGCGTCGGCTCTGGGGGCCGGGAAATGGTCCTGTCTCGTCATGCCTGCCTGGTCCGGGCGACGCGCGCGCTTTTCGTCACTGTGCCGAAAAGCGGACCGCTTCGCAAAGCGCGTCCTCAATGGCGGCCATGCGCGTGGCGGCGAAGCTGTCCTCGGCGCCCCCGCGGCGGCGCCGCCGATCCGACAATATGGCGGCGGCCTCCTCATACCGACCGGCGCGGATGCCCGCATCGACGGTGATCCTTTCGTAGACGTCGCGCTGGGCGTGGCTGCCGCCGATCGTCTGGATGCGCGGGCGGACGGAGGACAGAAGGCCGAAGGCCGCGTCGTAATTCCCCTCGCCGAAGGCCGCGAGACCCTGGGCGGCCGCCAGTCCGGGATCGGAGACGATTCGGCCCATTTCGCTTTGGGGGCTGGCATCACGCTTCATTCTCGCCATCAGGCGGGTCGCCGCACTGTCGCGCCGGTCGCCGATCAGCGCCAGCATGTAATGCAAGTCCGCAAACACGAGACAGCCGTCCTCGCTCCGCCGTTCGGACAGGTCGGCCAGTTCGCTCCACCGATCGCCGACGTTCACACCTTCGAGTTCCAGGCGCGCAAGCAACGACGTCGCATTCGCGATGTCACGATAATCGTCGGTCTGATCGACGCGGATCTTCCGATCGTAGAGGCCAAGAACCTGGACCGTATCGCCTTGGTCCATGTGCATGAGCGCCTGATGCCACCACACATGATAGCGGAAATTGTTGCAGTGCCGCCATGCCGCCTCGTTCGCCTCGATCAGCGCGATGCCACCGGCGGACTGGCCTGTCATGTCGTAGACATGGGCCACGGCATGCAGGCCCCAGGCATCGTTGGGGGCGTGCAACAGACCTTCGCGCCCAAAGCGTTCCGCCTCGTCGTAGTCGCCCGTCTCCTCAAGCGCGAAGGCATAACATCCCATGACATAGCCCCGGCACGGATGGTCGGGCCCATGCGCGGCAAGCACGCGTTCAAGAGACTGGCGCATTCCCGCGCTGTCGCCCAGAATGAACCGGATCGCATGGCACAGCTTGACCGAGAGGGTGTCGCGCGGTTCTGCCCGGATCACGTCTTCCAGCGCGCGGATCGCGGCAGTTGGCCCTTCATCCAGCCATCCGGCCAAGGCCGCGCACCAGCCGCGCGCGCGGGGCGATGCCTGTCCCTCAGCCATCGCGCGCTCACCCGCCGCCCGCGCGATCCGCGCGGTCTCGATCAACTCCCGCCGCCCCATCAAAAGCGAGAACAGGCCCCTGGCCGCGTGCGCCATTGCAAAACCGGGCGCCTTTTCCAGCACCGCGCCCAGTCGCACAGGTGTTTCCATGCCGTGAGACAGGAAGCCCAGGACCATCGCATTCCAGTCGGCGAGCGCTTCGTCCGAGGGAAGGTCGGTATCGCCAAAACAGATGTCTTTCCGCATCAACACATCCCAAAAAAGTTCTTCTTCATCGCAGTCTAACCCGGATATAATGGAAGTTGACGTCGGGTGTCGGCAAGCAACATAGATGTGAGGCTGTCCTGCGCAATTCGTGACAATCCGCGGAAATCAGCGCCCAAAAAACGGACTTCAGCGGGAAACGGGCAAGGCCGGCGCAGATTTCCCGCCAATTGTTTCAATCACCCCGCCAGATCCCGCAACGTTCAGATCCGCCCGTCGTAGTCACCCTTGCCGATTTCGGCGGCTATGACGGTGAATGTGGGTGCATCCATCGCGGCAAGCAGTGCTGCGCGCAATTCGGACCGGCTGCGCACCCTGTGGCCCGTGCCGCCAAAGGCGCGGCCCATCGCCGCGAAATCGTGTTGGCCGAAATCCACGCCCTCGTTTCGAAGTTGCCTCTGCCTTTGCTTCATCTCGATCAGGGCGAGGCTTGCGTCGACGAACACCACGAAGATCGTCCGCAGACCGAGCTCCGAGGCGGTCGCGAGTTCGCCCGCGACCATCAGAAAGCCCGCATCACCCGAGAAAGACACGGCCACGCGGTCCGGCGCGCCGATCGAAAGCCCCATCGCGAGCGGCACGGCGCACCCCATCGTGCATAGGGCCGAACTCTGGACCAGGCCGCGAGGCTCATGGCACCGCCACATCTGCGACAGCAGGATGCGATGGGCGCCGCTGTCGGCGGACGCCAGCGCATCCCGTGGCAGAACCCCGCTGCATTCGTCGATCACCGCGGCCGGCCCCCAGACATCGTCGCGCGGGAATGCCTTTGCCAATGCGGCGCGCACCGCTTCGGGCGCGGCATCCGGCCAGGTTTCGCGCGGGGCCGCGCCTTCCGACAGGGCGGCCAGACTCGGTGCGACGTTCGCAACGATGTTGATCCCGGCCTGGTGCATGTAGTGATGGTTCGGTTCTGCCATGATGTCGATCACACGCTGCTGCGCGGGATCCCAGGCGTTGCGCCAGCCCGTTCGCATCTCGATCGGGTCATAGCCGACCGACAGGACAAGATCGGCCTGCGCCACAAGCGGCAACAGCTGCCGATCCGCCAGGGGCGACAACCCGGCCCCGCCGAGGGCCAGCGGATGATCTTCGGGCAACAGGCCCTTTGCCTTGTAGGTCGTGATCACGGGAATGCCGAACCGCTCGGCAAATCGGGTCAGCGCGGCGGCCGCCCCTTCGTTCATGGCATCGACGCCGGCCAGGATCAGCGGGCGACGGGCCTCGGTCAGCCAGCGACGCGCCTCATCGAGGGCGGCCCCAGGTGCCGGTGCCACGGGCGTCGCCTCGGGGCGCAACCTGCCGGTGGCGCTTCGCACGGTTACATCGGCGACCCCGATCGGAAGATCCAGATGCACCGGGCCAGGGCGCCCTTCGGTCGCAATGCCGATCGCCTTGTCGATGGTCACTTGCACGGCCGCAGCCTCCACCCGGAAGCTCGCCTTCGTGATGGGGCGAAAGACCTGGCCCTGGTCGAGAACCTGGTGGGTGTAGGTCTGCGCCTCATCGGCATCTATCGCCCCGGTGATCACGACCAGCGGAACGCGGTCCTGCAAGGCGTTCGCCACCACGTTGATGCCATTCAGTGCGCCGGGGCCCACGGTCGCGACGAGAATGCCGGGCGCCCCCGTGCGATGATGCACGCCTTCGGCCATGAAGCCCGCCGCGTTCTCGTGCTTGGCGAGAATGAAGCGGATGCCGGCCTTCTCAAGCGCGTCGACCATCGTCAGAACCTCGCCGCCCGGCATTCCGAACGCATACCTGCAACCGGCGTCATGGAGCCTTCGCGCGATCACGTCGGCCACGCGGATTGGGGGGAGGGCACGTCAGGGTCCAAGGCCGATCTCCAGGGTTCGGGTTGCAGCGCACCTGACCAAAAGGGCGCGCCATCGGCAAGGGGCAGCGAAGGGGCGCGTTCAACGCACCGGTCGGGGATCGCAGCGGCAGCATCGGACAAGGAAGCGGCGGTCGTGCGCCGGGTCGGCTATTGAGCCGCTGCAATTCTGGCGATCCTGGCGCCGCCCTCGCTTGCCGCCATCGCGAATGTTCCGGCCTGGGACGCCCGCCATGCCTCGGCATAGCGGCGCGGGCTCGCATCCGGTGCGATCAGAAGTTCGCCGGGTTGAAGCCGTTCGTATTGTTCGGCGTAGCTTACGACACGATCTGCGGCGCCCCGCCGCAGAAAATGGTGCGGCGCAAGTTCCGCAGGATGGTCGAGCCCCGCCGCGGCGACCAGTTCCGACAGAGCATGGATCGTGTTTCCGTGAAAGTGGCGCACCCTTTCGGCCTTGTCCGGAACCACGATGGCGCGCTGGCGCAGCGGATCGGGCGATGTCACGCCGGTGGGGCACATGCCGGTGTGACAGGATTGCGCCTGGATGCAGCCGACAGCAAACATGAAGCCCCGTGCCGCGTTGCACCAGTCGGCGCCGAGCGCCATCACCCGTGCCATGTCGAAGGCGCTGATGATCTTGCCCGACGCCCCCAGACGTATCTTGTCGCGCAGCCCGATGCCGACCAGCGCGTTGTGGGCAAAGGTCAGCCCGTCACGCAAAGGCATGCCGACATGATCCATGAATTCCAGCGGAGCGGCCCCCGTGCCGCCTTCCTTGCCGTCGATCACGATGAAATCGGGTGTGATGCCGGTCTCCACCATCGCCTTGCAGATCGCCATGAATTCCCACGGATGGCCGATGCAGAGCTTGAAGCCGGCGGGCTTGCCCCCCGAAAGACGCCGCAGGGTCGCGATGAATTGCAGAAGGCCGATGGGCGTATCAAACGCGGTATGGGCTGCGGGAGAGACGCAATCCTCGCCCATCGGAACGCCCCGGATCGCCGAAATCTCGGGCGTGATCTTGGCTGCCGGCAGGACGCCGCCATGGCCGGGTTTTGCGCCCTGGCTCAACTTCAGTTCGATCATCCTGATCTGGGGATCGACCGCGAGCGCCGCGAACTTTTCGGCGCTGAATGTGCCGTCGGCTTCGCGGCAGCCGAAATAGCCGGAGCCGATTTCCCAAATGAGATCGCCGCCGGCTTCGCGGTGATAGGGCGATACCCCGCCTTCGCCAGTATCATGCGCGAACCCGCCGAGTTGGGCGCCCCGGTTCAGGGCCCGGATCGCATTCGCGGAAAGCGCGCCGTAACTCATCGCCGAGATGTTCAGCAATGATGCCGAATAGGGCTGCGTGCAGTCGGCCGATTGACCGATCAGAACCCGCATCCCGGCAGCGTTCACCGGTGGCCTGGGTGCGAGGGAATGGTGCAGCCACTCGTATTGGTCGTCGTAGACATCGTAGAGTGTGCCGAACGGCCGCTTGTCCAGTTCCTTCTTGGCGCGCTGATAGACGATCGCGCGCTTGTCTCGCGAGAACGGGGCACCATCCTTTTCGCCCTCGAAAAAGTATTGCCGCATCTCCGGACGAATGGATTCCAGCAGGAACCGCAGGTGTGCGGCGATCGGATAATTCCGCAGAATGGCGTGACGGGTCTGCACCAGATCACGGATCCCGATCAGCGACAGGCCGAGGCAAGCCCCTGACAGGATCGTGTAGAAGAGCCACCAGTCGTCGAACACCCGCCCAAGCGCGGCGAAGGCGAGGATGCCCGCCACGGCCAGGGTCAGCGCCAGATAGCGCACTTCAAAGGGAAGCTTCAGATACTGCATCATTGCCCCGATCCGCCATTGCCGCGCGATGCTGCCATGCCAGGGGACGGTGACACCATTGTGATTAAGACTCCATTGCGCACATCCGTCAGGTGCCCTGCCGTTCGACAAAATGCACACCGGCGGATGGAATGGTCACTCCCGCGTGGTCGATCGCCGTCGCACCGTAGTTGAAGTAGATCCTCCATCCACCGGCGTCCCGGCAGCGCAGCGAGCCGGGCATCGCCTCGATCTCCACACCCGTTTCGCGCGCAATGGTCCTGAGCATCCGATCAAGGGCCTCCTCGTCGGGCCAGCCGCCCAGATAGCGCAGGTTTCCCGCAGCCAGCATCGCCGGCCAGCCGTCTTCGGCGCGCTCCGACACGCTGGCGCGACCTTCGAGCTTCTCGCGCCAATGGCGCAGAGAGCCGCCCTTTTCCAATGCCACAGCCACGTCCGGCGGCAGGCTTTCGACACGCGCGACCGTCGCGTCCATGCCAGGCAGGTTCGGTGGCAATGGCAGCGGCACCGCGAATTCCGGCGTCTTGGAATTCGTCCGGGGCCCGATCAGCGCGACGCCGCCGCAGGTCTGCAACGCGCCGATAAGTTGGTCGGACAGCGCCATCATTCCAGGGATCAGCACCAGGCGCCACGGCGACAGATCGGTCGTCTCGGGCGGAAGAATGTCGACCGAAAGGCCCAGCTTGCGCAGGCCCTTGTACATCTCCAGCATCAGGCGGAAATAGCTGAAGTCGCGACCCTGCGGCTGGGTGTCCCAGGCCCAGGCGCTTGCATAGTCGAACACCATTGCCACGGGCGACGGCCCGGTGGCCGCGTCCGGCATGGCGCTCACTTCGCGGGCGACTTGCGCCGCCTCGTCGCAGGCGGGTGCCGGAACCGAGTCCGGCCGCAGAAGACCCGCATGCATCTGTTCCTGTGCGAAGGGCGCCTGCCGCCACCGGAAATAGCAGACCGCCTCGGCGCCGTGGGCAAACGCCTCCCACGCCCAGAGGCGGGCCATTCCGGGAAGCGGGTCGGCGTTCCACGGCGCCCAGTTCACCGGGCCGGGCTGTTGTTCCATGATCCACCACCGCCCCCTTCCGACGGCCCGGTAGAGATCGTGGTGAAACGCCTGCATGTCCGGATCGCCCTGCCGCAGGTGCGCGCGCTTGTGCTCGGGCGAAACGGCAAGACGGTCGGACAGAAAGCCGAGCGGATAGCTGTCCCAGCTCGCGATGTCGAGATCGGCACCGACCGCGAAATGGTCGAACTCGGTCACGTTGCCCATGTAGTTGTGGGCGACCGGATAGGGTGAATGCTTTCGGATGATCTCGGTCTGCACCCGGTTGAACGCAGCCACTTCGTCGGAGGCGAAGCGGCGAAAGGCCATGACATGCGCAGGATTGGGTTCCGTTACCGTCAGGTTGGGCAGGTCGATCTCGTCGAAACTCGCGTATTCCATCGACCAGAACACGTTCCCCCAGGCCCGGTTCAAGGCCTGCGGGCTTTGATACCGCTGCGCCAGCCAGTCGCGAAACGCCTTTTGCGCGGCGGCTGAATAGCTCAGCACCGTATCATGGCAGCCGTATTCATTGTCCGTCTGCCAGGCGCCCACATGGGGGTTGCGACCATATCGTTCCGCGAGGATCGTCACGATCCGCGCACATTCGCGCCGATATCCCGCATGACTGAAGCAATAGTGCCGGCGCGACCCAAAGCCACGCGGCCGGCCGTCACGATCGATTGCGATCATGTCGGGGTGCTTTGTCAGCATCCAGCGCGGCGGCGTCGCCGTTGGCGTTCCCACCACAACCTTCAGGCCCGCCTCGCCCAGCGTCGCAATCGCCCGGTCGAGCCATGCAAGCTCCAGCCGGCCGTGTTCCGGTTCCATCCGGGACCAGGCGAATTCGCCGATCCGCACCCATGTCAGGCCGATGGCCTTCATCTGCGCCGCGTCCACCGCCCACTGCGCTTCATCCCAATGCTCGGGATAATAGCAGACGCCCAGGCTGCGTTGGCGGGTCACAGGATCACCTTGTGTTCGCGCTGCCCGCGCGCCTGCACGGGAACCGAAAAGGTCATCCCGCCGTTTGGTTCGGCACCCCGTTCCGCCATGGACATGCCTTGCAGGGCCGACGTGACGAAGAGGGTCGAGCGGTCGGGCCCGCCGAATTCGGGGCAGGACGTCTGGCGCGCCGGCGTCTCGACGATCTGCAATAATGTCCCGTCCCGTGCATAGCAACACACCCGCGCCATCCCCCATTCCGCCAGCCAGAGGTTCCCTGCCTCATCGACAACCGCGCCGTCCGGCTCGCCGCCCTCGGGGCCCAGGTCTATGTAGACCTCCGGCTCGCCGATCGGCCATCCATCGGCGTCGAGCGCGACCCGCATCACCTTGCGCCGGGCGCTGTCGGCAAAATGGGCGGTTCGCCCATCGGGCGTGAAACTGATCGAATTCGGAATGCTGATGGCCGCATAGAGCCGACGCAACGAACCCCGGTGAAAGCGATAGATCGCCCCCTCGGCGGGCTCGGCCTTCTTTCCCATCGTGCCGATCCAGAAGCCGCCCTGCGGATCGGCGCGACCGTCATTGGATCGCGTCTCGGGCCGGTCCGATTCCAGCGGAACCACGGTCGAATGGTCGCCGCTCGCGAGGTTGTAGCGAAACAGCCCGCTTTCCGATGCGATCAGCAGGCTGTCCCGGTCCACCCATCCGGCGGCAGAGACGCATTCGGGGAACTTCCATTCCTGCAAACCCTCCGCGCTGCGGGACAGCAGGCGATTGCCGAGGATGTCGAACCAGAACAATTGTTCACGTTCAGGATGCCACAGGGGCCCCTCGCCCAGCTCGCACCGGCGCTCGTCGTGCAGGGCGATCATGCGAACGCCTCGTCATAGGCCTGCACGATCCGTTGCGCGCGTGCCGCAACCTCGGTGACCGGAAGGCCCGGCGTGAAAAGCGCGGTCCCGATGCCGAAACCATCCACGCCCGCCGCGCGCCAGTCCGCAAAGCTGGACGGCCCGGCGCCGCCTACGGCGTAGACCTTGGTGCCGGTCGGCAAGACGGCGCGGACCGCCTTCACCCCCTCTGGTCCGATCAGCGAGGCCGGAAAGATCTTGAGCCCATCGGCGCCCGCACCCAGCGCCGAAAAGCATTCCGTCGGCGTCATGACACCCGGAAAGCTCAGCATCCGGGCGGTCTTGGTCGTCGCGATGACATGCGGATCGCAATTCGGCGACACGATCAGGGTTCCCCCTGCGGCCTTCACTTCGGCCACCTGCCGCACCGAGAGAACCGTGCCGGCGCCGATGATCGCCTCGGACCCAAAGCGACCGGCCATCGACCTGATGCTCTGGAGTGGTTCGGGTGAATTCAGCGGAACTTCGATCCATGTGATCCCGGCTGCGATCAAGGCCTCGGTCACGGGCAAGGCCTCGGAAGGGGTGATCCCCCGCAGGATGGCGATCAGATTGCGGGTCATCGCGTTTTCTCCATTGCGCCACGCCAGGCCACGTCAAGGCCGGCAAGAACCGTGGCCCGTGCGGAGAGAACGCCCACCTGGCCGCCCTGGGCCCGAAGTGCCCGGGCATAGTGAACCGCCAGTTTCTCCGCGCCCACGATCAGCACCGGTTGCCCGAGCCAGTAGGCGCGCGCGCCGGCAAGCTCCATCCCGATCAGCATCCCCGAAAGCCGTGCCCGCGCCGTGTCCGGCGTCAGACCTGTCAGCAATGCCCCGGCCCGCAGCGAAAAAAGGCCGGTCCCGACCCGTTCGGGCCGCGAAAGACTGTCCGAGACGGCCGCATCGAAGGCCGCGTCATCCCAGCCTTCGGTCGTCAGGCCGTGCCGCAATACCGAGTGTTCTGCCAGCAATGCAAACAATTCACCCGTCATGAACGTCTGAAAACTCACGACTTCGCCTGCGCTTACCTGCGCCCATTTGGAATGCGTACCGGGCAGGCAGATCACACCGTCAAAGCCGGGCATCAGCGCCAATGCGCCGGCAATCTGGGTTTCCTCGCCGCGCATCACGTCGGGGGGCCGGTTCTGTTTCAGTCCGGGGACGAGGCGAACCGCGATCCGCGGATCCGTCGTTTCGACCGGCACGAGCGTGGCCGCGTCGAGCGGCGGACAGGGTGCGGCGCGATACGGCGCCTCCATCCAGCCCTGCCGGCTGCCAACCATGCCGCAGGCGATCACGGGCACAGCCCGCCCCTGCGTCAGCCACGGCTCCACCAGCCGGATCAGCGCCGGTTCGAACGCATCGCGCGCAAGCCCCCCCATCCCGTCCTGGGATGCCGCCTCGGCAAGACAGCCGGTCGTCCCCATGGCGTAGGCCCGCAGGTTGCTTGTTCCCCAATCGACAGCGATCCAGTTCACGATCATCCGGTCACCACCACCCCACCGTCGATCACCAGGGCCTGCCCCGTCATGGCCCTCGAGGCGTCCGAGGCAAGAAACAGCACGCCGCCGACCATGTCCTCTGGCTCCAGGGGATCGGGCAGGCACTGCCGCGCCAGATGCGACGCGAGCCCTTCGGGCGTGACCCAGAGATCCTTTTGCCGCTGGGTCAGAACCCACCCGGGCGCGACCGCGTTCACCCGGATCCGATCTTGTCCGAACTCGCGCGCGAGGCCCCGCGTCAGTCCGTTGATCCCCGAATTGGCGCTGACATAGGCCGGGTAGTCGCCGAGCCCCATCATGTAGCTGATCGAGCTGAAATTCACGATCGACCCGCCGCCCATCGCCTGCATTCCGGGGATCACCGCCTGCGCCGCGAAGAAGTAGCAGCGCAGGTTGATCGCCATCATCCAGTCCCAATAGGCTTCGGTCACCTCCAGTGTGCGATGCCTGTCGTATGCGCGGCGTTGTTCACAAGAACCCCGATCGGCCCATGCGCGGCCGCCGATTCCACGATGGCCGAGCGCAGCGCTTCGGTGTCGGTGATGTCGCAGCGCAGGAACAGCGGACGGTTGCCGGTTTCGCGCTCCATCCGGTCGCAGAAGTCCGGGGCGTCGGACCGCTGGACAAAGGCCACCCGTGCGCCCTGCCGCAGGAAGCCTTCGGTCAGGGCCGCCCCGATGCCGGAGCCGCCCCCGGTGATGAAGACGGACTTTCCGTTCAGGTCGGGGAATACGGGATGGTCTGTCATGTCGTCCTTCGGTCTGGGTGGTGGCAGGGTCACCCGGGCAGGACACCGGGAGACGTGGGCGAAACGAGGTCAGGCGGCCTTGCGCGGCCGGAGCCAGTCGGGCAACCAGTCGCCGTGCGCGGCGATCAGGTCGTCGACCAGCGCGCGGATCTGGCGCAGGTCCAGTTCCGCCGCGGTATGCGGGTCCAGCATCGCGGCGTGATAGACATGCTCGCGGTTCTCCTCCATCAGTGCTGCCACGGTCAGTTCCTGGACGTTCAGGTTTGTCCGCATCAGGGCGACCAGTTGGGGCGGAATGCCGGTCACTACCGTTGGCTGGATGCCGTTCGCGTCGACCAGGCAGGGCACCTCCACCGCGGCACCTTCGGGAAGTTGCGGAATATTGCCGCGGTTCGCGAGGTTGCCGTAGATCACCGAGGCTTCGCCGGTGACGACCGAGTTCATGATCGTGGCCGCATATTCGTGGCTTGGCTTCACGTCGATGCGGTCGGCACTCCGATAGCTTTCGGCCTGTGCCGCCCAGCGGGCGATCTGTTCCTCGCAGCGGATCGGATACTCGTCGAGCGGTATGCGGAACCGCTCGATCAGGTCGGGCCTGCCCTGCTTGATGAACCAGGGCACATACTCGGCGAAATGTTCGGAGCTTTCGGTCACGAAATATCCCAGATGGGTCATCGCCTCGTACCGCACGAGGTTGGGGCAGCGTTCGTTCCAGTCGCTTTCCAGCGGGAAGCGGCCCGCGTGATAGCCCTCGCGCAGCGCCGGATAAAGATCGCGATAGCGTCCGTCCGCCTGTTTCGCCTCCAGTTCCAGAAAGAAGGCCATGTGGTTGATGCCCGCCGCCCGATAGCGCAGGTCGTCCACCGGTATGTCCAGATCGCGGGCAAGCTCGGCGGCTGTTCCCTGGACCGAATGGCACAGGCCCACTTGCCTGAGCCGCGGATACCGCGCGCTCAGGCGCCCAGGTGTTGATCGCCATCGGGTTCACATATTGCAGCATCAGCGCGTCCGGGCAGACCTCCGCCATGTCTTCCGCAATCTTCCAGAGGTGCGGCACGGTGCGAAGTCCGCGCATGATGCCGCCGACGCCCAGCGTGTCGGCGATGGTCTGGCGCAGGCCGTAGGCCTTGGGCATTTCGAAATCGGTCAGGGTGCAGGGGTTGTAACCACCGATCTGGAACGCGATGATCACGAAATCGGCGCCCTCCAGCGCGGCGCGCTGGTTCATGTGCGTCTCGACTGTCGCTGCGGCGCCCAGGGTGGCCACCATCTTGCGGGCGACCAGCGCACTTTCCTCCAGCCGCCGGGCGTCGATGTCCATCAGCGCGATCGTGGCGCCCGACAACGCGGGTTTGTGCAGCACATCGCCCACGATGTTCTTCATGAACACCGTCGATCCGGCACCAATGAAGGCGATCTTGGTCATTTCACAGCTCCGAGAGTGAGGCCCGCGATGAAGTGCTTCTGCATCAGGAAGAACATCGCGACAGGCGGCAGGGCGGCCAGGATCGACCCGGCCGAGACAAGGTGCCACGCCGCCACCCATTGCCCGTTCAGCGACGACAGTCCGGCGGTGATCGGCTGCGTCTGGGGGCTGGTGGTCAGGACCGTGGCCCAGAAGAAATCGTTCCAGATGAAGGTGAAGATCAGCACCGACAGCGCCGCGATCGCCGGGCGCATCAGCGGCAGCACGATGTACCAGAAGATGCGGACCATTCGGCTCACGCCTTCGACCCGCGCGGCCTCGATCAGTTCAAACGGCAGCGCCTTGATGAAGTTGCGCATGAACAGCGTGCAGAACCCGGTCTGGAAGGCGATGTGGAACAGGATCAGCCCGCCGTAGGTGTTGTACATCCCCATGTTCAGCGTCAGGTCGCGCACCGGCACCATCAGGATCTGGAAGGGCACGAAATTGCCCGCGACGAACATGAAGAACACGAGCAGGTTCGAGCGGAACTGGTAGATCGCCAGCGCAAAGCCCGTCATCAGCGACAGCGCGACCGCGCCGATCACCGTCGGGATCGGTGACGATGAACGAGTTCAGGATGTAGCGGCCCATCGGCGTGTTGTGGAACACGTCGGCATAGTTCTCGAAGGCAATGTAGGAGGGCATGCCGAAGTAGTTGCCCTGCGCAAGGTCGAGCGCGGGCCGGACCGAGGTCAGCGCCACCCCCAGCAGCGGAAAGAGCCACAGGAAGCAGCGCGATGGGCAGCGCGATCTGTAGTAGATCCGCGGGCGGCCGGGCGAAGATTGCTGGATCGGACGTGGGAAACATGGCTCAGCGCTCCCTCTCGTCGCGCCACATCTTCCAGATGAAGCCCGAGATGAAGATCATCATGATCGCGAACAGCACCACCGCGATCGCCGCGCCGTAGCCCATGCGGTAGCCGTATTCCGACAGCGCCTGTTCGTACATGTAGTAGCGACAGCACGCGGGACGACCCGAAGGGCCCGCCGTTCGTCATGATCGACACGAGGTCGAAACTGCGCAGCGCGCCGATGACGGTGACGACGACGCGCGATGAAGGTGGCGGGGCGCAGTTGCGGCAGGATCACGTACCACAGCATCCGCCAGCCCTTGGCGCCGTCGAGCCGCGCGGCCTCGACCTGGTCGGGCGCGACGTTGTTCAGGCCGGTGAGGTAGAGGATCATCACATAGGCGATCTGCGGCCAGAGGCCGGCGGCGATGATGCCGTAGGTCACAAGGTTCGGGTCCGCGAGGATCGGCGATGCCCTGCCCGGTGATGCGTTCGATCAGCTTGTAGAAGAAGGCCGAAGCCGGGCGCGTAGAACCACGAGAAGATCAGGCCCGACGACGACCTGGCAGATCACGAAGGGAAAGAAGAACATCGACTTGTAGAGCCGGATGCCGCGAACGGTCTGGTTCAGGAAGATCGCGATGAACAAGCCCGCCGGGATCGCCAGCAGGTAGAGCACCAGCCAGATGACGTTGTTGCGGAACGAGGTGACCAAGGCGGGGTCCGTCGTCATCTCGGCATAGTTCGCCGTGCCGATCCAGACCGGCTCGCCCAGCCCGTCCCAGTCGTAGAAACGAGATCCAGATGCTCTGCAAGATCGGGATGATGACGTAGACCGCGAACATGAGCAGGCCGGGGGCAAGGAAGAGCCAGGGCGCAAGCCGCTGCTGGTTCGCCACCAGTCTGCCGGACATCGCGATGGCGGGCTCGCCGTCGCTGCCCGGCTGCCGGGTTGGAACGCCGGGGCCGCGACCGGCCCCGGCGGGTGCAGCGGCCGGGCGGCACGCGGCCGCCGCGTCGGCAGGTCACTTGTAGATCTGGCTCGCGCGCCTGTTCGAGCCGGCTCAGGATCGCGTCGAGCTGGTCGGGCTGGACCATGAACTGCTGGAAGCCCTCCATGCCGATCTTCGCCATTTCGGCCGGCGCGTCACGGTCGAAGAACTGGGCGAGCCGCATAGGCCGCGCGACAGCATCTCGAAGCCCGGCCGACGAGGAACGGATCGTCGGCCGCAACGGTCGAGTTCTTGTTGGTGGGCAGCTGACCCACGGCCGCGTTCCACTTGGTCTGCGCATCGGGCGAGGCGACGAAGGCGAGGAAGGTCTTCGCGTCCTCGACGTTCTGGGCGCCGGCCGGGATGTGGATCGTGTCGGTCGGCGCTTCTTCGGCGCGCGGGATGCCCGGGGTGATTTCCGGGAACACCATGAAGCCGAGGTTGTCGTTCGTCATGCCGCCTTCCTTGAAGACGCCCACGGCGAAGTTGCCCATCACGTAGTTGCGCGGCCTTGCCCTGCACCAGAAGCGCCGCGGCGTCCTGCCAGTCGATCGCGGCGTGGTTTGCGGTGATGTAGGGCTGGATCTTCGCGAATTCGGCGAAGACGTCGCGTCACGCTGTCATCGGTCCACGCGATCTTGCCCGCGGTCAGCTCCATGTGCCAGTCGTAGCCGTTGGTGCGCAGCGACAGGTAGTCGAAGATGCCGGCTCCGGGCCAGAGCGCCTTGCGTGCCGGTGGTGATGCAGTCGATGCCCGCGGCCTTGAACTTCTCGCAGTTCTGAAAGGAACTGGTCCCAGGTCACGCCGTCCGGTCCGGGCACCTCGACGCCCGCGGCGGCGTAGGCGTCGCGGTTATAGTAGATGCCCCACTGGTAGTAGGTGTAGGGGATGCCCCACTGCTTGCCGTCGATGGTCATCGACGGGCCGAGGCGGCGAGGCTGTCGGTCAGCCCGTTGTCGGCCCAGACATCCGAGACGTCCATGAACTGACCGGCGTTGACGAAGGGCGCCATGCGGTTGCCCGCGTACCAGTTGGCGAGGTCGGGCGCGTCGGCGGTCAGGAAGTTGCGGATCGCGGTCTTGTAGCCTTCATGGTCGAAGTTGTTGAGCTGCACGTCGATGTCGGGGTTCGCGGCCTCGAAATCGGCGATCAGCGCTTCCATCGCGGCGAGCGGGATCGGGTCGTAGTCCGCGTTGTACTTCAGCACGCGTTGCTGCGCGTCGGCCGAGCCGCGACACGGCGACGGTCAGCGCCAGGGCGGCGCGCCGGTTCAGATGGAACATGGTGATCCTCCCTAGGTCAGTTCCATTATGTGGTTTCACTATTTGAAACCCGGTTTTGTATATTGAAATCTATAACCGCGACTCGCCTATGCTGTCAACAGCGACGAGGGCCGGGAACGAGGGCCCGACGGAGGACACGTGATGGCCGGGGCGACGGCGGGCGACGGCACGGTCGGCAAGGCGCTGGATGTGCTGGACAAGGTGGCGGCCTTCGGCCGTCCCGTCCGGTTTTCCGAGCTTCTCGCCGGCAGCCCCTATCCCAAGGCCACGCTCTACCGCCTGCTCCAGACGCTGACGCATCAGGGGATGCTGTCCTACGATCCCGAGCGGCATACCTATGCGCCGGGCGTGCGGCTGGTGCGGCTCGCCCATGCGGCGTGGTCGCAATCGTCGCTCGCGCCCGTGGCGCGGCCCTATCTGGACGCGCTGTCGCGGGAGGTCGGGGAGACGGTGCACCTCGCGCAGCTCGACCACGGGCAGGTTCTCTATGTCGACAAGCGCAAGCGCCAAGGACCCCATCGACGATGTTCAGCCAGGCCGGCAAGGTCGGCCCGGCCTATTGCACGGGCGTCGGCAAGGCGATGCTCGCCTTTCTCGACGAGGACGAACTTGCGCGGGTGCTCGCCGCGGCAGTCGTTTCACCGCTTCACCGGCAAGACGCTGACCTCGGCCGAGGCGCTGCGCGAGGAACTGGGGCGCATCCGCGCCCGCGGCTACGCCTTCGACGACGAGGAGCACGAGCGGGGCATCATCTGCATCGCCGTGCCGATCCTCACGCGGTCGGGCCGGGTGCTGGGCGCGCTGGCGTGACCTCGTCCACCGCGCGCACGACGCTGGAGGGGCTGGCCGCGCTGGCACCCTCCCTTGCGCGCGACGGCGCCGCAGATCGCCGAGGAGGTCGCCACCTGGCGCTTCCCCGACGAGAACACAGACCTGCGGACAGGACGGGGACAGGCTGATGTCGGGAGTGACGCTGGAGACCGTGGTCAAGCGCTACGGCGAGGTGCAGGTGATCCACGGGGTCGACCTGGACGATTGAGGACGGGGAGTTCTGCGTCTTCGTCGGCCCTTCGGGCTGCGGGAAGTCGACGCTCCTGCGGATGGTCGCGGGGCTGGAGGAGACGACCGCCGGCCGCATCTCCATCGGTGCGCGCGACGTCACGCGGCTCGACCCGTCGGAGCGCGGCGTGGCGATGGTGTTCCAGACCTACGCGCTCTATCCGCACATGACGGTGGCCGAGAACATGGGCTTCGGGCTGAAGATGACCGGCCATCCGAAGGACCGAGATCGACGCGAAGGTGACCGAGGCGAGCCGCATCCTGAAGCTCGACGATTATCTGGAGCGCAAGCCCAAGGCGCTGTCGGGCGGCCAGCGCCAGCGGGTCGCGATCGGCCGCGCCATCGTGCGGGGACCGGAGGTGTTCCTGTTCGACGAGCCCTTGTCGAACCTCGACGCCGAGTTGCGCGTCGAGATGCGGGTGGAGATCGCGCGGCTGCACCAGGAGATCGGCGCGACGATGATCTACGTGACCCACGACCAGGTCGAGGCGATGACGCTGGCCGACAAGATCGTGGTGCTGCGCGCCGGCCGTGATCGAACAGGTCGGACGCCGCTGGATCTCTATCACGATCCCGACAACCGGTTCGTGGCGGGCTTCATCGGCTCGCCGGCGATGAACTTTGTCGGGGGCATCACCGAGAAACGCGCGATCAACGCCCCCGGCCTCGGCACCGCGCCCGTGGCGTCGGCGGCCGCGCTGCCCGGCGCGGGCGCAAAAGTCTCGATCGGCCTTCGCCCGCAGCATGTGCTGCTCGCCGAGGGTGCCACGCACCGCGTCGAAGCCACCGAGGCGCTGGGCGGCGTGTCCTACATCCATCTCAGTGCGCCCACGGGCGAGCGGATCGTGGTGGAGTCGCGAGAAGATCCCCGGGTTCGGGTCGGTGGACAGACCGGCATCGCCTTTGACCCCGCCGATGCAATGATCTTCGCCGAGGACGGCGCGCGCCTGCGCTAGACCAGGGGTCCACGCCAGCCATGATGTGCCCGCCGCGCGGCGCACCGGGGACGCACGGATCGTCCGGCCATGCCATTTCTTCGGCCGATCCACTTGCCGCATCGCGAATGTTTTTTCGCCGGCCCGGCCCTTTGACGCTGTTTTGACGCGCGTCTCACGGCCAGGGGTTAATGACCTCTGCATGGGTAGTTGCACTGATTTCGGGCAGCGGGGGCATTCGAAATGATCGGTCTGGCCTCAAACAAAGGTGCAGGTGGGGATGGTCGTGTTGTTGTGGCCCTTCCGACGGCGCTTGGGGGTTTACGCATTAACCAAGCTACGTCACTCTGCCCGAAGGAACCTCGCCTTGAGTTTCTGGCGTGCCCGGCCCCGCGCAAAGCCATGACCGATCGCCCGATTGCATTTGAACTCTTTCTCTTTGGTCCCTTCACGGTCCTGTCACCCGAAGGCTCCGACATAACCCCAAGTTCGCGCAAGGCCTGCGCCATTCTGGCGATGCTCGCCGTCGCGCCCCGTGGCTCGCGCTCCCGCCTCTGGCTCCGTGACAAGCTGTGGAGCGACCGGGGCGAGGATCAGGCGAGTGCCAGCCTGCGTCAGGCCCTGCTGGATATCCGCAAGGCGCTGGGGGTTCGTTCGGCGCATGCCCTGACGGCCGACAAGAACACCATCTCGCTCGACCTTGGCGCGGTGCGGGTCGACGCGCTCGACATGCTCGATCCCTCAAGGCGGAAAGCCCTGCCGACCGTGACCGAAGATTTCCTCGAAGGGATTGATGTTCGCGACCCCGAGTTCGAGGAATGGCTGACCGTGGAACGGCAATCCTGGCTCGCGCGCCTTGAAGATGCGGGTTTCGCCCATGCGCTCGAACCAAAACCGATGCCGGGCCAGGAGCCGCGCCTGCGTGTCGGCGCGGTGCCACAGACGCGCATGCAGCAACCTTCGCCCCCATCGGCCCTGGCCGCAGCCCAGGACAAGCTCCGGTCCGGGTGGCAAGTGGCGATCATGCCGCCCGTCGTGATGGGAGGCGATCCGCAGGCGCAGGGCATCCATGCGAGCGTGCAGAGAACCTTTGTCAGCTCTCTTCTCGAGACGGGCGATCTGCGCGTCGTCGATCTTGCGCCGGTCACGCTGGGCGATCCGGGCGGCGGCTCGTTCGCCATGTTGCCCGAACAGGTGCACCTGAGCGCGCAGGTCCGGGTCTTTGCCGACGGCCCGAACGTGCGCGTGGCAATCGTGTTGATGAGCCCGGTCGACAACACGCTTCTGTGGTCGGACGAGATCGTGGCCGAACGCCGGGCCGTGGCGGACGGAACCTTTGCGCTGCCGCTGATCGTGCGGGCGACCGAACAGGCGATCCGGCATTTCCTTCGTGTCGCCGGCAACGACACGGCCGAAGCCGAGGGACGGCTCGCGGCGGCTGTCACATCCATGTTCCGGCTGACCCGCAGCGATCTGGACCGATCAGAGCAGATCCTGAGGCAGCACCTCGAGATTTCGCCCACTGCGCAGGGGCTGGCATGGCTCGCCTTCCTGATGACGTTCAGGATCGGGCAAAGGTTCAGCGCCGAAGACGCGCCCTTGCTGGAGGAAACCCTGCATCTGGCGCGCCGCGCGATGGAGCTTGATCCGGCCAATGCGCTGGTCGCGGCGCTGGTCGGGCATGTGCATTCCTATCTGTTCGGTGAATTCGACTATGCCGCCGGTCTGTTCGAGCGGTCCTTGCGGGTAAACCCGGCCCAGACCCTCGCCTGGGATCTCTACGCCATGCTGCATGCCTATGCGGGCCAGCCGAAGAAGGCGTTGGCCATGGCCAAATGGGCGCGCCATCTGGGCGCCTTCAGCCCGCACCGATACTACTTCGAGACGACCCGCGCGATCACCGGAAACTTCTCGGCCGAGCATGACACGGCGATTGACGCCGGAACGGCGGCGCTGGCGGAGCGGCCCGATTTCAATTCGCTTCTGCGGGTGCTGGTTTCGAGCAACGCCCACCTCGAACGCGTCGACGAGGCCCGGGCCTTTCTTGACCGGCTGCTTCTGGTCGAACCGAACTTCTCGATCGCCTCGCTTCGCGAGGCCGGTTACCCCGGGCTCGACACCGAGGGCGGGCGGCATTTCGTGGATGGATTGCTGAAGGCTGGCGTGCGCAAGCACTAGCCCCCGTCAAGGAGGACAACATGCAGAAACTGGAACCAGGTCCGATTGCGGCATTTCTGAACCGATATCCATTCGAGGTGGATGCGGGCCAGGTAAAGCCCGCTGGCGGCGGGGCGGCGACGAGCCTCGGCGGGGCCGAACCCGGCGGCGAGGGTGGTAACGCGGGCAGCGGTGGCGGTTCGCTCGGAGTTCTCAACAAATCCGTCCAGAACAAGTCGACGCTCAACAAGAAC
Organism: uncultured Alphaproteobacteria bacterium; assembly: GCA_963700485.1. GTDB lineage: Bacteria > Pseudomonadota > Alphaproteobacteria > Rhodobacterales > Rhodobacteraceae > Aliitabrizicola. Next base: position 53,483 of record CAVOXQ010000020.1, read on the forward strand.
AAGAACAAGAACAAGAATAAAAATAAGAACAAGAACAAGAACAAGAACAAGGCGAGCTTTGACGGCGCGCAGGCCGTGAGTGGGCTGGTCCCGGCGCTGGAGTTCCGGCGGCTTCACCAGTTGCCGTCACGCAATCCCTTTACCGTGGCCGCCCGTTTCGCGTGGGAATGCCTCGATATCCTGCCACCGCCCGGTCCGGACCACACGCGTCTCGAAACGGCGGTCCTTCTGGCGATGCAGGGGCGCGATCGTGAGCGGGTCCGCAGACTTCCCGACATCGAGGCGCAGGCGGCACTCGGGGTCGACGAGTTCCTCCGGCCGCTGGGCATCGAGGGCATCGCCGGATACGAAGAGACCGAGGGTCTTTTTCTGAACATCCTCGCGGCCTGCGAATATGTCGGGCTGATCTACAAGGCGAAGTTCGACCGGGACAGACCCAGCATCGTGGAGCCCCGCCTGCGGCCATCGCTCGCGGTTCCGGCGCATGCGGCGTTTCCGTCCAATCATTCGTTCCAGTGCCATTCCATCGCCTTTGCGTTCAACACGATCCTGCCCGAGCACCCCGCGACGGAAGAACTGGCGCGCGTCGCGCTGAGCGTGGCCGAAAACCGGGAATGGGCGGGGCTGCACTATCCTTCCGATACCGAGGCGGGCAAGGAACTGGCCCGGCGTTTCGCACCCTATCTGCGCGACGCCTTCGGTGCGGCCTATCTTGCCGCTCAGGCCGAATGGCGTTGATCGCCGCGAAACGACCAAGGACATGACCCGATGACCAACCCATTTCCCCCACGCTATTTCTGGCTGTGGCACCTCGTGGCGATGAAGGTGCTCGATGTCGAAGCGCCCGGTCCGGCCGCAGAGATGGACAACTCCGATCTGGCCCGTTCCGCCCTGCGGCCCGAGGGCGGAACGAGGATCAAGACTGCATTGTGGGACCGGATCGGCGCCTCGGACGAAACCGCGGCGACGGTCGCGCTGATCGACACCGGCGTCAGCCGCCGCCATCCCAACCTGGCGAGCCGCATCGACACGGACCGGTCGATCGACCTGACGAGCCATCGCTACGGCGCCCAGCACGTCGGCCCCGCAGACGTCACGACCCCGTTCGACCGGGAACGGAAGCGCCCGTTCTTTTCCGGGCTTGGCCTCGACGGGCTGTCGCTGGCCGGACTGGATCCGAACGAGACCGATTTCCTTGCGGCATTGGTGGATGAATTCGCCGCGTCGCAGGGTGTTGTCCGCTGGCTTGCGGAACCCGAGGAAAGTTTCTCCGTGCACGGGACGGCCTGCGCCGGATTGATCGTCGGCGAACCCGCTGCGGTAAAGGCCGGGCAATCCGCGCCGATCCCGCCCGAGGGCCTGTTTGCCGGCGGCGAGATCAATCCCGATACCAACCTGCTTCCCTATTTCGGCGTCGACCCGCTTTCGCGCCTGCTGTCGATCCGGACGTCGTTCGAGCAGGATCCGATCCAGTACATCATGGCCTTCCTCTATGCGTGGCATTGCAAGGTCGATGCGATCGTGATGCCGCGCGGCCTTCCCGATCCGGTCAGATCGCGGTTGGTGCCCAAGGATTTCCTCAAGGCGAATCTCGAAACCTGGACGAGCCGCCACACCGCCGATCTGTTCCACAGGCTTCAGGCCGCCCCTGCCGAGACGGATCCGACGGCGGCCCAGGCCGGTTTCCTGCCCGACAGGCCCTGGAAGATCCTCGAGCAGATCGTGATAGCGGTTTCAAGACATATCCCGGTCTTCTGTGCGGCGGGCAACGATGGCGAAAGCCAACTCATCTACCCGGCCAACCTGGCCGCGCCCGACAACGGGATCATCGCCGTGGGTGCCGTTACCGCGGAAGGCTTCCGCTCGGGCTATGCCAACTATGGCGACGGTCTGACACTTGTGATGCCTTCGGACGATTTCGAGGTGCTGAACCGCCACCAAAGCCGCATCGACCGCACGGATCCCCTGATCGAGATGCATGACTTCAACCTCGGCTATGGCAAGGAAATCGCGCATTGCCCCCTCGATCTGGTCAGCACCGATCTGCCGGGAGTGTTCGGTTATGACAGCGGATCGGCGCCCTGGTCGTCCATGATCCCCGCTCCGGCGGGCGTCGGTGGCGGCAATTACACCGCGTTCGGCGGCACTTCGGGTGCAACCTGTCTCGCCGGCGGACTTGGCGTTCTGGCGCAGAGGGCCCGTCGGCGCGCGGGATTGCCGCCTCTCACCGGGCCCGCGATGAAGGCGGCCCTTGCCGCCAGTGCCGCCACGACAGTTCCGGTCTGGCCCGGAACGCGTCCCCTGACCCGCGATCCGATGAACGCCGACGACGAGGATCTGATGGAGCCCTCTTACTTCTTCGGCGCGGGGCTTCCCGATGCCGGTGCATTGATAAAGGCGGTCACGGGCGATGCCTGACGCAACCGAGACGGTGCCCGGGCTTTTTGACACAGGCCCCGGGGTGATTTGACGCTGGCTTGACGTTGACGCCACGGCAGCGTCACGCCTGCCGGGCCAAGGTGTCCGGGTCAAGACACGATGCGAAAGAACGGAGCGCGCGATGAACTCGATACTTCAAAGCCACGATACCTTCCGCATCCATGTGACCGCGGCTACCCCGGCCGCGCCGCTGGCGATCCTGTCCATCGCCAGCATACTCGGGATCGAGCCGCAGCAGGTTGCGGATCGGCTGTCACTGCTCCCCACGGTGCTGGCCGACAACGTGCCCCCCCCTGTCGCCCGCCGGGTGTCGGCTCTGCTGACGGCCGTCGGGATGCAGGTCCGGCTCGATCCCACCCTTTCCATGACCGCCGGCAGCACGATGCTGGATGTCGCCCTCCAGCCGGTCGGCGCCGTCTCGGCCCGGCTCGCCGACCGGATCGCGCTGGCGACCGGTCTGACGCGGCTCGATGCAGAGACTGGTCTTGCCGGGCCGGAAGGCTTGGTCCTTCACGGGCTGGCCGACCGGCAGGTGGCGGGATTGCGCCACGATCTTTGCCGCGACCCATCGCTGCGGCTGGTGACGTCATCCGTTCCGACGGCGCTCTACGACGCATTCCAGAGGCCGGGCCGGACGAGGCCCGCCGATGATCTGCGACGTCTCGGCCTGGGTCATGATCCGCACAGCGGTGCCATCGCCGCCTCGATGAACGGCCCGACGGCCGAGCACCTTGCGCGGCGCTGCGGTGACAGCGTGCTGATCGTGAACCGCGAGTTCCAGCGCTTCGATCTTTGTCTTCATGCCGCCCCGGGGCTCAGCCGGTCCGAGCTGGAGGGCTTCCTTGCGACCCGTCCTTCGATACCCGGCCGCCCATCGCCGGATCGTGGACGGCTGGTCGATCGGGATCTTTCCTACCGCGCGATGGTGCAGTTCCACGCCGATTACGCCGCGATCGGCGTCGAAGTGGTGGCCGAGTTGCGGGGGCTGGTCCCCGCGCGCGGAAAGAATCTCTAAAAAGTCAGAGGTTAAGGCCACGTTCACCCCGACGGGATACTGCTGTGGGCGGGTGAACGAAGGGTGAGAAGATGGCCGGGCAAGGCAATGCCGCGCCAGTCATCATCAAGCGCAAGAAGGTCGTTCGTCGGTGGCGGGCATCATGGCGGGTGCCTGGAAGGTGGCCTATGCCGACTTCGTGACCGCGATGATGGCCTTCTTCATGCTGATGTGGCTGCTCAATGCGACGACGGAAAAGCAGCGAAAGGGGATCGCGGACTACTTCAATCCGACCATTCCGATCAATCGGATTTCGGGGGGTGGCGATGGCGCTTTCGGTGGCGACAGCATCTTTTCCGAAGAGTCCTGGCCCATAGCGGGACCGGGGCCTCGCTGCAGCGCGCGACGAGCGATCGCCAGGCCGAGGGGCGGGAAACGTCGCACGGCGGGCGATGCCTCCGATGCCGGATCCCGGTCCCAGGAGGCGCTCGACACCGTCGAAAAGGTTCTGCTGGCACGCGGCGGCGAAAGCATGACCATGGAGCGCATTCTGCGCCATGTGGTCACGCGGGTCACCGACGAAGGGCTCGTGATCGAGATCTTCGATCTGCCGGATGCCGCCGCTCTTCGCCGCAGACACCGCAGAACCCGAACCGGTGCTCGACCAGATCTCGGCACCTGCTTGCCGAGGTTCTCGGGCTTGCCACCAATCAGATTGCCGTGCAGCGGCCATGTCCGAAGCTATCCGGTGCCGCTGATCGACAATCCCGCCTGGGACCTGTCGCTCGATCGCGGGCACAGATGCTCCGCGCCCGGATCGAAGCGGCGGGCTTGCCATCCGTCCGCATGGAACGGGTCGCGGGCTATGCCGATCGCCAGCCCGCGACCGCCGATCCGATGGCCGTGCGCAACAACCGGATCGAAGTCATCCTTCTGCGCGACGACCGCTGAAATCGATCAACCTTTAGGCGTTAGGCCGATCTTAAGTCGCCGGACGCAGTGTCGCCATCGAACCAGCGACGATGCTGCAGAAAGGCGCAACCGGATGACCATTTCTTCTTCGCTCAACGCCGGGGTCGCCGGCCTCAATGCCAATGCGACACGGCTTGCCACGATTTCCGACAATATCGCGAATTCGGCCACCTACGGCTACCGGCGGGCTGCCGCCGATTTCAGTTCCATGGTGTTGCAGGGCGGCAATTCGGGCAGCTATTCGGCCGGCGGCGTCCGCGTGTCGACGATGCGGCTTGTCGACGAACGCGGCCCCCTGGTGACCACGTCCAACGCCACGGACATCGCCGTCGACGGCCGCGGCATGTTGCCGGTCACGACGGTCGCGGCGGCCGAGACGGCGATCCGTCTATCCGATGAGCCTCGTGACGACCGGATCCTTCCGGCCCGACGAGAACGGGCTTCTGACGACCCAGACCGGGCTTGTCCTGATGGGATGGCCGGCAACGTCCGATGGAACGATTCCGAACTTCTCGCGGGTCAGTTCCGCCGGGCTTCAGCCGGTAAACATCAACCTCAACGAATTCGCGGCGAACCCGACGACGGACATGACCCTCGTCGTCAACCTGCCCGCGACGGAAACCGCGGCGTCTTCGTCGGGCGAGGATCAGAACCTCTCCATCGAATACTTCGGAAATCTCGGCGGGTCCGAGACGATCGAGGCAACCTTCACGCCGACCATTCCCGCGACCGGATCGTCAAACCGGTGGACGATGACATTGCGCGACAGCGCGTCAGGCGGCGCGATTGTCGGCGAATATGCCCTGCTCTTCGATGAAACGCGCGGCGCGGGCGGCACGTTGCTGTCGGTCACCACGCTGTCTGGCGGCGGCTACGATCCGGCAACCGGCACCATACCGCTGACAGTTGCGGGCGGGCCGCTCAGTCTTGCCATCGGTCGGCCGGGCGCGACGGATGGAATGACCCAGCTTTCCGACACGTTTGCGCCCGTCTCGGTCACCAAGAACGGCTCGCCCGTCGCCAATGTGACCTCGGTGCAGATCGACGAAAAGGGCGATCTCTATGCGATCTACGACCAGGGCTTCACCCGCCGGATCTACCAGATCCCGCTGGTGGACGTGCCCAACGTGAATGGTCTGATCGCCAACAGCAACCAGACTTACCAGGTTTCGAACGACAGCGGCGCGATGTTCCTCTGGGATGCCGGAACCGGGCCCACGGGGTCGGTCCTGGGCTTCGCCCGCGAAGAATCCGCGACCGATGTCGCGGCCGAACTGACCCAGCTCATCCAGACACAGCGGGCCTATTCGTCGAATGCCAAGGTCATTCAGACCGTGGACGAGATGCTGCAGGAAACCTCGAACATCAAACGATGACCGATCGCTAGGAACACCAGATGAGCCTGTCCGTCACCCTTTCCAGCGCGCTCTCGGGGCTTCAGGCCAATTCGCGCGCCGCCGAACTCGTCTCGACGAACGTGGCCAATGCCCTGACCGAAGGCTACGGGCGGCGGGAGATCCAGCTTTCCGCGCGCAGCCTCGGCGGATCCGGCAGCGGCGTCAACGTGGCAGGCGTCCTGCGGGTGACCGACCGGGTTCTTCTTTCGGACCGTCGCGTGGCGGAGGCCGAGGCGGCCGGGGCGCAGGTGCGTTCCGATTTCTACGCCCGGATGGAATCCGGCATCGGCACTCCGGAAAGCCCCGCATCGCTCGGCCAGAGGATCGACGGGCTCGACAGTGCGCTTCTCGCCGCGACCAGCCGCCCCGACAGCGAGGCACGCCTTTCCGGTGTCCTTGACGCCGCCAGTGCGCTCGGTCGCTATCTGAACGACCTGACCCGCGACGTGCAGGGCGAACGGGCAGAGGCCGACGACCGTATCGCAACGCAGGTCGCGTCGCTGAACGAAACCCTGCGCAGGGTGGCCGATCTCAACGCAAGGATCCTGACCCAGGTCGCGGGCGATCGTGACGCTTCGCCCTTGATGGACCAGCGGCAGCAGTTGGTCGACCAGATATCCGGCATCGTCCCGATGCGGGAAATCGCGAGGGAGAACGGCCAGATCGCGCTTGTGACGACCGGTGGCGCGCTGCTTCTCGATGGCCGGCCGGCGGTTCTCGGCTTCATTCCCGCCGGTACGGTCACGGCCGACATGAGCGTGGGTTCGGGCGCGCTCTCCGTGGTGACGATGAACGGCAAGCCGGTTGTCTTTCGCGATGGCACGGGCAAACTCGACGGCGGCACGCTTGCCGCGGATCTTCGCCTGCGCGATCAGGATGCGCCGGCGATCCAGCAGCAACTCGACGCGATCGCGCGCGACCTGATCACCCGCTTCGCCGATCCGGCGGTCGACCCGACGCTCGCGGTCGGGGCGCCGGGGCTGTTCACCGATGCCGGAGCGGCTGTCGATCCGCTTGTGGAAACGGGGCTCGCCGGGAGAATTGCGGTGAACGCGGCGGTCGATCCGGCCGCCGGCGGTTTCCTGTGGCGGTTGCGAGATGGCGTAGGTGCGGCATCCGAAGGTGCCCCGGGAAACCCGGCCCTGCTCGACGCGCTGCGACAATCGCTCATCCGTCGGCTGGAGCCCGCCTCCGGCGGGTTTTCGCCCGGTGAACGCAGCGCCGCCGGGCTGGCGTCGGATGCCCTCTCGCGGGTTTCCGCGAACCGGGTGGCGGTCGAGGATCGCGAGGCCTTTGCGCGCGCGAGGTATGACACGCTGCGATCGGACGAACTGGCACTGGGGGTCGACAGCGACCAGCAGATCCAGACCCTGATGCTGATCGAGCGGGCCTATGCCGCCAATGCCAGGGTGGTCGCGGCGGCCGACGAGATGATCAAGACACTTCTGGGGATATGACATGGCGCTGTCTTCCATCGGCGATCTGGCGCGAAGCTATGCATTGCGCAACCAGACCACCGGACTGAAACTCGAACTGGAGCGTCGGTCGAACGAGGCCACGACGGGCAAGACGGCCGATGCAGGTCGCCTGCTGGGGGGCGACTTCACCCGGTTGTCCGCGATCGACGCCTCGCTGTCGCGCCTTCAGACCTTTCGCGACGTCGCCGCCGAGGTCACGTCGAGGGCGGACGGGATGCAGGCGGTGCTTGGAACGCTCGCGACCCTCTCGGATCAACTTGCCTCCTCGCTGCTGTCCCTCGCCTCCCCCGGCAGTGCCGCCTCGGTCGCAACCCTCGGTCAGGACGCGGTGTCGCGTCTGCGGACCGCGGTTGGCACGCTCAACACCCGGCTTGGGGACCGGACCCTGTTCGCGGGGGTGGAAACCCGCAGCGCCGCGACACTTCCCGCCGATGACCTGCTCGCCCTCGCTCGCGGCGCTGCTGCCGGCGCGACGTCGGCGGGCGGGGTCGAGGCCGCCCTGACCTTCTGGTTCGAGGATCCATCCGGCTATGCGGCCAGCGTCTATCTTGGTGGTGCCCCGGTCGGACCGCAGGAAGTTGCGGCGGGTAAGTCCGTTGCCCTCGACACGACGGCCAATGATCCGGCGATCCGCGATACCCTCAAGGCGCTGGTGATGGCGGCGTTGCTCGATGGCGGCATCCTCGCGGGAAAGCCCGACGAACGCGCGCAACTCGCCAAGCGATCCGGCGAGATGCTGCTGGAAGGCGCCGAGGGGCGCACGCTTCTTGCCGCGCGGGTCGGAACCGCGCAGGAACGCATCGCCTCGGCCGAAACGCGCAATGCCGCCGAAGGAACCAGCCTTCGGATCGGGCGGATCGGCATGGTCGATGTCGATGGATATGAGGCCGCGACAGGCCTGACCCAGGCCGAGGCGCAGCTTGACACGCTTTATGCCATCACCGCGCGTCTCCAGCGGCTTTCGCTTGCGGATTACCTGTGATGCGCGGCGTGTTCGCGGCTCTGGCCCTCTGGATCGGTCTGGTTCCGGCCCTCGCCGCCGAGATCCGCATCAAGGATCTGGTGGAGTTCGATGGTGTGCGCGGCAACGATCTTGTCGGCTATGGCCTCGTGGTTGGCCTGAACGGCACCGGAGACGGCCTGCGCAATGCCCCCTTCACGGAAGAAATCATGTCCAATCTGCTGGAGCGCCTGGGCGTGAACGTCGCGGGAGAGCAGTTCCGGCCCAAGAACGTCGCGGCGGTTTTCGTCACCGCCGCCCTGCCGCCTTTCTCGCGTGCCGGCGCGCAGATCGATGTGACGGTTTCGGCGATCGGCGACGCGCAGAGCCTGCGCGGCGGCACTCTCGTGATGACACCGCTGAATGGCGCTGACGGCCAGATCTATGCCGTGGCGCAAGGCACGATCATCGCCGGAGGTGTTGCGGCCACGGGGCAGGCGGCGAGCGTCGTCCAAGGTGTGCCAACCTCGGGCTCGATCCCGTCCGGCGCCCGGGTGGAGCGCGAGATCGCCTTTGATTTCGGCGCACTCAGCGCGGTCCGGCTGGCCCTCCGCACGCCTGACTTCACCACGGCCGAGCGGATCGAGCAGGCAATCAACCGCGAGTTCGGGCGGCAGGTCGCGGTCATGACGGATGCCGGCACGGTGACGCTGGATGTGGCGGCGGCGCGGATGCGTTCGCCCGCGCATGTGCTCGGCCGGGTGGAGAACATCGTCGTCGCGCCCGAGCAACGGGCCCGCGTCGTGGTTGACCAACGGTCGGGCACCATCGTGATGGGCGCCGAGGTGCGGATAAGCGAAGTTGCCGTCGCACAGGGCAACCTGACGCTGCGCGTGCAGGAGGCCCCGCAGGCGGTGCAGCCCAATCCGTTCGCGCCGGGCGAAACCATCGTCGTGCCGCGCACGGATGTGTCGATCAGCCAGGATGCCGGGACCGGACTCGCGCTGGTGGCCGGGGGAACCACCTTGTCGCAGGTCGTCGAAGGGTTGAACGCGCTGGGCGTCGCCCCGAACGACATGATCGACATCCTCAAGAGCATCAACGCCGCGGGGGCCCTGCATGCCGAGTTCATCGTCCAGTAGCCGTTGCCGTCAGGGCAGCCGATCGCCCAGAAGGTGATCGACCTTTCGCGACAGACCAAGGTCATGCGTTCGCAGGATGCCGAGGCTGTCCAGCAACGAGATCATCTCGGGTGTCGCGCGCTGGATCGCATCATAGATGGCGCGGCGCAGCTTGCCATCGGCAGGGCCGAGAAGAGCCACGCATTCGGGTCGTCCGCGATAGGCCCCCAGACGCAGGCGATAGTCGAGTTGGGCCAGCCATGTCTCGGGACTGGCCGCATGAAAATGCAACAGCCCGAGTTCGCTTTGCGTCGGTATCCCCTGAACCCGCGCGCCATGCCGGAAGGCGCCGTGGATGCGCGGTTTCAGGTCTGGCACGCCGGTTCGGAAAAAACACTTGCCCGCCGCGTGGCTGAGCATCCCGTCGGTCAGCAGGGCCGCCGCCGCACCAAACACGGCCAGCCGATCCGCGGCGCGCGACTGGCCGCGCAAGGCCCCGCGAAAATGGCGCGCGGTCTGGATGTCGTCCGCAAGATCCGGATCGTGAAGCGCCTCGTAGGGCGCCATACGGACCATCGGGATGTCTGGGACCGGTGCCTGCGAGAACGTCACCCACGGGCCGGTCGGCGACGATGAATTCGTCGTGGTCGAGATGCGCGATCCACGGCACGGGCGCGGCGGCGCACAGCCTCTGGATGTTGCGGGTCTGGCGGTTCTCGTGAACGTCCGGCCGTCTCGTGCAGGTGGCGCGCCAATAGGCCGTGTCGCAGGCGATGGCCTCGGTCCGGGGCAGGCCGGCCATCCCGGGCAGGGCGGGGTCGTCCGGATCATCGAAGTGGAGCCAGATCCGATCCGCCCCAAGCGCCAGATGATGGGCGACAAAGGCATGAAGTTCCCGAAGGGGTGCCTTGACCGTGGCGCAGATACCCCAGCGCTCCAAACTCAGAGCGCGTCGAGCAACGCGGCCGTTGGCCAGGCGTCGGCGGGCAGACCGAGGCGCACCTGTTCGGCCTGCACCGCGCTGCGCGTCTGGGCGCCCAGAATCCCGTCGATCGCGCCGACGTCGCGCCCGCGCGCCGCAAGCTTTTCCTGAAGGCTCTTCATCTGCGCCGCAGTCAGCCCCGGTTCGGGGACCCCCGGACGATAGGGTGGCGCACCCTCGAGGCGGGTCGCGAAATAGGCGGCCGTCGTGACGTAGACGAAGCTCTTGTTCCATTCGAACAGCACGTTGAAGTTCGGATAGGCCAGAAAGGCCGGTCCCTTTCTTCCCTGTGGCAGCAGGATCGAGGCGCGCAGCGCGGCCCCGGGCAAGTCCCCCGACACCGGCGCCGCGCCCAGCTTGGCCCAACTCTCCACCGACAGCGTCTTGTCGAGCCCGGTCAGCGACCAGTCGAAATCTTCCGGCAGCGTGATCTCCTGCAACCAGGGCTCGTTCGCCCGCCAGCCGAGCACCTGCAATTTCCGCGCAGCCGAAAGCAGGGCGTCCGCGGCCGAGGTCTTCAGGCTGATCTCACCGTCGCCATCGCCATCCACCGCGTCTGCCAGGATGTCGGCGGGCAGCATCTGGACCATCCCGATTTCCCCCGCCCAGGCGCCGGTCGTCGTCGCGGGGTCGATTATCCCCTGTTCGGTCAAGGTGATCGCGGCCAGGATATGGGGCTGGAACACCTCGGGCCTGCGGCAGTCATGGCCGAGCGTGACCAGGGCATTCACGGTGTTGAAATCTCCCTGGACCTGTCCGAAATCCGTCTCGAAGGCCCAGAAGGCCAGCAGGATACCTCGCGGAACGCCGTAATCCCGCTGCGCGATCCTGAACACGGCGTCGTATTCGCTGCTTTTCGCGGTGCCGGTCTGCATCCGGTTCTTGCTGATCAGCGCCTTCGAGAAATCGAGGAAGGGCTTCTGAAAGACCTGTTGCGCCCGGTCCGCCTTCAGAACACGCGGATCCTGCCTGACGCCGGCGAAGAACCGGTCCACCGCCTCTGGCGGATGCCCGGCGAGCACGGCCTCCGCCTTCATCGAGGCGACAAAAGCCTCGAAATCGCCGCCACAGGGTGCGGCCTGCGCGCCGGCCGCACTCAGACAGATCAGGGCAATCGGGATCAGACGCATCAACAGGCTCCGTTCGGGTCTCGACACGACTGTAGCAGGGCGGCGGGGTGCCGCAACTGTCAGAGCAGCGCGAGGATGACAACCGCGGCCAGCAATCCGCCCCATGCCCGCCACAGCGCCCCGCAGGCGGCGTCGATCTCATCCGGACCGGGGTCGTTGCGGCCTTCCGGCCAGACCCAGGGAAAATCCCGGGCGACACCGTTGTAGCTGCGCGGGCCCGACAGCGAGACGTCGAGAACCACAGCCATCGCCGTCTCCGGCCAGCCAGCATTCGGCGAGCGGTGCAGCGGCGCGTCGCGCAGGATCGGCGTCGGATCCGTCCAGCCATGGGTCAGCGCGATCAGCAGCGGCCGTCACCCGCGCCGGGAACCAGTTGAGCACATCGTCGAGCCGTGCGGCAGCCCAGCCGAAGTCGGTGTGCCGGGGGGTGCGATGCCCGATCATGCTGTCGGCCGTATTGGTGATCTTGTAGACCATCAGGCCCGGCAGGCCGAACAGCAGAAAGAACAACGCGGGCGCAATCACGCCATCGCTCAGGTTTTCGGCCGCGCTTTCGATCGCCGCCCGCGCCACGTCCGGTCCGGTCATGTCGTCCGTGTCGCGTCCGACGATGCGCGCCACCATGCAGGCGGCCGTCGCCGAGCGACAGGCGCAATCCGTCGCCGACGGCGCGCACATGCTGAACGAGACTTTTCTGCGCCAGCAGGATCGCCGCCGCGACGATCTCCAGCAGTCCGCCATCGGGCATCGCGGCGATGATGCCGCCCGCTGTTGCCGCGCCGACAGCCAGACCGGCCATCGCCACGGCCCCCTTGGCAGGCGGCGGTTTTCACCATGGTTCAGCCGGTCATCCGCCCATTGCACGGCGCGTCCCATCACGACCGCCGGATGCGGAATCCGCGACCACAGGGATCGCGGCTCGCCCAGGGCCGCGTCCAGCAGCAGGGCAGGGATCAGCAAGGCGGCACTCATGCGACATCCTCCAGCGCGGTTGCGAGCCGTGCCCACTGGGCCTCGGTGCCCGGCAGGCCAAGACGCAGCCAGTGTCGGGAATAGGCAAAGCGACGCGTCCAGATCCGTGTGCGACGCGAGCCTGTCCTGCCAGCGCAGGGCGTCGGGAACCTCGACCAGCCGGAACAGCGAGGTGCCACCGACGATGCGCGCGCCACGCCCGTCCAAAAGCCCGTCAAGCCGCGAGGCATCCCGAGACAGGCGCTGGCGGGTCGCCTCGGCCCACGGCCTGTCGCGCAATGCCGCCGTGCCGATCGCAAGCGCCGGACCCGATACGGGCCACGGCCCGCCCAGCCCGGCAAGCCGCGCAATCAGATCGGGGTCGCCGATCGCGAAGCCAAGTCGCAGCCCCGCAAGCCCCCAGAACTTGCCAAGCCCCTTGAGGATCACCGTGCCCGGGCGCGTGGCAAGGCGCACAAGGCTGTCCGCGGGCGTGCATTCGGCAAAACTCTCGTCGATAATCACGAACGGGCCGCGGATGTCGCCACCCCGCCAGAGATCGCCCATCGGGATTGTTGGGATTGACCAAAACGACGGCCTGCGCGTCGTCCTCGGCCATCTGCCAGCCCTGCGCGGCAAACGCGCGGGCGTGTTCATTGTAGGTCGGCCCCGGAATATGCACGCGCCCCGGCGGGGCGAGCCCGGGCAAGCGCGCGATCAATGCCGAGGTGCCCGGTGCCAGCGACGATCGCCGCGCCATCCGGAACCTGCCAGAACCGCCTCGCCTCGGCGGTCAGCGCCGCCTCGGCATCCCTGTCGGGCAGGTGCGCCCAGATCTCCGGGGCGAGGGGCGGCAGCGGATAGGCGTGGGGGTTGATGCCCGTGGACAGGTCGATCCAGTCGCTCGCGTGCGCCCCCCAGACGATCCCTTGCCGCATCTATCCCGCCGCCGTGATCGGCTGCGGGCTGGGCGGGGGCGTCGAACGGGGCAGGCCGGGTCATCGAAAGCATCTCCTCCGCGCCGGTCAAAGCGGAAAAGGCGCCCGTGCGCAAGATTTACCGCCCCGCGCTAGCGCCCATGCGGCGCCATGAAGTCGATGACCGGGTTGATCGGGATGATCCTGTTCGGATTTATCGTGTCATGGCTGTAGTGATAGTGCCGCACGATATGGTCCATCCAGGTCGTCCCGGCCACGCCGGGATGCTGGTAAAGCGCGCGGGTGTAGGCCCACAGATCAGGATAGTCGATGATCCGCCGACGGTTGCACTTGAAGTGCAGGTGATAGACGGAATCGAACCGCACGAGCGTCGTGAACAGCCGCCAGTCGGCCTCGGTCAGCGTTTCGCCCGCCAGCCAGCGATGCTCGCCCAGGTGCGCGTCGAGCCAGTCGAGCGTCTCGAACAACGGCACGACCGCCGCATCATAGGCGGATTGCGTGGTCGCGAACCCGGCCTTGTAGACACCGTTGTTGACGGTATCGTAAACCCGGGCGTTGATGCGCTCGATCGCCGGGCGCAGCGGTTCGGGCCAATAGTCGTCGGTATTCCCGGTCAATCCGTCGAAGGCCGAATTGAACATGCGGATGATTTCCGAACTTTCATTCGATACGATCGTCCCTTGCGCGCTGTCCCACAGGATCGGCACCGTCGCGCGGCCCGAAACATGGGGATCGGCACGAATGTAGATGTCGCGCAGATATGGGCTTGCGTGCAGAAGATCACCCGTCGCGCCGGCGAAATCGGTTGCGAACGTCCAGCCCTCTTCAAGCATGTCCGGATGCACCACCGACACACCGACATGCGGCGTCAGGCCCTTGAGTTCCCGAAAGATCAGCGTGCGATGCGCCCATGGGCAGGCATAGGACACATAGAGGTGGTAGCGTCCGCTTGCCGCCGCGAAGCCGCCTGTCCCGGATGGTCCCGGCGCGCCGTCCGGGGTGATCCAGTTGCGGAATCCGGCGGTGCTGCGACGGAATGTCCCGCCCGTGGATTTCGTGTCGTACCACGAGGTTTCCCAGCGGCCATCGATCAGTTGTCCCATCGAAGTCTCCTCTCGTCGCCCAGGATAGGCGAATCGTCATTCGCCATGAAGCCCGGCCCGCGCGCAATCGCGGCGCGCTGGCGCACAACCGGGCGTGGTGAAATCGACCCGCTCTTGCCGCATTCCGGCGCTTGGCGCTGAAATGGCTTGCTTTTCAGGCGCATCAGCCCAGAATTTCCATGAGGGGCGTCTGCAAGGAGACTGCCATGCTGGAGTTTCTTCCGAAGGAAGTGCGCGAGGGTCTGGAGGCCGCCCGCAAGCGAGACCGCGCGCGCAAGTCGCGGCTCCGGGTCCAGCTGGGCGAGGCTGTCTTTCCCGTCCTGCGGCTTTGGGATGAAGGCTTCGCGCTCGATGCCGACCGGGTGCCAAGGCTGCGCGGACTGGTCGATGTCTACGACGGCGCGCGCCACGTCTGCCAATGCCTGATCGTCGCCTCGACCATCGAGAATGGCGAGCTGATCTGCGAATTCAAACGCTCCACTCCCGCCGAAGATCGTCCCGCGCTCGATTTCTGGCGGGACGAAAACGCGCCGGTCGGCTACCTCGCAAAGAACTGACCGATCCCCGGTCGCTACTGCAAGTCGGAAAAGGCGCCCTGTAGTCTGGCCACGGCGTCCGCCACCATGGATCGCGGGCTGGCGATGTTGAACCGCAGGAAGGTTTCGCCGCCAAGGCCGAAAGTCGCGCCGTGGTTGGTGGCGATGCGCGCCGTCGACTGGACTCGCGCGATGAACTCGGTTGGCGTCATGCCGGTGCCCGCGAAGTCGACCCAGGCGAGGTAAGTGGCCTCGAGCGGCATCGAGCGAACTCCGGGGATGGCATTCACCCCGGCATCGAACAGGCGCCGGTTGCCGTCCAGATAGGCCATCAGCGCGTCGACCCAGGCGGCCCCCTCGGTGGAATAGGCCGCGGTCGCCATGTGCATCCCGAAGCTGTTGGGCGAAATGCCCAGCGCGTTCATCCGCGGCGAAAACTGCGCACGCAGTTTCGCGTCCGGAATGATGACGTTGCCGATATGGGCGCCCGCGATGTTGAATGTCTTGGTCGTGGACGTCATCATAACCAGGCGGTCCCGGATCTCGGGCGCCGCCACAGCCATCGCGACATGCGTCTGCCCGGGATAGACAAGGTCGTGGTGGATTTCGTCCGAAATCAGGATCAGGCCGTGGCGGCGGCAGAAATCCGCGATGCCGCGCAATTCCTCAAGCGTCCAGACGCGCCCGCCCGGATTGTGTGGCGAGCAAAGGATCAGCATCCGCTCGCCGCCGGTCATCTGCGCATCCCAGGCATTGAAATCCATGTGATACCGATCATCGGCGATCGTGAGGGGGCATTCCACCACCTTGCGTCCGGCTGCTTTGATGATCCGCGCAAAGGCATGATAGACAGGGGTCAGAAGCACCACGCCGTCGCCCGGGGCGGTGAACGCATCGATGCACAGACCCGTCCCGTTCACCAGGCCATGCGTGGTGAAGATCTGGTCGGCCTCCACGCGCCAGCCATGGCGGTGCTCCATCCACCACCGGATCGCGTCGAGATAGGCGCGCGTCATCGCCGAAATATCCGTAGACGCCATGGGCGGCCATCCGCTCGACCGCCTGCTGGACGGCCGCGGGCGGGGCGAAATCCATGTCGGCGACCCACATCGCCAGACCGTCGTCGGCCGGCACGCCATAGGTCTCTTCCATCATGTCCCATTTTGAACAATGGGTGCCACGGCGGTCGATCAGACGGTCGAAATTCATCCCTTGTCCCTTCTGCCAGACACACACCGGGCGCGCGTGCCTGAGGCGCGCATCCCGGTATCATGGTGTCACCGGATATCGCGGCCCGGCACGGGCGGCAATGGCCCGCGCGCCCTGCACCGCCCGCTCCGGCGTCGCGGCAAGGCCGGGCGTCCCGCACGACACCACGTCCGCACCGGGGCGGGAGGATTGCAAGGCCCGGGCCCATACCTTAAATCGGGCGCATGATACGACCGATCCTGATCCACCCCGATCCGCGCCTCAAGAAAGTGTGCGAGCCTGTGACCGAGATCACGCCCGAACTCGGGCGGCTGGCCGAGGACATGCTCCAGACGATGTATGATGCGCCGGGCGTCGGTCTTGCCGCGCCCCAGGTCGGGGTCACCAAGCGCATGCTGGTGATGGATTGCGTCAAGGATCCCGAACAATCGGCCCGCCCGATGGTCCTGATCAATCCGGTTGTCACCTGGGCCTCCGAAGACATGGCGACCTACGAGGAGGGCTGTCTTTCGATCCCCGACCAATATGCCGAAATCGAACGGCCCGCCGAGGTGCGCGTGCGCTGGACGGGGCTTGACGGAAAAGAGCATGAAGACCACTTCACCCGTCTCTGGGCCACCTGCGTCCAGCATGAGATCGACCATCTGGATGGCCGCCTGTTCATCGACTTCCTGAAACCGCTGCGTCGGCAGATGATCACCCGCAAGATGGAAAAGCTCAAGCGCGACCGGGCCCGCGAACAGGGCGCGCGCGTCTGATGGCGGTTCGCCCGATCCTGCGCTGGCCTGATCCGCGCCTTTCGATGGTCTGTGCCCCTGCCGTCCCCGACGCGGCGACGCGGCAGTTGGCCCATGACCTGCTCGATACGATGTATGCGGCCGAGGGGCGCGGGCTGGCCGGTCCGCAGGTGGGTGTCCTGTCCCGGATCCTCGTCGTCGATCCCGGCTGGAAGATCGGATCCCCCGCCCCCTGCATCGTGCTCAATCCCCGCATCATCTGGGCCTCGCCGCGCCGCGTGACGGGCCCCGAGGTCTGCCTCTCGATCCCCGGTCTGACCGTCGAGGTCGGCCGAGCCGCCGAGCTACGCCTGCGGTGGATGGCCATCGACGCAACCGAGCGCGACCACCTGTTCGCGGGGGCCGCCGCGATCTGCATCCAACACGAAATGGATCATCTCGATGGCATCGTGACCCTTGACCACCTGTCGCCCGCCGCGCGCGCCGATGCGCTGGCCGGGGTGCCTGCTTGACCGCGCGGGCCTTCATCCCCTGGCCGAACCGCATCCTGCGCAGCCCGGCTGTGGCGGTGCCCCGGATCACCGACGAGATCCGCGCGATCTGGGCCGACATGATCGAAACCATGGATGCGATGCCCGGTTATGGCCTCGCCGCGCCGCAGATCGGGGTCGCCTTGCGCCTGGCGGTCGTCGATTGCTCCGAACCACGCGGTCAGGCGATCCGACTTGCCAATCCCGAGGTGATCCACGCCTCGACCCAGTTCCGCGAGCATGACGAGGCGAGCCCGAACCTGCCCGGTGTCTCGGCGGCGGTGCGGCGCCCCCGCGCCGTCACCGTCCGGTTCACCAACGAGGCGGGCGATGTGGAAGAGCGGGATTTCGTCAACCTCTGGGCTACGAGTGTGCAGCACCAGATCGATCACCTTGCGGGTCGGATGTATTTTGACCATCTCTCGCCCCTCAAGCGGCGCATGCTGATCGCGCGGGCGGACAAGATCCGGGCGCGGGCATGAAGGTCGTCTTCATGGGCACACCCGATTTCGCGGTGCCCGCATTGCGCGCGCTGGCGGCGCGACACGAGGTCGTCTGTGTCTATACCCAACCGCCCCGGCCCGCGGGCCGGGGCAAGAAGGATCGCCCCTCTCCTGTGCAGATCGCGGCCGAGGCGCTTGGCCTGTCCGTCCGCCACCCTGCGACGCTGCGCACACCCGCGGAACAGGCGGCGTTCGCCGAACTCGATCCCGATGTCGCGGTCGTGGTGGCCTACGGCCTCATTCTTCCGCAGCCCGTACTCGACGCGCCGCGTCTGGGCTGCCTCAACATCCATGCCTCGTTGTTGCCGCGCTGGCGCGGGGCGGCCCCGATCCATCGCGCGATCCTGTCCGGAGATGCGGCGACCGGGATTTGCATCATGCGCATGGAAGCGGGGCTCGATACCGGGCCGGTTCTGCTCTGCGCCCCGACCCCGATCGGCGCCGAGGACACCACCGCCGACCTGCATGACAGGCTGGCCGGGATGGGTGCGGATCTGGTCGTGCAAGCGCTCGACCGTCTGCCGTCGCTTGTCGCCGTTGCGCAATCCGAACACGGGGTCACATATGCGACAAAGATCGCCAAGGACGAAGGACGGATCGACTGGACCCGCCCCGCCCCCGAGGTCGACCGGCTGATCCGGGGATTGTCGCCCTTTCCGGGCGCGTGGTGCAGGATCGGCGGCGAAAGGGTCAAGCTGCTGCGTTCGCGCATCGCCCAAGGGTCCGGTCCCCCCGGCACTGTACTGCGCGATCTGACGATCGCCTGCGGAACCGGCGCGATCGAGGTGACGCTTGCACAGCGCGAGGGGCGCCGTCCGATGCAGCCCGACGAGTTCCTTCGCGGATTTTCCCTGCCCGATCGTCTGGAGTGACCTGCGGCGTTTCGGCGGTTCCCCCTGGTCCGCAAACGCGCGATACTTGTCTCTCATACCGGGGAGGGCAGAATGCCGATCGTCGCGCTTGTCATCATCGGTGCCGCTGCCGGCTTTCTCGCCACCCGTCTGATGCGGGTGCAGCCGGATGTGCCCACGACTATCCTGATCGGGATCGGCGGCGCGCTTGTCGGGGGAATCGTGCTGCGGTCGCTGATCGCCATGACGGGCTGGATGTCCGGCCTCGTCGGTGCGGTCCTGGGGGCGATGTTGCTGATCTGGCTGTGGAAAACCTACATCGCCCGGTGAAATCAGATCAACCGCCGGATCGCGTCCTTGATCCTGAAGCTGCGCCCGCCGGCCCTTGCCCACAACAATTGCCCCTGCCACGCGGCAAACAGGATCAACGCCGCCTCGCGGCCCTTCGATCCCCCGCCGAGCCGTGCGGCAAGGCTCGATTCCACCGTCATGCGCCAGCGCAACGCCCGCTCACGCAGCCCGAGTCGCGGAAATCGGCGGCAAGCGCCGCAAGGTCGATCATTTCGCCGCCCTCGCCCGAGAGCCCCTTCAGAATCTGGTTGGCGCCCTTGGCGCTCATCGGGGCGTCTCCGGTCACGTCGGTCGCGCGGCGGTCGAGGTCGTCCCAGGCCGCGACCAGCGCGGCCTGCACCATCGCGTCGCGCGAGCCGTATCGCTGCACCAGGGTCGGCGCGGCAAGCCCGGTCGCCCGGGCGACAGATGAAAACGCCACCGCCTTCTCGCCGCCTTCGGCGAGGAGCTGGCGAATCGCCACGAAGACGTCAGCGTCGGGAATGGTTCTGGTGCGGCCCATATCCTCTATATAAACGAATGTTCGCCATTTTCAAATGCCCCGGCTGCGGGAAACGTCACCGCTTGGGCGACTGCGGCCGAGGCGGTCGGGCGCGATAGACCGGCAGGCGCCATCCGAACCGCAGGCTGCCCGCCCGTAGCGTCAGGGTGACCAGTCCGCAGATGGCCAGCGCGATCCCGCTGCTGCCGCCCCAGAACCCCACGAGCACGGCCGACAGGCCACCGGCGAAGGCTGCCGTCACATAAAGCTCGCCCTGCTTCAGCACCAGCGGCACCTCGTTGCACACCACGTCGCGCATCAGGCCGCCCATGCACCCGGTGATCATCGCCGCCACAAGCACCAGGGGCCAGCCAAGGCCCATTCCCAGCGCCGCGCCCGCGCCCGCAGGCACGGCCACCGCCAGGGCGCAGGCATCCAGCCACAGCAGCGTGCGGTAGCGGCTTTCCAGCAGATGGGCGGTAAAGAACACGAGCATCGCCGCGATCGCGGCCGCCAGCACCAGCGCCGGTGTCTCGATCCAGAACACCGGGCGATCGAACAGGACGTCGCGGATCGTTCCGCCGCCAACGGCGGTCAGGCAGGCGACAAAGACAAAACCCACCGGGTCAAGCTGCGAGCGGCTGGCCACCAGCGCCCCGGTCAGGGCAAACACCACGACCGAGGCGTAATCGAGCACGTCCGTCAACCTGTCGGCCGTCAGCACCTCGCGCGCGATCTCGGCCACCGGCGCGGTCATGCGCTGGCCCGGCCCGGCTTGAACGGTGCCATCCCGGCACGCGCCAGTTCGTCGGCCCGTTCATTCTCGGCATGGCCGGCATGCCCCTTGATCCAGTGCCATGTCACCTTGTGGCGGGTGCGCGCGGCATCCAGCCTTTGCCAGAGATCGACGTTCTTGACCGGCGGCCCGGCTGCGGTGCGCCAACCCTTTCGCTTCCACGCGGCCATCCATTCGGTAATGCCGTTCTTCACATAGGAACTGTCGGTGACGATGGTGATCTCGCTCGGGCGGGCCAGCGCCTCGAGCGCCGAGATCGCTGCCATGAGCTCCATGCGGTTGTTGGTGGTCTGCGCCTCGCCGCCCGACAACTCGCGCTGCTTGACGACGCTGTCGCCGTCGCGCGCCAGCATCAGCACGCCCCAGCCCCCGGGGCCGGGATTGCCCGAGCAGGCTCCATCGGTATAGGCGAAAAGATCCGTCATCGGGCCCCCCTCCGGATGGGTCAAAGCCAGAGCGGCGCAAGACACAGCAGCACCGCCGCCGTCATCCCCGCGCGCAACTGCATCCACCACGGCGGCGCAAGGCCTCTGCGCCAGAACGACCAGTCGAGCGCCAGCACCCCGACGAACCCCGCCGACAGATAGATCGCCGCCGAAACCGGCCCGCCACCCACGAAGAAGAACGCCCAGAGCGCCGGGATGACCGACAGCGCATAGCCCGCCGGCCGCAGCCTGTCCCTCCGCCTTCGTGGCGAAACCCCACAGGACGCCCGACATGAAGGCAAGGATCACCGTGCCGTAGGACAGCGACACGAAGGGCCCGGCAAACCTTGGCCCAAGCGTCGCAACGCCCCAGTCCTCGAGCGCCGGAGACAGCACCGTCAGCGCACCCCACAGGAACGGGACAAGTCCCGCAAGGCTCAGGAAAAGCGCCGCCCACGGCACGGCGGCATTCGTGGCGCGGTCCGTCATGCCGGTTCGCGCAGGATGCGCGGCACCTTGAACTCGACCGCCTCGCGGGCCGTTTCGACCAGTTCGACATGTCGTCTCGAAACGCGCGCGAAAGGCAGTCGATCACCTCGTTCACCAGAACCTCGGGCGCACTGGCGCCCGGCCGTCACGCCGACGGCCGTGATCGCCGTCCAGCGCCCGCCAGTCGATGTCCGCGGCGCGCTGGATCAATTGGGCATATCCGCAACCGGCCGCCCGGCCCACCTCGACAAGCCGCCTGGAGTTGGACGAGTTCGGCGCACCGATCACCAGAAGTGCGTCGATCTTGGGGGCGATCTGCCTTGACCGCCGCCTGACGGTTGGTGGTGGCATAGCAGATGTCTTCCTTGTGCGGGCCCGACGATCGCGGGAAACCGTCGCTTGCAGCGCGGCGACGATTTCCGCCGTGTCGTCGACCGAAAGGGTGGTCTGGGTGATGAAGGCGAGCCGGTCCGGATCGCGCACGGCAAGCCGCGCCACATCCGCGACCGTTTCCACCAGCAGCACGTCGCCCGGCGGCAGCTGGCCCATCGTGCCGATGGTTTCGGGATGGCCGGCATGGCCGATCATCACCATCTGCAAGCCCGTTTTCATGGTGGCGTTCGGCCTCGATGTGGACCTTGCTGACCAGCGGGCAGGTCGCATCGACGAACAGCATTTCACGCCGCGGCCGCTTCGGCGGGCACCGCCTTGGGCACGCCATGGGCCGAAAAGATGACCGGGCGATCCTGCGGCACATCGTCCAGTTCCTTGACGAAGACCGCCCCCTTGTCGCGCAAGGCCGTCCACGACATAGCGGTTGTGGACGATTTCGTGACGGACATAGACCGGCGCCCCCCATTTCGAAAGCGCCATCTCGACGATCTTGATCGCACGGTCGACGCCCGCGCAGAATCCGCGCGGCGCGGCGAGATAGAGGGTAAGGGCGGCTTTGGTCATGCGGGCCTCGGGCGTCAGTCGCGCAAAGAGGTAAGTCGAACCCGCCCGCGCGTCCATCCCTGATGGCCGGCACCCGAAGGGCGGGCGCAGGGCGGCATGTGCCGCCCCGCGCGGTGCTACTTCGCCTCGATCGACACTTCGTCGCGCTCGACGATCGGGCCGCGGCTCGCGCGGCGGGCGACCGATCACGTCCCGCAATTCGTCCAGTTCGATGAAGTTGTCGGCCTGGCGGCGCAGTTCATCGGCGATCATCGGCGGCTGGCTGCGGATGGTGGACACGACCGAGACCCGGACACCCTGACGCTGAAGGCTTTCCACCAGCGGGCGGAAATCGCCGTCGCCGGAGAACAGCACGATGTGATCGACCCGTGGCGCAAGTTCCATGGCATCGACGGTAAGTTCGATGTCCATGTTGCCCTTGACCTTCCGGCGTCCCTGGCTGTCGGTGTATTCCTTGGCCGGCTTCGTCACCATGCGTGAAGCCGTTGTAATGCAGCCAGTCGACGAGCGGCCGGATCGGCGAGTATTCGTCATTTTCCAGCAGCGCGGTATAGTAGAAGGCGCGCAGCAGCTTGCCGCGTCGCATGAACTCCTGCCGCAGAAGCTTGTAGTCGATGTCGAACCCCAGCGCCTTGGCGGCCGCGTAAAGGTTCGACCCATCGATGAACAGCGCCAGCCGATCATCCTTGTAGAACATATCCGTTCCTCTCAAAATACGTCCTGCCTATCGAGCTTTCGTACCAAACGCGGACTGACATTTAGAAAAATCGACGGCTACTGCGCATATATATCGCGTATCGGCTGCGGTGCGACAAGACTAGCTATACGAAAGATTACTCCAGATTGCCCGTACGGAAAACATGGCACTTATTGCCACTCGGCGCGAATCTGCCGTACGAAAACACAACCTCCGGCAGAAACGCTGACCGCGGCGCTCGCCGATCTGTCGGCCCGCAGGCCTTCCGGCGCGCCGGATCAGCCGATTCTTACGCCACCCCCTGCTTTCCGGCCGGGGCCGGACCCGATTATGTGAATGCGGCGGCCGTCCTCGACGCGCCGGGCGGGATGACGGCCGACAGAGGTTCTCGGTCACCTGCTGGCGGTGGAACGGCCCACGGCCGCGAACGGAAACGGCGCTGGGGCATGCGGACGCTCGACCTCGACCTGATCGCCTGGGGCGATGCCGTTCTTGCCCGATGCTCGCGACGCAGTCGAGCATTGGCGCGGGCTTGATCCCAAGCTTGCAGGCCGCCTCCGCGCCCGACCGGCTGATCCTGCCGCATCCCCGGCTCCAGGACCGCGCCTTCGTTCTGGTGCCGCTGGCCGACGTCGCGCCGGACTGGCGTCATCCGGTGACGGGCCGCAGCGTGGCCGCCATGCTCGCCGACTCTGCCAGAGGCCGATCGCCGCGCCGTCGTGCCGCTTTGAGTCGGATTCTGCGCTTGTCAAGAACTTTGACAGGCCTTACATAAGCCGCTTCATGCCCCCGATCCGAATTGGAGTTGCCCATGGCCCGCGTGACGGTCGAAGATTGCGTTGACAAGGTTCCGAACCGGTTCGAACTGGTGATGCTTGCGGCCCATCGCGCGCGTGAGATCCAGGCCGGCTCACCGATCACGATCGACCGCGACAACGACAAGAACCCCGTCGTCAGCCTGCGCGAGATCGCCGACGAGACGCAGAGCGCCGAGTCGCTGCGCGAACGGATGATCGAAAGCCATCAGACCCAGATCGAGGTCGACGAACCGGAAGAAGATTCAGATGGCGCTGCTGATGGGCGGCGAGATCGATCGTCCGATGGCCGACGACATGTCCGAGGAAAAGCTGCTGCGCGCGCTGATGGAAGCGCAGGGGCAGAGCTGACCCCGGAACCGGTCCGCGGCGGGATGGGACGAGGATGATCGACGTCGAAGACCTGATCGCCCTCGTTCGCAACTACAATCCGCGCACGAACGACGATCTGATCCGCCGGGCCTATGACTATGGCAAGCAGATGCACGAGGGGCAGTTGCGCCAGTCGGGCGAGCCCTATTTCACCCATCCCGTCGCCGTCGCCGCCATCCTGACCGAACAGCGGCTCGATGATGCGACCATCGTCACCGCGCTGCTGCACGACACGATCGAGGATACCAAATCGACCTATTCCGAGGTCGCCCGCCAGTTTGGCGAAGAGGTCGCCGAACTGGTCGATGGCGTCACCAAGCTGACCAATCTCCAGCTGTCCTCGACCCAGTCGAAGCAGGCCGAGAACTTCCGCAAGCTGTTCATGGCGATGTCCAAGGATCTGCGGGTGATCCTGGTCAAGCTGGCCGACCGGCTGCACAACATGCGCACGATCAAGAGCATGCTGCCGGAAAAGCAGGCCCAGAAGGCCCGCGAGACGATGGAGATCTTTGCCCCCCTCGCCGGGCGCATGGGCATGCAGTGGATGCGCGAGGAGCTGGAGGATCTCGTCCTTCCGCGTCCTGAACCCCGATGCGCGCAACTCCATCATCCGCCGCTTCATCACGCTTGCAACGCGAGACGGGCGATGTCGTGCACAAGATCACCGCGGATATCCGCATCGAACTGGACAAGGCGCAGATCGACGCCGATGTCTATGGCCGCGCCAAGAAGCCCTACTCGATCTGGCGCAAGATGCAGGAGAAAGACCTGGCCTTCTCGCGCCTGTCCGACATCTACGGTTTCCGCGTCATCTGTGGTTCCGAGGCCGATTGCTACCGTATCCTCGGGGTGATCCACCAGCGCTGGCGCGCGGTGCCGGGGCGCTTCAAGGACTACATCAGCCAGCCCAAGATCGAACGGCTACCGCTCGATCCACACGACGGTTTCGGGCCGCGACGGCAAGCGGGTCGAGGTGCAGATCCGCACCCGCCAGATGCACGAGGTGGCCGAGGCGGGCGTCGCCGCCCACTGGTCCTACCGTGACGGCGTGCGCGCGCAGCAACCCGTTCGCCGTCGATCCGGCCAAGTGGATCGCCAGCACTGACCGAGCGGCTCGACGAAGAGCGATCACGACGAGTTTCTCGAAAACGTCAAGCTCGAGATGTATTCGGATCAGGTGTTCTGCTTCACGCCCAAGGGCGATGTGGTGCAGCTTCCGCGGGGTGCGACGCCGTTGGACTATGCCTACGCGATCCATACCCGCATCGGGAATTCCTGCGTGTCGGCCAAGGTCGACGGCATCCGCGTGCCGTTGTGGACCCGGCTCAAGAACGGCCAGTCGGTCGAGATCATCACGGCCGAGGGCCAGCATCCGCAGGCCAGCTGGATCGACATCGTGACCACGGGCCGCGCCAAGGCCGCGATCCGCAAATCCTTGCGCGAAGAAGACCGCGGTCGTTTCGTCAAGCTGGGCTACGAGCTTGCCCGCGCCGCCTTCGACCACATCGGCAAGAAGGCAACCGACAAGGCGTTGCGCACCGCCGCAAAGACGCTGGGCCTTGCCGACGAGCAGGACCTGCTGGCACGGCTGGGCAGCGCGGAGCTGACGGCGCGGCGGGTGGTCGAGACGCTCTATCCCGAACTCGTGCAGGCCACGACCGACGAGGTCGACGCACAGCGGCCCGTCGTGGGCTTGGCCGCAGACCAGAACTTCCGCCGCGCCAATTGCTGCCAGCCGGTGCCGGGCGAACGGATCGTCGGCATCACCTATCGCGGCACGGGCGTCGTGATCCACGCCATCGATTGCCCCGCACTGGAGGAGTTCGAGGAACAACCCGCGCGCTGGGTCGATCTGCACTGGCATGCGGGGCGCCACGCCGCCGTCTACACCGTCAGCCTCGATCTGACGATCTCGAATGACGCGGGCGTTCTGGGCCGCATCTGCACCCTCGATCGGCGAGCAGAAGGCGAACATCAGCGATCTGCGCTTTACCGACCGCAAGCCCGACTACTACCGGCTCATCGTCGACGTGGACCTGCGCGACGTCGAGCATCTGCACATGGTGATGACCGCCCTCGAGGCCGAGACGGATGTGGCGCAGATCGCGCGGCACCGCGATCTCAGCCGCAAGCCCTGAACCGGCGGGGGAAAGGGCCTTGGTCTTCAAACGTCGCAATCCCCGCGGTCCGCTGGAACTGCTGCGCGACATCCTTTACCCGAAAGGCGGCTTCAGGCGGGCCGCGCAATATGTGGGCTATCGTCTGCGCCGCCTGCCCGATGCCCCGCACCGCATCGCGCGTGGTGTCTTTGCCGGCGTGCTGGTCAGCTTCACGCCGCTTTTCGGGCTTCACTTCCTGGTGGCGGCGGGGCTTGCATGGCTGATGCGGGGCAACATCCTGGCGGCATTGCTGGGCACCTTCGTCGGCAATCCCGTCACCTTTCCGCTGATCGCGGTGACATCGGTCGAAACCGGCCACTGGCTTCTCGGTATCGACGTATCGCTGTCGTTCCTGTCGATCGTCGCGGCCTTCAGCAATGCGGCGGCGGAACTGCGGGACAACCTGATGGCGCTGTTCACGGACGCACCGGCGCACTGGACCAACCTCGCGGCCTTCTTCCACACCTTCTACTGGCCCTATCTGGTGGGCGGCCTGCTGCCGGGCCTCGCCGTCGCGCTGCTCTGCTACTGGATCACCATTCCCCTCGTTCAGACCTATCAGAAGATCCGCTCGGCCAAGCTGCGCGAGCGCGTCGAGAAGCGGCGCCGCAAGAAGGCTGCGGCGCGGGCGGGGGGTGACGGCGGCGCGGGCACGCCCTAGTCTCGCCCACGACACTCGAAAGGATGCGGCAATGGACAGGCAGGGCAGGCTCAGGCTGGGCGTGAACATCGACCATGTGGCGACGGTGCGGAACGCGCGCGGATCGGCCTATCCCGATCCGCTCCGCGCCGCCCTTCTGGCGCGAATCGGCCGGGGCAGACGGCATCACCGCGCACCTGCGCGAAGATCGCCGCCATATCCGCGACGGCGATATCGAGGCGCTGGTCGGCGGCATCGGCCTGCCGCTCAACTTCGAATGTGCCGCGACCGCCGAAATGCAGGCGATCGCCTTGCGCCATCGACCCCACGCGGTCTGCCTCGTGCCCGAAAAGCGCGAGGAACGCACGACCGAGGGCGGGCTCGATGTGGCGCTGCGGACCAAAGCCGCCTCGCCGATTTCATCGCCCCGCTGCGCGACGCAGGGATGCCGGGTGTCGATGTTCATCGGCCACGATCCGCGCCAGATCGAGGCCTCGGCCCGCGATCGGGGCGGCCGTGGTCGAACTGCACACCGGCACCTATTGCGACCTGCACGCCGACGGCCGCCTGCCCGAGCGCGATGCGCGAACTCGAGGCGCTTGCGCAAGGGCGCGGCGCTGGCGCAGGCGCTCGGGCTCGAGGTTCATGCGGGCCACGGGCTGACCTTCGACACGGTGGGGCCGGTCGCCGCGATCCCGCAGGTCATGGAACTGAACATCGGGCATTTCCTGATCGGCGAGTCGATCTTCCTCGGCCTGGGTCCGGCGATCGCCGAAATGCGCCGGTTGATGGACGAGGCCCGCAATGGCTGATCGTCTCGGTCCGCATGCGTATGCCATGCGCTTCCCACGCACGTTCCCCGAGGCCGGATCGCGCCGCGCATGATCCTCGGCATCGGCACGGATCTGTGCAACATCGAGCGGATCGAGGCGACGCTCGCCCGGTTCGGCGACCGCTTCCGGACGCGTGTCTTCACCGAACGCGAACAGCGCAAGGCCGAAGGCCGCCCCCGTGCGATCGCCGCCACCTATGCAAAGCGCTGGGCGGCGAAGGAGGCCTGCTCCAAGGCGCTTGGGCACCGGGCTGCGGATGGGGATCTCGTGGAAGGACATGGCGGTGTCGAACATCCGGACGGGCCAGCCGATGATGCACGTCACAGGCTGGGCCGCCGACCGTCTCGCCGCGATGACCCCCCCGGGCCACGAAGCGATCATCCATGTCACCCTCACGGATGACCATCCCTGGGCGCAGGCCTTTGTCGTCATCGAGGCGCGACCGTTGGGCGCGACGGTCCCGAACTTGACTCCCGCGCGGGCGACGCGCATGTAGCCCCAAATTGCGGGCAGCAGGCAGGACAGAATGGCGAGCAAGGCAAAGACCGAAGGCGGTATCATGGAGACGGTCAAGACCGTCGTCTATGCGCTGCTGATCGCTGGCGTGTTCCGCACATTGTTCTTTCAGCCGTTCTGGATCCCCTCGGGATCGATGAAGGATACGCTTCTGTCGGCGATTTCCTGTTCGTGAACAAGATGGCCTACGGCTATTCCAAGTATTCCTGCCCGTTCGGGCTCTGCCCGATCACCGGACGCTTTCTGGGCAGCGAGCCGGAACGGGGCGATGTCGTCGTCTTCCGCCACCCGGTCAACGGATCGGATTTCATCAAGCGGCTGATCGGACTTCCGGGCGACACGGTGCAGGTCAAGGACGGTATCCTGTTCCTGAACGGCGAGGAGGTTCCGCAGGTGCCGAACGGCACTTTCGAAGAGCTGTTCGAGCCTCAGGGGCCGCTGGGCCAGTATCCGCGCTGCGAGAATGGTCCCGTCGGCGAAGGCGGCATCTGCAAGGCGAGCCGTTTCACCGAAACGCTTCCCCCGACCGAAGGGTTCCCCGATGGCCGCGCGCATGACGTGCTGAACATCGACACCAACGGCTTCGCCGACAATACCGACATCTTCACCGTGCCGCCCGGTCACTACTTCTTCATGGGCGACAACCGCGACAACAGCCAGGACAGCCGGTTCGGCCAGGCCGTCGGCGGCGTCGGCTTCGTCCCGGCGGAATATCTGATCGGGCGGGCCGACCGGATCATGTTCTCGTCCGCGGGCCGCTCGATGCTCTACTTCTGGACATGGCGCTCGGATCGGTTCTTCAAGGCGGTGGAGTGAAGCTCGGTGCGGATCTCCGGGCGTTCTCGGGCCGCATCGGGCACGAGTTCCGCACACCCGACCTGCTCGTGCGGGCTGTCACCCATGCCTCGATCTCGTCCGCCAACCGGCCCGACAACCAGCGGCTGGAGTTTCTCGGCGACAGGGTTCTCGGCCTCGTGATGGCCGAGGCGCTGCTGACGGCCGACCCGCAGGCGACCGAAGGCCAGCTTGCGCCGCGGTTCAACGCGCTGGTCCGCAAGGAGACTTGCGCCGACGTCGCCCGGCAGGTGGCCTTGGGCGAGGTGATGAAGCTTGGCCGGTCCGAGATGCTGTCGGGCGGGCGGCGCAAGGACGCGCTGCTCGGTGACGCGCTGGAGGCGGTGATCGCGGCGGTCTACCTCGATGCGGGCTTCGTGGCGGCGCAAGGCGTCGTCTTGCGGCTGTGGGGCGGGCGGATCGAGGCTGTCGATGCGGACGCGCGCGATGCCAAGACCGCACTCCAGGAATGGGCGCAGGCCCGCGGGCTTCCGCCACCGCTCTACGAGGCCGAGGGGCGCGAGGGCCCCGATCATCAGCCGGTATTCACGGTGGCCGTGCGATTGGCCAATGACGAGGTGGAGCGTGCCTCTGCGGGAACCAAGCGGCAGGCGGAGCAGGCGGCGGCAAAAGCCTTGCTCGCCCGGATGGAGGCATCGGAATGACCGAAGGACAATCGGGCACGCGCGCCGGTTTCGTGGCGCTGATCGGCGAGCCGAACGCCGGGAAATCGACGCTTCTGAACCGGATGGTGGGCGCCAAGGTCTCCATCGTCACGCACAAGGTGCAAACCACCCGCGCCCGGATTCGCGGCATCGCGATGGAAGGTGCGGCCCAGATCGTCTTCGTCGACACGCCCGGCCTGTTCACGCCGCGCCGCCGGCTTGACCGGGCGATGGTCGCGGCCGCCTGGGGCGGGGCCGCAGATGCCGACATCGTCGTGCTGCTGGTCGAGGCGCAGCGCGGCCTGACCGAGGGGGTCGCAGCGCATCATCGACGCGATGCGCGACAGGATCCCGCAAGGGCAGCCCGTGGCGCTGGCGATCAACAAGATCGACCGGGTGAAGGCCGAAACGCTGCTGGCCCTCGCCGAGACGCTGAACGAGGCGTTTCCCTTCGCCAAGACCTTCATGATTTCGGCCGAAAAGGGCTACGGAGTGGATGATCTGCGCCAGTGGCTGGCGGCACAGGTGCCCGAGGGGCCGTGGTTCTATCCCGAAGACCAGATCGCCGACTTGCCGATGCGGATGATCGCCGCCGAGATCACGCGCGAAAAGCTGACCCTGCGTCTGCATGAGGAACTGCCCTACCAGCTGACGGTCGAGACCGAGAAGCTGGGAAGACAAGAAGGACGGCTCCACGCGGATCGACCAGTTGATCTATGTGATGCGCGATGGCCACAAGGGGATCGTGCTGGGCAACAAGGGTGAAACGATCAAGGCCGTGGGGCAGGCCGCGCGGGCCGACCTCATGGAGTTTCTTGGCCGCCCCGTGCATCTTTTCCTGCAGGTCAAGGTGCGCCCCGGCTGGATGGAAGAGAAAGAGCGTTTCTCGGAAATGGGGCTCGATTTCAAGGATGGCGACTGAGGCGACGAGGTTGCGCCCCGGTCCGCTCCGGGCGCCTGACGCACGCGGCTGCCGACACCTGTGCGGGTGGGTCGCGACCCTGCCTCGGGGGTGGTGATGGGGCCGCGGCTGACGGCGGAGTTCTGGATCAAGGCCTATCTCGCGCGCTTGCGCCTGGCCGACATTCCGGCCTTCGTCACCGCGCGGGGCGATCCGACCGCCGGGGCGGTTCTTGTCAAGTCGGCAACCCTCGATGGACAGGCGACCCTTTATCAGCGCAGCTTCGATCTGATGCCGGACGAACGCGTCTGGGTCGTGCTGGCCGAAGGGAACGAGGCCGCCGTCGATGCGGCCATCGCCCGGCAGCGCGGCTTCGACCGTGACCTCTGGGTGATCGAAGTCGAAGACCGCGCCGGCCGGACCCTGCTGGACGAGGACGGATTGCGCTAGGCCCGTGCAGCCGCGAGGCGGGTGCGTGACGCAGGCGGATCCGGGTGGGGGCAGGATATGGGCGCAGTCTCGACGTCAGGGGAAAGATCCGGCGGGCCAGAGCGGCAGATGCGGCGGAACGCGGAAGGCTGAGCGATGGAATGGCGTGATCAGGGGGCGCTGCTTGCGGTTCGCCGGCACGGCGAAAGCTCGGCGATCATCGAGGTCTTTACGGCGCGGCATGGCCGTCATGCGGGTGTCGTGCGGGGCGGCGGATCGCGAAAGGCGGCGCCGGTTCTTCAACCGGGCGCCCAGCTTGACCTGACATGGCGGGCGCGGCTGGACGAGCATCTTGGCACCTTCACGGTCGAGCCGCTGCGCCTGCGCACGGGGTTGCTGTCCGACCGGCGCGCACTTGCCGGTCTGAACGCGATCTGTGCCCTGCTGTGTCATGCGCTGCCCGAGCGCGAGGCGCATCCGGCGCTCTACCCCGCCACGATCGCCCTGCTCGATGCGCTGGAGGCGGATGGCTGGCCGATCGACTACCTGCGTTGGGAACTTCTTCTGCTCGAGGAGCTTGGCTTCGGGCTTGACCTCGGGCGATGCGCGGTCACGGGGCAGAGCGACGATCTGGCCTATGTTTCGCCGCGCACGGGTCGCGCGGTCAGCCGCGCCGCCGCGGGCGATCTCGCGCCACGGCTGCTTCCGCTGCCCGCATGCCTGGCGGGCGAGGGTGATGACATGGCCGGACTGGCGGAGGGGCTGCGGGTGACGGGCCATTTTCTTGAGCGCGAACTGGCCGGGGCCAGGGGCGGTCGCGGATTGCCCCTCGCCCGGTCGCGGCTGCTCGATCTTCTGGCGCGGCCGGGCTGAGCACACGTCTGCCCGAAATACGGGCGACGTGCGAAACCGAACTGACGTGTCGCAGTTGTAGCAGACGCATGGCGGCCCCGGGCGGTGAATACGTCTGGAGATTTGATCATGGCCACCCGGTATATTCCCCTTTTCCTGAAGCATGCCCCGACACCGCGGGTCGAGGCCTTCGCCGTGCTGGCGGGTCTGGATGCCGGCGTCCGGGGCATGCTGATCTCGGTCATTCCGCTGGCGATGTACGATGCAGTTCAGGATGCCGCGATCGTCAGCCGCATCTTCTTCGTGATCGGGATCGCCTCGCTGATTTGGGGCCTGATGGTGCCTTGGTTCACCCATTTCGTTCCGCGCCGCTGGGTCTATACGCTGGGAACGCTGCTGTATATCGCCGGAATGATCCTCGCCCTGACGGGGGGACCGGTCGCGCTCGGATTTGCCGTCCTTCTCAATTCCCTTGCGACGGTGACGATCTTCGTCTGCCTGAATGCCTATGTGCTCGACTATATCGCCCGCACCGAACTCGGCCGGTCGGCGTCGCTCCAGATGCTCTATGCCGCGATCTTCTGGGCGGTCGGGCCGATGCTCGGGGTCTGGCTGTTCTCGATCTGGCGGCCCGCACCCTTTCTCGCGGCGGGGGGGTTCGCGCTGGCGCTGCTGGTCGCCTTCTGGATCCTCCGGCTCGGCAACGGCAAGCAGATTGCCCGTGCCCGTGGGCCCGCCGTCAACCCGCTGGCCTATCTTGGCAGGTTCTTTGCCCAGCCCCGCCTGATCGCCGGCTGGCTGTTCGCCTGCATCCGGTCCTGCGGCTGGTGGGTCTATGTGGTCTATCTTCCGATCTTCTGCATCGAGGCCGGCCTCGGCGACAAGGTGGGCGGGATCGCC
This sequence comes from uncultured Alphaproteobacteria bacterium, assembly GCA_963700485.1. Classification (GTDB taxonomy): domain Bacteria; phylum Pseudomonadota; class Alphaproteobacteria; order Rhodobacterales; family Rhodobacteraceae; genus Aliitabrizicola. The sequence continues at coordinate 86,406 of CAVOXQ010000020.1, forward strand.
CTTTCCGGAACGAATGCGCTTCTCTTCACGACGCCGTGGCTGTTGCGGATCGTCGACAGGGTCAGCGTCAGGCGCGCCGTCCTTTTCGGCTTTGCCGGGTGCGGGATTGCCTTCCTGCTGGCGGGTGCGCTGTCGGGATGGCCATGGCTCGTGGTGGCGCTGATGTTCGTCGGCGCCTCCGGTCTGGTGTTGCTCGACATTGCCGGGGGCCTGCCGTTCCTGATGGCGGTGAAACCCTCGGAGCGGACCGAGATGGCGGCGGTCTATTCCAGTTTCCGCGATGTATCGGGGATCGTGACCCCCGGCGTGGCGTGGCTGGTCTTGCTGGTTGCGCCGGTCGCCGGGATCTTTGCCGCGGCAGGGGCGGGGATGGGCGTTGCCGTGGGAATAGCGGCGCGGCTGCACCCGCGCCTTGGTGCCCCCCGCCCGTCGAGGGGTCTGGCCCTGCCGGGGGAATAGATCAGCCCCGGGCAGCTAGGAAACGTCCGGTGGCGAGGATCGACGTCGCTGCGGGGGTGATCGCAACGCCCAACTCGCGGCGCACCTTGGCGTTGTCCAGCGTGACCTGCCAGCCGAGCCAGGGCACGACCAAGCGCACTTCGGCATCAAACAGCGCGAGCAACCGCAGGATGAATCGAGGGGCGATGCGGGTGGCGATGCGCCGTTGCGGATAGGCTTTCTTCAGAAGGCGCGCCATCTCGGGCATCGGGACGAAGTGGTCGGCCACGATATAGCGCTGCCCGATGCTTTCGGGCCTGCCCAGCGCCGCCACATGCGCGGCCGAAACATCCGCGATATCCGTGACCGGCAGGCGGACATCGGGGACCATCGGATCCTTGCCCCCCATCAGCCGTGCGAGAACGCCAACCGAACTGCCGGTCCTGTCGTCCAGCGGCGTGCCAAGGACCATGCCGGGGTTGATCACTGTCATCTGCATCTGCGGATGGGCCGCCACGAAATCCCAGGCTGCGCGCTCGGCCAGCAGCTTTGAACGGGTGTATCCGCTGGCGGTCGGGGCCGTCGGTTCGGTCCAGTCGTCTTCCGTGACGGGTCCGGACTTTTGTCCGTGTATCACCGCCTCGATCGACGAGGTCAGCACGATCCGATGCACGCCCGCCGCCGCAGCGGCGTGCAGCATGCGCAGCGTGCCCTCCACCGCAGGGCGGATCACGGTGCCTTCGTCCTTCGGTTGCGCGATCGGAAAGGGTGAGGCCGTGTGGATGACCGCGTCGGCGCCCGCCATCGCCTCCGCCCATCCCTCTGTCCAAGGTAAGGTCCAGCACCACGAAGCGCAGGCGCGCGAGGGTGGCCTCGTCAAGGCCTTGGGCGCGCAGCGCGGCGCGCACCTCGGCTTCCCGGTCAGCCGACCTCAGGGTGCCGATGACGGAATGACCCGCCCGCAACAGATCAAGCGCGATGCGCTTGGCGATGAAGCCCGAGGCTCCGGTCAGCACGACATTCTGGGCCAAGATCACACTCCGGCAGGTTTATGTTAGATGCTCTAACATAAACCTGCCGAGTGCGGCTTCAAGCTTGTCCGAACAGCTCAGTCCAGCAGTCGCCGGGCGATGACCTGGGCCTGAATTTCGGCCGCACCTTCGAAGATGTTCAGGATGCGCGCGTCACACAGGATCCGGCTGATCTGATATTCCAGCGCAAAGCCGTTGCCGCCATGGATCTGCAGCGCGTTGTCGGCAGCGGCCCAGGCAACGCGCGCGCCCAGCAGCTTGGCCATTCCGGCCTCCAGATCGCAGCGCTTGTCGTGGTCCTTTTGCCAGGCGCTGAAATAGGTCAGTTGCCGCGCCACCATGATCTCGACCGCCATCATCGCCAGCTTGCCGGCGACGCGCGGAAAGGCGATCAGCGGCTTGCCGAACTGCTTGCGGTCCTCGGCATATTGCATGCCGACCTCCAGCGCGGTCTGCGCCACGCCGATGGCGCGCGCGGCGGTCTGGATGCGCGCGCTCTCGAAGGTCTGCATCAATTGCTTGAAGCCCTGACCTTCGACCCCGCCCAGCAGGTTGTCCGCCCTTGACCTTGAAGCCGTCGAAGGCCAGCTCGTATTCCTTCATGCCGCGATAGCCCAGAACCTCGATCTCGCCGCCGGTCATGCCCGGCGTGGGAAAGGGGTCGGCATCGGTCCCGGGTGTCTTTTCGGCCAGAAACATCGACAGGCCGCGATAATCGGTCGTCTCCGGATCGGTCCGCGCCAGCAGCGTCATCACATGGGTGCGGGCGGCATGGGTGATCCAGGTCTTGTTGCCGGTCACCACATAGTCGTCGCCGTCTCTGACCGCGCGGGTGCGAAGCGCGCCCAGATCGGACCCGGTGTTCGGTTCGGTGAAGACGGCCGTCGGCAGGATCTCACCCGACGCGAGCCCCGGCAGCCATTGCGCCTTCTGTTCGTCGGTGCCGCCGCACAGGATCAGCTCGGCCGCGATCTCGGACCGCGTGCCAAGCGAGCCGACACCGATGTAGCCGCGCGACAGTTCTTCGCGAAACCACGACCATCGAGGCCTTCGACAAGCCCAAGTCCGCCGAATTCCTCGGGGATGGTCAGGCCGAATACGCCCATCTCGGCCAGCTCGGTCGATGATCTCCATCGGGATCAGCTCGTCCTTCAGATGCCAGCCATGCGCGAAGGGCACCACCTGTTCGTCCGCGAAGCGGCGGAACTGGTCGCGGATCATCTCCAGCTCGTCGTCCAGGCCCGTCGCGCCGAAGGTGGCACGGCCGTGATTGTCGCGCATCAGCTCGACCAGGCGCGCGCGCGCTGCCGCCGTGTTGCCCTCCGCCACGAGCGTCGCCGCGGCCGTGCCCGGTGCCCGCAGGTCACGCCCATATCCTGCAGGCGGGCGATCTCGCCCTGGCTCATCGGGATGCCACCGTGGATCTGCGACAGGTATTCGCCGAACCCGATCTGAAGGATCAGCCCCTCCATCTCGCCGAACCTGCCTTCGGCGTCGATCCGGCCGGCCCAGGCCCGCATCTGGCGCAGCGCTTCGACGTAGGTGGCCAGCCAGGCCAGCGCATGGGCCGCGAACTGATGTTCCTCCAGCTTGGCCGAACTGATCTTGCCCGAGATCGTCACGCGTGCGCGCAGCGCCTCGCGGGCGTCGGTCGAAAAGCGCCTCCACCTCCGGCAGCGCGGCCTGCGTCAGGGCCAGAAGGTCGGCGATCAGCGTCGGATTGGAAAGGGTCTGTCCGTCATGCGGCATCTGCGAACTCCGGTCCTTTCTCATCGGCGATCATCTAGGCCTTTTGCAGGTGCAGCGCAACAAAAATTCGTCAGGGCGAGGCCACGCGAAGTAAAATGTCGCAGCCGATTTCACCGTGCGGGCCGCCCGCCGGGGCGCTATAGCAGGCCAACCGGAGGATGACATGCTGGATGCCCTCATGGCCGGGCTTTCGCCGGCCGCTTTCGCAGCGGCCCTGACGATCGCACTTTTCGCGGGGTTCGTGAAGGGCGCGATCGGCTTTGCGATGCCGATGATCATGATATCGGCGTTCTCGTCCTTCCTGACGCCCGATCTCGCGCTTGCCGGGCTGATCCTTCCGACGCTCTTCACCAATTTCAGCCAGGCCTTCCGGCAGGGCCTGGCGGCGGCGCTGGCGACGACGGTGGATTACCGTCGCTTCGTGGTGCGCCACGATCCTGTTCATCGCGATCTCGGCGCAGTTCGTCCACGCGATCCCCCAATCGGTGTTCCTGATGCTTCTGGGCCTGCCGATCACCAGCTTCGCGGCAATGCAGCTGTCGGGTGCGGCGCTTGCCATCCCGCCGCAGCACCGCAACAGGGCCGCCGTGGGCCTGGGGGTGATCGGCGGGCTTTACGGCGGCGTGTCCGGGGTCTGGGGGCCGCCGCTGCTCATCTATCTTCTGTCGGTCGGGGCAGGCAAGGCCGAGGCGGTCCGGGCGCAGGGCGTGGTCTTTCTGATCGGCTCTGTGGCGCTCCTTGCGGCCCATCTGCATTCCGGGCGTGTTGAGCGCGGCGACCCTGCCGTTCTCCGCCGCCCTGGTGCTGCCTGCGATGCTGGGCCAATGGGTCGGCTATGCGGTGCAGGACCGGCTGGACCAGGCCCCTTTCCGCCGCTGGACACAGATCATGCTGATCCTGACGGGGCTGAACCTGATGCGGCGTGGCGGTCGGGCTTGATGCCCGACCGCCGCCGCGATCAGCCGATGGCGGCGGCGCTCACGTCGGCGTCGATATGCGCGAGGTACTGGCCGAAGTTGTCGGCGAACATCTCCACCAGTTTCTGCGCCTGCGCGTCATAGGCCGCCGCATCGGCCCAGGTGCCGCGCGGGTCCAGCAAGCGCCCGCATCGACCCCCGGCACCACCACCGGCACCTCAAAGCCGAAGTTCGGATCCTTGCGGAACTGCACCGTCGCCAGCGAGCCGTCGAGCGCCGCCGTCAGCAGCGCGCGCGTCGCCTTGATCGGCATCCGCTGCCCGGTGCCGTAGGCGCCGCCGGTCCAGCCGGTGTTGACCAGCCAGCAGGTCGCCCCGTGCTTGGCGATCTTGGCCTGCAGCAGCTTGCCGTAGACCTCCGGGCGGCGCGGCATGAAGGGCGCGCCGAAGCAGGTCGAGAAGGTCGGCTGCGGCTCGGTCACGCCGCGCTCGGTGCCGGCCACCTTGGAGGTGAAGCCGGACAGGAAGTGGTACATCGCCTGCGCCGGCGTCAGCCGCGCGATGGGCGGCAGCACGCCGAAGGCATCGCAGGTCAGCATGACGCATGTTCTTGGGATGCCCGCCCAGCCCGGTCGCCGATGCGTTCGAGATATGCGTCCAGCGGATAGGCGCAGCGGGTGTTGGCGGTCAGGCTGTCGTCGTCGAAAGTCGAGCTCCAGCGTCTCCGGGTCATAGACCATGTTCTCGACCACGGTGCCGAAGCGGTGGGTGGTGGCATAGATCTCCGGCTCGGCCTCGGGCGTCAGGTTGATCGTCTTGGCGTAGCAGCCGCCTTCGAAGTTGAAGGTGCCCGCGGTCCGACCAGCCATGTTCGTCGTCGCCGATCAGGATGCGCGCGGGATCGGCCGACAGCGTGGTCTTGCCGGTGCCCGACAGGCCGAAGAACACGGCCGCGTCCACCGGATTGCCCGGCGCGTGGTTGGCCGAGCAGTGCATCGGCATGACGCCCTTTTCCGGCAGCAGGTAGTTCAGCAGGGTGAAGACCGACTTCTTGTTCTCGCCCGCATAGGCGGTGTTCGCCGATCAGGATCAGCTTGTCGGTCGAAGTTCAGCGCGATCACCGTTTCGCGTCCGGCAGCCGTGGCGGGCCGGGATCGGCCTTGAACGACGGGCAGTTGATGATCGTCCAGTCCGGGGATGAAGCCGTCCAGCTCGTCCCGCGCGGGGCGGCGCAGCAGGTGGCGGATGAACAGGCCGTGCCAGGCCAGTTCGGTCACCACGCGCACGTCCAGCCGGTGCGCCGGGTCGGCGCCGGCGTAAAGGTCCTGCACGAATAGTCGCGCCCCTTGCATATGGGCCAGCATGTCGGCGTTGAGCCGGTCGAAGGCGTCCGGCGCCATCGGCGGCGTTGTTCTCCCACCAGATCGTGTCTTCGACCGCTGGCGGTGCGGACCACGAACTTGTCCTTGGGCGAGCGGCCGGTGAACTGTGCCGGTCGTGACAAGGAACGCGCCGCCCTGGCCCAGCCGACCCTCGCCGCGCGGCGACGGCCGCTTCGATCAGGGCGGGTTCGATCAGGTTGTAATGGACACTGCCCCAGCCCGGTGATGCCTTGATCTTCCAGCCGTGCAGGCCGGGTTCACGCGTCCGTTGGTCATTCTGCAAGCTCCCGATGCCGCACATGACGCGCAGGTTCGGGTGTCAGTCGCCGGCACCCGGGCCAAGAGGGTGCGCCGACACGCACCCGCGACGGGTCGCGCAACATTGCTATAACATGACGCCAATTGCCTTTGGAACAGGTCGCTTTGACACTAGGTTAGCGCAACCATTGCCGGCGTTAGCGCAACCAACGCCCGCATGCCGACAGGTGAGGCAAATTAGTCGATGGATTGGCGAAATTTCGTATCCGCTGAAGGCAGGATATGGCGGGGTGATTCGCGTTTTCTGTTGATCTTGATGCGTGACAAAAGCGGATAATAAGGAAAAAGATCAGGCAGAAGCAGCAGAATAGGATTACTCATGATGTCACGGATCGCCCTTGTGGACGACGACAGGAATATCCTGACGTCGGTCGTCGATGACACTCGAAGCCGAGGGCTTCGAGGTCGAAACCTACAACGACGGCCAGTCCGCGCTCGATGCCTTCAACCGGCGGATGCCGGACATGGCGGTGCTCGACATCAAGATGCCGCGGATGGACGGGATGGACCTGCTGCAGCGGCTGCGGCAGAAGACCTCGATGCCGGTGATCTTCCTGACCTCGAAGGATGACGAGATCGACGAGGTTCTGGGCCTGCGCATGGGCGCGGACGACTATGTGAAGAAGCCGTTCTCGCCAGCGGCTTCTGGTCGAACGCATCCGCGCGCTGCTGCGCCGGCAGGAGGCGATCGCCACGCGGCGAGGTCGCCGGCCACCGAAGAAACCAAGATCATGGAGCGTGGCAACCTGCGCATGGACCCGCTGCGCCATTCGGTGACCTGGAAGGGCCAGGACGTCGCGCTGACCGTGACCGAGTTCCTGCTGCTGCAGGCGCTGGCCCAGCGGCCCGGTTTCGTGAAAAGCCGCGACCAGCTGATGGATGTGGCCTATGACGATCAGGTCTATGTCGATGACCGCACCATCGACAGCCACATCAAGCGGCTGCGCAAGAAGATGCGCAGCGGTCGACGATGACTTCTCGGCGATCGAGACGCTTTACGGCATCGGCTACCGCTACAACGAAGAGTGACGACCGCTGCCAGGATGACCTCGGCCCAGGTCGCCAGAGACCCGCGCCCTCACGCGGATCGGGTGACGTCCTTCTGGGCGAGGACTGGGTTTCGCCCGACGCCGACCGTCGAAGCGGCTGCGCGAAGGCCGGGGCGGCGCGGCTGCATCGTCGCTCAACCGCTCGCCGCTGGCGCGCAAGATCATCATCTTCAACCTGCTGGCGCTGGTCATCCTGGTGGTCGGGCGTTCTGTTCATGAACCCGTTCCGCGACAGCCTCGTCCTGCAGCGCGAAAGCGGGCTGGTCACCGAGGCCGAGCTGATCGCATCGTGTTCGAGGCGCAGTTCCGCAGGACCGGCGCGATCAACATGGTGGCTGGCGACGGGATCGACGTCGCAGGCGCGCTGGGCGGGACTCGAGCTTGCGCCGGGGGTCGAGGTGTTCGTCTTCGACCCGATCGGCACGCTCGTCGCCTCGAAGGTCGGCAGCGCAACCGCCTGCGCCGGCGGCCCGGGGCGACGATCGCTCCACCATCATCACCGATTTTCTCGAACGGCGTCTGGGACGGCGTGTCGTTCCTTCTCGGCGCGGGCAGCGCGAGGTGCCGTCGATCGACGCCGACGGGCCTCGCGCGCGCGAACTCGTACGCCACCGCGCTGCGAAGGCGGCACGCGGCGTCAACACCGGCCGCGATGCCGCGACGGGCGCCGCTGATCTTCTCGGTCGCGACACCGATCACGCGCAGTGGCGAGGTGCGTTGGCGTCGTGGCGCTGACCAGCGCGGCCGGCGAGATCGACCGGCTGGTGCGCTATCGAACGCGAACAGGTGCTGCAGATGTTCGTGATCGCGACTGTTCGTCTCGATCGGGCTGTCAGCCTCGTGCTGGCCTCGACCATCGCCAACCCGCTGTCCGACCTTGCCGCCGCGGCCGAACTCGGGCGCGACCGCAACGCCCGCAAGATGGCGCCCGGCCGTGTGCGCATCCCCGACCTGACCGCCCGACCCGACGAGATCGGGCGCCTCTCGGTGGCGATGCGCGGCATGGTCGCGGCGCTTTACGACCGGATCGACGCCAACGAACAGTTCGCGGCCGACGTGGCGCATGAGATCAAGAACCCGCTGGCCGCCTGCGCTCCGCCGTCGGCACCCTGCGCTTCGCCAAGCGCGAGGATCAGCGCGACAAGCTGCTGGATGTGATCGAGCATGACGTGCGCCGTCTGGACCGTCTGGTCAGCGACATCTCGAACGCCTCGCGGCTCGACAGCGAACTGGTCAAGGAAGAGGAAGAAGCGTTCAACCTGCTCAAGACGCTGTCCAACCTGTGCCGAGTACCTCGGCAAGCAGGCGGCGGAGAAGGGGGTCGACTTCATCACCGACCTGCCCCCCGAGCCGATCGTGATCGCAGGGCCTCGAGGCGCGTCTGGCGCAGGTCTTCGTCAACCTGATCACCAATGCCATTTCCTTCTGCGAGGAAGGCGACGCGGTGCGCGTCTGGGCGCGCCAGCGCGAGAACCGCGTGCTGGTCGTGGTCGAGGATACCGGGCCGGGCATCCCCGAACAGGCGCTGACCAAGATCTTCAAGCGGTTCTATTCCGAACGCCCGCGGGCCGACTTCGGCAATCACTCCGGCCTTGGGCTCGCGATCTCGAAGCAGATCGTCGAGGCGCATGGCGGCGTGATCTGGGCCGAGAACATCCGCCCGACCGACGCCGATGTCACGTCCGAGCCGCTGGGCGCGCGCTTCGTCGTCGGCCTGCCGGTCTGACCCGGCGGGCAAGCGCTTGCTGGTCCATGCGATCCTGCGTCTGCGGTCAAGGGCGCGCGGCCTGCTGATCCTCGGGCCGTCTGGCTGCGGGCAAGTCGACGCTCGCACTTCAGACTGATCGCACTCGGCGCCCGTCTGCTGTCCGATGACGGGGTCGGAGTTGTCCGCGTGACAGACGATGCCCTGATCGCCCGTGCGCCGCCGGCAATCGCCGGGCTGATCGAGGCGCGGGGCATCGGGCTTCTCAGGGCACAGGCCGCATCCGAGACGCCCGTGGTGCTGGCCGTCGATCTGCGGGCCGCAACCGACCGAACGCCTGCCCCCCAGCGCACACAATCGCGTTCCTCGGAATAACCCGTCGACCTTGTGCATGCGACAGCTGGAAGCCCATCTTCCTGCCGCACTCATGGCTATATCTGCAAGGCGGGCGCGCCGCTTAGGAACGAAGGGTATGGACGGCACAGGCGGACATGACTGCGATCGCGGCCGGAGCATCACATCTTGCTCGTCACCGGCCCGTCCGGTGCCGGCCGAAGCACGGCGATCCATGCGCTCGAGGATCTGGGCTACGAGGTGATCGACAACCTCCCGCTGGCGCTCGTTCCGCGCCTGATCGACGGGCCGCCGCTGGGCCGGCCGATCGCGCTGGGGCTCGACGTGCGCAACCGCGACTTCAACACGACCACGCTGATCGAGCTCATCGACCAGCTGACGCGCGACCCCCGCGTCACCCCGGACGTGCTCTATCTCGATTGCGCGCCCGACGATACTGATCCGCCGGTTCTCCGAGACCCGCCGCCGCCATCCGCTGGCCCCGGCCGAGACGCCCCGAAGACGGGGTCGCGCGCGAGATCGACCTGCTGATCCCGATCCGGATGCGGGCCGACCACCTGATCGACACGACCGAGCTGAGCCCGCACGACCTGAAATCCGAGATCAACTCGCTGGTACGGTGGCGCGCGGGCCGCACGCCTCGCGGTCTCGGTGCAGTCCTTTTCGTACAAGCGCGGCGTGCCGCGCGGCGTCGACATGATCTTCGACTGCCGGTTCCTCAGGAACCCCCACTGGACAGCCGCCCTCCGCGCGCTCGACGGGCGCGATCCCCGCGTCGCCGCACATTCGCCGCAGACCCGCGCTTCGCGCCTTTCTTCCAGAGGTTGCAAGAGCTTGTGCTGTTTCTCCTGCCGGCCCATCTGGACGAGGGAAAGTCGCACCTGACGATCGGCTTCGGCTGCACCGGAGGGCAACACCGGTCGGTTGCAGTGGCGGAAAAACTCGGCAATGCGCTTGCAGCCGCAGGCTGGCCGGTGTCTATACGGCACCGGGAACTGGAACGCAGGGCGGGCGGATCGCCGCCGCATGCAAACAGGATGAGCGGCGCTTGATCGGTATCGTGATCGTGGCACATGGCGGACTGGCGCGGGAATATCTTTCCGCGGTCGAACATGTGGTGGGCAAGCAGGACCGGCATGCGCGCGATCTCGATCGAGGACGATCACGACCGCGCCGCCAAGCAGGCGCGAGATCTGCGCGGCGGCCGACGAGGTGGACAGCGGCGACGGCGTGGTCGTCGTGACCGACATGTTCGGCGGCTCGCCCTCGAATCTCTCGCTGCGCGCCTGCGCGGCCGACCGATCGCCGCATCATCTATGGCGCCAACCTGCCGCTGCTGATCAAGCTGGCCAAATCCCGCGACTTGAGTGTACCCGATGCCGTCGCAGACCGCCCTGGACGCGGGGCGCAAGTACATCAACAGCCTCGACGTGGGCGGACGGGACTTCGGATGAGGCCCTTGGGCAACGACAGAACGCGAACTGCAGCATCGTGAACGAAAAGGGGCTGCACGCCCGGGCGTCCGCCAGATTCGTCGAGGTGGTTGAAGGTTTCGATGCGCGCGGCCGAGGTGAGCCGTGACGGCATGACCGTCTCGGGCGACTGCATCATGGGGCTTTTGATGTTGGCAGCCTCGCGCGGAACCTCTATTGAGGTTCGAACCAGCGGGGCAGAGGCCGAAGGGCTGGCCGACGCTCTCGAGACGCTTGTCGCCGATCGGTTCGGAGAAGCATTCTGAACTCCCGGCCCCGAAAGGCACACCGCGCGGTGGAGGACGGAACACCTTTGGCTGATACGACGGTGCGATCCACGGGCCTGGTCGGCGATCCCGACTACAAGCCCTACGACAAGCGTCGGCTGTCCTATGCCGGAACCTTCACCGATCCGTGCAAGGCAGCGCACGATCCGCGTGATCGAATGGCTGACCGGCAAGCTGACCCTGCTGCGCCTGATCCGGCGGTTCGAGGCCCTCGGTCCGGCCCAGGGACTGGAGTTCTGGCAGCGCGCGCTCGACGTGATGGAAATCCCCGTGCTCACGCCGCCCGATCAGGTCGCGCGGATCCCGAAGACCGGGCCCGTTGTCGTGGTCGCGAACCACCCGAGCGGTCTGGTCGACGGCATGGTGATGGCCGACTGGTGATGCAGGTGCGCTCCGACTTCAAGATCCTGACCCGCTCGCTGCTGACCGGCATCCCCGAGATCGCGCTACCTCATGGTGCCGGTGCCGTTTCCGCACGAGGAGGACGCCTGGAGAAAGGGCTCGAGATGCGTCGCATGTCGATGCAGCATCTGGCCGACGGGGGCGTGCTGATCCTGTTTCCGGCCGGCAAGGTGGCCACCTCCGAAGGGTGGTGGGGCCCCGCGATCGAGGCGGAATGGAACGTATTCACTGCCAAGATGCTCAAGATCAGCAGGGCCACGGTGTTGCCGATCTTCTTTCCGGGGCAGAACACCCGCCTCTACCATATCGCGGACAAGATCTCGCCGACGTTCCGGCAGGGCCTGTTGCTGCATGAGGTGGCCCATGCGCTTGGAAAGCCGCAAAGCCCGGTGATCGGACAGCCCATCTCGTCCGAGGAACAGGCGCCGTGGCTGTCCAATCCGCGTGGGTTCGTGGCCTGGCTGCGCGAACGCACGCTCGCCCTCGACCCGCGCAAGGCCTAGCGCGTCGGTATCGGCGTCGGCCCGCGATAGTCGTAAAAGCCGCGCTCCGTCTTGCGGCCGAGCCATCCGGCCTCGACGTATTTGGTCAGCAGCGGGCAGGGGCGGTACTTGGTATCGGCCAGCCCGTCGTGCAGCACGTTCATGATCGCAAGGCAGGTATCGAGCCCGATGAAATCCGCCAGTTCCAGCGGCCCCATCGGATGGTTCGCCCCCAGCTTCAGCGACTCGTCGATCGACTTGACCGATCCGACACCCTCGTAAAGCGTGTAGACCGCTTCGTTGATCATCGGCATCAGGATGCGGTTCACGATGAAGGCGGGGAAATCCTCGGCACTGGCGGCCGTCTTGCCCAGCTTTTCCACCACCCCCAGCAGGGTCTGGTAGGTCGGAGCATCGGTGGCGATGCCGCGGATCAGTTCCACAAGCTGCATCACCGGCACGGGGTTCATGAAATGGAAGCCCATGAACTTCTCGGGCCGGTCGGTGCGGCTCGCCAGCCGGGTGATCGAGATCGACGAGGTGTTCGACGTCAGGATCGTATGGGGCAGCAGGTGCGGCAGCAGATCCTCGAAGATCGCCTGTTTCACCGTCTCGCGCTCTGTCGCGGCCTCGATGATCAGGTCGGACGGCCCAGGTCGCGCAGCGACAGCGTCGTGCGGATCCGCGCCATTGCGGCGTCCCGCGCCTCGGATGTGACCTTGCCCCGCGACACCTGGCGCTCGAGATTCCGGTCGATCAGCGCCGTCGCCTTGTCGAGGCTGTCCTGGCTGACGTCGATCAGCAGCACGTCATAGCCCGCCAATGCGAAAACATGCGCGATGCCGTTGCCCATCTGGCCTGCGCCGACGATGCCGACCTTCCGGATCTCCATGGCCCGATCTCCCCTCGCCGATGACGGGCAGACCTTATGCCCCGCACCGCCCCCTGCGCAAGGCCACGGGGTCTGGAAAGCTTTCGGAGAATTCGCGGTTTAGCGTTTTCGCAAGGCTGATCCCCCAGGCTGAGTCGCGGGTGATACGAAGACTTGGGTGGGTGTAATGGCATATGCATATCCGGGCGCCGGGGCGCTCGACTATTTTCCGTGCCGCTATGGCAGATCGAAACTGCTGTTTCGCGGTCCGCATCGGCCGTTGGAGCCGCCCTATTGCGCGGTGATCGGCGGGACCGAGACATACGGCAAGTTCGTCGCGGCGCCCTATCCCGCGCTGCTCGAAGCGGCCACCGGCATTGCCGTCGTCAATCTTGGCTGCGTCAACGCGGGCCCGGATGCCTTCCTGAACGAACCGGCGATCTTCGATATCGCGGCGGGGGCACGGATCACCGTGGTGCAGGTGCTTGGCGCCCAGAACCTCAGCAACCGCTTCTACGCCGTTCATCCTCGACGCAACGACCGGTTCCTGCGGGCCTCGCCGGCGCTCCAGGCGATGTATCCCGAGGTGGATTTCACCGAATTCCACTTTACCCGCCACATGCTGCGCAGCTTGCGCGCAACCGGCCCGCAGCGCTTCGATGTGCTCGCGGACGAGTTGCGGACGGCCTGGCTGCACCGGATGACCAGCCTTGTCGCCAGGCTTGGCAAGGTCACACTCCTGTGGCTGTCCGACCGCCCGCCGCCGACCGCTGCCGAAGCGGCCGAGGCCCCCTGCGATCCGTTCCTCGTCGATGCCACCATGCTGGGCGCCTTGCGCAGCCTGGCCGCCGATTATGTCGAGGTCGTCACCAGCCGCGCCGCGCGGGCCGAGGGGGTGGCCGGCATGGCCTTTTCGCCGCTCGAGCGGTTGGCGGCTGCCGAGTTGCCCGGCCCGGCCATCCACCGCGATGTCGCGGCCGCACTCGCTCCGCGCCTGCGCCGGCTCACATGAAAACGGGCGCCCGATGGGGCGCCCGCATCCACGGCACGAGACAGCGCCGGATCAGAGTTTTTCGATCAGTTCCGGCACGGCGGTGAACAGGTCAGCCACGAGGCCGTAGTCGGCCACCTGGAAGATCGGGGCCTCTTCGTCCTTGTTGATCGCGACGATGACCTTGGAGTCCTTCATCCCGGCCAGGTGCTGGATCGCGCCCGAGATGCCGACCGCGACGTAGAGGTCGGCGCCACGACCTTGCCGGTCTGGCCGACCTGCCAGTCGTTCGGCGCATAGCCGGAATCGACCGCGGCGCGGCTGGCGCCGACCGCGGCGTTCAGCTTGTCGGCCAGCTTTTCGATCAGCGCGAAATTCTCCTCCGACCCGACACCACGTCCGCCCGACACGACGATCCCGGCGCAGGTCAGTTCCGGCCGGTCGGTGGCGGCAACCTTGTCCTCGACCCAGGCCGACAGGCCGCCATCGGCCGGGCCCGAGATCTTTTCGACCGGGGCCGAGCCGCCCGCACCGACGGCCGTCGAAGCTGGCGGTGCGGATGGTGAAGACCTTTGTCGCGTCCGACGACTTGACCGTCTGGATCGCGTTGCCGGCATAGATCGGGCGCTCGAAGGTGTCGGCGTCGATCACCGCGGTCACGTCCGAGATCACCATCACGTCCAGCAGCGCCGCAACGCGCGGCAGCACGTTCTTCGAGAAGGCGGTCGCGGCGGCGACGATATGGCTGTAGTCTCCGGCCAGCGAGACGATCAGCGCCGCCGTCGGTTCGGCCATGCCGTGGCAATAGGCGTGATCGTCGGCGAAAAGCACCTTGGACACACCCTGCAGCGTCGCCGCCTCGGCTGCGGCGCGCATCGCCGCCCGTGCCGGCCACCAGCACGTGCACCTCGCCCAGGCTGGCTCACCGCGGTCAGCGTCTTGGCGACTGCATCGGTCGCAAGCTGCCCGTCGTTCACATCGGCAAGCAGAAGAACAGCCATCAGATCACCCCCGCTTCGTCTTTGAGTTTCGCGATCAGTTCGTCCACCGAGCCCACCTTGACGCCTGCCTTGCGGCCCTGCCGGTTCCACCGTCTTCACGATCGACAGGCGCGGCGTGACGTCGACGCCGTAGTCGGCAGGCGGTCTTTTCGTCGAGCGGCTTCTTCTTGGCCTTCATGATGTTCGGCAGCGCTGGCATAGCGCGGCTCGTTCAGGCGCAGGTCGACCGTGACGATCGCCGGCATCTTCACCTTGATGGTCTGCAACCCGCCGTCGACCTCGCGCGTGACGACGGCGTGATCGCCCTCGACGGCCAGTTCGCGAGGCAAAGGTCGCCTGGCTCCAGCCCAGCAGCGCCGACAGCATCTGGCCGGTCGCGTTCATGTCGTTGTCGATCGCCTGCTTGCCGCAGAGCACCAGGCCCGGGGCCTTCTTCCTTCACGACGGCGGCCAGCAGCTTGGCCACCGCCAGCGGCTCGATGTCCTGATGCACGTCGGTCGTCGCCTCGATCAGGATCGCGCGGTCGGCACCCATCGCCAGCGCGGTGCGCAGCGTTTCCTGCGCCTGCTTCACGCCGATGGAGACGACGACCACCTCGGTCGCGACTTGCCCTTTTCCTTCAGCCGGATCGCCTCTTCGACGGCGATCTCGTCGAAGGGGTTCATCGACATCTTCACGTTGGCCAGATCGACACCCGACCCGTCCGCCTTGACGCGGACCTTCACGTTGTAGTCGATCACCCGCTTGACGGGCACCAATACCTTCATCGGCGGCAATCTCCTTCGTTACAGTCGCCCGCTACAGGGGCCGCACAAGCTCTCGCGCGCTGTTACCGCTGTGCGGCCGCGGAAAACAGGCCAGAATCGACGACAGTGGCAGCGACGTCGAGACGTCGCGTTCCATCGTGCGAGGCGACGGCGCCGCGGTCAGCGGTCAGGCCGGGCACCCACAGCACGTCATCCTTGCCGTCGTTGTTGGCGATGCGCCCCGCGACGAAGAACCAGTCCGACAGGCGGTTGAGGTATCTGCACCGCCTCGGGGTTCACCTCTTCCATCGTCGCGAGTTCCACAGCCAGCCGTTCGGCGCGGCGGCAGACGGTGCGGCACAGGTGCAGATGCGCCGAAAGCGCCGATGCCGCCCGGCAGGATGAAACTGCGCAAGCGGTGTCAGCCGTGCGTTCATCGCGTCGATCTCGCGTTCCAGCCGCGTCGACCTGGCCTTGCGAGCATCCGCAGCGGCGTATAGCCGGCCTCGTGCGTCCCGTGCCATGTCGGGCGGCAAAGATCGGCACCCAGATCGAAAAGGTCGTTCTGGATGCGTGCAAGTGCCGTCGTCCATCTCGCCGCGTGGCATGCAGGCGGGCAAGGCCGAGCGATCGCGTTCGTCTCGTCGACCGTGCCATAGGCCGTGACGCGCATCGAATGCTTGGCCACCCGCGCGCCGTTGCCAAGCGCGGTTTCGCCCGCATCGCCGGTCTTGGTGTAGATCTTCGACAGGACGACCATCAGTTCCCCGTACATCTGCGCACGCGTAGACGAACGAGCAGGATCATCGCGATCGCCACCGCCTGCGCATAGATCCGCTAGCGCATGATGCGGTTGGCATGTTTGCTTGTTGAAGTCGCCACCCCGCGCGAAGCCGCCGATCCCGATCATCAGGATCACCAGCACGACAAGACAGGCGATCGCGGCGACGATGAAAAGCGGATCGGACAACATGGCGGTCCTCCTCGTTTGGCCTGATCTAGCGGCGGGCGAGCGGAAAGGCGAATGCCAGCGAAATTCGGGCTTCAGCCCCTTGGCCATCAGCCAGTCAAGCGCCGCGCTCGGCAGCAGGCGGCGCGCGAATGCCCATCAGGTAGGTGGGCGTGGTCACGAAGTAGCGCGGCGCGGGGGCGGGCATCCTCCAGCGCGCGGATCAGCTTGGCGGTGACGGCCGAGGCGGGCAGCTCGAACCTGTCCGGCCCCTTTTCCTCGTAAAGCCGCCGCGATCAGGGTCTGCGTCGTATTGCGTCCGGCGCGGGCGAGGCTTCGCCAGTCGATCCAGCGTTCGAAATGCGGAATCGCGTTCTCGCGGATGCGCGATGTCATCGGACCGGGCTCGATCAGGATGACGTGATGCCGGTGCCCCGCATCTCGAGACGCAGCACGTCGGTCAGCCCTTCCATCGCGAACTTGGTCGCCACATAGGCGCCCGCGCCACGGCATCGCCGACCAGACCCAGCACGGATGAGCAATTGACGATCCGCCCGTGGCCCTGCGCCCGCATCACCGGGATCACCCGCCGCGTCAGGTCGTGATAGCCGAACAGGTTGACCTCGAAGATCTCGCGCAGCGCACCGCGCGGCAGGTCTTCGACCGCGCCGGGGCAGGCGAAGGCGCCGTTGTTGAACACCGCGTCCAGCGTGCCGCCGGTTCGCGTCAGCGCCTGATCGAGCGCCGCCGCGATGCTCGTCTCGTCGGAATAGTCGAGAACGAAGCTCTCCAGCCCTTCGGAGCGCAGGCGCGCGCAATCCTCTTCCTGGCGGCAGGTGGCGAAGACGCGCCATCCGCGCGCCTGCAACCCGCGCGCCGCGTCAAGGCCGATGCCGGATGAGCAGCCGGTTATGAGAATGGATTTCCGCGCCATGCCGGCCCCCGATGTGATGCGCCGGTCATAGGCGCGCCGGGGGGGCGAGGCAATCAGTCAACCTCGTTGAACAGCCCGCCATCGGTTGGCCCGCCGAGGAATCGCGATGCGACAAAGCCCTCCACGCCATCGCCCTCGATCACGATCCGCGTCCAGCCCGGCGTTTCCGAAGGGGTTGCGAGCACCGCCTCGCCGCGCGGCAACCGCGCCAGCGCCTCGGTGTCGGCCGAGGGGCCCTGGCGGACGTTCACCGCGCTCGCCGTCACATACATCACGACGGCCACCGGATCGCCGGTCGGCACGGCGGCGATCTCGGCCTGCGCGGCCGGTGGCGGCGCACCCGCGTCGACCAGCGGCAGCGCGAGGGTAAGCCCCCCTGAGGCCTGCCCGTCCGCCGGGGGGGCCGCCGCCGGGCCGGACACGGGGAACGCTGCCTCGATCACTCCGCCCTGCGCCGCCGCGGGCGCGGGGGTCGGGCCACTCGCGAGTGCTTCGGCCACGAGCGCCTGATCCACTTCCACCGGCGCAGGTGCGACAAGGGCCGCGCGCCGCGCCGGGGCCTTTGCCGTATCCGCCGGCGCCATCAGCGGCGGCACCTTGCCCGCAAGGCCGTCGCGCACCGGCCCGCCGTCCCGGCCGAGCACATACATCGTGGCGAACATCCCGGCACAGAGAAATACGAGCAGTTTGAACATGACGGATCCAATTCAGACGTAATACCATTTCCTTAACACGACCCGCCGCGATGCCGCAGCGAAAATTCGCCCCCCCGCCTTGCGTCGAACCGTCTGGACCGCACCTGATCTTGAAGCTAAACGAGGGGCGATGCCAGACAGTCCCGAAGACCGCCCGAGCGAACCCGTTCTCGTTTCCGAACCGCTGCGCCGCGCGATCGGCGAGCGGTATCTGACCTATGCGCTGTCCACGATCATGCACCGCGCGCTGCCCGATGCCCGCGACGGGCTGAAGCCGGTCCACCGCCGCATCCTCTATGCGATGCGCGAACTGCGGCTGACCTCGAACGGCGGTTTCCGCAAGTCGGCCAAGATCGCGGGCGACGTGATGGGCAATTATCACCCCCATGGCGATGCCGCGATCTATGACGCGATGGCGCGGCTCGCGCAGGATTTCAACGTGCGCTACCCGCTGGTCGACGGGCAGGGCAACTTCGGCAACATCGACGGCGACAACCCGCCGCCAGCCGCTACACCGAGGCCCGCCTGACCGCCGTCGCCGAGGCGCTGATGGAAGGGCTGGCCGAGAACGCCGTCGACTTCCGCCCGAACTACGACGGCACGCTGGAAGAACCGGTCGTGATGCCGGCGACCTTCCCGAACCTGCTGGCCAACGGTTCCTCCGGGCATCGCCGTCGGCATGGCCACGAACATTCCGCCCCACAACCTGCGACGAACTGATCGACGGCCTGCCAGGCGCTGCTGCGCGACCCCGACGCGGGCGACGACGCGCTCGTGGCGCTCGTGCCCGGCCCTGATTTCCCGACCGGCGGCGTCATCGTCGAGCCGCGCGACATCGATCCTCGAGGCCTACCGCACCGGGCGGGGCGGCTTTCGCGCTGCGCGCGACATGGGAGGTCGAGGATCTGGGCCGCGGCACCTGGCAGATCGTCGTCACCGAGATCCCGTACCAGGTCCAGAAGTCCAAGCTGATCGAACGGCTGGCCGAGCTGATCCAGACCAAGAAGGTGCCCGCTCCTCGCCGACGTGCGCGACGAAAGCGCCGAGGACATCCGCATCGTGCTGGAACCCCGCGCGCGAACGGTCGAGCCCGAGATGCTGATGGGAATGCTGTTTCGCAACTCCGACCTCGAGGTGCGGTTCTCGCTGAACATGAACGTGCTGATCGACGGCCGCGTGCCCAAGGTCTGCTCCCTGAAGGAGGTGCTGCGCGCCTTTCTGGACCATCGGCGCGATGTTCTCGTCCGCCGCAGCCAGCACCGGATGGACAAGATCGACCACCGGCTGGAGGTGCTGGAAGGCTTCATCACGGCCTTCCTCAACCTCGACCGCGTGATCGACATCATCCGCTACGACGACGATCCCAAGGCGCGCCCTGATGGCCGAGGACTGGGGCAAACCGCACGTCCGCGCGACATCCGAGAAGGACTATGTCCGCCCCTGTCAGGATCGCCGCGCCGAGGCGAGGGCGAGCTGACCGAGGTGCAGGCCGAGGCGATCCTGAACATGCGCCTGCGGTCCTTGCGCCGGCTGGAAGAGATGGAGCTGCGCCGCGAATACGACGCACTGCTGAAGGAACGCGCCGACCTTGACGATCTTCTGGCTTCGACCGCCGCTCCAGTGGAAGCAGATCGGCGCCGAACTCAAGGCGGTCGCAAGCGCAGTTCGGCAAGGCCACCGCACGGGGCGCCCGCCGCACCCAGTTTCGCCGAGGCCGGCGAGGTCGAGGAGGTGCCGATCGAGGCGATGATCGAGCGCGAGCCGATCACCGTCATCTGCTCGAAGATGGGCTGGATCCGCGCGATGAAGGGGCACCAGCCGCTCGACGCCGAGGTGAAGTTCAAGGACGGCGACGAAGGCCGTTTCGTCTTCCATGCCGAAACGACCGACAAGATCCTGCTGGTCGGCAGCAACGGGCGGTTCTACACGCTGCTCGGCGCGAACCTGCCCGGCGGGCGCGGCATGGGCGAACCCGTGCGGCTGATGGTCGACCTGCCGAACGAGGCCGATATCGCCGCCCTGATGATCTGGAAGCCGGCCGAGAAGCTGCTCGTCGCCTCCACGGCAGGCGACGGCTTCGTCGTGCAGCCGAAGAGGTGGTGGCGCAGACCCGCGCCGGCAGGGCAGTGCTGAACCTTGGTCCCGCGGATGCGGCTTGCCGTCTGCAAGCCGGTGGCGGGCGATCACGTCGCGGTGGTGTCGAAGAACCGCAAGTTGCTCGTCTTCCCGGTCGCCGAACTGCCCGAGATCGGCCGGGGCAAGGGCGTGCGCATCCAGAAGTACAAGACCGTACGGGGCAAGCAGGGCGTGCTGGAGCTTGACGGCGGGTTGTCCGACATCACGACCTTCTCCCTCGCGGACGGCCTCTCCTGGACGATGCCCAATGGCCAGACGCGCCGCGAAATGGCAATCGCCGAGTGGATCGCGCGCCGCGCGACGATGGGCAAGGCCCCGCCGCACGGTTTCCCGCGCGACAACCGCTTCCCTCAGGCATAAAGCGCGATTGCGCCGACGTCGGCGTGGATCGCGTTCACCTCCTGCGGTGACAGGCCAAGCGCCTGCGCGAGTTCGTGCAGGTATTGGGCCTCGACCTTTTCATCGAGCGTGATCGCCATCACCGACATCGCGTAGACCTGACGTTCCAGGCCCTTGGGCACCTCTTCCGCGAGCCGCTCGACGCTGACCGGGGCGGCAAGCTCCGCCTTCACGAAGGCCAGTTCCTCTGCGGTGGCCTCGCCCAGCGAGTTGACGAGTTTCTTGCGCTCGGCATCATCCACCTTGCCATCCGCCTTGGCCGCCTGGATCATCGCGCGCAACATCAAGGCCGCCGCCGCCTCCTGTGTCGGCGCGGGCGGCACGTCCGGCTCGCCGAAGTTCTGCAACGACTGGTTCAGCAGGTCGCCAAAGCTGGGCTGTGCCTTGTCGACGCCGCCCGCGTCCGCCCCCGCGCCCGTGCGCCCGGGGGCCGCACCCGCAGCCCCGGCAAGCCCGCCGAGAAGCCCGCCCAAGGCCCCGCCCGCGCCAAGTTGGCCCAGCAGATCGTCAAGCCCGCCACCCGCGCGCGTGCCTCCCGGTGCCCCGGCGCGCGCGCCCGCAAGCTGTTCCAGAAGTCCGCCCAGCCCGCCCATCGTGTCGGGGGCGTTTTCGCGCGCGGGCCTGCCCACGGGCGCCGGCGCGGCCTTCGACGCGGGTTTCGCCCCCCCGCCCAGCACCGATCCCATCAGGTCTTCCAGCCCGCCCGGTGCCGCGCCGGTGGTCTGCCGGCCCGCCGGGCCGGTCGACGGGCGGGCGCCGCCTGAGCTGCCGCCCCGGCCTGCGCTTGCGCCTTGCACCATCGCGCCGACGCCCTTTGCGATGGCCACGCCGATCGCCACTTTCGCGAGGGTCTTTATCATGCTCATCTCAATCAATTCCCATAACTGCCAATATCCCGGCTAAGGATGGTAGGCCAGAATCGCTGCTCCGCAATGCGGATTCCCTGCGCATCGCGGCGCGAACACGCCCTGACCGTTGCGCCCTGCGGCAGGCCGGGCTATCTCGGGGGGCGCTTTCAGAAGGTCCCCATGATGTTCCCTGCCTCGTTCGTCCGGTGTTTCGGCTTCGTTCTTGCCGGGATCGTCCTTGCCGCCTGTGCCCGTCAGGATCTCGACGAGCCGCCGGTGGATCTGGGGCCGTTCAAGCTCGGCCTGAACATCGTCGTGGCCGACAACATGCAGAAGGTGCCGATCTCGCGCGATGCCACGGTCGACGAATGGGAAGCGGGAGTGAAGAAGGCGGTCGCCGATCGTTTCGGTCGCTATGACGGCGAGCGTTTCTACAATATCGGCGTCAATGTGGATGCCTATGCGCTGGCGCCCCCCGGCATCCCGGTCGTGGCCGCGCCGAAATCCGTGATCGTGGCCAGCGTGAACATCTGGGACGACGCGACCGCGACCCGCCTGAACCCCGAACCCAAACAATTCACGGTGTTCGAGAACCTGTCCGGAGATTCCGTCGTGGGCTCCGGTCTGACCCAGACCAAGGAAGAACAACTGGCGGCGTTGTCCTACAACCTCGCCAAGTCGATCGAGGTCTGGCTGCTTCAGAACCCGCAATGGTTTGCTGCCGAAGGTGCGATCCCGGGCGAAAATCCGGACGCGAACAAGAACGCGCCGCCGCCGCCGACGGTGATGTCGGCGCCCGCGTCGGCCGCGCCATCGGCCGCGCCCGCGTCCCCCGCGGTGCCGCCCGGCGACGCGGTGCTGGAGCCGACGGTGGTCGAGACGACCGCCCTTCCCGCGACCGGCGCATCGCCAGGCGCATCGCCAGGCGCCCCCGTGCGCCCGGTCGCGCGGCCTGCCGGGATCGCGCCCGCGAACTGAATCCTCGGGCGCGCCATCCGCCCATGATGCCGGGACCGCTTGATTTCCTCCGTGCCAATGGATAAGTGGCGCGCGACGTAGAACAGGGCCCCCGCGGGGGCCCGCAACCGGCGAGGCGTGCCCCATGGCAAAGGCAAAGTTTGAACGCAACAAACCGCATGTGAACATCGGCACGATTGGTCACGTTGACCATGGCAAGACGACGCTGACGGCGGCGATCACGAAGTATTTCGGCGAGTTCCGGGCCTATGACCAGATCGACGGCGCGCCGGAAGAGCGTGCGCGGGGGATCACGATCTCGACGGCGCATGTGGAATACGAGACGCGAAGCGCGTCACTACGCGCATGTCGACTGCCCCGGCCACGCGGACTATGTGAAGAACATGATCACGGGTGCGGCGCAGATGGACGGGGCGATCCTCGTGGTGTTCGGCGGCCGACGGCCCGATGCCGCAGACGCGCGAGCACATCCTGCTCGGCCGCCAGGTCGGTATTCCCTACATGGTCGTCTACATGAACAAGGTCGACCAGGTGGACGACGAGGAGCTTCTGGAGCTTGTGGAGATGGAGATGCGCGAGCTTCTGTCGTCCTACGATTATCCCGGCGACGACATTCCGATCATCAAGGGCTCTGCGCTGCACGCGATGAACGGGACGAACCCGGAGATCGGCGAGAACTCGATCCGCGCGCTGATGGCGGCGGTGGACAACTACATCCCGACGCCGGCGCGCGCGGTCGACCAGCCGTTCCTGATGCCGGTCGAGGACGTGTTCTCGATCTCGGGCCGGGGCACGGTTGCGACGGGCCGGATCGAGCGCGGCGTCGTGAAGGTGGGCGAGGAGATCGAGATCGTGGGGATCCGTCCGTCGAAGAAGACGGTCTGCACGGGCGTCGAGATGTTCCGCAAGCTTCTGGACCAGGGCGAGGCGGGCGACAACGTGGGGCTCTTGCTGCGCGGTGTCGACCGTGAGGGGATCGAGCGCGGGCAGGTGCTGTGCAAGCCGTGCTCGGTCAAGCCGCACACGAAGTTCGAGGCCGAGGCCTATATCCTGACGAAGGAAGAGGGCGGTCGCCACACGCCGTTCTTCGCGAACTACCGTCCGCAGTTCTACTTCCGCACGACGGACGTGACGGGGACGGTGCAGCTTCCCGAGGGCACCGAGATGGTGATGCCGGGCGACAACCTGAAGTTCGACGTCGAGCTGATCGCCCCGATCGCGATGGAAGAAAAGCTCCGCTTCGCCATCCGCGAAGGCGGCCGCACCGTCGGCGCCGGCGTCGTCTCCAAGATCATCGAGTAACGCCGAAAGTCCGATCGAGATCCGGGGGCGCGCGGGGCAACCTGCGCGCCCTTTTTCATTCCCGTGCACGGGTGTGCGCGCGCCCCGGGCCTTGTTGTCCGGCCGCGCCGCAGGGGCGCAGGCCGCCCCGATGTCCCCGGGCCCGCGGCCGCGCCTTGTGCGCCGAGACGAAACCTGCGTGACAAACGCTGGCCGGACCCGCGATCCGACGGAGGGCGGCCGATGCAGGGCGTTGTCAGCGCCCCGGTGCAGGGATAATCCTTGCAGCCGACCTGTCGCATCGGCAATGGGCGGCGTTGGGCGAGGCTCTGGATCGGACATGAAGACCCTCCCGCTGGCCACACATCTGGTATCAACCGGCAGCACCCTGGCGATCACCGGCCTCGCTGCGCTGGCGCTGCTGACCATGCCCGGCCTCCTGCCGGCCTGGCGCGGGGCGATGGAAGGATGGCTGCTCGTCGTCTGGCTGTGCCTCGTCGCGCGTCTGGTGCTGAACGCGGTGTCGGACCGGGCGGCGGGCATCGGGATCAACCCGATCCTGCTGGCGGTCGATGTCCTGGTCGTCGTCGTGCCTCTCGCCGGTGCTCTGGGCGCCTTCGGGACGGTCGATCCGCCGCTCTATGTTGCGATCTGGTTCCTGATCCCGCTGCGGCGGCTGACCGCGTTTCAGCTTGTCTGGCGCGTTCTGGCCAATGAACGGCGCAACCTTGTGGGCGTGTTCGCGATCTTCGTCATGGTCCTGTTCGCCTCGGCTTTCCTCGAATACCTGTTCGAGCGCGAGGCCCAGCCACAGCTCTTTGGCAGCATCCCCGACGCGATGTGGTGGGCCGTCACCACGCTGACCACGACAGGCTACGGCGATGCGGTGCCGCTCAGCCCGATGGGGCGCATCCTCGCGGGCTTCGTCATGCTGTGCGGAATCGGGGTGTTCGCGCTTTGGGCCGGTATCCTCGCCAACGGCTTCTCGGAAGAGATCCGCCGCAACGATTTTGCGAGCGTCTGGCAGGTCGCCGCGCAGTTTCCGCTGTTCGCCGGCGTCCGGCATGCCGATCTGGCCGAAATCGTCCGGGCGCTGAAGCCGCGCCGCTTGCCGCAGGGTGCCGTGATCTGCCGCAAGGGCGAACCGGGGACCGAGATGTTCTTCATCCTCGAAGGCCAGGTGCGGATCCTGTCGGAAAGACCGACGATCCTCGGGGCCGGGGATTACTTCGGCGAGGTCGCCCTCGTCACCGGGGGACGGCGCCAGGCAACCGTGCGGTCCGAAACGGCGGTGTCGATGCTCGCGCTGCACATATCGGATTTTCAGCGGATCTTCGGCCAGGACTCCGAGGTGGCCCAGCATATCCGCGCGACGGCCGCCGCACGCACGACCGCCAGGACCGAGCCCCCGACCCGTCGCGGCGACTAGGATGGCAACTGGGGCGACTTCCTGTCCGGGGTGCTGCCGTCCGGCCCCCGGTGAGGCCCCCGCGCTGCCGCATCTCCCCTTGATTTCCGCCGGCGCGTCCCTTAACTCCGCGGACAGGCGCAGGAGTTTAGCTCAGTTGGTAGAGCATCGGTCTCCAAAACCGAGGGTCGTGGGTTCGAGTCCCCCAACTCCTGCCAGCCTTCTTTTCCCGATAACCGTCCGTTTTTGACGCTAATTCGCCCTATCCGGGCCGCTGTTTCCTGCGATCACCAACCTCGGGTTGCAAGGTGGGGCGATCACGAGGTTCGGAAATCAGATGCGCGTCACGTCACCCCTGCTCAACCTGTCCTGGCAGGCGACGGCTGTCCTCGGGCTTGCGGTTCTTGCGCTGGCCGCCCAGCTTTCGGTCACGGGCGAGCAATTGGGCGCAGAGCGCGCCGCCGCCCGCGCCGCCGGCCAACCGGCGGCGGTGGCGCTTGCAGGGTTCGCGCGCGACCGCGACATCCACGAGGCCGGCGAGGTCCATGTGATCGCGCGCGTGGACCCCACGGCCGTCGTCACCGTCACAAAGCGTTCCGGAAGCATCGGCGGCGGGCAGACCCGCGAGAGCCGACGTCTCTATCTGCTGGCCGATCCGCGGGATCCGGCGGGCGGCCCCCTCGTGCGCGCCGCCGTCCTGCTGCCCGAATCGCAGGTCGGTCGCTTTCTCGCGCTGATCGCAAGGACACCGACCGCCGCGGTCCCCGTCGCGGGGCCGCGGGCCGGCCGCGTGGTGGCCCTCAATGGCATCCGCGAGGCCGCGCCCGCGCTCGCCCGGCCCGCGCTGGCCGCGATCCGGGGTCTCGGGCTTGAACCGGCGCCGGAATTCATCTTCGTGATGCCCTGGTTTGACGGCCGCGATGCCGCTCTGGCCGATCGCGAAGGCTCGTGGCGGTGGATGGTCGGGGTCGTCTCCTCGCTCGGGGCGACCTTGCTTGTCCTGGCGTTCGTGAAGCGATTGAGGCAGGCGCGGGACACGGTCAGCGCCCGCCGCGCACTCGAGGCAGAGCGCATCCGGCGCTGAGCGCTGCCCCGAATTCCTGACGTTTTCGGTCTGCATACCCTTGTCACATGCATCTCATACGGTTTGCACATCGCAGCAGGGCGCTTGAATTCCCCGCCCCGAACGCGTATCTGCCGCCCAACGCAGCATCAGGATCGCGCCGATGGCCACCAAGGCAAACCCATTCCAGTTCATCCAGCAGGTCCGCGCCGAAGTCGGCAAGGTCGTCTGGCCGACGCGGCGCGAGGTCGTGCTGACGACGGTGATGGTGTTCATCATGGCGGCGCTGACGGCGATGTTCTTCTTCCTCGTCGACTTCGTGATCCGCTCCGGGCTGACCTATGTGCTGACGATGTTCGGCTAGGCGCCCGCCTGCCGTTTTCCCTTGAATTCGGGCGGTCGCACAAGTAATGCGGGCGTCATCAAAGGAAACCGGCGCGCATCGATTCGGGTTGCGCGCTGTTTTTTGTTCTGGTCATGGCGGTTCAACCGCTTGAAAGTAAAAGAGATTCGGGGGCTTTGCCCCTCGGATGACAGAGGTGGCTGAGGCATGGCGAAGCGGTGGTATTCGGTGAGCGTTCTCTCGAACTTCGAGAAGAAGATCGCCGAGCAGATCAAGACAGCCGTCTCGGAAGCCGGCCTCGAGGACGAGATCGAAGAAGTGCTGGTGCCCACCGAAGAGGTGATCGAGGTGCGGCGCGGCAAGAAGGTCACGTCCGAGCGGCGCTTCATGCCGGGCTATGTGCTCGTCAAGATGGAGATGTCCAACCGCGGGTATCACCTGATCTCGTCGATCAACCGGGTCACCGGGTTTCTCGGGCCGCAGGGCAAGCCGATGCCGATGCGCGACGCCGAGGTGAACGCCATCCTGAACCGTGTCGAGGAAGGCGAGGTCGCCCCGCGCAACCTGATCCGTTTCGACATCGGCGAGAAGGTGAAAGTCACCGATGGACCGTTCGAGGGCTTCGACGGAATGGTCGAGGAAGTCGACGAGGCGCACAGCCGCCTGAAGGTTTCGGTTTCGATCTTCGGCCGGGCGACCCCGGTCGAACTGGAATTCACGCAGGTGTCCAAGGACACCTGACGTGTGCCGCGTGGGAGGCGAGCGCGCCGGGCCCTGTGCCCGGGGTGACGGACCGGACCACTAAATTGTCCCCCGGTCGGGGATGGTGACAGAAGGAGAGGCCAGATGGCCAAGAAGATCATCGGGCAGCTGAAGCTGCAAGTGAAGGCGGGGCAAGCCAACCCGTCCCCGCCCGTCGGCCCGGCTTTGGGCCAGCGTGGCTTGAACATCATGGCGTTCGTCAAGGAATTCAACGCGAGATCGGCCGATCTGGAGCCGGGCTCGCCGACCCCGGTCATCATTACCTATTACCAGGACAAGTCGTTCAGCCTCGAGCTGAAGACCGCGCCTGCCTCGTTCTATCTCAAGAAGGCGGCGGGGCTGAAGCCGGTGGGCAAGCGCAACCGCGCGAAAGGCTCGTCCAAGCCCGGGCGCGAGGTTGCCGGGACGGTGACTGCGGCGCAGATCCGCCAGATCGCCGAGGCGAAGATGGTCGACCTGAACGCAAATTCCGTTGAGGCCGCCATGCAGATCATCCTTGGCTCGGCCAAGTCCTGCGGTATCGAGGTCAAGGGGTAAGCCATGGCCAAGTTTGGAAAACGGACCCGCAGCGCGCGGGAAGCCTTCGACGGAAAGACCAACCTCTCGGTCGAGGACGCGGTGAAGCTGGTCAAGACCGGTGCCACGGCCAAGTTCGACGAAACGGTCGAGATCGCCTTGAACCTCGGTGTCGACCCCCGCCATGCGGACCAGATGGTCCGTGGCGTGGTGACGCTGCCGAACGGAACGGGCAAGACCGTGCGCGTGGCGGTCTTCGCCCGCGGCGCCAAGGCAGACGAGGCGACCGCCGCAGGTGCCGACATCGTCGGGGCGGAAGACCTGATGGAGACGATCCAGTCGGGCAAGATCGAGTTCGACCGCTGCATCGCAACGCCCGACATGATGCCGCTGGTCGGTCGTCTGGGCAAGATCCTCGGCCCGCGCAACCTGATGCCGAACCCCAAGGTCGGCACGGTGACGATGGATGTGAAATCGGCGGTCGAGGCGGCGAAGGGCGGCGAGGTCCAGTTCAAGGTCGAGAAGGCGGGCGTCGTCCACGCCGGTATCGGCAAGGTGTCGTTCGACGATGCCAAACTGGCCGAGAACGTCCGCGCCTTTGTCGATGCCGTGAGCCGGGCCAAGCCCGCCGGGGCGAAGGGCGCCTACCTCAAGAAGGTTTCGCTGTCCTCGACGATGGGGCCGGGCGTGTCGCTCGATCTGACATCGGCGACCGGCAACTGATGCCAGGCGGCGGGGTCGTCCCCGCCGTTGCGATCGGGCGGGCGAGGCCCGTCTTGCGAGATGTCCCGGCCTTCGGGCCGGGAAGCAGGGGCGAAAGCCCCGTTCTGTCCGAGACGGCGGGTGAGGCGCAAACCTCTTAATTTCCTGCCCGAGATGGGTGAACGAGACGGATTTTCCGGGGTTTCCTCGGGTGATTTTGGCCTCGGGACCTCAATCGGACCCGACGCCCCGCAAGGGGCAAACATGAGCCGGGGGGAAACCCCCACACTTGGAGAGAAACTGTGGATAGAGCCCAGAAAGAGAAAGTGGTCGAGGAACTCGGCCAGATCTTCGAAAGCTCTGGCGTCGTGGTGGTTGCCCACTACGAAGGCATGACGGTTGCTCAGATGCAGGACCTGCGCGCAGAGATGCGCAATGTTGGCGGGTCCGTGCGCGTTGCCAAGAACAAGCTCGCCAAGATCGCCCTTGAAGGAAGGCCCGGCGCAAGCATGGGTAGTCTGCTCAATGGCATGACCGTGTTCGCCTATTCCGAAGATCCTGTCGCCGCGGCGAAGGTCACGGATGCCTATGCCAAGAAGAACGACAAGTTCGTGATCCTTGGCGGGGCTATGGGCAATGCGGCCCTCGACCCGGCCGGTGTGAAGGCCGTGGCGTCGATGCCGTCGCGTGAAGAGCTTGTCGCTCAGATCGTGTCGATGATCGGCTCCCCGGCATCCAGCCTGGCCGGTGCGATTGGCGCGCCTGGTTCGAACATCGCCGGCATTCTCTCGACAATCGAGGAGCGGGAAGCCGCCTGAAGCACCCATCGGCCTTCGTAGGGTTGATACCCTGACGTTGGACCCCATCTTAATGAACGGAAATGAAAATGGCTGATCTGAACAAACTTGCCGAAGAGATCGTCGGTCTGACCCTTCTTCAGGCCCAGGAACTCAAGACAATCCTCAAGGACAAATATGGCATCGAGCCGGCCGCCGGTGGCGCCGTCATGATGGCCGGTCCGGCTGCCGGCGCGGCGCCTGCCGCGGCGGAAGAGGAAAAGACCGAGTTCGACGTCGTGCTGACCGAAGCCGGCCCGAACAAGATCAACGTGATCAAGGAAGTGCGCGCCATCACCGGCCTCGGCCTGAAGGAAGCCAAGGATCTGGTCGAAGCAGGCGGCAAGGTGAAGGAAGCGGCGTCCAAGGCCGATGCCGAAACCATCAAGAAAAAGCTCGAAGAGGCTGGCGCCAAGGTCGAGCTGAAGTAATCGGCCGGGATGCCTCGGGCATCCCGACCCCTGCACCCGGCTGGGCCCGAAGTATTTCGGGCCCGGCTTTCTGCGTAGATGACCTCGTCCTGGCAGGCGCTTCGCGCCGAAGTTCCTTCCAGGACGAGGTTCAAGGTTCGGGAGCGGTCCGGTGGGACGGGTCGCATGAATGGAACCTTACCCCCTGTTTCGCAAGCGGCGCGTGCCCGTGGCCCCGACGGCGCGCACCCGCGAGAGACGAAAGGTGACGACGAGCATGGCTCAATCGTATGTCGGCCAGAAGCGCATCCGCCGCTACTTCGGCAAGATCCGTGAAGTCCTGGAGATGCCGAACCTGATCGAGGTTCAGAAATCCTCCTATGATCTGTTCCTGAAGTCGGGCGATGGCCCGAAGCCCGCCGATGGCGAAGGCATTCAGGGCGTGTTCCAGTCGGTCTTCCCGATCAAGGACTTCAACGAGAACGCGGTGCTCGAGTTCGTGAAATACGAGCTTGAGAAGCCGAAATACGACGTCGACGAGTGCCAGAGCCGCGACATGACCTATGCCGCGCCGCTCAAGGTGACGCTGCGCCTGATCGTTTTCGATACAGACGAGGATACCGGCGCGCGCTCGGTCAAGGACATCAAGGAGCAGGACGTCTACATGGGCGACATGCCCCTGATGACGTCGAACGGCACGTTCATCGTGAACGGCACCGAACGGGTGATCGTTTCGCAGATGCACCGCTCGCCGGGTGTGTTCTTCGATCACGACAAGGGCAAGACGCATTCCTCGGGCAAGCTGCTGTTCGCCTGCCGGATCATTCCGTATCGCGGCTCGTGGCTGGACTTCGAGTTCGATGCGAAGGATGTCGTCTTCGCGCGCATCGACCGCCGCCGGAAGCTGCCGGTGACGACCCTGCTCTATGCCCTCGGCATGGACCAGGAAGGCATCATGTCGGCCTATTACGAGACCGTGATGTACAAGCACCTGAAGAACAAGGGCTGGGTCACGAAGTTCTTCCCCGAGCGTCTTCGCGGAACCCGCCCGGCCTTCGACATCGTCGATGCCGCGACCGGCGAGGTGATCTGCAAGGCCGGCGACAAGATGACGCCGCGCATGGCGAACGAACTGATCAAGTCGGGCCAGGTGACCGAGTTGCTCGTTCCGTTCGACCAGATCGTCGGCCGCTACGTCGCCAAGGACATCATCAACGAGGAAACCGGCGAGATCTGGGTCGAGGCCGGCGACGAGTTGACGATGGAATACGACCGTGACGGTGGCGTGAAGGGGGGGACGCTGAAAGTCCTGCTCGATCAGGGCATCACCGACATCCCGGTTCTCGACATCGACAACGTGAATGTCGGCCCCTACATCCGTAACACGATGGCGGTGGACAAGAACATGGGCCGAGATACCGCGCTCATGGATATCTACCGCGTGATGCGTCCCGGCGAGCCGCCGACCGTCGAGGCGGCGAGCCAGCTGTTCGACACGCTGTTCTTCGACAGCGAACGCTATGACCTTTCGGCGGTTGGCCGGGTCAAGATGAACATGCGCCTCGATCTCGGCAAGCCCGACACCCAGCGTACGCTGGACCGCGACGACATCATCGCCTGCATCAAGGCGCTGACGGAATTGCGCGACGGCAAGGGCGAGATCGACGATATCGACCACCTCGGCAACCGCCGGGTGCGCTCGGTGGGCGAGTTGATGGAGAACCAGTACCGCGTCGGCCTTCTGCGCATGGAACGCGCGATCAAGGAGCGGATGTCGTCGGTCGAGATCGACACGATCATGCCGCAAGACCTGATCAACGCGAAACCGGCGGCGGCGGCCGTTCGTGAATTCTTCGGCTCCAGCCAGTTGTCGCAGTTCATGGACCAGACCAACCCGCTGTCGGAGGTGACGCACAAGCGCCGCCTCTCGGCACTGGGGCCGGGCGGCCTGACGCGCGAGCGGGCGGGCTTCGAGGTCCGCGACGTCCATCCGACCCACTACGGCCGGATGTGCCCGATCGAAACCCCCGAAGGCCAGAACATCGGCCTGATCAACTCGCTGGCGACCTATGCCCGGGTGAACAAGTACGGCTTCATCGAGACACCCTATCGCAAGGTCATCGACGGGAAGGTCACCGATGAGGTGGTCTACATGTCGGCGACCGAAGAGATGCGTCACACCGTGGCGCAGGCGAACGCCGCGCAGGATGAAGAGGGGCGCTTTACCGACGATCTGATCTCGTCGCGCAAGGCTGGTGAGTTCAT
This sequence comes from uncultured Alphaproteobacteria bacterium, assembly GCA_963700485.1. Lineage (GTDB taxonomy): Bacteria > Pseudomonadota > Alphaproteobacteria > Rhodobacterales > Rhodobacteraceae > Aliitabrizicola. The sequence goes on from CAVOXQ010000020.1 coordinate 118,126, forward strand.
GCTGAACCCGACCGATGCGATCGACCTGATCGACGTGTCGCCGAAGCAGCTTGTCTCGGTTGCCGCTTCGCTGATCCCGTTCCTTGAGAACGACGACGCGAACCGGGCCCTGATGGGGTCCAACATGCAGCGTCAGGCGGTGCCGTTGCTGCAATCCGACGCGCCTTTCGTGGGTACCGGGATCGAGGCGGTTGTCGCGCGCGACAGTGGTGCCGCGATCATGGCGCGGCGCGCCGGCGTGATCGACCAGGTGGATGCGACCCGTATCGTCGTGCGGGCCACCGAGATGCTCGAACCGGGTGAACCCGGTGTCGATATCTACCGCCTGCGGAAGTTCAAGCGCTCGAACCAGTCTTCGTGCATCAACCAGCGTCCGCTGGTGAAGGTGGGCGACAGCGTGGCGCGCGGCGAGGTCGTGGCCGATGGTCCCTGCACCGACATGGGCGAGCTTGCCCTCGGTCGGAACGTCGTCGTCGCGTTCATGCCGTGGAATGGCTACAACTACGAGGACTCGATCCTGATCTCGGAGCGCATCCTGCGCGACGACGTGTTCACCTCGATCCATATCGAGGAATACGAGGTTGCGGCGCGCGACACGAAACTCGGCCCCGAAGAGATCACCCGCGACATTCCGAACGTCGGCGAGGAAGCACTTCGCAACCTCGACGAAGCGGGCATCGTCTACATCGGCGCCGAAGTTCAGCCGGGCGACATCCTGGTGGGCAAGATCACCCCGAAGGGTGAAAGCCCGATGACCCCCGAGGAGAAACTGCTTCGGGCCATTTTCGGCGAAAAGGCGTCCGACGTGCGCGATACGTCGCTGCGTCTGCCGCCGGGCGCCTATGGCACGATCGTCGAGGTCCGGGTGTTCAACCGTCACGGCGTCGACAAGGACGAACGCGCGCTTCAGATCGAGCGCGAGGAAGTGGAACGTCTGGCCCGTGACCGGGACGACGAACTGGCGATCCTCGAGCGCAACATCTACTCGCGGCTGAAGACGCTGATCCTTGGCAAGGTCGCGGTCAAGGGCCCCAAAGGCATCAAGGCCGGATCGACCATCGATGCCGAACTTCTGGGCACGCTGTCGCGTGGTCAGTGGTGGCAGCTTGCGCTCGGCGAAGAGGGCGACGCCAAGGAAGTCGAGGCGCTGCACGACCAGTTCGAGGCGCAGAAACGCGCCCTCGACCTTCGGTTCGAGGACAAGGTCGAGAAGGTCCGGCGCGGCGATGATCTGCCTCCGGGCGTGATGAAGATGGTCAAGGTCTTCGTGGCGGTGAAGCGCAAGTTGCAACCGGGCGACAAGATGGCCGGTCGTCATGGCAACAAGGGCGTGATCTCCAAGGTCGTTCCGGTCGAGGATATGCCGTTCCTTGCGGACGGAACGGCGGTGGACCTCGTTCTGAACCCGTTGGGCGTGCCGTCGCGCATGAACGTCGGCCAGATCCTGGAAACCCACATGGGCTGGGCAGCGCGCGGTCTGGGTCTGAAGATCGACGAGGCCTTGCGCGAGTATCGCAGGTCCGGCGATCTGACGCCGGTGCGCGAGGCGGTGCGGATCGCTTACGGAGACGAGACCTATGAGGCGGCCTTTGCAGACCGGGACGAAGCCGATCTGCTGGAACTGGCCGGCAACGTGACGAAAGGTGTTCCGATCGCGACGCCGGTCTTCGACGGCGCGAAGGAATCCGATGTCAACGATGCGCTCCGTCGCGCCGGCTTTGACGAAAGCGGACAGTCCGTCGTGTTCGATGGTCGCTCCGGCGAGCAGTTTGCCCGCAAGGTCACGGTCGGCGTCAAGTACATGCTGAAGCTTCACCACCTGGTGGACGACAAGCTGCACGCGCGTTCGACCGGACCTTATTCGCTCGTCACCCAGCAGCCGCTGGGCGGCAAGGCGCAGTTCGGTGGCCAGCGTCTGGGCGAGATGGAGGTCTGGGCGCTTGAAGCCTACGGCGCCGCCTACACCCTTCAGGAGATGCTGACGGTGAAGTCGGACGACGTGGCGGGCCGCACCAAGGTCTACGAATCGATCGTCAAGGGCGAGGACAACTTCGAGGCCGGCGTCCCGGAGTCGTTCAACGTGCTGGTCAAGGAGGTCCGCGGACTGGGCCTCAACATGGAACTCCTGGATGCGGAGGAAGACGAGTGATCGCGCGGTCGGGGGGGCGAATGACAGCCCCCCCGACTGCATGACCGCTCTTTCCGACCGCCTCTGCTCCCTTTCAAGGATTTGAAGATGAACCAGGAACTCTCGACGAACCCCTTCAACCCGGTCGCCCCGATCAAGACCTTCGACGAGATCAAGATCTCTCTGGCCTCGCCCGAGCGGATCCTGTCGTGGTCCTATGGCGAGATCAAGAAGCCGGAAACCATCAATTACCGCACGTTCAAGCCCGAGCGCGACGGGCTGTTCTGTGCGCGCATCTTTGGCCCGATCAAGGATTACGAGTGCCTTTGCGGCAAGTACAAGCGCATGAAGTATCGCGGCGTCGTCTGCGAGAAATGCGGTGTCGAAGTCACGCTCCAGAAGGTGCGGCGCGAGCGGATGGGCCATATCGAACTGGCAGCGCCCGTCGCCCACATCTGGTTCCTGAAGTCGCTGCCCAGCCGCATCGGCCTGATGCTCGACATGACGCTGCGCGATCTGGAGCGGATCCTCTACTTCGAGAACTACGTCGTGATCGAGCCGGGTCTGACCGATCTGACCTATGGCCAGCTCATGACCGAGGAGGAATTCCTCGACGCGCAGGACCAGTATGGCGCCGACGCGTTCACGGCGAACATCGGCGCCGAAGCGATCCGCGAGATGCTGGCCGCGATCGACCTCGACTCGACGGCCGAGCAGCTGCGCGAGGAATTGAAGGAAGCCACCGGCGAGTTGAAGCCGAAGAAGATCATCAAGCGGCTCAAGATCGTCGAATCCTTCCTCGAGTCGGGCAACCGGCCGGAGTGGATGATCCTGACCGTGCTGCCGGTCATTCCGCCGGAGCTTCGACCGCTGGTTCCGCTCGACGGCGGCCGCTTCGCCACGTCCGACCTGAACGACCTCTATCGCCGCGTCATCAACCGCAACAATCGTCTGAAGCGGCTGATCGAGCTGCGTGCGCCCGACATCATCGTGCGCAATGAAAAACGCATGCTGCAAGAGGCCGTGGACGCCCTGTTCGACAACGGCCGTCGTGGTCGGGTGATCACGGGCACGAACAAGCGGCCCCTGAAATCGCTGAGCGACATGCTCAAGGGCAAGCAGGGCCGGTTCCGCCAGAACCTCCTGGGCAAGCGCGTGGACTTTTCGGGGCGCTCGGTCATCGTGACCGGTCCTGAACTGAAACTGCATCAGTGCGGGTTGCCCAAGAAGATGGCGTTGGAGCTGTTCAAGCCGTTCATCTATTCGCGGCTTGAGGCGAAGGGGCTGTCGAGCACCGTCAAGCAGGCCAAGAAGCTGGTGGAAAAGGAGCGTCCCGAAGTCTGGGACATCCTCGACGAAGTCATCCGCGAGCATCCGGTGCTGTTGAACCGGGCGCCGACGCTGCACCGGCTGGGGATCCAGGCGTTCGAGCCGATCCTGATCGAAGGCAAGGCGATCCAGCTTCACCCGCTGGTCTGCTCGGCCTTCAACGCCGATTTCGACGGCGACCAGATGGCCGTCCACGTTCCGCTTTCGCTGGAAGCCCAGCTTGAAGCGCGCGTTCTGATGATGTCGACGAACAACGTTCTCTCGCCCGCCAACGGCGCCCCGATCATCGTGCCGTCGCAGGACATGGTCCTCGGCCTTTACTACACCACGATGCAGCGCAAGGGCATGAAGGGCGAGGGGATGAAGTTCGCCTCGATCGAGGAGGTCGAGCATGCGCTCGCCGCGGGCGAGGTGCATCTGCACGCCGGCATCACGGCCCGCATCAAGCAGATCGACGAAGAAGGCAACGAGGTCTGGAAGCGCTATGAGACCACGCCCGGTCGCCTGCGGTTGGGGAATCTTCTGCCGCTCAATGCCAAGGCGCCGTTCGAACTGGTGAACCGCCTGCTCCGCAAGAAGGACGTCCAGAACGTCATCGACACCGTCTACCGCTACTGCGGTCAGAAGGAATCGGTGATTTTCTGCGACCAGATCATGGGCCTCGGGTTCCGCGAAGCGTTCAAGGCCGGCATCTCGTTCGGCAAGGACGACATGCTGATCCCCGACAGCAAGTGGACAATCGTGAACGAGGTTCGCGACCAGGTGAAGGAATTCGAACAGCAATACATGGACGGCCTGATCACCCAGGGTGAGAAGTACAACAAGGTCGTCGATGCCTGGTCGAAGTGTTCCGACAAGGTTGCCGGAGAGATGATGGCCGAGATTTCCGCCGTCCGCTACGACGATGCGGGCGCCGAGAAAGAGCCGAACTCGGTCTACATGATGTCGCACTCCGGTGCGCGGGGGTCGCCCGCGCAGATGAAGCAGCTTGGCGGCATGCGCGGCCTGATGGCAAAGCCGTCGGGCGAGATCATCGAGACGCCGATCATCTCGAACTTCAAGGAAGGCCTGACCGTGCTGGAGTACTTCAACTCCACTCATGGCGCGCGCAAGGGCCTGGCCGATACCGCACTGAAGACAGCGAACTCGGGCTATCTGACACGCCGCCTGGTTGACGTGGCGCAGGATTGCATCGTGCGCTCGAACGATTGCGGCACCGAGAACGCGATCACGGCCGAAGCGGCCGTGAACGATGGTGAAGTGGTGTCGTCCCTTGCCGAGCGCGTGCTTGGGCGGGTCGCCGCCGAGGATATCCTGGTTCCGGGCACCGACGAGGTGATCGTCAGCCGGAACGAGTTGATCGACGAACGTCGGGCAGACGCGATCCTGCAGGCAGCCGTCGCGTCGGCGCGTATCCGAAGCCCGCTGACCTGCGAGGCCGAAGAGGGCGTCTGCGCCATGTGCTACGGGCGTGACCTTGCCCGGGGCACGATAGTGAACGTCGGCGAGGCCGTCGGGATCATCGCGGCGCAGTCGATCGGCGAACCGGGAACGCAGTTGACGATGCGGACGTTCCACATCGGCGGCATCGCGCAGGGCGGCCAGCAGTCGTTCCTGAAGCCAGCAGGAAGGCAAGATCGAGTTCCGCAACCCCAACCTTCTGTCCAACGCCAGCGGCGAACAGATCGTGATGGGCCGGAACATGCAGATCGCGATCATCGACGAGAACGGGCAAGAGCGCGCGTCGCACAAGATCACCTATGGTGCGAAGGTGCATGTGAAGGACGGGCAACCGGTCAAGCGTGGCGCAAAGCTGTTCGAATGGGATCCCTATACCCTTCCGATCATTGCCGAAAAGGGCGGGGTCGCGCGGTTCG